>NZ_JAQFWQ010000090.1 GCF_027706725.1 Nocardiopsis endophytica
AACCGCCGGAATGACAGCACTCTTGTCGAGATCATCGCCGGGCAGGGGCGCACCGGGCCGACGGCCGCCACGAGCGCGGGTGGACACGCGCCCGCCCGGTCGCCCGCCGCCCGGCTGGGGCCCGTGAGCGGGGTACCTGCTCAGCCGCCCGCCGGGACCACGAGGGGCCCGCCGCCCGGCAGGCAGGGCCGGGGAACCGCCGAGCTCTTGCCGTCGCTGCCCTCTCTGGTGACCACCCGCACGCCATACGGCCGACAGCGCTGCCGCACGGGCCGCCGGCCTCTCCTCGTCGCTGCCCGTGCCTGGTGCTTTGTCGACCTGACGGGCGGCTGGGGCCCGTGAGTGGGGTACCTGACCAGCCTCCCGGGCCGCGAGCAGCCGGACGGACGGCAGGCAGCGCCGGGAACCGCCCCGCTGTCCCCATCGCCGCTCCCGTCGGCGCTTCGACTGACTGCTGCTCGGTGGTCAGGGGGTGGCCACCTTCACGACCGTTTTTCCTCTGCGGTGGCCTCTCGCCTGGGTGGTCAGGGCCTCAGCGGTCTGGGCCAGCGGGTACTCGGCCTCGATGACCGGCGCCACCTTCCCGTCGTCGATCAGCTGGGCGAGTTCCGCGAGGTCGTCCGGGCTCTGCTTCGTGGCGAAGACGCGCATCCGCGGACCGGGCCCCAACGACGACAGCACGACCCGGCCGAGGAAGGGCAGCGGCCCCAGCACGGCGCCGCCCGGGCGGCCGGTCGCGGCCACGTACACCCCTTCAGGGGACAGCGCGCGGCGATAGGACCGGGGCGGGCGGTCGCCGGCCAGGTCGAACACCACGTCGTAGGCGCGCCCGTCCCCGGTGGGATCCTCACGGGTGCGGTCCAGGGCCTCGTCCGCGCCGATCGACAGGACCAGGTCGCGGGCGTGCGCACCGCACACCGCGGTCACGTGCGCTCCGAAGGCCTTGGCGATCTGCACCGCGAACGTGCCCACTCCGCCGGATGCGCCGTTGACCAGGACCCGCAGCCCCGGCCGGTCCGGGCGCACCCCGCCGGCGTCCCGGATGCCCTGCAGCGCCGTCACACCGGCCAAGGGGACGGCCGCCGCCTCCGTGAACCCCAGGGCCGTCGGCTTGTGGGCCAGGAGGTCCTGACCGGCGACCGCGTACTCGGCGTAGGCGCCGCCGGGAAGCTCCCCGTACACCTCGTCGCCGGGGCTGAACCGCGTGACGCCGGGCCCCACCCGCTCGACGGTTCCGGCGACGTCCTTGCCGGGAACGCGGCGCCGGGGGCGGGAGAGGCCGAACACGGCGCGCAGCACGTACGGGCGCCCGGCGGAGACCATCCGGTCCGCGGGGTTCACCGACGAGGCGGCCACCCGCACCAGCACCTCGCCCCCGCGCGCCTCGGGGCGGTCGTGTTCGCCGAGCCGCAGGGCCCGCTCCGGGTCGCCGTAGCCGTCCTGGACGATCGCTCGCATCGCAGCCCCCGCTATTTACGCCGTAAATATTTACGCCGTACGTTAGGCTTCGCCCGACCGGCCGTCAAGGGGAAGGGAAGGGCCGCTCGTGGCCGAGAACGGGCGCCGCGCCACGCTCAGCCGTACGCGCGTGATCGGGGCCGCCGTCGGGCTGGCCGACACCGATGGGGCCGAGGCACTGACGATGCGCCGCCTCGGGCGGGAGCTCGGCGTGGAGGCGATGGCGCTGTACAACCACGTCGGCGGAAAGGACGACCTGCTGGACGCCATGGTCGAGAGCGCCGCAGAGGAGATCGTGACGCCCGAGGACGGCACCCCCTGGCGGGCCTACGCGCGCGGGCGGGCCCTGAGCGCGCACGCCGTCATGCTGCGCCATCCCTGGCTGCCCGCGCTGTGGACCTCGCGCCTGGCCGTGGGGCCCGCCCGTATGCGCTACATGGACGGCGCCCTGCGCAGCCTGCGGGAGGCCGGTTTCCCGCCCGGCCTCCTCGACCGCACTTACCACGCCGTCGAGAACCACATCATCGGCCACGCGATGCAGGCGGCCGGGTTCCCGCTGGACGAGGCGGAGATGCGGGAGGCGGCCGAACCCCTGCTGCGCTCACCGGCCCTGGAGCCCTACCCCGACCTGATCGCCCACATCCGCCACCACCGCGACACCCCTCCCGGGGACGACGCGTTCGCCTTCGGGCTCGACCTGATCCTCGACGGCGTCGAACGGCTGCTCGCGGCCTCCTGAGCGGGGCCGCCCGGCCCTGCTCAGCCCTGTTCGGCGTGGATCTCGCGGGCCAGGAAGGCGTGCCGGGAGAAGTCGGTGAACACCCCGTCCACCCCGGCGGAGAAGAATGCCGCGTACTCGGCGGCGAAGGACCCGTAGTCGCTCTCCCCGCCCTCCGAGCGCAGGTCGGCCGGCAGGAAGCGGTTCTCGCTGCGGAAGGTGTAGGGGTGCACCAGCAGCCCGGCCTCGTGCGCGGTCTCCACCAGGCCGGTGGGCCCACCCAGCGAGCCGTCCTCCTCGCGGGCCACCACCAGGTTCTTGTCCGGCCCGATGGCGTGCGCGAACGACGCGGCCTCGGCCAGCCCCTCCTCCGTGGTGAAGCGGTGCCACGGCTCGGCGTCCTCCAGCAGGAACACCAGCGGCACCTCCAGATCGGCCAGCTTCTTCAGGCTGCCGCTCTCAAAGGACTGCAGGAACACGGGGACCTCCGGCTCGGGCCCGGCCAGGCCGTGCTCCCGCAGTGCCGCCGCCAGCGGCTCCTCCAGCCCCAGGCCCTGCTCCTCGTGGTAGGCCGGGCTCTTGGTCTCCGGGTAGATCCCGACCGGGCGCCCCAGCTCCGCCGTCATCTCCTTGGCGAGCCCGATGATCTCCTCCAGCGTGGGGACCGCGAACTCCCCGTCGTAGGAGGCGTTGTCCGGCCGCACGTCCGGGATGCGCTCGACGGCGCGCAGCGTCTTCAGCTCCGCGAGGGTGAAGTCCTGGGCGAACCAGCCGGTGTGCTCGACCCCGTCGATCGTGCGGGTGGTGCGCCGGTCGGCGAACTCGGGCCGGCCGGCCACGTCGGTCGTGCCGCCGATCTCCGGCTCGTGCCGCGCCACCAGGACCCCGTCGGCGGTGGCCACCAGGTCGGTCTCGATGAAGTCGCCGCCGTGCCGCGCCCCCAGCCGGTAGGAGGCCAGGGTGTGCTCGGGCCGGTGGCCCGGCGCGCCGCGGTGGGAGACGATGACGGTCTCGGGCTGCCGCTTGTTCCTGCGCACTGGGCGATCCACTCCCGGCCTGGGGCTCGTCGGAAAAGAAAGAGGGGGCCGACCCAGGGCGGGCCGACCCCCATGTGTACCGGGTCCGACAGGCCTAGGCCAACTCGCCGACGACGTGCTCGATGCAGGAGGTCAGCGCCTGCACGTCGGACGGCTCCACCGCCGGGAACATGCCGATGCGCAGCTGGTTGCGGCCCAGCTTGCGGTAGGGCTCGGTGTCCACGACGCCGTTGGCCCGAAGCGCGGCGGCCACCTTGGCGGCGTCCACCGAGTCGTCGAAGTCGATGGTGCCCACCACCTGGGAGCGCTGCGCCGGGTCGGCGACGAACGGCGAGGTGTAGGAGGTCTTCTCCGCCCAGGTGTAGAGGGTCTGGGAGGACTCCGCGGTGCGGGAGACCGCCCAGTCCAGGCCGCCCTGGGCGTTCAGCCACTCGATCTGCTCGGCGAGCAGCAGCAGCGTGCCCACCGCGGGGGTGTTGTAGGTCTGGTCCTTGCGGGAGTTGTCGATCGCCGTGGTGAGCGAGAAGAACGCCGGGATGTAGCGCCCCGAGTCGGCGATCGCGGCGGCGCGCTCCAGCGCCTTGGGCGACATGACCGCGACCCACAGCCCGCCGTCGGCGGCGAAGCACTTCTGCGGCGCGAAGTAGTAGACGTCCGTCTCGGCGATGTCGACCGGCAGGCCCCCGGCGCCGCTGGTGGCGTCCACCAGTACCAGGGAGTCGTCGTCGGCGCCGGCCGGACGCCGGATCGGCGCGGCCACGCCGGTGGAGGTCTCGTTGTGGGTGAGCGCGTAGGCGTCCACGCCCTCCTCGGCCCGCGGCTCGCCGTGGGAGCCGGGGTCGGTGGAGATCACCGTCGGCTCGCCGAGCCAGGGCGCCCCCTTGGCGACCTTGGCGAACTTGGAGGAGAACTCGCCGAAGTCCAGGTGCTGGGAGCGCTCGCGGATCAGGCCGTGGGCGGCGATGTCCCAGAACGCGGTGGTGCCGCCGTTGCCGAGCACCACCTCGTACCCCTCGGGCAGCGAGAACAGCGACGCGAGCCCGCTCCGCACCCGCCCGACGAGGGACTTGACCGGCTTCTGCCGGTGAGAGGTGCCGAAGTAGGCGGATCCGGAATCGGCGAGGGCCGTCAGTTGCTCGGGGCGCACCTTGGACGGGCCGCACCCGAATCGTCCGTCTGTGGGCAGCAGGTTCGCGGGAATCTGAATGTCGCTCACCCGGGCCATGGTAGTGGCCGCGCCCATTGCGCCGCAGGTGAGGGGTGCCCTAAGCGGGCCGGCGGCGGGGGATCGGCCACAAATCCGCGCCCTGACCACCGGATGTGAATCGGTGTTAATCCGCGATTCCCTCCGAACCCCCGGAGGAATGGAGGAGAAATGTCGGAATCGGTGTCAGACCCCCTGGGCGAGCGCCTCCTGGGCCCCGGCGACCTCCTCCAGCGGCCGATCGGCCGGACCGGTGTACTCCGCGCTCGGCCGCACCAGCCGCCCGGTGAGCCGCTGCTCCAGCACGTGCGCCGACCACCCGGCCAGCCGCGCCGCCGTGAACATCGGCGTGAACAGCTCCGACGGCACGCGCGCGAAGTCGAGCACCACCGCCGCCCAGTACTCCACGTTGGTCGCCAGCACCCGGTCCGGCTTGCGCTCGGCCAGCTCGGCCAGGGCCGCCTCCTCCACCGCGGCCGCCGCCTCGTACCGGGGCGCGCCCAGCTCGCGGGCGGTGCGCCGGAGCACCCGGGCCCGCGGGTCCTCGGCCCGGTACACCCGGTGCCCGAACCCCATCAGACGCTCCCCGCGGTCCAGGACCCCGCGCACGTACCCCCGGGCGTCCCCGGACCGCTCGGCCCCGTCCAGCAGGTGCAGCACCCGGGCCGGCGCGCCGCCGTGCAGGGGGCCGGACATCGCCCCCACCGCCCCCGACATCGCCGCGGCCGCGTCCGCCCCGGTCGAGGCGATCACCCGGGCGGTGAAGGTGGAGGCGTTCATGCCGTGCTCGGCCGCCGAGGTCCAGTAGGCGTCCACCGCCCGCACGTGGTCCGGGTCGGGGTCGCCGCGCAGCGCGATCATGAACCGCTCCACCGCCGTGGCGCCCTCGGCCGCCCGCGCCTCGGGCACCTCGGCTCCGCCCCCGGCCGCCGCGCGCGCCGACCGGGCGATCACCGCCAGCGCGGCGGACGCCACCCGCGCCACGTCCTCGCGGGCCTGCCCGGGGTCGGTGTCCAGCAGCGGGGACAGCCCCATCTGCGGGGCGAACGCGGCCAGCGCGGCCTGCACGTCCACCCGCACGTCCCCGGTGCGCACCGGCGCGGGCGGCGCCTCGGCCGGGGGCAGCCCCGGGTCCAGGGCGTCGTCCACGAGCAGTCCCCACACGCGGCCGTAGGTCACCTTCCCCACCAGCCGTTCGATGTCGACCCCGCGGTAGCGGAGGGCGCCGCCGTCCTTGTCCGGCTCGGCGATCTCCGTCCGAAAGGCCGTGACTCCTTCGAGCCCGGGTCTGAACTCGGTCATGGCGCCATCCTTTGCGCTCGACGGGCGAACCGTGGAGGATGCACGATCGTGAGCAATTGTGACCCGGCTGAGCTGCGCGAACCCTATTCCGGTGCACCTTTGGGACGCTCCGCGCTGCCCGATGACCCGATGGACCTGTTCGACCTGTGGTTCTCCCAGGCCGCGAAGGCCGGGCTGGCCGAGCCCAACGCGATGGTGCTCAGCACCGTCGACCCCGGCGGCGCGCCGCGCTCGCGCACCGTGCTCCTGAAGGGGTTCGACGCCTCCGGGCTGCGCTTCTTCACCAACCGCCGCTCCCGCAAGGCCCGCGCGCTGGAACAGGAGCCGCGCGCCGCGCTCCTCTTCCCCTGGCACGCGATCCGGCGCCAGGTCTCCTTCATCGGACGCGCCGAGCCGCTCGGGGACGCCGAGAACGACGCCTACTTCCGGTCGCGTCCCCGGGGCTCCCAGATCGGTGCGTGGGCGAGTGCGCATCAGTCCTCTCCTGTCACCGACCGTTCCCAGCTGCAGGAGCGCTATGCCCACTGGGAGGCGGTCTGGGAGGACGAGGAGGAGGTGCCGCGGCCCGAGTACTGGGGCGGCTACCGGCTCGTCCCGCACGAGGCCGAGTTCTGGCAGGGCGGGTCGGACCGCATGCACGACCGCTTCCGGTACCTGCGCACCGGGGAGGGGCCGGGCGGGCACTGGGCCCTCGACCGCCTCTCGCCGTGAGCGCGAGCCGCCGCGCACAGGGGTCACCGCGCCCGGAGCGCCCCCCGTTCCGGACGCTATGATGGAGGCCATCGGCAGGCTGTTCGACTCCGCTCGGAGTGGGGAATCCGTCGCCGCCGAACGGTGTTGAGAGTCCTGCGGCGGCCGGCTCTCAACGGCCGACGAGGGGAGGAGAGCGTTGACCGCACACGGGCTCATCGACACCACGGAGATGTACCTGCGTACCATCTTCGAGCTTGAGGAGGAGGGCATCGTCCCGCTCCGCGCGCGCATCGCGGAGCGCCTGCACCAGAGCGGCCCCACCGTGAGCCAGACGGTGGCCCGGATGGAGCGCGACGGCCTCCTGCGGGTGGAGAACGACCGGCACCTGGTGATGACCTCCGAGGGCCGCCGGCTCGCCATGCACGTCATGCGCAAGCACCGGCTCGCCGAGCGCCTCCTCGTCGACGTGATCGGCCTGGCCTGGGAGGACGTGCACGTGGAGGCGTGCCGCTGGGAGCACGTCATCTCCGAGGCGGTGGAGGAGCGCCTGGTCGGCCTGCTCAACGCCCCCTCCGTGTGCCCGCACGGCAACCCCATCCCCGGCCTGGACGAGCTGGGCCTGGACGACTACTCGCCCGAGCCGTTCTCCGACGACTCCATCGCCCCCATGACCGAGGTCGCCAACGGCACCGAGTCCACGGTCACGGTCCGCCGGATCAGCGAGCACCTGCAGACCGACACCGCGGTCATGCGGGAGCTCAAGGACGCCGGGGTGCGCCCGGGCGGCGAGGTCCGCCTGACCGCCACCGAGGACGGCGTGCGGGTGCTGCCGCACTCCGGCGACGGTACGGCGGGGGAGCTCTCACGGGAGGTCGCCGGCCACGTCTTCGTCGCCAAGCACTGACCGTGCCCGGGCGCGGCGGCCGGAGCGCCCATGTCCCCGAAATGTCGCGTTGCTCTGCGGATTTGCGCCCTGTGGGGCTATGCTCGGGCGAAAGCGGGGGCGATCCGGAGAACGCGGGGGTCAACGCGGTGCGGATCCTTGACGGCAAGGTGGCGGCTGAATGAAGCGGTGGGGGGAAGCCTTTTACGACGACAGCGCGATCACCGGGGAGACGGTCGTCGAGCAGGCGCAGATCGCCGTCGTCGTGGCCGACCGCTTCAGCCACCTGCGCTACTGGAACGCCTACGCCCGCCGCCTGTTCGGCTTCACCGGGCGTGCCGACCCGATCGGCGCCTCCCTGCTCGACATCGGCGTGCACGAGTCCGACCGCGAGCGCGCCTCCCAGCTCGCCCGCCAGGTGCTGCGCGGCCAGACCTGGGAGGGCACCTTCGCCGTGGTGCGCGCCGACGCCGCCTGGATGCACGTGCGCGTCCAGGCGGTCCCGATGTGCGATGAGGACGGCACCGTCGAGGGCATGGCCATCTTCGCCTACGAGGCGATGCGCAGCGGCCGGGTCGAGGAGCAGTACGGGCTGCTGGAGCGGATCGGCTCCCGGCTGGCCGGGTCGCTGCAGTTCGACGGCGCGCTGAAGGCCGTCGCCGAGACCCTCGTCCCCCAGTTCGCCGACCACTGCTTCATCGACCTCTTCGACCACGACCGGCTGGTGCGCCGGGTGTCGGTGCACGCCGAGGGGTGGTCGCCGCCCCCCGGCACCTGGCCCGACGTCGGCCAGGAGGTGCGCTACCCCGAGCGGCACTTCGCCGCCCGCGCCATGCGCCGCCTGGAGACCGTGTCCTCCGGCGACCTGCGCCACCCGCCCGGCATGGTGGACGAGCGCTCCGCCCGCGTCGCCGACCAGGTCGGGCTGGCCTCCGCGGTGGCCGCGCCGCTGCGCGCCCGCGGCGAGCTGCTGGGCGTGCTCACCCTGGCGCTGTCCCGGCTCACCCCCCGGGACAAGACCGCCTACGACGGCTTCGACTGCGACCTGGCCGGCGCGGTCGCCTCCCGGGTGGCGCTGGCCATCGACAACGCCCGCCTCTTCGAGGAGGAGCGCAGCACCGCGCTGGCCTTCCAGAACAGCCTGCTGCCGACGTCCTTTCCGCCCTTCGACGGGCTGTCCATCGCCCACCGGTACGTGCCCGCCAAGCCGCTGGAGGCGCACGGGCACGGCATCCAGACCCAGGTCGGCGGCGACTTCTACGACGTCGTCCCGCTGTCGGCGGGGCGCGTGGGCATCGTCGTGGGCGACGTGGAGGGCCGCGGCCCGCACGCCGCCGCGGTGATGGGCCAACTGCGGGCGGCGCTGCGCGCCTTCGCCCAGGCCGACCGCGAGCCCGCCGACATCCTGCGCGAGCTGGACGAGTGGGTGCGGCGGCTGGGCCGCCCGGACGGCACCGGCGGCACCTGGGTGCCCAGCGTGAGCTGCCTGTACATGGTCTACGACGCCTGGTCCCGACAGCTGTCCTACGCCAACGCCGGCCACCAGCCGCCGCTGCTCATCGCCGACGGCCAGGTGTGCGAGCTGGCCCTGGAGGTCACCGACTCGCTGCTGGGCGGCAAGGCCCGGGGCGTGCCCTACGACGAGGCCGTCTACCACCAGGCCGACCTGACCCTGCCGCCCGGGGCGGCGCTGCTGCTCTACACCGACGGGCTGGTGGACCGCCGCCCCGTCGGCGGCGAGGCCGACCCCCGGCGCGCCCTGGAGCGGCTGCGCGAACGGGTGGACCGGGTCGCCGACCGGGACGTGGAGCGGATCGCCGACACCGCCCTGTCCTCGGTGCCCGGGGAGACCGACGACGACACCGCGCTGCTGGTGGTGCGCACCCACCCCGACGAGCTGGCGCTGCGCGAGGAGCGCTACCCGGCCGAGGCGGCCACCGTGGCCGACGCGCGGCACCTGGCCGCCTCCACCTTCGCCGAGTGGGGGATGGACCCGGGCCAGGCCGAGCTGGCGTGCCTGCTGGTCTCCGAGATCGTCACCAACGTCGTCATCCACGCCACCCCGCACCCGGTGCGCCGCGAGTTCACCCCCGAGGGGGTGCGGGACTCGGCGGCCGACGCCGCGGGCCTCGGCGCCGCCGCCGGGGCCGAGGACCTGTCCGAGGACTTCTCCGAGGACTGGTCGGACCTGCTGGAGGAGCTGGCCGAGGAGGAGCCCGAGGAGCCGGACAGCACCTTCTGGCTGCGGCTGCGCCGCGGCGCCGAGTCGGTGTGGGTGGAGGTCTTCGACAACGACCTGCGCCTGCCGCGGATCCGCAGCGCGGGCGCCGACGACGAGGGCGGGCGCGGGCTCTACCTGGTCGACCAGCTCGCCGCGCGCTGGGGGTCCCGGCCCACGCCCACCGGGAAGGCCGTCTGGTTCGAGATCCCGATGAAGGCCGAGTAGCCCGCCCCCGTCTCGTTGATCTCGGGGATTCCGCCCCTAAAACCGCGCCGGTAGGGGCGTTTTTCCCGAGATCAACGCGGGGTCAGCGCCAGGACCAGGCCCACAGCAGCAGCACCAGGAAGATGAAGAAGACCACGATCCCGCCGGTCGTCCAGGGGATGTGCATCCGGGGGCGCAGCTTGCGCACCCCGATCACCAGGAGGACGACCAAGAGTCCGAGGACGATCAGGCCGTCCCATGCACCGGTCATGCCGCCGACCCTTTCACTTCAGGGGGTGTGCCGCCCGCGGCGTCACAGGCCCAGCGACCGGCCCACGATCTCCTTCATGATCTCCGTCGTGCCGCCGAAGATCGACTGGATCCGGGCGTCCTGCCACGCCTTCGCCACGGGGTATTCCATCATGTACCCGTACCCGCCGTGCAGCTGCAGGCACCGGTCCATCACCTTGTTGGCGAGCTCCGAGCACCACCACTTGGCCTTGGCGGCGTCCTCCACGGTCAGCTCGCCCCGGTTGAGCAGAGTGATCGCCCGGTCCACGTAGGTGCGGGCCAGGTCCACCTCGGTGGCCAGCTCGGCCAGCAGGAACCGGGTGTTCTGGAACCGGGAGATGGGCCGCCCGAAGGCGGTGCGCTCCTTGCAGTAGGCGATGGTGGCGGCGAGCATGTGCTCGGCCCCGGCGGTGGAGGCCACCGCGATGGACAGCCGCTCCTGGGGCAGGCGCTCCATCAGGTGGACGAAGCCCTGACCCTCCTCGCCGAGCAGGTTGGCGGCGGGCACCCGCACGTCGGTGAAGGACAGCTCGGCGGTGTCCTGGGCCTTGAGCCCGATCTTGTCGAGGTTGCGGCCGCGCTCGAAGCCCGGCATGCCCCGCTCGACCGCCAGCAGCGAGATGCCGTGCGCCCCGGCGTCGGGGTCGGTGCGGGCCACCACCACGACCAGGTCGGCGTTGATGCCGTTGGTGATGAAGGTCTTCTGGCCGTTGAGCACGTAGTCGCCGCCGTCGCGGACCGCGGTGGTGCGGATCCCCTGCAGGTCGCTGCCGGCGCCCGGCTCGGTCATGGCGATGGCGGTGATCAGCTCGCCGCTGCTGAACCCGGGCAGCCACCGGCGCTTCTGCTCCTCGGTGGACAGCTCCACCATGTAGGGCGCCATCACGTCGTTCTGCAGGGTGAAGCCCAGCCCGCTGGCGCCGACGCGGCAGATCTCCTCGGAGACGACCGCATTGAACCGGTAGTCCTTCACCCCGCTGCCGCCGTACTCCTCGGGCACGCCCAGCCCGAGCAGGCCCACCTTCCCGGCGGCGGTCCACACCTCGCGGGGCACGATGCCGTCGCGCTCCCACTGGCCGTGGTGCGGGACGACCTCGCGGGCCAGGAACGCGGCGACCGATTCGCGGAAGAGGTCGTGCTCCTCCTCGAAGATCTCCCTCTGCATGCGCGTGCTCCTCCTCGGGGGGCGGGGCTCGGACGGCCCAGATGATGGGACCACGGTAACCGAATCGCGTTCGGTTTTACAGCGCGCCCCCGGCCTCCAAGGCACCGTAAAGTCCGCAAAGTCCGCACCGGCGCCGGAGCGGCGGCGTGCGGGGCCGCCGGAGGGCGGGCCACCCTCGGGGCATGGGCAGGCACGAGGCACCGTCGCGCACCCGCGGGCGCCAGGGCGAGGGCGCGCCCCGGCTCGCGGTGATCCTGACCGCCCTGCTGCTGGCGGTGATGCTCGCCGCCCTGGACCAGACCATCGTCGCCACCGCCCTGCCGCGGATCGCCTCCGACCTGGGCGGGCTGAGCCACATCTCCTGGATGGTCACCGCCTACCTGCTGGCGGTCACCGCCAGCACCCCGCTGTGGGGCAAGCTCGGCGACCTGCTCGGCCGCAAATGGGTGCTGGTCACCTGCCTGGGCGTCTTCCTCCTGGGGTCGGCGCTGTGCGGCACCGCGCAGAGCTTCGTGGCGCTGGTGCTGTTCCGCGCGGTGCAGGGCATCGGCGGGGGCGGCCTGATGGTGCTGGCCCAGTCGGTCATCGGCGACGTGGTCCCGCCGCGCCGCCGCGGCCGGTACATGGGCCTGTTCGGCGCGGTGTTCGGGGTGGCCAGCGTCGCCGGGCCGCTCATCGGCGGGTTCATCGTGGACAACCTGTCCTGGCGGTGGGTGTTCTACGTGAACCTGCCGCTGGCGGCGGTGGCGCTGGTCGCGCTGGTGGCGGCGCTGCCCCGGGGCGGCGGGCGGCCCACGGTCCGGATCGACTACGCGGGCATCGTGCTCATCGCCCTGACCGCCGTGTGCCTGGTACTGGTCACCTCCTGGGGCGGCAACGAGTACGACTGGACCTCCCCGCAGATCCTGCTGCTGCTCCTGGCCGCGGCGGTGTGCGGCACCGGCTGGTGGCTCAG
The DNA here is from genome assembly GCF_027706725.1 of Nocardiopsis endophytica. Lineage (GTDB taxonomy): Bacteria > Actinomycetota > Actinomycetes > Streptosporangiales > Streptosporangiaceae > Nocardiopsis_A > Nocardiopsis_A endophytica. The sequence goes on from NZ_JAQFWQ010000090.1 coordinate 12,132, forward strand.
CGCCCGCCGCGCCGCCGACCCGGTGCTCCCGCTGGGGCTGTTCTCCAGCCCGGTGGTGGTCATCGGCGGCCTGGTGAGCTTCGCGGTCGGCTTCGCGATGATGGGCGCGATGACCTACCTGCCGCTGTTCCTGCAGATCGTGCACGGCTACACGCCCACCGAGTCGGGCCTGCACCTGCTGCCGATGGTGGCGGGCATGCTCATCTGCTCGATCGGCAGCGGGCAGCTGGTCACCCGCACCGGCCACTACAAGATCTACCCGGTGGCCGGAACGGCCCTGGTGGCGGTGGCGCTGTACCTGCTGTCCACGCTCCGCCCGGAGACCGCCTACCCGGTGATGAGCCTGTACCTGTTCCTGATGGGCTGCGGCCTGGGGCTGACCATGCAGGTGGTGGTGCTGGCGGTGCAGAACGCGGCCGCCCAGCGCGACCTGGGCGCGGCCACCTCGGCGGCGACCTTCTTCCGGTCCATCGGCGGCTCCTTCGGCGCCTCGGCCTTCGGGGCGGTGTTCGCCGCCCAGCTCAGCGGCAACATCGCCGACCGGCTGCGCGGAGTGCCGGTCCCGCCCGGCTTCGACGCCTCGGGGCTGGAGTCCAGCCCGGACGCGCTCGCGCAGGCGCCCGAGGCGGTCCGCACGGCGGTGCTGGCGGCCTACTCGGACTCGGTGGACACGGTGTTCCTGTACGCGGTGCCGGTGGCCCTGGCGGCCTTCGTGCTGTCGCTGTTCCTGCGACAGGTGCCGCTGCGCACCACCATCGAGCCGCCCGACCTGGGCGAGGCCGTGGCGCCGGTGCGCGCCGAGGGGCCCGACCGGGGCGTGCTGGGCGCCGCGGAACGGGCGGTCTACCGCGCGTGCGGGCTGCGCGGCGCGCGGGAGATGTACGCCAGGCTGGCCGACTCGGCACACCTCGACCTTTCGCCCGGGGCCTGCTGGGTGATCACCCACCTGGCCGAGACCGGTCCGCTGGCCCCCGGCGAGCTCGAGGGGCTGTCCCGGGGCGAGGTGTCCCCGGCGACGGGGATCCGCGGCGAGCTGGAGTCGGCCGGGCTGATGGAGCCGGCGGGGGAGGGGGAGGCCTGGCGGCTCACCGCGCAGGGCCGCGACGCCGCCCGCCGCCTGTTCGACGCCCAGGAGGAGGCGCTGCGCGACCTGGTGCGCGGGTTCGGTCCCGACGCCGACCCGGAGCTGGCCGCCGAGCTGCACCGGCTGGCCCGCAGCACGCTCGGCGACGAGGAGGACGCCGGCCTGGTGGAGGAGGAGCCCGGCCGCAGGCCGCTGTGACCCGCACCCGCGTGTCCCCTGCTTCTCGGTGATCTCGGGGGAAACGACGCTACGGGCGCGGTTATAGGGGCGCTTTTCCCGAGATCAACGCGGGGGCGGGCGCCAAGGCGGTACCCGGTGCTGGGCGCCGCGGGCGAAACCGAATATGGTTCGGTCAGAAGAACCGTCGCAACGTCCCGCGCCACCCCCTGGAGGACCGCATGGCCGAGGCATACATCGTCGGGGCCGTCCGCACCCCCGTCGGCACCAAGAAGGGCGCGCTCGCCGGGGTCCACCCGGCCGACCTGGGCGCCCACGTGCTCAAGGAGCTCATGACGCGCACCGGCGCCGACCCGGCCGCCGTCGAGGACGTGATCATGGGCTGCGTGAGCCAGGTCGGCCCGCAGTCGCTCGACCTGGCCCGCACCGCCTGGCTGTCGGCCGGGCTGCCCGAGACCGTCGCCGGCGTGACCATCGACCGCCAGTGCGGCTCCTCCCAGCAGGCGATCCACTTCGCCGCCCAGGGGGTCATGTCGGGCACGCAGGACCTGGTGGTCGCCTCCGGCGTGGAGAACATGGGCATGGTGCCCATGGGCTCCAGCGTCAAGTTCGCCCTCGACGAGGGGCTGCCGCTGTTCGGCGACGGGTGGACCGGGCGCTACGGCACGCAGGAGATCTCCCAGTTCCGCGGCGCCCAGCTGATGTGCGAGAAGTGGGGGTTCAAGCGCGCCGAGCTGGAGGAGTTCGCGCTGCAGAGCCACCAGAGGGCGGCGGCCGCGCTGGAGGACGGGCGCTTCGACGCCGAGACCGCGCCGCTGGCCGGGGTCGGGCGCGACGAGGGCGTGCGCCCCGACACCAGCCTGGAGAAGATGGCCGGCCTGGCCCCGCTGCGCGAGGGCTGGGAGCTGACCGCCGCGGTGGCCAGCCAGATCTCCGTCGGCGCCGGGGCGGTGCTGATCGCCTCCGAGCGCGCGGTGGAGCGGCACGGGCTGACCCCGCTGGCGCGCATCGTGCAGCTGTCCCTGCTCGGCGACGACCCGGTGTACATGCTCACCGCGCCCATCCCGGCCACCCGCATCGCGCTGGAGAAGGCGGGCCTGTCCATGGGCGACATCGACGTCACCGAGATCAACGAGGCCTTCGCGCCGGTGCCGCTGGCCTGGGCCCACGAGCTGGGCGCCGACATGGCCAAGGTCAACCCCAACGGAGGCGCGATCGCCCTGGGCCACCCGCTGGGCGCCACCGGCGCGGTGCTGATGACCAAGCTCGTGCACGAGCTGCGCCGCAGCGGCGGGCGCTACGGCCTGCAGACCATGTGCGAGGGCGGCGGCCAGGCCAACGTGACGATCATCGAGCGTGTGTGACCCCGTCCTCCAGGCCGAGCCAGGAGGCCATCGACTCCAGCTCGGCCTGGAGGGCCGGCGTCGTCTCCGCGGGGGCGTCGGGCTCCAGCGTGGTGCGGCGCGCCAGCAGCCGCCCGGAGGCGCGGTCGGCCTTCAGGTCCACCCGGGCCACCAGGCGGTCGCCCAGCAGGAACGGCAGCACGTAGTAGCCGTGCACCCGCTTGGGGGCGGGCACGTAGATCTCCAGCCGGTACCGGAAGTCGAACAGCGCCTCGGTGCGATTGCGCTCCCACACCAGTGAGTCGAACGGGCTGAGCAGCGCGCGGGCGTCGACCCGCCGCGGCACCCGGGCGTCGCGGTGCAGGTAGGCGGGGGAGTCCCAGCCCTCGACCCGCACGGGGACCAGCTCGCCGGAGTCGACCAGGTCGGCCACGGCGGCGCGGCCCGGGCCGGACTTCAGCCGGAAGTAGTCGCGCAGGCAGGGCTCGGTGGCCACGCCGTGGGCGCGCGCGGCGATGCGCACCAGCTCGCGGCGGGCGTCGTCGGGGTCGGGGTCGGGCGCCGCGTGCACCTCGGGCGGCAGGACCCGCGACACCAGGTTGTAGCGGCGCTCGAACTGGGGCGTGCGCCCGTCGGCGGTGATCTCGCCGCACCAGAACAGGTACTCCAGGGCGCGCTTGACCAGGGACCAGTTCCAGCCCCAGTGGTCCTTGGGACGCGGCGCGTCGTGCTCCAGGGCCGCCTCGATCTCCCGCGAGGTGGCCGGGCCGTGCCGCTCGACCTCCTCGCGGACCGCCTTGACGAGGTCGCCGTGGTCCACGGCGACCTCCCGCATGGAGCCCCAGGCCTCGTCCCGGGCGCGCGCCATCCGCCAGCGCAGCAGGCGCTGCGTCTCCGGCGGGACCAGGCTGGCCTCGTGCGCCCAGTACTCCACCAGGCGGCGGCCCCCGCGCCGGGTGGCGGCCCGGTCGGGCAGGTCCCGGTCGTAGGGGCCCAACCGGGAGAAGAAGGGCAGGTAGTGGCTGCGGGAGAGCACGTTCACGCTGTCGATCTGCACGACGCCCACCCGGTCCACGACCCGCTGCACGTGCCGCATGGTGGCCGCCCTGGAGGGGCGCCGGTCGGTGAATCCCTGGGCGGCGAGCGCGATGCGCCGGGCCTGCGCCTTGGACAGGACGGAGTCGCGCCGCGGGTGGGGAGCGGGGGGCGTGTCGTACATGAGTACTAACGTACTGGCGGCGGGCGGCGCCGCGCCACCCGAGCGGGGCGGTCCGGTGCGGCGCCCCTTCCTTGTTGATCTCGGGGAAGTCGGGCTTAAGGTGTCCGGTTTAACCCCGACTTCCCCGAGATCATCGGTGCCCGCGCCTGGGGGTCAGCCCATCCTGCGGTGCCGGTCCTCGGCCTTGGACGGGCCGGGGGCGGCCGGGGCGATCGCCGGGCCGGGCACCGACGGGTCCAGGACCCCCTCCTCCAGCCAGGTGTAGCGGTCGTCCATCACCCGCCGCGCCAGCTTGCCGTCGGTGCCGTCGGAGTTGTCCCACAGCTCGGCGAAGTGCCGCTCCACCCGAAGCCGGGACTGGCGGCAGAAGGCGTCGGCCAGCTCCATCCCGGCCGTGCCCCGGCCGCCGTCCTCCGGGGCGGTGTCGTGCTCGTGGCGGGCGCGCACCACCGCCGCGCTCATCGCGAACAGCTCGGCGCCGATGTCCACGATCCGGGCCAGGAACGCCTGCCGGGTCTCCATGCCGCCCTGCCACCGGGACATGCCGTAGAAGGTCGAGCGCGCCATCCGCCGGGACGCCCGCTCCACGAAGCGCAGGTGTCCCGCCAGCGGGCCGAAGTCGGCGTAGGACCCCGGGCGCTGGCCCTGGCCCACGACCAGCGTCGGCAGCCACGAGGCGTAGAACCCGCTCGCCTTGGCGAAGGCGCGGGCCTTGGCCTGCGGGTCGGCGGACGGGTCCACCAGGTCCCCGGCCACCGACAGGTGCGCGTCCACGGCCTCACGGGCGATCAGCAGGTGCATGATCTCGGTGGAGCCCTCGAAGATGCGGTTGATGCGCAGGTCCCGCAGCAGCTGTTCGGCGGGCACGCCGCGCTCGCCGCGCGCCGCCAGCGAGTCGGCCGTCTCGTACCCGCGCCCGCCGCGCACCTGCACCAGCTCGTCGGCGATCTCCCAGGCCCGCTCGGACGCCCACAGCTTGGCGATCGCCGCCTCGATGCGGATGTCCTTGCGCTTGTCGTCGGCCATCTGGCCGGACATCTCCAGCATCGCCTCCATCGCGTAGGTGGTGGCGGCGATGAACGCGATCTTCTTGGCGACCTCCTCGTGACGGCCCACCGGGCGGCCCCACTGCACCCGCTCGCGCGCCCACTCGCGGGCGATGCGGGTGGACCACTTCCCGGCGCCCACGCACATCGCCGGCAGCGACAGGCGGCCGGTGTTCAGGGTGGACAGGGCGATCTTGAGGCCCTGGCCCTCCTTGCCCACGAGGTTGCGCGCGGGCACGCGCACCCGGTGGAACCGGGTGACGCCGTTCTCGATGCCGCGCAGCCCCATGAAGCGGTTGCGCCGCTCGACCGTGATCCCCGGGGAGTCGCCCTCGACGATGAACGCGCTGATCCCGCCGCGGTGCCCGTCGCCCTCGGGCACCCGGGCCATCACCACCAGCAGGTCGGCGACGACGCCGTTGGTGGTCCACAGCTTCACCCCGTCGAGCAGGTAGGCCTCCCCGTCCTCGGTGGGCACGGCGGTGGCCTGCAGCCGCGCCGGGTCGCTGCCCACGTCGGGCTCGGTGAGCAGGAAGGCGCTGATGTCGGAGGCGGCGCAGCGCGGCAGGAAGGCCTGCTTCTGCTCCTCGGTGCCGAACATCGCCACCGGCTGGGGCACCCCGATGGACTGGTGGGCCGACAGGAGCGCGCCGAGCGCCGGACTGACCGACCCGACCAGGGTGAGCGCGCGGTTGTAGTGGACCTGGCCCAGGCCGAGCCCGCCGTAGGCGCGGGGGATCTTCATGCCGAGCGCGCCCAGCTCCTTCAGGCCGCGCACCACCTCGTCGGGGATGCGCTCCTCGCGCTCGATGCGCTGGGCGTCGATGGTGGCGCAGAAGTCGCCGAGCCGCGCGAGGAACCGCGCCCCCTCCTCCTCGGCCTCCTCGTCCGGCCGGGGGTAGGGGTGGATCAGGTCGAGCCGGAACCGGCCCAGGTACAGCTCCTTGCCGAAGCTGGGCAGGCGCCACTCGGTCTCCCGTGCGGCCTCGGCGACCGCCCGCGCCTGCCGTTCGTCCGCGCCGGCCGCCTCAGGACGGCCGTTGACCGTGGTCATCTCGGGGATCACCTCACCGGTGGATGGAGAGTATGGCCTCCATCACACCCGTACCCGCGGGTAGGTGTGACCACGCCTCGCCCCGGGGCCCAGCGCGCCCGGCGCCGCGCCCCCTCGTTGATCCCGGGGGGAACGACGCTGAAAAGGCGCTGGTAGGGGCGCTTTCCTCGAGATCAACGCGGGTCGGGGGCGGCTCCGTCGGCGCTGTCGTCCGCCTCCTCCGGCGCGAACGGGAACCGCACGGTCACCTCCGTGCCCGCGTCCGGGGCCGAGGTGATGCCCGCGTCGCCGCCGTGCGCGGCCGCGATGGCCGCGACGATGGACAGCCCCAGCCCGCTGCCGCCGCCCGGGGAGCGGGTGCCGCGGTGGAACCGGTCGAAGGCGCGGTCCAGGTCCTCGGGGCCCATCCCCGGCCCGGAGTCGCGCACCCGCAGCGCCGCGTACGGACCGGTCGCGCTCAGGCGCACCTCCACCGGCGTGCCCTCGGGGGTGTGCTCGGCCGCGTTCGCCAGCAGGTTGGCCACGACCTGCCGGAACCGGGCCTCGTCCACCCGGCACTCCAGTTCCCGCGGGGCGTGCAGCTCCACCGGGCGCCGCGGGTGCACCACCCGGTGGTCCTCGACCATGTCGCCGACCACCCGCACCAGGTCGCAGGAGACCAGGTGCAGCGCGCCGGTGCGGTCCAGCCGGGCCAGCTCCAGCAGCTCGGCCACCAGGGTGCCCATCCGCTCGGCCTCGTCCTCGATGCGGCGCATCGCCCCGGACAGCTCCTCCTCGGGGATGGCGCCCTGGCGGCACAGCTCGGCGTAGCCGCGGATGGTGGTCAGCGGGGTGCGCAGCTCGTGCGAGGCGTCGGCGGCGAACGCCCGCACCCGCTCCTCCGAGGCGCGCTGGGCGGCGAAGGCCCGCTCCAGCCGCCCCAGCATGGTGTTGATCGCCGACGCCAGCCGCCCCACCTCGCTGCCGCCCTCGGCGACCGGCATCCGCGCCGACAGGTCCGAGCCGGTGGAGATGCGGTCGGCGGTGGTGGCCATGCGGTCCAGCGGGTCCAGGCCGCGCCCGATCAGCCACCGCCCGGCCAGCAGCAGGCCGCCCAGCAGCAGCACCGCGGTGACCATCTGGGTGAGCACCAGGCTCCAGGAGTACTCCTCGCGCTCGTTGGTGGGCACCGCGGTGACCATCAGCGCCTCGCCGCGCTGGCGCACCGTGGCCCGGTACGGGGGCACGGCCGACTCCCGGCCGTCCAGGTCGAACACCTCCTGGGACAGGGCCAGGCGGCGCAGCTCGCCCAGCGGCACCTCCCCGAGGCGGTCCAGCACCACGTCGTCGCGCTCCAGGTCGCCGTAGACCTGGTTCACCCGGCCGGAGGAGCGGTCCACCAGCACCACCAGGTAGGGGGAGGGGCTGGGGGCCTCCACGCCCACCGGCGGGGTGTCGTTGTCCAGCCGCACCATGGCCCGCTCGGCGGCCAGCACCACCTGGTCGTCGATGCGGTCGGTGATGTAGCCGCGCAGCGTGATGAACCCGACCACGAGCGTCACCAGGAGCCCGGCGGCGGTGACCGCGACCAGCCCGACCAGCAGCCGGAAGCGCAGCCGCCCCGGAGCCATCTAGGCGCCGTCCGGGGACTGCAGCACGTACCCCACGCCCCGGCGGGTGCGGATCAGCGGTGGGCCCAGCGGGTCCAGCTTGCGGCGCAGGTAGCTGACGTAGGTCTCGACGATCTGCGACTGCCCGGCGTAGTCCCAGCCCCACACGTTCTCCAGGAGCTGGCTCCGGGTGACCACCTGCCCGGCGTTGTGCACCAGGTAGGCGAGGAGCCGGAACTCGGTGGGGGACAGCTCCACGGGGACCCCGGCGCGCTCCACGCTCCACTGGCGGTCGTCCAGCACCAGGTCGGCGTAGCGCAGCTGGCCGCTGTGGTCGCGGACGGCGGCACCGGCCCCGGCCGGGTCGCGGCGGGCGCGGCGGAGCAGGGCGCGGATCCGGGCGATCAGCGCCTCCACCGAGAACGGCTTGGTGACGTAGTCGTCCCCGCCCAGGGTCAGCCCGGTCACCGTGTCGGCGGGGGTGTCCCGCGCGGTCAGGTAGATCACCGGCACGTCGTCGCCGTCCTCCCGGAGCTTGCGGCACACCTCGAAGCCGCTGATGTCCGGGAGCAGCACGTCCAGCAGGACCAGGTCGGGACGGGTGCGGCGGGCCGCGGCGAGCCCGGTCTCGCCGTCCTCGGCGGCCTCGACGTCGAAACCGTGGAACTGCAGCGCCGCCCGGACGAGGTCCCGGATGTTCGGCTCGTCGTCGATGACGAGGATGCGGTGGGCGGGGGCGTCGTCGGTCATGGCTCGCTACCTCGGTGGGGCCGCACGGGTTCGGGTCCGGCTCTCCATGATGCCGCAGGTGCGGGGCGTCCCCGGTGCCGGGCGCGAGGAGGGGGAGGGCGGCCCGCGGCGCCGATGGAGGGCCCGGCGGGACGGAGGTGAACCGGTGGGCGCGTCCGTGCGTCGTACAGGCGGAGGGCGTGCGCCCCCGCGGCGCACGGACCGAACGGGCGGGCGGGGCCGGTGCGGAGGACGGCCGCACCGGACCCGCCCACTGCCCGAACTATGGCAGCGCGGGGACGCCTTGTCCTCCCCGACACACTCCCGCCCCGCCGTTCTGCCGCATCCGGCCATGTCCCACCCGCGCATTAGGCTGGTCGCCGTGCGAATAGCTACGTGGAACGTCAATAGCATGCGGGCCCGCAAGGACAGGGTCGCGGCCTGGCTGGAGCGCAGCGACGTCGACGTCGTCGCCATCCAGGAGACCAAGTGCCGGGAGGACCAGTTCCCGGGCGGGGTCTTCACCGAGGCCGGATACGAGGTCGCCCACTTCGGCCTCTCCCAGTGGAACGGCGTGGCCATCGCCTCGCGCGTCGGCCTGGACGACGTGCGGACGTCGTTCCCCGGGCAGCCCGGGTGGGGCGACCCCGAGCAGGTCGAGGCGCGGGCGATCTCCGCGGTGTGCGGGGGCGTGCGGCTGTGGAGCCTGTACGTGCCCAACGGGCGGGAGATCGACGACCCGCACTACGACTACAAGCTGCGCTGGCTGGAGGCGCTGCGCGCGGACGGCGCCGCGGCGCTGGCCGAGGACCCGGAGGCGCAGATCGCCTACTGCGGGGACTTCAACGTCGCCCCGCAGGACGACGACGTGTGGGACATGGAGGCCTTCGAGGGCAAGACCCACGTCACCGACAAGGAGCGGGCCGCCTTCACCGCCCTGAACGACGCCGGCTTCACCGACGTCGCGCGCGCTTACACCCCGGGGCCCGGCGTGTACACGTTCTGGGACTACCAGAACCTGTCCTTCCCCAAGAAGAAGGGCATGCGGATCGACTTCGTCCTCGCCTCGCCCGCGCTGGCCGAGCGGGTGAAGGGCGCGCGGGTCGACCGGGAGGAGCGCAAGGGCAAGGGCGCCTCGGACCACGCCCCGGTCATCGTCGACACCGACTGAGGGGGCGACCGCCCGGACCTGGGTAGAGTCGGCTCCGTGACATCGACATCGGCATCCGGAAGCGTCCCGCGCATCGCGGTGTACGGCAGCATCAACATGGACCTGGTCGCCTACGTGCCGGTGCGTCCGGCCAGCGGGGAGACCGTGGCGGGCACCGAGTTCCGCCAGGTTCCCGGCGGCAAGGGCGGCAACCAGGCGATCGCCGCGGCGCGGGCCGGCGGGGACACGGCCTTCCTGGGCGCGGTCGGCGACGACCCGTTCGGCGTGCAGATGCGCAGCGCCCTGGTGGACTCGGGGGTCGACGCCTCCGAGCTGCGCACCGTGCCCGGCGCGTCCGGGGTGGCGCACATCGTGGTCGAGGGCGACGGGGCCAACTCCATCATCGTGGTCCCCGGCGCCAACGCCGCGATGACCGGGATCACCGAGCGCGAGAAGCGCGTGCTGTCCGGGTGCGACGCCCTGCTGCTGCAGCTGGAGCTGCCGATGGAGGGCGTGGTCGCGGCGGCCCGCGCCGCCCGCGATGCGGGCGTGCGCACGGTGCTCACCCCGGCCCCGGCCCAGGAGCTGCCCGACGAGCTGCTGGACCTGGTCGACCTGCTGGTGCCCAACCAGCACGAGGCGGCGGCGGTCACCGGCGAGGACGACCCGCGCCGCGCCCTGGAGGCGCTGCTGCGGCGGGTGCCCGAGGCGGTGGTCACGCTCGGCGGCGACGGGTCGCTGCACGGCGAGCGCGGCGGTGAGCCGGTGCACGTGCCCTCGCGCCCGGTCGAGGCGGTGGACACGACCGCGGCCGGGGACACCTTCTGCGGCGCGTTCGCGGTCGCCCGCGCCGAGGGGCGCGGTGCCAAGGAGAGCATGGAGTTCGCGGCCGCGGCGGCGGCGCTGTCGGTGCAGCGTCAGGGCGCCAGCACGTCCATGCCCCGGCGCGCGGAGATCGAGGCCCTGCTGGCCGGGTAGGCCGTGGGCGGGGCGGGCGGTCCGGATCGCGGACCCGGGCCCCGGCTCGCGCACCGTCGGCCCGGCCGCGCCGGAGCGGTGGCCGCATCCGTCCGCTGTCGGCCGGACCCGGTTCGGTTCCAGTTATTGAGAGCCCGCGCGGAGAGGCGGGTGTGCTCCGCGTTGATCTCGGGAGAAACGACGCTACCGGGCCGCTTTTAGGGGCGCTTTTCCCGAGATCAACGACGTGGGGGCGGCGTTCGACGGCGGAGTCGGCGGGGCCGGGCCCCTGCGGTCCGCCCGCCTATCCGCGCCAGCTCTAAGGCCCGGTTCGAGCCCGGTTCGGTCCACCGCATCCGGCCGCTGTCGGCCGGGCGGGGGCGACGGGCCCAGATACCCGGGCGCCGTGGGCCGCGCGGAGGCGGTGCCGTCCCGCATGCGGCCACTGCATGCGGCTATTTCACGCGGCTACCGGAAGTGGCCGATCTGGCGGAGCCACTCGGTCGGGTCGGCGTTCTGGACCCGGACCTCCAGGACGATGTCGACGGTGTCGCCGATGACGCGGCCGCCCCACGGGGTCGGCCCCACGTCGGCGATGCCGAAGTCGGACAGGGCGATCGAGCCGTTGGCGGCGAAGAAGTGCGCGTGGATGCCCTCGGGGTTCTGCAGGTCGGGGGCCTCGCCGCCCCACTGGCAGTCCAGCTCCAGGGGCCGGGTGGTGCCGTGCAGGGTCAGGTCGCCGTACATCCGGAAGGCGTTGCGCCCGCGGCCGCGCGGCTCCAGCGCGGTGGAGGTGAAGCGCATCTCCGGGTGGGCGTCGGTGTCCAGCAGGTCGGGGGAGCGCAGGTGGGCGTCGCGGGCCTGCACGCCGGTGTTCAGGCTGGCGGTGCGCACGGTCACGTCGACCTTGGAGGCGAGCGGGTCGTCGGCGACGTCGACGGTCCCCCAGGCGTCGCCGAAGGTGCCCTGGACGCGGCCGAAGCCGAGGTAGCGCGCGACGAAGATGATGCAGGAGTGGGCGGGGTCGACGTACCAGGTCCCCGGCTCCGGCTGTGTCGGCCGCGTGTCGGGCGGCCCGGCATCGTGCACCATGTCTGATTCCCCCTGTTAACGCCGTTTTGCCGGGTTCCAGGCTAAACCCCCTGGATGCGTGGCGCCCAGCACATCCGGAGAGGGTCGGACGCCCCTACCGTCCAACAGGTATCGGGCGGTGCTGTCGGTGCGCTTTCGCCTCCCTTCCATCCGTTCGCCCTGGTGTCCGGCCCTGTGGCGTTCATCACGCGGGCGTGGATGAAACGTGCCCGAACGTCCCTGGACGCGGGGGATGGGGGAGAGCGGGGGCGGGTGGGTAGGGTGGGCCGGGTATCGCGGAGTGAGAGCGGTTCTTTACAGTTCCTCCCGGACCCCACTCCCCAGCGCCTTCCCGGGCCGACGTGTTCGGCCCTCCCCACCCCGGAGCGCGTGATCCCCATGACCGGAGACTCCAGAAGCTTGTCCGACCCCGGCGACCCCGACCGGCACGGCGGGCACGGCGAGTACGCCGTGCCCGCTGAAGGTGCTGCTCAGGGCGAGTACGGTGCACCCGGAGGGGGCGGTGGGCACGCCGTGCCCGGCACCACGGGCGGCCCCGGTGCACCTGGCGAGGCCGGTGCACCCGGCGTGACCGGAGCGGCCGGTGCGGCTGGCGCCCCCGGCGCGGCCGGTTCCGGCGGCCGTGCGCGCGGTGGCGCGGAAGCGGCGTCCGCCGGAGGCTTCGCCTACGACATCCCCGTCTACGACGTTCCGCTCGGCCCTCCCGGAGGCGGGGTCGAGGCGGCCGCGACGGACGGGATGCGCGCGGGCGTGCCCATCGAGCGACCCCAGGACGGACCGGCAGGGCACGGAGCCTACGCGGCTCCCGGCGCGCACGCTGCCCACGGTGCACTTGGTGCGCACGGTGAGTACGACCAGGGGCGCGGTGTCCCCGGTCGGCCCCAGGGCGGTGGCTCCGTCTACGAGGTCCCTCGCGGGGAGGGCAGGGAGACCGGCCATGAGTCCACTCCCGTGAGCCACGAGGTCGGTGCGCACGAGGCCCCGGCGGTCGAGCAGACGATGGCGTTCGGGGCTCCTTCGCCGTCGGGTTCGCCGAGTCCGCCTGGTGGCGGCATCGGCGGCGCGGCCCCTGATGCCGCGCCGGGTGGGGTCCACCGCGCTGAAGCCCAGCCGGGTGCCCCGGTCGGACCGGAAGGCGGGGTTCCCCGGGGACCCGAGGGCGGAGCGCATGAGGCTCCGGCGGCCGGGCAGACGATGGCGTTCGGTGCTGCGCCGGGTGGGTCTCACCGTGCGGAGGCGCAGCCCGGCGCCCCGGCGGGTCCCGATAGTGGTGGGGCCGGGGTCCCTGAGGGTAGTGCGCATGAGGCTCCGGCGGCCGGGCAGACGATGGCGTTCGGTGCCGCGCCGGGTGGGGCACACCGCGTTGACGCCCAGCCGGGTGCCCCGGTCGGACCGGAAGACGGGGCTGCCCGGGGACCCGAGGGCGGAGCTCATGAGGCTCCGGCAGTCGGCGAGACGATGGCGTTCGGTGCTCCTTCGGCGCCTAGTGGCGGTATTCGTGGAGCGGTGCCCGGTATGTCGCCGAGTGCGGCCTACCGTGCTGACGCGCAGTCGGGTGCCCCAGAGGCCCCGGCAGCTGATGCGACGACGGCCTTCGGGGCCGCGCCGCCGCCCGGTCCGCCCGATGGCAGCGCCGGGGGCGTCTCTCCTGGCGCCTCGCCAGACGAAGTCCCCGGTAGCGCCCCGCACCCCGACGACCCCCAAGAGGATGCACTGCAAAGCCTCTGGGCCGCCGGTGGTCCCGGAGGTGGCGCGGACTCCGCTCCGACCGGCGCGTTCGGCCCTGGCTCCGGCCCTGGCGCCGCCGCGCCCGCCACGGGGGTTCTTCCGCCTCTCCATGAGGGCGGGCCCGACGCCGGGCCTCCCGGCGACGGCTTCGGTCCGGAGGAGCCCTGGGGGGACATCGGCGACACCGGGCCGCAGGAGGCCTGGGACGGTGACGCGGAGATGTCCCGGTCCGAGCGCCGCCGGGTCGAGCGGCGCCGCTCGCGCAACCGGAAGGTCGCCGCGGGCGCGGTGACCGCTGTGCTGGCCGTCGGCGCCCTCACCGCGGTCGGGGCAGGGCTGTCCAAGGCCCAGCCGGACATCGGCGTGGACGACCCTCCGGCGCCCACCGGCATGCCCGACTCGGAGACCACCGGCGGCGGAGGGCCGTCCGGGAGCGGCAGCATCGACGGTCCGGAGGCGTCCTCCGAGGCGCAGACCGGTGTGTCGGGAGGCGCCGACTCCGGGGACGCGCCCGCGGAGCCGGACTCCGGCCGGCCGGAGGGGAACGGGGGCGGGGCCGCCCCGGACCGAGGCGGCGACCGCGGCCAGGAGGGCGGCGGTCGGCCCGAGCGTCCGACGCGTGAGCCGGGGCCGCCGACGGAATCGCCCGGTCGGCCGACTCCGGACCCGGAGCCGACCGACCCCGAGCCCACCGAGTCGCCGGAGCCGCCGCCCGACCCCGAGCCGACGGAATCGCCCGACCCCGGGACGTCGAGCACCACGCCGTACGTCCACTGACGACGGCGTCCGTGCGAGAGTCGTGACGGTGGTGCCGGTCTGGTTGGGCGGGTGTCGCGTGCGTCCAGCGGGGGCGACGGTCGCTGACCACCGGTATCGGGGCCTGCGCGTCTGCGCGAGAGTCGTGACGACGGCGCTGGCCTGATTGGGCGGGTGTCGCGTGCGTCCGGTGGAGGCGGCGGTCGTGGAGGCGACTACCACCGACCACCGGCGTCGGCCCTGCGCCGATCAGGGGCGGCCCGCGATGCCGTCGGCGGAGTCGGCGGAGGTCGTGACCGCCGTTCGCCTGCGTCGTGTCCGCGGAGGCGACGATCGCTGACTACCGGTGTCGGGGCCTGCACGTCTGCGCGAGAGTCGTGACGGTGGTGCTGGTCCGGTTGGGCGGATGTCGTGCGCGTCCAGCGGAGGCGATGGTCGCGGAGGCGACGATCACTGGCGTCGGGCCTCCACCGATCAGGGGGCGGTCCGCGATGCTGTCGGCGGAGTCGGCGGAGGTCGTGACCGCCGTTCACCTGCGTCGTGTCCGCGGAGGTCCTGTCTTGGTCGGCCGGGGCAGGCCGCTGGTCACGGCTCTGGGGCGAGCCCTGCCGCCTTCGCCCCGATGACCGGCCGCCCACCGCTGGCGGGGCCGCCCTCGGCCGCCCCCGAAAGCGGGCACCTGAAGACGGACACCACACGGACGAAAAGGGAGGGACCGCACCGCGGTCCCTCCCCTCCCGTGTTCCGGCGGTCGGTGCTACATCTGCTCCGGCGCGCGCACGCCCAGCAGGTCGAGGCCCTGCACCAGGATGCGCAGCGCCGCCGCGCACAGCGCCAGCCGGGACGCGCGCCGCTCCTCGGTGTCGGCGGTCAGCACCGGGCAGTGCTCGTAGAACGTCGTCAGCTCCTGCGCCAGGTCGAACAGGTACCCGCACAGCCGGTGCGGCTCCAGGTTGTCGCCGACCAGCGCCACCGTCGGCCCGAAGCCCAGCAGCCGCAGCGCCAGGTCCCGCTCGGCCTTCTCGCCGATGGTGATCGCCCCGGCGGCGGCCTCCTCCGGCGCCACTCCGCCCTTGCGGAAGATGGACCGCAGCCGCGCCTGGGCGTACTGCAGGTAGGGGCCGGTGTTGCCGGTGAGCGCCAGCATCCGGTCGAAGTCGAAGACGTACTCGGTGTCGTGCGACACCGACAGGTCCGCGTACTTGACCGCGCCGATGCCCACCTCGCGGGCGATGTGCGCGCGGGTCCCGGCGTCCAGGTCGGGGCGGTTCTCCTCGACCACCGCCGAGGCGCGCTGCACCGCCTCGTCGAGCAGCTCCATCAGCCGGATCGGCTTGCCGCTGCGGGTGCGCAGGATCTTGCCGTCGGAGCCGAGCACGTTGCCGATCTGCACGTGGATCGGCTCGGTGCCCTCGGGCACCCACCCGGCCTTGCGGGCGGTCTCCCACACCATCCGGAAGTGCAGGTTCTGCGGGGCGCCGACCACGTACAGCACGCGGTCGGCCTCCAGCTCCCGGGCGCGGTAGCGGATGGTGGCCAGGTCGGTGGTGGCGTACCCGTAGCCGCCGTCGCTCTTGCGGATGATCAGCGGCACCGGCTTGCCCTCGCGGCCGGTGTAGCCGTCGAGGAAGACGCACAGCGCGCCCTCGCTCATCACCGCCAGGCCCAGGTCCTCCAGCTCCTGGCAGACGCCTTCGAGCATGTCGTTGTACATGCTCTCGCCGGCCAGGTCGCCGTCGGTGAGGGTGACCTCCAGGGTGGAGTACACCTTGTTGAAGTAGGCCTTGGACAGCTCGATCAGCTCGCGCCAGATCTCCAGCGTGCCCTCGTCCCCGGCCTGCAGGGACACCACCCGCTTGCGGGCGCGCTCGGCGAACTCCTCGGAGCCGTCGAACTTGGCCTTGGCGGCCTGGTAGAAGGCGTTGGGGTCGCTCTTGAGCAGCTCGGCCTCGGGCGAGGTGTCGCCCACGTCCAGCAGGTGCTCGATGAGCATCCCGAACGGGGTGCCCCAGTCGCCGACGTGGTTCTGCCGGATGACGTTGTGCCCGAGGAACTCCAGGGTGCGGGCCAGGGCGTCGCCGACCACGGTCGTGCGCAGGTGCCCGACGTGCATCTCCTTGGCCACGTTGGGCGCGGAGTAGTCGATCGGGATGTTCTGCCGCCGCTGCAGGGGGGTGCCCAGGCGGGCGTCGTCGAGCAGGGCGCGGGCCTGCGCGGCGATCCAGTCGTCGCGCAGGGTCAGGTTCAGGAAGCCGGGGCCGCTGATCTCGACCTCGCGGCACAGGTCGTCGGCGTCCAGGTGCTCGACGATCTGGGCCGCGACCTCTCGCGGCTTTCGCCCCAGACGCTTGGCCAGCGCGAGCGCGGCGTTGGCCTGGAAGTCGGCGAACTGGGACGGACGGATGACGGGGTCGGCGTCGGCGAACTCGGGGCCGAAGGCGGCACCGAGGGCGGACTGGACCCGTTGCGCGAGGATCTCCTGCGGGTCGGCCATGGGTAAAGCCTACCGACAGCGCTCACCTGTATGGCCTGACCTGCGGGGACGTGCTCATGGGCGGGGTGCGGGGCGGGACGCGGGGCCGTCGGCGGGCGGCGACGGCGGGTGTGGCGGGCGCCGGACGGCGCGCCAGAGGGCCCACCAGGCGGCCGCGGTCACCAGGCCGACGGCGGCGTACCAGGGCGCCCTCCACCACGCCGGGGGAGCGTGCGCGGTGGGGGCGGTGCCGTCCGGAGGCGGGACGGGGTCGGGGTGTTCGCCTCCGGCCGTGAGGGACCACACCAGGAACGCGTCGCCGACGGGGACGGCGCCGCCGAGGTAGCGGCGCTCGCCGCCGAACCCGACCGGAAGCCCCAGCGCCTCGGCGAAGCCGGTGAGCGCGGCGGCCGAGGCGGTGTCGCCGTAGACCACGGCGTCGCCGAGGGCGACCGTGCTCGCCGACGCCGACAGGCCCAGGATCAGCGGGCCGGAGTCGACGTCGCCGGGGGAGTCGTCGCCGTGGGGGTACTCGCGCACCCCGGGCAGGGGGCCGTGGGGGGAGGCGAACTGCTCCTGGAACGCGGCGCGGTCGCGGGCGGCCCACGCCGGGTCGATGTCGGGGAGGAAACGCAGCAGGAGCGACTGCGAGCTGCCCCGGGCGACCTCGGCGGGGGCGCCGGTGGCGGCGTCGACCCGGTGCGGCAGGAGGCCGGTGGCCGGGTCGGTCCGGTCGGTCACGGCGTCCTGCCAGGCGGCGAGGACGGCGTCGTGGACGCCGGTGCCGCGCACCCGGGCGTCGCGGGCGAGGGCGGCCGCGGCGACCACGCTGTCCACGGGCCAGGCCTGACCCGGGTAGGCCTCCAGGAAGGGGGTGCCGCGGTCGAGGGAGGCGGCGAAGGCGTCGCGGAGGTCGGCGGTGTCCTCCTCGAGGCGGGCGGCCTCGTCGGGGGCGGCGTCCGGCCCTCCGGCGAGTTCGACGACGCGGACACGGAGGTAGGTGCTCCAGCCCGCGTGGAAGACGCCGTGGGCGGGGTCGGCGTCGGCGGGGAAGGGGGCGGTGCCCTCGGGGGAGTCGAGCCGGTCGAGCGCCCACCGGGCCTCGCGCAGTGCGGCGTCGCGGCGGTCGGGGTCGAGGGTGCCGGTGTTGGCCTGGGAGAGGCCGTAGAGGACGTGGGTGAAGAAGTACCCCTCGGGGAAGAGCGCCTGCATGTCCGTGCCTGCGCCGTCGTGGAGGGCGGAGCGGAGGAACGCGAGCCGTGGGGCGGCGTCGGCGGCGACGGCCTCGGGGGTGCGCTCCAGCGGCGAGGGGGTGTGCGACCGCACGGCGGACAGGACGGCGAAGGCGGTGACGGCGAGCGCGATGAGGAGTGCGGCGGCCACTCCGACACGACGCGCGGGGGAGCGGCGGCGCCGGTCACGGAGGGAAGGCGGCGAGGCGGGGGCGACCATGCGGCCGATGCTAAGGGGGGCGCGGTGCCACCCCGCACCGGGAGTCGTGCCCTCGTACGTCCATGGAGAGGCCGCCCACCACGGACCAGGGCAGAACAGCAGGTCCTCCGCCCAGCGTTGTCGTTTCCGCCCCAAGGCCCGCGGTGGTGCGGGTCAGCGGGCTTGTCCCGGCCGGGGTGGGCGGGCGGACCAGCAGGTGCCCCGCTTCCTGGCCTCGGCCGGGCGGAGGGCCGCCGGAGTGCAAGGTCGCAAGGGCAACGACGAGGAAAGGTCAGCGGCCCTTACGGCAGCGCTTCCGGGTGCCGGGCGTGTGCTTGGTCTCCGTAAAGGGCGGCGACGGCATGAGCGGGGCGGTTCCCCGGCCCTGCCTGCCGTCCGGCGGGTTCCTCGCGGTTTGGGTGGGCGGCGCGGCCGGGTGGGGCGGTGGTGGCCCGTGTTCGTGGCGGCCGTC
>NZ_JAQFWQ010000091.1 GCF_027706725.1 Nocardiopsis endophytica
GACCGGGGCGGCCCGGCGGGCCTCGCCCTCCAGGACGCTGTCGCGCAGCGCGAGGGCGATCAGCGCCCCGGCCGCCCACGCCCAGGCGTCGGCCTCCCCGGCGAGCGCGCCGCCGACGGCCAGGCCCGCGTAGACCGCGTACTCGCCCAGCCGCCCCAGCACGACCGCCAGCCACTCCTCCAGGGCGTCGCGGCGGCCCGCGGCGGCCGCCGCGCGCATCCGCTCGGCCAGCAGGACCGCGCCGAGCAGGGCCGAGCCCGCCAGGGCACCGCGCGTATCGCCCGCGGAGAACCAGACCGCGGCCAGCACGGCCGCCACGGGCGCGATCCGCGTGAGCACGGCGGAGGTCACCCGTCGAGCCTCTCCCTCCCGGGGGCGGGCCGCAACCTCCGACACACCGCGCCCACTCCGCGTTGATCTCGGGAGAAACGCCCCTAAAACCGTGGTTGTAGCGTCGTTTCTCCCGAGATCATCGAGCGTGTCAGGCGGCCTCGCCGCCGCCCTTCTCCTGCCGGCGGAGCTTCTTCTCCTCGGCCGCCTTCTTGCGGGCCTCGGTCTCGGCCTTGGTGTCGGCGTTGTAGGCCGCCAGCGCCGTCTCGATGTCGGCGTCCAGGGCCAGCTCGCCGTCCTTGATGTACAGGCCGCGGTCGCAGAAGCGCTTGAGGTCGGTCTCGTTGTGCGAGACCAGGACCATGGTGCGGTTCTTGGCCAGCATCCGCTCGATGGCCTCGTAGCACTTCTTCTTGAAGGCCTTGTCGCCCACCGCCAGCACCTCGTCGACGAGCATGACGGGGTGCTCCAGCTGGGAGATGAGCGCGAAGCCCAGGCGCACCTTCATGCCGCTGGAGTAGTGCCGCACGGGCATGTCGATGTAGCCCTCGCGGATGTTGGCGAACTCCACGATCTCGTCGAAGCGCGCGTCGATGGTCTCGGTGTCCATGCCGTGCAGGGAGCCGACCAGGTAGACGTTCTCCCGCCCGGTGAGCTGGTCGTTGAACCCGGCGCGCAGCTCCAGCAGCGGCGCCACCTTCCCGCGCACCCGGACGCTGCCCTCGTCCGGGATCAGCACCCCGGCGATCATCTTGAGCAGGGTCGACTTCCCGGTGCCGTTCTTGCCGACGATCCCGACGCACTCGCCCTCGGCGACCTGGAAGGAGACGCCGCGCATGGGCCAGAAGTCGGCCCCGGCGGCGTTGGGGTCGCGCTTCTTGCCGTGGATGAACATCTCGCGCAGGCTGCGCTTGCGCCGGCGGTTCACCGCGAAACTGATGCCGAGGTTCTCGGCCTCGATGATCGGCTCCGCCATCACAACTCCTTAAGGACGGCCGTCTCCAGGCGCCGGAACACCCAGTATCCGACAGTGAGGAAGACGAGCGCACCCACGAGGGCCGTGGTCAGCGCGAAGCCCCCCTCGGCGGCGGCCCGGGCGAAGCCGGGGGCGTCGGCCGGGTACCAGACGGCGTGGTGCATCTTGAAGATCCCCAGCAGCGGGTTGAGCTGGAACAGCGACTTGAACCAGCCGGGGAAGGAGGAGGTCCCGTCCAGCACCATGCCCGAGGGGATGATGATCGCCGAGGCGTAGAACAGGATCCGGTTGAGGATGCGCACGATCCGCTCCACGTCCCGGACCAGGACGTTGACCGAGGCCAGCAGGAAGGTCACGCCCAGCGTGAAGGCGTACTGCACCACCAGCGCCGCCGGGAGCCAGACCAGCACGCCCATCAGCGTGGTGCGCCCGCCCAGGAAGAACACGAACAGCAGCAGCACGGGCCAGGTGAACAGGTAGTCCACGAAGCCGCGGGTGACCACCGCGATCGGGAAGATCTCCCGGGGGACCTTCATCGTGGTGATGAGTTTGGACTGGGAGATCAGGGCCTTGGGGGCCTCGTTCAGCGCCGTGCTGAACCACAGCCAGGGCAGCAGACCGGAGATCAGGAACAGCAGGTAGCCGCCGGGGGCGTCGTCGCCTCCGGGGACGCCCCGGTTCGTGTTGAAGATCAGCCCGAACACGAAGAAGTAGACCCCGGCCATGGCCAGGGGTTCGAGCATCGACCACGCGTAACCGAGGATCGATTTCTGGTACTTGACCTTCAGGTCGCGCCGGACCAGGAGGCCAACGACCTGACGGTTCTGCCAGACGGCCAGCGCCCTTGACGCCACCGCCACCTCCTTGGGGGTGTGCAGTCGTGAGACCTTGCGGCCGGACGCGGCGGGGGGCGCGCTCCGACCGGGGGTGGGACGTTCGAGAGCCGCGCGGGGCAGACCCGGCGTCGCCGCGCGCACCGCTTCGCGGCCGCGCCCGGCGGCGGACGCCGTCCCCGGGGCGACACAAGGGTACCGGTCGGATGCGGGCGCCCCGTCCCGTAGGTTCTGCTGCAGGAACGCACGAGAGGGAAAGCCGAGGTGTGCGATGCCGCACGTGACCGCCGCCGTGCTGGCCGGGGGCGCCGGGACCAGGATGGGGGCCGGCGTCCCCAAGCAGTTGCTTCCGCTGGCCGGACGGCCGGTGCTGGAGCACGCGGTCGCCGCGTTCCAGGACGCCCCGGAGGTGGACGAGGTGCTGGTGGTGATGGCCCCGGACCACCTGCACGAGGCCGAGCGGATCACGGCGCCCTTCCCCAAGGTGACCGCGGTCCTTCCGGGAGGGTCCACCCGGACCGACAGCTCGGTGGCGGCGCTGCGCGCGGTTGACGCCCGGCCGGGCTCGGACCTGCTGCTGCTGCACGACGCGGCGCGCCCGCTGGTGGCCCGGTCGACCGTCGCCGCGGCGGTGGCCGCCCTGGAGCACGCCGGCGCGGTGGGGGTGGCGGTGCCGTCCTCGGACACCGTGGTGCGGGTGGCGCCGGGGGCGGACGGGGCCGAGGCGATCGCCGAGGTGCCGCCGCGCGCCGAGCTGCGGCGCATGCAGACCCCGCAGGGGTTCCGGCTGGAGGTGCTGCGCCGGGCCTACGCCGCCGCGCTGGCCGACCCGGACCTGGTGGCCACCGACGACTGCGGCGTGGTGCTGCGCTACCTGCCGGGCGAGCCGGTGCACATCGTGGCGGGCACCGAGGCCAACATCAAGGTGACCCACCCGGGGGACGTCGAGGTCGCCGAGGCGCTGCTGCGCCGGGAGGCCGGGCGCGGCGCCGGGGAGGGGGGCCGATGAGCGTCTTCCGCCCCACCGAGGTCATCGGGCACCGCGGCGCGGGCCGCGGGACGGTCGGCGGGCTCCGGGAGAACACCGTGGAGTCCTACCTGGAGGCGCTGCGCACCGGGGCCTCCTGGGTGGAGATCGACGTGCGCCGCACCGCCGACGACGCGCTGGTGCTGTACCACGACGCCGCCCTGGCCGACGGGCGGCCGGTGGTGGACGCCACCGCCGCCGAGTGCGCCCGGCACGGCCTGGTGCGCCTGGAGGAGGCGCTGGAGGCCCTGCCGGAGGAGGCGGGGCTGGACGTGGACGTCAAGACGGTGATGGAGGACGCCGCAGACGCGCCGCACCGCCGCACCGCCGCGCTGCTGATGCCGGTGCTGCGCCGGGAGGCCGCCCGGCGGCGGGTGTTCGTGTGCTCCTTCGACCCGGCGGTGCTGCTGCGGGTGGCCGAGGAGGCGCCCGGGGTGCCCACCGCGTGGATGCCGTTCGTGCGCAACCCGCTGGACCAGGCGGTGGCCGGGGCGGCCGGGATGGGGTGCGCGGCCGTGGCGATCGACGCCCGGTCCTTCGGCCTCACCGGGGAGCCGCCCCGCCCGGGGCGGCGCAGCGTGGACTACACGGTGGAGACCGCCCACCGGGCCGGGCTCGAGGTGGTCTCGTGGTGCCCCGACGCCGTGGACGCGGCCCGGTTCGCGGACGCGGGCGTGGACGCGGTGGTCGCCGACGACGTGCCGGGGGTGGCGGCGGCCGTCAAGCGTTAGAGCGCTGGGCGCGGGCGGTGCGCGAGTCCGCGCCCAGGCTCGGCGGGCTGGTCAGGAACCCGAGCCCCCACGACATGTGCATGGTGGCCAGCGCCACCGGGACCGCCAGGCGGCCCGGGAGCGGCAGCCCCTTGCCCAGCGGCACCGAGGCGGCCGCCACGGCGGCGGCGTAGGCCCCGGGGACCAGCCAGGCGGGCCAGAAGAGGAACCCGCCGACCAGGCCCAGCACGATCCCGACGACCGCGACCGGCGGCGCCAGGTAGCGCAGGTTGATGGTGCCCTTGTGCTGCCGGGCCACCACCCGCCGCCAGCGGCCGTAGTGGAAGTACTGCTTGGCCAGCCGGGCGGGGTTGGGGCGCGGCCGGTAGGACACCCGCATGCGGGGCTGGAACCAAACGGTGCCGCCGGTCATCCGGATGCGGTGGTTCATCTCCCAGTCCTGGGCGCGCAGGAAGGCCTCGTCGTAGCCCTCCACCCGCTCCAGCGCCGAGCGGCGGAACACGCCCAGGTACACGGTGTCGGCGGGGCCGCCCTCGCCCCCGGTGTGGAAGCGGGCGTTGCCCACCCCGACCTTGGAGGTCATGGCGGCGGCCACGGCGCGCTCCCAGGGGGTCTCGCCCTCGGCCGCCATGATGCCGCCGACGTTGTCGGCCCCGGTCTCCTCCAGGGTCTCCACCGCCACCTTGAGGTAGTCCGAGGGCATCATCGCGTGGCCGTCGATGCGGGCGACGATGCCGTGCGAGGACGCGCCGATGGCGGCGTTCAGTCCGGAGGGCGTGCGGCCGGTGGGGTTGTCCACCACGACCACGCGGGGGTCGGCGGCGGCCAGCGCGTCGGCCACCTCGCGGGTGCGGTCGGAGGAGGGGCCCACACCGAGCACCACCTCCAGCTCGCCCGGATACTCCTGGGCGAGCACGTGGCGCACCGCGGCCTCCAGGTGGCGCTCCTCGTTCAGCACGGGCATGACTACGGATACGGCCGGCCAGCTCACAGGACTTCCCACGGGTCACTCGGTCGGGGTTCGACCGTAACGGTACTGCAACCCGCGGTGCGCTCCCGCCATGTGCCCCCGCCTCCTCCCGCGGGCAGGCCACCGGGAAGGGCCGTCGGACATCAGGCGACAACACGCCGGGGCCGACATGGCCGACCCATCGGTGGATTCGATGACAACCTGGATCCCGGCGGCCGGAGGGCCGCGCCATCCAGGGGGCTGGAGGAACCCAGTGGGCGAGCGCAGGGGAGACGGCGGGCGCGGGCACCGCGACAAGGACGGGGACGACTTCCGCAGGGTGCGGTCCTCCCCCACTCCCCCGGCGGGCCCATCGCGCGCGCGTGGGCCCCGCGGCCCGGTGCTGCCGGAGCGCTCCGTGCGCCGCCGGCGGCTGAGCCTGCTGCTGGCCGGGACGCTGTCGGTCGTGGTGCTGCTGGCCTCGGGGACCGCGTGGGCGCTCACCGGGTGGGTGTCGGGCCAGATCAACCGGTTCGACGTGTTCTCCGGGCTGGGCGAGCGCCCCGACCCCGGCCCCACCGGCGCGCTGAACTTCCTGGTGATCGGGTCCGACTCGCGGGAGGGGATGGACTCCTCGTCCAAGAGCGACCTGGGCGTGGGCAGCGCCGACGGGCGCCGCTCGGACACCATGATGCTGGTGCACATCAACGACGACCGCGACGCGGTCAGCGTCATCGGCATCCCCCGCGACTCCTGGGTGGACGTGCCCGGGGCCGGCAAGGACAAGATCAACGCCGCCTACGCCCACGGCGGCCCGAAGCTGACCGTGCGCACCGTCGAGGCCGCCACGCACGTGCGCATCGACCACTACGTGGAGATCGACTTCACCGGGTTCACCGAGGTGGTGGACGCGCTGGGCGGGATCGAGGTGTGCCTGCCCGAGCCGATCACCGACGAGAAGGCCAAGCTGGACATGGCCGCGGGCACGCACGAGGTGGACGGGCGCGAGGCGCTGGCCTTCGCCCGCACCCGCAAGACCGCCGGGGGCGACCTGGACCGCATCGACCGCCAGCAGCAGGTGATGGCGGCGCTGCTGGACAAGGCGCTGAGCACGGACACCCTCGGCGACCCGGCCCGGTTCTCGGCGTTCCTGGAGACCGCGCTGGGCTCGGTCACCGTGGACAGCGGGCTGGACACCGCCGCCATCAGCGAGCTGGGCGGGCAGCTCCGGTCGGTGGGCCTGGACGACGTCTCCTTCGCCCAGGTGCCGGTGGAGAACGCCTCCTACTGGACCCCGCGCGGGGACGTGGCGGTGACCTGGGACCAGAAGGCGGCCCAGGAGATGTTCGCCCGGGTGGCGGCGGACGAGCCGCTGGACGGCGCCGAGCCGTCCGGGAAGGCCGCGCAGGGGGGACAGGGGGCCCAGGGCGGAGAGGAGGCGCCGCCGGCCCCGGGCGACGTGCGGGTGCAGGTGTTCAACGGGATCGGCACCCCGGGGATGGGCGGGCAGGCCGCACGCGACCTGGAGGCGACCGGGTTCTCGGTGCCCGGCGAGGCGCAGAACTGGAGCTCGCGCGACGAAGAGGCGACGACGGTGCGCTACGGCCCGGGCGACGAGGCCGCGGCCGAGCTGGTCGCCTCCGCCGTGCCGGGCGCCGAGCCGCGCGAGGACTCCACCCTGAGCGGGGAGGTACAGCTCGTGCTGGGGTTCGACTACACCGGGGTGGTCCCGGTGGAGAACCCGGAGCCCGAGCCCTCGGCGACGCCGTCGGCCGAGGAGGCGGGACCCGAGACGGCTACCGCCCGGGACAACGTCTGTGACGGGTGAGCCGCGGACCGGGGGCGAACCCCGGCTTGGGGTTGAAGCAGTAGGTGCAGTAGTCCCACTTCTCCGGGTTCGGACGCCGGCAGCTCTCGCACAACCAGCGCGTCATCGCCGACCACACCGCACACGCCCCCCGCAAGACGGCCGACCGATCAGCCCGATCGTGGGGCCGATCCTAATCTAGGATCGCCCTATGGCGCTGCTATCCGAGGGAGACCGCCCGAGGCAGATCGGCGAGGCCTTGAAGCTGCTGCACGCCCAGGGCGTCATCGACGGCGTCGAGATCGGCCCGGCGGGCCCACGCCCCTACGCGGTCAAGCTCGTCTCGGGCATCGTGCACATGAGCGAGGACGAGGCCGCCATGTTCGCCCTGGGGGCGGCCGTGGGCGCCTTCGGAGGGGCGGCCAAGCGGGCGCTGTGAGGCGGTGCGGGGAGCGGATACCGTGGGGGAGAGACCCGGCCCCGATCACGCGGAGGTCGCCGTGCTGCGCCAACTCCTCACCCTCCTGGCCGGGCTGGCCCTGGCCCCCGCGCTGTGGTTCGGCGCCGCCTGGGCCGCGGACGCCGCGCCGCAGGCCTCCGACACCGTCCCGCTGGGCGTGCTGATGGCCGCGGGCGCCGGGGGCGGGTTCCTCGTCTGGGGGCGCACGCCCCCGATCGGCTCCCTGGCCTGCGGCCTGCCGCTGCTGGGCTACGCGCTGTGGCCGGTGGCCGCGCCGCAGACCGTGCCCGACTGGATCCCCGGCGGGCTCGCCCACCCCGAGGGCCCGGCGCTGCCGTTCGCCCTGGTGCTGGGCACCCTCCTGGTGATCGCGGCCCTGTCCCCGTCCCGGTGGCGGACGTCCCGGCGCGACCCGGCGCCCGCGCCCGCCCCCGCACCGGCTCCGGCACCCGCACCCGCCCCGGCGCCGGGGACCGTGCCGCCGCCCGCGGCGGAGCCCTCCGGTCCCACGGCCGGGAACGCCGACCCGGAGCGCACGACCATCCCGTTCTCCCGCAAGAGGTAGCCTGGGGCGCACTACCGCCGCAGGACACGCGCGGCCCACCCCTCCCCCTCGTCCCGCATTCAGCGCCGCTTGGCGCTTCTTGGCGCGCACCGAGGTTGCCCCCGCCCCGGTTCCGGAAACACCTTCCTGTACGACGCCTCCCAGCGACCGGGTCGACGGGGCCCCGGGACCGACCGCCCGCGCCGGTACTACGATGCTTTGCCGGTCGTAAGGAAGGACGGACCATTGGTCTCACACGCGCGCACCAGGATCTCGGTCATCGGCACCGGCTACCTCGGCGCCACCCATGCCGCCTGCATGGCCGAACTGGGGTTCGAGGTCGTCGGCCTGGACCTCGACCGGGCCAAGGTGGAGAGCCTGTCCGCGGGCCGGGTCCCCTTCTACGAGCCGGGCCTGGAGGAGGTGCTGGCCCGCAACCTCCAGGCCGGGCGGCTGCGCTTCACCACCGACTACGACGAGGCGGCGGCCTTCGCCGACGTGCACTTCATCTGCGTGGGCACGCCGCAGCGCGACGACTCGGGCGCCGCCGACCTGTCCTACGTCAAGTCCTCGGTGGAGGCGCTGGCCCCCCGGCTGGACCGCCCCGCCGTGGTGATCGGCAAGTCCACCGTCCCGGTGGGCACCGCCGCGGTGCTGGCCGCCCGCATCCGCGAGCTGGCCCCCGCCGGGGACGCCGTCGAGCTGGGCTGGAGCCCGGAGTTCCTGCGCGAGGGGTTCGGGGTGGAGGACACCCTGCGCCCCAACCGGATCGTGATCGGCACCGACTCCCCCCGGGTCGAGGCCGCGATGCGCGAGGTGTCCGCGCCGCAGATCGAGGCGGGCATCCCGTTCATGGTCACCGACCTGCAGACCGCCGAGCTGGTGAAGATCTCCGCGAACGCCTTCCTGGCCACCAAGATCTCCTTCATCAACGCGATGGCCGAGGTCTCCGAGGCGGCCGGGGCCGACGTGATGCAGCTCGCCAAGGCGCTGTCCTACGACGACCGCATCGGCGGCAAGTTCCTCGGGCCGGGCCTGGGCTTCGGCGGGGGGTGCCTGCCCAAGGACATCCGGGCGTTCATGGCCCGCGCCGACGAGCTGGGCGTGGAGCCCGCGCTGTCCTTCCTGCGCGAGGTCGACGCCATCAACCAGCGCCGCCGCGCCCGCACGGTGGACATCGCCCGCGCCCTGATCGGCGGCGGGTTCGCCGGGCGCACGGTGGGCGTGCTGGGGGCGGCGTTCAAACCCAACTCCGACGACATCCGCGACTCGCCCGCGCTGGACGTGGCCTCCACGATCGCGTCCCTGGGCGCCCGGGTCACCGTCTACGACCCCGAGGCGCTGGAGCGCGCCGAGCGGGAGCACACCGAGCTGAACTACGCCCGCTCGATGCTGGAGGCGGTGCGCGACGCCGAGGTGGTGCTGCTGCTCACCGAGTGGTCGGAGTTCCGCGACGCCGACCCCGACGAGCTGGGCAAGGTGGTCGCCGAGCGCAAGATCGTGGACGGGCGCAACGTGCTCGACCCCGCGCACTGGCGCGCCCGCGGCTGGACCTACCGGGCCCTGGGCCGCCCCTGAGCGGGCGCTCCCCCGGTCCGCCGCCGGGCCGATACCCCATGGCTACCCGGCGGTAACCGACAGGAGACCCCGCCCCTGAAGGCTGGGCGGACATGAGAAAGCGAAACAATTTCATGTTCGCCCTCGCCCTGGGGACCGCGCTCGGCGCGTCGACGGCGGTCGCCGCCCCTCCGGCGGCCGCCGCCGACGCATCGGGCGCCCCGAGGATCGCCACCTACAACGTCTTCCTCATGTCCGAGAACCTGTACCCCAACTGGGGGCAGGACCACAGGGCCGACCTGATCGCCGGGGACGGCGTGGTGTCCGGCCAGGACGTCGTCGTCCTCCAGGAGGCCTTCGACAACTCCTCCTCCGACCGGCTCATCGGGAACCTGTCGGAGGAGTACCCCTACGCCACCCCGGTGGTCGGCCGCTCCGCCTCCGGATGGGACCTCACCGACGGCTACCGCTGGGAGACCTCCGAGGACGGCGGGGTCGCCGTGCTCAGCCGCTGGCCGATCGTCCGACAGGAGCAGTACATCTACAAGGACGCCTGCGGGGGCGACTGGTTCTCCGGCAAGGGCTTCGCCTACGTGGAGCTGGACACCCCCGACGGCCCCGTGCATGTGGTCGGCACCCACCTGCAGTCCGAGGACGACGGCTGCGCGGGCGACCTGGACGTCGACGTGCGCTGGTCCCAGCTCGACCGGATCGCCACCGTCCTGCGGGAGAAGGCGATCCCCGACGACGAGCCCGTCTACGTGGCCGGGGACATGAACGTGGTCGGCGGGTCGGCCGAGTACGACGCGATGATCGACCAGCTCGGCGCGGTCCGCCCGGAGCACACCGGGCACGAGTACTCCTTCGACACCGCCACCAACTCCATCGCCGCCGACCGGTACGGCGACTGGCCCGGCGAGCAGCTCGACCACGTGCTGCCGATCGCCAACGGCGCCGCCCCGGCCTCCTACACCAACCGCACCGAAGAGGTGCACAGCGAGCCCTGGACCGTCACCTCCGGCGGCAAGGACTACACCTACACCGACCACAGCGACCACTACCCGGTCTTCGGCGGCTAGGACGTGTCGCGTCCATGCCGTTGATCTCGACGAAAGTGCTGCCATTTCGGTGGTTTCGACAGCACGATCGTCGAGATCAACGCCGTCCCGGGCACAATGGCCCCATGAGCGACTACAGGGACCCGAGTGACGACGAGATCCGCGCCATCCTGCGCGACTGCGAGGTCTGGGCGATCGTGGGCCTGGGCGGCGACCCCTCGCGCCCGGCCCACGGCGTCGCCGGGTTCCTGAAGTCCCAGGGCAAGCGCATCGTCCCGGTGCACCCGTCGGCGGCCGCGGTGCACGGCGAGCCCGGCTACGCCTCGCTCGCCGACATCCCCTTCCGCGTCGACGTCGCCGACGTCTTCCGCCGCTCCGAGGCCGCCGGGGCCGTCGCCGACGAGGCGCTGGCCCGCGACGACGTGCGGGCGGTCTGGTTCCAGCTCGGCGTGGTCGACCACGACGCGGCCGCCCGCGTGCGCGCGGCCGGGCGCGCCATGGTCATGGACCGCTGCCCGGCGATCGAGTGGCCGCGGCTGATGGGGTGACCCCCGCCCGGGTTCATCCGCGCCCGTCGGGGTACGGCAGGCCCATGCGAGCACAGCGCACCCCCGACAGCGTCTCCGACCGGTCCGCCGCCCGCAGAGCCCTCGCCGCCGAGCACGGGTGGACCTACACCGCGCGCGACACCCGCGCCCTGCGGGGCTGGCCGCGCACCGCACTGCCGCCGGGGCCGCTCGGCAGGGTGGTGGACGAGGTCTCGGGGGTGCACCGGGGCCGCGCGTTCCGCCTGTTCGACTACCTGTACGGCCCCGGCCCGCACACCCTGGTGGTGCACGCCCTGGAGCTGCCCGCGCGGCTGCCCTACGCCTACGTGCAGGACCGCGAGGGCGGGGCGCACGACCTGTACGCCGAGGCGGCGGACCGCCGCTTCGCGCTGGCGCTGCTGGACGACGCCGTGCGCGCGGACATCCGCCGCGCCGGCATCGCCGACCTGGTGGTCGACGGCGCCCGGCTCATCTGCACCGGCGGCGGCCCCGCGCCGGGGGCCGTGCTGGAGCGCCTGGACGCGCTGGTGGGCCTGGTCGGCCACATCCCCGACGAGGTGTGGTCCCAGTGGGGGCGGGCGCCCGACGCCTAGGCCCTCCGTCGTTGATCTCGGGGAAAACGACGCTAAAAGCACCGTTTTAGGGGCGTTCCTCCCGAGATCAACGGGGAAGCGGTCAGCCCTGGCCCGCGGCGAAGCCGACCTTCGGGCCGCCCGCCGTGGCCTCCTTGCGCAGCCGCTCGCCCTTGGCCTTGGCCAGGCGCTTGAGCTCGGCCTGGAAGTCCTCCATGCGCCCGCGCAGCTCCTCGTCGCCCGAGGCGAGCATCCGCACCGCCAGCAGGCCGGCGTTGCGGGCCGCCCCCACGGCGACCGTGGCCACCGGCACCCCGGCCGGCATCTGCACGATGGACAGCAGCGAGTCCATCCCGTCCAGGTGCTTCAGCGGCACCGGGACGCCGATCACCGGGAGCGGCGTCACCGACGCCAGCATCCCCGGCAGGTGCGCGGCGCCGCCCGCCCCGGCGATGATCGCCCGCAGGCCGCGGTCGGCCGCCTGCGACCCGTACTCGATCATCTCGTGCGGCATCCGGTGCGCCGAGACCACGTCGGCCTCGTAGGCGATGCCGAACTCCTCGAGCGCGGCGGCGGCGTCCCGCATCACCGGCCAGTCGGAGTCGCTGCCCATCACGATCCCGACGGCCGGGGCGGAGGCGTTGTCGGTCACTGGGGGTCTCCCTTGAGGTAGGCGGCCGCGTCGCGGGCGCGCGCGAGCAGTTCTTCGGGGTCGTCGCCGAGCACGGTCACGTGCCCGATCTTGCGGCCGGGGCGCACCTGCTTGCCGTAGAAGTGCACCTTCAGGCCGGGGTCCTTGGCCATCACGTGGACGTAGCGCCCGTAGACGTCGGGGTCCTCACCGCCGAGCAGGTTGGCCATCACCGTGACCGGGGCCGCCGCCTCCGGCGAGCCCAGCGGCAGGTCCAGCACGGCCCGCAGGTGGTTCTCGAACTGGGAGGTGCGGGCGCCCTCGATGGTCCAGTGCCCGGAGTTGTGCGGGCGCATCGCCAGCTCGTTGACGACCACCCCGTCTGCGGTGGCGAACAGCTCCACCGCCAGCATGCCCACCACGCCCAGCGCGTGCGCCAGCTCGATGGCCAGCTCCTGGGCCTGCACCGCGGTGTCGGGGTCGAGCCCGGGCGCCGGGGCCACCACCTCGTGGCAGATGCCGTCGCGCTGCACCGTCTCCACCACCGGGTAGGCCGCCACCTGCCCGTAGGGTGAGCGCGCCACCTGCACCGCCAGCTCACGGGAGAAGTCCACCTTCTCCTCCACCAGCAGCGGCACCTCCTCGGCGGCCGCCCGCTCCACCACGGTCCGGGCCTCGGCGGCGGTGCCGACCACCCACACGCCCTTGCCGTCGTAGCCGCCGCGGGCCGCCTTGAGCACCACCGGCCAGCCGGCCTCCTCGGCGAAGGCCTCCACGTGACCGGGCTCGGACACCGGGCGCCAGCGCGGGCACGGCGCCCCCAGCTCCCCGGCGCGCACCCGCATGCGCAGCTTGTCCTGGGCGAACCGGAGCGCGTCGCGGCCCGGGCGCAGCACCACGCCCTCCTCCTCCAGGCGGCGCAGCACCGGCTCGGGCACGTGCTCGTGGTCGAAGGTGAGCACGTCGCAGGACTTGCCGAAGGCCAGCAGGTCCTCCAGCCCGCGGTCGTCGCCCAGGCGCACGTCCCCGCAGACCAGCGCGGCGCTGTCGGACGGGGAGGCGGCCAGGACGCTGAAGTCCGCGCCCAGGGCGATGCCCGCCTGGTGGGTCATCCGCGCGAGCTGTCCGCCCCCCACCATTCCGACACGGGGGACCGTGCGGTTAAGCTCACTCACTGTTTCCTCAACGCCTCACTAGTCGATCCTTGCGCCGACCCGCAGTCTAATGACCGCCGCCGGGCGGGAACGGAGCGACCATGCGATTCGTGACCGGCCTGTACCGCCGGTTCGCCCACCTCGTCCACGAGGCCGCCAAGTTCGGGGCCGTGGGCGCGGTGGCCTACGTGGTGCAGCTCACCACGACGAACCTGCTGTGGTCCGCGCTGGACGCCCCCGCCCTGGTCGGACAGGCCGTCGGCACCGTGGTCGCCACCCTGGTCGCGTTCGCCGGCAACCGGTACTGGACCTTCGGCCACCGCGCCCGCACCGGCCTGGGCCGCGAATACGTGCTGTTCTTCATCATGAACGGGGTCGGGCTGCTCATCCAACTCGCCTGCCTGTGGGCCGCCGTGTACGGGTTGGGGCTGGACGGGCCTTTGGCCCGCAATATCGCGGGAAACGTGATCGGTGTCGGCCTGGGGTCGCTGTTCCGGTTCTGGTCCTACCGCACGTGGGTGTTCCCCGCTGGGCCCCGGGACCCCCGGGAGCCCGAGGAGCCCGGCGAGCAGGCGCGCCAGGGCGCCTGAGGGGCACGTTTTCGCCCAATCACCGTTCAAAGAACGGCAAAGGGCGGTACCGGACGCCCTTCACACCCGATATCGTCCGGGCCGCGCACCGGTGATTTCATCCACCCCTGCTCCATACGGCGCGCATAATAGTGAATTGCCCTGGCGGCACTTACGATCTCCACCATGACCTGCGTTCTGCTGGCCGAAGACGACACCTCGATCTACGAGCCGCTCGCCCGCGCCCTGCGCCGCGAGGGCTACACCGTGGACGTGACCGTCAACGGCACCGACACCCTCGACCGCGCCCGCGCGGGGGACATCGACCTGATGGTCCTTGACCTGGGCCTGCCGGAGATGGACGGGCTCGAGGTCGCCCGGCGGCTGCGGGCGGAGGGGCACACCACGCCCATCCTCATCCTGACCGCGCGGGCCGACGAGGTCGACACCGTGGTGGGACTGGACGCCGGCGCCGACGACTACGTCACCAAACCCTTCCGGCTGGCCGAACTGCTGGCCCGCGTCCGGGCGCTGCTGCGCCGCGGCGGGGCCGAGGTCCCGGTCGTCCACGGGGTGCGGATCGACAACGACTCGCGCCGCGCCTGGCTGGGCGAGGAGGAGCTGCAGCTCACCACCAAGGAGTTCGACCTGCTGCGGGTCCTGGTGCGCGAGGCCGGCAAGGTGGTCACCCGCGAGCAGATCATGCGCGAGGTGTGGGACACCAACTGGTGGGGATCGACCAAGACCCTCGACATGCACATCTCCTGGCTCCGCCGCAAGCTCGGGGACGACGCCAACCAGCCCTCCTACATCACCACCGTGCGCGGCGTCGGGTTCCGCTTCGAACGGGACTGACGCAGCGGCCGACCACCCGCCTGCGCCGCGGACGGCCGCCGGAACGGGGGCCCGACCAGAAGGGACGACATGCGCAGGCGGATGCTGTTCTCCACACTCGTGGTGACCGTGATCGCGGTCCTGCTCCTCGGCCTGCCCCTGGGCGCCCTGGTGTACCGGTCGGCCTACGAGGAGGCCGAGCGCGCGCTCCAGCAGGACGCCGACGTGATCGCGGCCGACGCCGACGCCCAGCTGCAGAACGAGGGCGGCATCGACGTCCCGCACTTCGCCCAGGTCTATCCGGACCTGGCGGTCCGCCTCACGCCCCCGGGGTCCGACGAGCCGGTGCGGGCGGGCGGATGGGACTACTCCCCCGGCACCGCCGACACCCGCGCCGTGATGGACGCCGAGACGGTCTCCTCCGGCGGCGTGCGGGTGGAGGTCTGGCGCGGCACCCGCCCCATCCAGGAGAGCGTGTTCAACGCCTGGCTCGGCATCGCCTCGCTGTCGCTGCTGGCCATCGGGGTCGCGGTGGGGCTGGCGATCCTGCAGGCGCGCCGGCTGACGCTGCCGCTGGTGGACCTGGCGGCCACCGCCGAGCGGCTGGGTTCGGGGGTGGCCACCCCCTGGGGCCACCGCTACGGCATCCCCGAGGCCGACCGGGTCGCCGAGGTGCTGGACCGCAGCGCCGAGCGGATCGCCGGGCTGATCGCCACCGAGCGGCACTTCGCCACCGACGCCTCCCACCAGCTGCGCACCCCGCTGACGGCGCTGACCATGCGCCTGGAGGAGATCATCGCCGAGGCCGGCGACCCCGACGTGGTGCGCGAGGAGGGCGAGGCGGCGCTGCAGCAGGCCGAACGGCTCACCCAGACCGTGGAGAGCCTGCTGGGGCGGGCCCGCAAGAGCCAGAACCCCGAGGTGGAGCCGGTCAGCGTGGACCGGCTGCTGGAGCGGTTCGTCGCCGAGTGGTCGCCGATGTTCCGGCAGAACGGGCGCCGGCTGCGGCTCACCGGCGCCAAGGGGATGACCGCGATGACGGTGCCCATGGACCTGACCCAGATCATGGCGGTGCTGGTGGAGAACGCGGCGGTGCACGGGCGCGGCACCGTCACGGTACACGTGGTCGACGGCGGCCACTCGGTGCGCATCGAGGTGGGCGACGAGGGCGAGGGCGTGCCCGAGCACCTGGTCGGCAAGATCTTCGACCGCGAGGTGAGCGGCGCCGGCGGCACCGGCCTGGGCCTGGCCCTGGCCCGGCACATCGCCGAGTCCGAGGGCGCCCGCCTGGAGCTGGTGCAGGCCAACCCGCCCACGTTCGCGGTCTTCCTCCCGGTCGGCGGCGAGGGCCTGGACAAGGCCACCGGCCCCGTGTAGGGGCCCCTAGTACCCCCGGTCGATCCACTCCTGCAGGTGCGGGGCCTCCTCGCCGATGGTGGTGGAGGGGCCGTGCCCGGTGTGCACCACCGTCTCGGGCGGCAGCACCAGCAGCCGGTCCCGGATCGATTCGATGATCGTGGGGAAGTCGGAGAACGACCGCCCCGTCGCGCCCGGTCCGCCGCTGAACAGGGTGTCCCCGGTGAAGACCACCCCCTCGCGCTCCGCGTACAGGCACACCCCGCCGGGCGAGTGCCCCGGGGTGTGCAGCACCTCCAGCTCCACCCCTCCGGCCTGCAGCCGCTCGCCGTCCAGCAGCGGCGCGTCCGGCTCGGTGTCCGGGTGCACGCGGTGCCACAGCCCGTTGTCGTCGGGGTGCAGCAGGATCGGCGCGTCGCACAGGGCGGCCAGCGCCACCGCCGCGTTGATGTGGTCGTTGTGGCCGTGCGTGCACACCACCGCCATCAGCTCCCGGTCGCCCAGCGCGCGGGCGACGGCCTCATGGTCGTGGGCGGCGTCGATGACCACGGCCGTGCGGTCGTCGCCGACGATCCAGACGTTGTTCTCCACCTCCCACTCGCCGCCGTCCAGGGCGAACACCCCGGAGGTCACCAGGCTCTGCACGGGACGCACGGACGCCTCGGCCATTCAGCGGACCACCACCGATCGCAGCACGCTCCCCTTGCCCATCCTTTCGAAGGCCTCCTCCACGTCCTCCAGGGCGATCCGCTCGGACACGAACGCGTCCAGGTCCAGCCGCCCCTGCAGGTACAGGTCGATCAGCACCGGGAAGTCCCGGGAGGGCAGGCAGTCCCCGTACCAGGAGGACTTGACCGCCCCGCCGCGCGCGAACACGTCCAGCAGCGGCAGCTCGGCCCGCATCTCGGGCGTGGGCACCCCCACCAGGACGGCGGTCCCGGCCAGGTCGCGGGCGTAGAACGCCTGCCGGAAGGTCTCGGGGCGGCCCACCGCGTCGATCACCACGTCGGCGCCGAACCCGCCGGTGCGCTCGCGGATCGCGGCCACCGGGGCCTGCTCGCGGGCGTTGACGGTGTCGGTGGCGCCCAGCGCGGCGGCCCACTCCAGCTTGCGGGCGTCGACGTCGACGGCGATGATCCGGGCGGCCCCGGCCAGGTGGGCCCCGGCCACCGCGGCCGCGCCCACCCCGCCGCAGCCGATCACCGCCACGGTGTCGCCGCGCCCCACCCCGCCGGTGTTGACCGCCGCGCCCAGCCCGGCCATCACCCCGCAGCCGAGCAGCCCGGCGGCGGCCGGGTCGGCGGCGGGGTCGACCTTGGTGCACTGCCCGGCGGCGACCAGGGTGGCCTCGGCGAACGCGCCGATCCCCAGCGCCGGGGAGAGCGGGGTGCCGTCGGCCAGGGTCATCGGCTGCGCCGCGTTGGCGGTGTCGAAGCAGTACCAGGGGCGCCCGCGGGCGCAGGCGCGGCACCGGCCGCACACCGCCCGCCAGTTCAGCACCACGAAGTCGCCGGGCTCCAGGCCCTCGGTGCCGGGGCCGACGGCCTCGACCACGCCCGCGGCCTCGTGGCCGAGCAGGTAGGGGAAGTCGTCCCCGATGCCGCCCTGGCGGTAGTGCAGGTCGGTGTGGCAGACCCCGCAGGCCTGCACCTCCACCCGCGCCTCTCCCGGCCCGGGGTCGGGGACGATCACGGTCTCCAGCGAGACGGGTGCGTTCTTCTCGGCGGCGACGACGGCGCGGACCGCACGGCCGGTGCGGCCGGAAGGGTGGGGATCGTGGGACACCAGCGCTCCTCGGGGTCGGCCCCTGGCTCTTCCCCTCCCCATGCCCCGCGCCGCCCCGGCGCAAGCACCGCGCGGCGGCCCTCAGGCCCCCGGCGCCGGGGTGGCCTCAGGGGCCGAGGTGGGCAAGGTAGGGGTGAACACCCGGCGCAGCGCGTAGGGCTGGAGCCGCCCCAGGCCGTGCGCGTGGCGCGGGCGGACCGCCGCCACCCGCAGCGCCGACTCGCCCTCGAGCTGCTCGGCCATGGCGTCGTCGATGAGCACCGTGCCCGGCCGGGCGAAGGAGGTCAGGCGGCTGGCCCGGTTGACGGTGGTGCCGAACACGTCCCCCAGCAGCGCCAGGATCGGCCCGAAGGCCACCCCCACCCGCACGTCGGGCACCTCGATGTCGGTGGCCACCCCGTCGGACAGGCGCAGCGCGATCTCGGCGGCCTGGCGCGGGGTGTTGGCGACGAAGAAGACCTCGTCGCCGAGGGTCTTGACGACCCGGCCGCCGCCGGAGGAGACGATGTCGGTGGCGGTGGACTCGAACCCCTCCACCACCTCGGCCAGCTCCACCTCGTCCAGCTCGCGGCTGAGGTTGGTGAAGGAGACCAGGTCGGCGAAGCCCACGGCGAGCGGGAAGTAGGTGGGGGCGGCGTCCTCGCTGCTCTCCATGAAGGCCAGGCGGCGCGCCGAGGAGGCGGCGAGCTGCCGCCGCCAGATGTGCACCAGCAGCTTCTCCACGTCCGGCAGCAGCTCGCGGGTCAGGCCCACGAGCGGGCCGAGGCCGCCGTCGTCCCCGGCGCCCTCCGCGCCTTCTGCGCCCTCCGCGCCCTGTGGGCCCCCGCCCTCCTCGCCCCCGAAGGCCAGGTTGGACACGATGCTGGTCTGCCACTCGGCCAGGCGCGCCATGGTCTGGCCCATGGAGCGGGCCAGG
Source organism: Nocardiopsis endophytica (assembly GCF_027706725.1). Lineage (GTDB taxonomy): Bacteria > Actinomycetota > Actinomycetes > Streptosporangiales > Streptosporangiaceae > Nocardiopsis_A > Nocardiopsis_A endophytica. Next base: position 18,638 of record NZ_JAQFWQ010000091.1, read on the forward strand.
CGGATCGCGGCCTCCTCGTCCACCTTGCCGTCGGCCAGCAGGGCCGCGGCGGTGCGCAGCGCCTCGACGTCGCTGTCGGTGAACGCGGCGGCGTCCTCGCCGCGGCTGGGGAAGCCCAGGGCCCGCCAGACCCGCCCGGCGAACTCGGGAGGGGCGCCGGAGAGCCGCACGGCCTCGGCGCGGGTATGGCGCGCCTCCCCTCCCAACAGGGCGGCTTCGATCTGCTCGGGGTCCGGACGCGCGGGCATACGTTCTCTCGTCTTCGCTGCGGTGGTGGACGGGCCTCGGATAACGGTCCGGGCCCCACGCGATCACATCAGTGTCACTGTCGGTTTAGCGGGCGGGACCTCTCCCCGTCAAGAACGCCCCGGCCTCCGGGCATCGGCGTGGCCTCCATGGTGCCACGCCGGTCCGGCCCCCAGCAGGCCGCCCCGACGGGGCCGGCGGGCGCCCCTAGCGCACGTGCACCACGTCGCCCGCGCTCACCGCCTCCGCCGCGCCCGCGTCCGGGCGCACGACGAGCCGCCCGGCGGCGTCCACGTCCCCGGCCTCGCCCTCCAGCACCCGCCCGTCGGGCAGGTGCACCCGCACCCGGCGCCCGAGCGTGGCGCAGTGCTCCCGGTACTCGCGGGCCAGCCCGCTCTCCTCGGCGTCGCCCCCGGCCGCCTCCCATGCGCGGTACACGTCGGCGAAGGCGCGCAGCACCGCGCGCAGCAGCGGGTCCCGGTCGCCGTGCGGGTCGCCCTCCAGCACCAGGGAGGTGGCCGTGTCCACCGGCAGCTCCCCGCGCCCCTGGGTCACGTTCAGCCCCATGCCCACCACCACCGCCGGGTCCCCGCCGGAGAAGTCGGCCTCGGCCAGGATCCCGGCGAGCTTGCCCCCGGAGGGGCCGAGCACGTCGTTGGGCCACTTGAGGTCCGGGAACACCTGGGCGACGTAGCCGCACGCGCGCACCGCCGCCACCCCCATGGCCAGCGGGAGCCACCCGAGGGCGTCGGCGCCGACCCGCGGGCGCACCAGCACCGAGAAGGTCAGGGCGGCCCGGTCGGGGGTGGTGAACACGCGGCCCAGGCGGCCCCGGCCCGCCGTCTGGTGCTCGGTGACCAGCACCCGCCCCGCCTCGGCGCCCTCCCGGGCGCGGGCCAGCAGCTCGGTGTTGGTGGAACCGAGCGCGGGGACCACCTCCAGCCCGGTCCACATCGTCTCGGGCCGCACCAGGGCGCGGTTGAGCGCGCGCTCGCTGAGCGGCGGGCGGTCCGGATCGGAGTAGGGGGAGGATGTGGCGCTCATGGGTCCATGTATACCGGTGCGGCCCCTCCCCGGAGGAAGGGGCCGCGCCGGGGCCGGCCCGGTGCGCGGTGGGCCGGTGGGCCGGTGCGCGGTCAGCCGGTGTTCTGCAGCCCGGCCGCGACCCCGTTGACCGACAGCAGGAGCAGCCGCTCCAGGTGCCGCTGGTCCTCCTCGTCCAGCTTCTCGGCCTCCGGGCCGCGCAGCGCGTTCAGCGCCCGCAGCTGCAGGTGCGACAGCGCGTCCACGTACGGGTTGCGCAGGTCCACCGCCCGCGACAGCACCCGCCGGTTCTCCAGCAGGCGCGTGTGCCCGGTGGTGGACAGGACCAGGTCGCGGGTGCGGTCGTACTCGGCCAGCACCTTCTCGGTCAGCTCGGGCCGCTCCCCCAGCCGCAGGTACCGCTCGGCGATCGCCCGGTCGGTCTTGGCCAGGCTCATCTCCGCGTTGTCCAGCAGCGAGGCGAACAGCGGCCACTCGGCGTAGGCCGCGCGCAGCGCCGCGGGGTCCGAGGCGGCCGCCAGGCCGGTGCCCAGGCCGTACCAGCCCGGCAGGTTGACCCGGGTCTGGGTCCAGGCGAACACCCACGGGATGGCGCGCAGGTCGTCCAGCCCGCGGGCGGCCGAGCGGCGCGAGGGGCGCGAGCCCAGCCGCAGCTCGCCCAGCTCCTCCAGCGGGCTGACCCGGGAGAACCACTCGGCGAAGCCGTCGGTGTCGATGAGCTCCCGGTAGGCGGTCTGCGCCGCCTCGGCGATCTCGTCGGCCAGCCCCCGGAACCGGTCCGCGGCCCGGCGCGCCCGGTCCTGCACCGTGCTGGTGGAGGCCAGCAGCACCGCGTGCCCCACCTGCTCGGCGTGGCGGTGCGCGATGGCCCGCTGCCCGTACCGGGCGAAGATGACCTCGCCCTGCTCGGTCACCTTGAACCGCCCGTCGACCGACCCGGGGGCCTGGGCCAGCAGCGCCCGGCTGGCCGGCCCGCCGCCCCGGCCCAGGGACCCGCCGCGGCCGTGGAACAGGGTGAGCACCACCCCGTTGCGCTCGGCCCAGGCGGCCAGCCGCCCCTGCACGTCGTAGAGGCGCAGGGTGGCGCTGACCGGGCCGACGTCCTTGGCCGAGTCGCTGTAGCCGAGCATGACCTCCAGCCGGCCGCCCGACTCGGCCAGGCGCCGCCGCACGTCCGGCAGCTCCAGCATGCCGTCCAGCACCTGCGGGGAGGCGTCCAGGTCGGCGCCGGTCTCGAAGAGCGGGATCACGTCCAGCACCGGGGCCCGGCCAGCGGGCAGGGCGTGCGCGGCCAGCTCGTACACCGCGGCCACGTCCGCCGCCGAGCGGGTGAAGCTGACGATGTAGCGGCGGCAGGCGTCGACGCCGAACCGCTCCTGGATCCAGGCCACCACCCGCAGCGTGGCCAGCACCTCCTCGGTGGCCTCGGAGAGCGCTCCCCCGGCGCGCACCTCCTCCAGGGCCTTGGCGTGCACCCCGCTGTGCTGGCGGATCTCCAGCTCGGCCAGGTGGAACCCGAAGGTCTCGGCCTGCCAGATGAGGTGCTGCAGCTCCCCGTAGGCCTGGCGGCGGGCCCCGGCGGCGTCCAGCGAGGCCTGCACGGTGCGCAGGTCCTCCAGGAGCTGCTCGGGGCGCTGGTAGGCCAGGTCGGCGTTGCGCTCGCGGGTGGCGCGCAGCCGCGCGGCGGCGAACTGGAGCATCTGCCGGTGCGGCTCGTTCGGGGAGCGCTTTGTGATGTCGGCCATCAGCCGCGGGTGCCCCGCCTGCGCCGTGGCCAGGGTGTCGCGCAGGTCCTCGCCGGCGGGCGTGAGGTTGGAGTAGGCGGTCAGGGTGCGCGCCACCCGCCCGCAGGCCTCCTCCAGCCCGCGCAGCACGTGCTCGGACTGGATGGCGATGGCCTCGCGGGTCACCTCGTGGGTGACGAACGGGTTGCCGTCCCGGTCGCCGCCGATCCAGCTGCCGTAGCGCATGAACGCGCGCGCCCGCGGCGGTCGGGTGCCCGTCCCGGCCGGGTCCAGGGCGGTGTCCAGCGACCGGTAGATCTCCGGCACCACCGCGAAGATGGTCTCGTCGAAGGCGGCCATGGCGGTGCGCACCTCGTCGAGCGGGTCGAGCTTGGTGTAGCGCAGCTGGGAGGTGCGCCAGAGCAGGTCCACCTCCTCGGTGAGGCGGCGGCGGGCCTCCCGCTCGGCGGCGCTGTCGGGGTGGGCGGCGTGCAGCCTCTCCAGCTCGGCGCCGATCCGCACGATGGCGGTGGACACGGCGCGGCGGCGCGCCTCGGTGGGGTGGGCGGTGAGCACCGGGTGGAACTCCATGCCCGCCACGAACTCGGCCAGCCGGTCCTCGCCGCAGTCGGAGCGGACCTGCTCCACCGCGGCGGCCAGCGACTCGCGGGGCGGGTGCACCGCGTCGTCGCGCTCGCGCAGGGCGCGCATGCGCTGGTGCTCCTCGGCCAGGTTGGCCAGGTGGAAGTAGACCGTGAACGCGCGCGCCACCTGCTTGGCCCGCTCCAGCGGCCAGGAGTCCACCAGCTCGGTGATCGCGGCCGGGTCGACGGTGCCCTCGCGGGCGCCGATCACGGCGGTGCGCAGCTTCTCCACGTCGGCCAGCAGGTCCTCGCCGCCGCCCTCGGCCAGCACCGTGCCCAGGGTGCCGCCGAGCAGCCGGATGTCGCTGCGCAGCTGCTCGGGCATCTCCTGCCGGGCGCCCTCGCGCCCGGCGCCGGCGGGGTCGTTCGCCATCGCCAGATCTCCTCTCGCAGGGTCACCGCGCCGGCGCCGTTGCAGGTTCCGCGGTGGCGTGTCGGAGCGACAGCCTAGCGGGGATGGTCTGGACCATTGGGCACCCGGGGTGCCCGTGCCCCGACCTGCGGCGCCGCCGTGCGCGGCCGGGCAGTGGTCTACCCGGCCGCGCTCGGTGGCCTACCCGCGCAGCGCCGGGATCACCTCCGCGCCGTATGTGACGGCCACCTCGTCCACGGCGTCGTGCATGGCGTACAGGGCGAACTGGTCGACCCCGAGGGCGCGCAGCTCCTTCAGGCGGCGCAGGTGCTCCTCGGGCGGGCCGAGCACGCAGAACCGGTCGACGACGGCGTCCGGGACGAACGCGGTGTCGGGGTTGCCGGTGCGGCCGTGGTGGGCGTAGTCGTAGCCCTCCCTCTCCCTGATGTAGTCGGTGAGCTCGGCGGGGACGGCGCCCGAGGCGGCACCGTAGCGGGCGACGAGGTCGGCGACGTGGTTGCCGACCATTCCGCCGAACCAGCGGCACTGCTCGCGGGCGTGGGCCAGCCCCTCGGGGGTGCCGTCGGTGACGTAGGCGGGGGCGGCGACGCAGATCGCGACGTCGTCCGGGTCGCGCCCGGCCTCCCGGGCCGACCGGCGCACCGCGTCCACCATCCACTCGGTGAGGAAGGGGTCGGCGAGCTGCAGGATGAACCCGTCGGCGGTGCGCCCGGCCATCGCCAGCGCCTTGGGGCCGTAGGCCGCCGCCCACATGGGCAGGTGTCCGTCCTCCACCCACGGCAGCCGCACCGGGTCCCCGGCGGGCTCCCCGTCCGGGCCGGTGCCCAGGCGGGCCTCGCGCCCCTCGGCCAGGTCCCGGATCACCGTGATGGCGCGCTCCAGCCGCGCCAGCGTCGTCGGCCTGCGCCCGGCCACCCGCATCGCCGAGTCGCCGCGCCCGATCCCGCACACCGTGCGCGGCCCGTACATCTCGTTCAGCGTGGCGAACGCCGACGCGGTGACCTCCCACGCCCTGGTGGACGGGTTGGTGACCATCGTCCCCACCTTGAGCGTCTCGGTGGCGGCCAGCACACGGCTGTAGATGACGAACGGCTCCTGCCAGAGCACCGCCGAGTCGAACGTCCACCCGTGGGTGAACCCCAGCTCCTCGGCGCGCCGCATCCGCTCGACGACCTGCGCGCCGGGCGGGTCGGTCTGCAGCACCAGCCCCACGTCCATGGCGCTCCCCCTCTCAGATCAGTTCCCCGCACAGCCCGCGCCGGACGAACCTGCCGTGCCCGGCCACGCCGGTGTAGGCGCCCCGGTCCACCACCACGCGCCCGCGGGAGAGCACCGTGCGGGCCTCGCCGGTGACGTGCAGGCCCTCGTAGGCCGAGTAGTCGACGTTCATGTGGTGGGTGCCGGCCGACAGCACGTGCCCCGCCCCCGGGTCGTAGACGACGATGTCGGCGTCGGCGCCGGGCGCGATCGTGCCCTTGCGCGGGTACAGGCCGAACATGCGGGCGGGCGCCGCGCACGCCAGCTCGATCCACCGGCGGCGGGAGATCCGCCCGTCCAGCACCGCCTGGTGCAGCAGGTCCATGCGGTGCTCCACCCCGGGCATCCCGTTGGGGATCTTGGAGAAGTCCCCAAGGCCCAGCTCCTTCTGGCCCTTGAAGCAGAACGGGCAGTGGTCGGTGGAGACCACCGACAGGTCGCCGGTGCGCAGCGCCCGCCACAGCATCTCCTGGTGCTCGCGCGGGCGGAGCGGCGTGGAGCACACGTACTTGGCGCCCTCGAAGTCCGGCCGCGCCAGGTCGTCGACGGACAGGTAGAGGTACTGCGGGCAGGTCTCGGCGAAGACGTTGAGCCCGTCGTCGCGCGCGCGGGCGATCTCCTCGACCGCCTGCCCGGCCGACACGTGCACGATGTACAGCGGCGCGCCCGCCACCTGCGCCAGGCGGACCGCCCGGTGCACCGCCTCGGACTCCAGGAGTTCGCGGCGGACCTGCCCGTGCGCCTCGGGGCCGGTGCGGCCCTCGGCCAGCGCCTGCTCCACGAGCACGTCGATGGCCAGGCCGTTCTCGGCGTGCATCATCATCAGGCCGCCGTTGGCGGCGGCCCGCTGCATGGTGCGCAGGATGCGCCCGTCGTCGCTGTAGAAGACGCCGGGGTAGGCCATGAACATCTTGAACGAGGTGATGCCCTCGTCCACCAGGGCGTCCAGCTCCTTGAGGGCGTCGGGCACCGCGTCGCCGACGATGGCGTGGAAGCCGTAGTCGATCGCGCAGGCCCCGTCGGCCTTGGCGTGCCAGGCGTCCACGCTCGCCCGCAGCGACTCGCCCGCGCGCTGCACGGCGAAGTCGACGATGGTGGTGGTGCCGCCCCAGGCGGCCGCCCGGGTGCCGGTCTCGAAGGTGTCGGAGGCGTAGGTGCCGCCGAACGGCATCTCCATGTGGGTGTGGGCGTCCACGCCGCCGGGGATGACGTAGTGCCCCTCGGCGTCGATCACCTCGGCGCCGCCGCGCGCCCACGCCTCGGCGGCCTCGCTGCCGCGGGCCGCCACCGCGGCCACCCGCTCGCCCTCGATGAGGACGTCGGCGGGGGTCTCCTCGGCGGCGGTGACCAGGAGGCCCCCGCGGATCAGGGTCGTCTCCGCCATGTCCGCCTCCCCTCAGGCCCGCGTCAGCGGGCCGTAGGCGTCGGGGCGGCGGTCCCGGTAGAAGGCCCACTGGGTGCGGGCCTCCTCGACCATGTCGAAGTCGAGGTCGCGCACGACCAGCTCGGCCTTGCGGTCCGAGGCGACCTCCCCCACGAACGCCCCGCGCGGGTCGGCGAAGTAGCTGGTGCCGTAGAAGTCGTTGTCGCCGTACTCCTCGGTGCCCACCCTGTTGATGGCGGCGACGTAGTACAGGTTGGCCACCGCGGCGGCCGGCTGCTCCAGCTTCCACAGGTGCGCCGACAGGCCCCGGCTGGTGGCCGACGGGTTGTAGACGAGCTGCGCCCCGGCCAGGCCCAGCGCCCGCCACCCCTCGGGGAAGTGCCGGTCGTAGCAGATGTAGACGCCGATCCGCCCGGCCGCGGTGTCGAACACCGGCCAGCCCAGGTTGCCGGGGCGGAAGTAGTACTTCTCCCAGAACCCCTTCACCTGCGGGATGTGGTGCTTGCGGTACTTGCCCAGGTAGGTGCCGTCGGCGTCGATGACCGCGGCGGTGTTGTAGAACCACCCCGGCCCCTCGCGCTCGAAGACCGGCAGCACCATCACCATGCCCAGCTCCCGCGCGAGCGCGGAGAACCGGGTGACCGTGGGCCCGTCCGGGACCTCCTCGGCCAGCGCGAAGTGCTCGTCCCGCTGCACCTGGCAAAAGTAGGGGCCGGTGAAGATCTCCTGGAAGCCGATCACCCGCGCCCCCTGGGCGGCGGCCTCTCTGGCGTAGCGCTCGTGGGCGTCGGTCATCGACGCGGTGTCGCCGGTCCACTCGGTCTGCACGAGCGCGGCACGAACCAGCTGCGGCATGGCCCTCCTTAACGCCGTCCCCGGCCCCCCTTGGCCGCGGGAAGCGTCGACGGTAGGCAGGCTCTCGCACGGGGGTCAACGGTCCCAGGCGACACGCCCCGCCCGGACCTGGGGTTTCGGTCGTCCGCAGCCGTGACGGCCGGGACGGGAGTCCAGAATGTGGAAGTAACGGGGGTCACCCCGACGACCGCCGAACGGGGGCGTCTACCCTGGTCTTCCATGGCCACCGAAGCCCCAGAACCGCTGCCCGCGGACGAGATCGACATCCACACCACCGCGGGCAAGCTCGCCGACCTCCAGCGACGGCGCTACGAGGCCGTCCACGCCGGTTCGGCGCGAGCGATCGAGAAACAGCACGCCAAGGGCAAGATGACGGCGCGCGAACGGATCGACGCCCTGCTCGACCCGGGGTCGTTCACCGAGTTCGACGCCCTCGCCCGGCACCGGTCCACCAGCTTCGGCCTGGACGCCAACCGGCCCTACGGGGACGGCGTGGTCACCGGGCACGGAACCGTCGACGGCCGCCCCGTCGCCGTCTTCAGCCAGGACGTCACCGTCTTCGGGGGCTCCCTGGGCGAGGTGTACGGGGAGAAGATCGTCAAGGTCCTGGACCACGCGCTGACCAACGGGTGCCCTGTCGTGGGCATCAACGAGGGCGGCGGCGCGCGTATCCAGGAGGGCGTGGTGGCCCTGGGCCTGTACGCGGAGATCTTCAAGCGCAACGTGCACGCCTCCGGCGTCGTCCCGCAGATCTCGGTGATCATGGGCGCCGCCGCCGGGGGGCACGTCTACTCCCCCGCCCTGACCGACTTCGTCGTCATGGTCGACCGGACCTCGCAGATGTTCATCACCGGGCCCGACGTGATCAAGACCGTCACCGGCGAGGACGTGTCCATGGAGGAGCTGGGCGGGGCGCGGGCGCACAACACCCGCTCCGGCGTCGCGCACTACATGGGGGCCGACGAGCAGGACGCCCTGGACTACGTCCGCGACCTGCTCTCCCACCTGCCCGGCAACAACCTCGACGAGGCGCCGGAGCTGCCCGCGGCCGCCGACCCCGGGGCCGAGGTGACCGAGGAGGACCGGGAGCTCGACACCTTCATCCCGGACTCGGCCAACCAGCCCTACGACATCCGGCGGATCATCGAGCACGTCGTCGACGACGGCGACTTCCTGGAGGTGCACGAGCACTTCGCCGGCAACATCGTCGTCGGCTTCGGGCGGGTCGAGGGCCAGAGCGTGGGCGTGGTCGCCAACCAGCCGATGAACTTCGCCGGGTGCCTGGACATCGACGCCTCTGAGAAGGCCGCGCGCTTCGTGCGCACCTGCGACGCGTTCAACGTCCCCGTTCTCACCTTCGTCGACGTGCCCGGCTTCCTCCCCGGCACCGACCAGGAGTGGAACGGCATCATCCGGCGCGGCGCCAAGCTCATCTACGCCTACGCCGAGGCGACGGTGCCGCTGATCACCGTCATCACCCGCAAGGCCTTCGGCGGCGCCTACGACGTGATGGGCTCCAAGCACCTGGGCGCCGACGTCAACCTGGCCTGGCCCACCGCGCAGATCGCGGTCATGGGCGCCCAGGGGGCGGTGAACATCCTGCACCGGCGCACCCTGGCCGCCGCCGAGGACGTGGAGGCCGAGCGGGCCCGCCTGGTGGAGGAGTACGAGGACACGCTGCTCAACCCCTACTCCGCGGCGGAGCGCGGCTACGTCGACGGGGTGATCCTCCCCTCGGAGACGCGCGTGTCGGTCGCCAAGGCGCTGCGGGCGCTGCGCGGCAAGCGCAAGCAGCTCCCGCCCAAGAAGCACGGGAACATCCCGCTGTGAGCGGCGCGCAGAACCCCGGCCGGCCCACCGGGCAGGACCCCGGGCCGCACCTGAGCGTCGTCCGCGGCGACCCCTCCCCGGAGGAGCTGGCCGCGCTCGTCGCCGTGCTCACCGCGCGTGCCCGCGCGGCGCGGGCCGCCCGCGAGGCCGAGGAGTCCGCCCGGCGCCCGCGGTCGGCCTGGCGCGACCGCTCCCGGCTGCTGCGGCGCCCCGTCCACCCGGGCCCGGGCGCCTGGGCGCGCAGCTTCCACCCGGGCTGACCCGGCCCGTTCCGACTTCCACCAGGAGGATTCCCCACCGTGCGCAAAGTCCTGATCGCCAACCGCGGGGAGATCGCGGTGCGCGTCGCCCGCGCCTGCCGCGACGCCGGGATCGCGAGCGTGGCCGTCTACGCCGACCCCGACCGCGACGCCCTGCACACCAAGACCGCCGACGAGGCCTACGCCCTGGGCGGCCAGAGCCCGGCCGACACCTACCTGGACTCGGCCAAGATCCTGGACGCGGCGGCCCGCTCGGGCGCCGACGCCGTCCACCCCGGCTACGGGTTCCTGTCCGAGAACGCCGACTTCGCCCAGGCCGTCACCGACGCCGGGCTCACCTGGATCGGCCCCCCGCCGGCGGCCATCACCGCCCTGGGCGACAAGGTGCAGGCCCGCCACATCGCGGCCAAGGTCGGCGCGCCGCTGGTCGCCGGGACCGCCGACCCGCTCGACGACGCCGGCCAGGCGGTGGCCTTCGCCGAGGAGCACGGGCTGCCCATCGCCATCAAGGCCGCCTTCGGCGGCGGCGGGCGCGGCCTGAAGGTCGCCCGCACCCTGGAGGAGATCCCCGAGCTGTTCGACTCGGCGGTGCGCGAGGCCACCGCCGCCTTCGGGCGCGGGGAGTGCTTCGTCGAGCGCTACCTGGACCGGCCCCGGCACGTGGAGACCCAGTGCCTGGCCGACGCCCACGGCAACGTCGTGGTGGTCTCCACCCGCGACTGCTCGCTGCAGCGCCGCCACCAGAAGCTGGTCGAGGAGGCCCCGGCCCCGTTCCTGACCGAGGCGCAGAACGCCGAGCTGTACGCGGCCTCCAAGGCCATCCTGGCCGAGGCGGGCTACCGCGGCGCGGGCACCTGCGAGTTCCTGGTCGGCGCCGACGGCACCATCTCCTTCCTCGAGGTCAACACCCGGCTGCAGGTCGAGCACCCGGTCAGCGAGGAGGTCGCCGGGATCGACCTGGTGCGCGAGATGCTGCGCATCGCCGACGGCGAGGAGCTGGGGTATGAGGACCCGGTGCTGCGCGGCCACTCCTTCGAGTTCCGCATCAACGCCGAGGACGCCGGGCGCAACTTCCTGCCCGCGCCGGGCACCATCACCCGGTTCGGCCTGCCCGGCGGGCCGGGGGTGCGGGTGGACACCGGGTGCGAGGAGGGCTTCACCGTCCCGGCGTCCTTCGACTCCATGGTGGCCAAGCTGATCGTGACCGGCGCCTCGCGCGAGCAGGCGCTGGAGCGCTCGCGGCGGGCGCTGGCCGAGTTCGAGGTGGGCGGCATGCCCACGGTGATCCCGTTCCACCGGGCGGTGGTGGAGGATCCGGCGTTCGCCCCGGCGGGCGGGGAGCCGTTCTCGGTGCACACCCGGTGGATCGAGACCGAGTTCGACAACACCGTGCCGCCGTTCGAGGGGGTGCCCGCCCAGCCCGGAGACCAGGACGACGAACGCGAGCCGGTGACCGTGGAGGTCGGCGGCAAGCGCATCGAGGTGGTCCTCCCGGCCGGCCTGGGCGCCGCGGCGGCCGCCCCGGCCCCGCAGGCCGGGGGCGGGCGCCGGAAGGGCTCCCGGAAGAAGGGCGGCGGCGCCGCGACGGCGGCGAGCGGGGACGCCCTGGTCTCGCCGATGCAGGGCACCGTCGTCAAGGTCGTGGCCGAGGACGGGGCGACCGTGGCCGAGGGGGACACGGTGGTCGTGATCGAGGCCATGAAGATGGAGCAGCCCTTGGCCGCGCACAAGGCGGGCACGGTGGCCGGACTGTCGGTGGCCCCCGGCGACACGGTCTCCAGCGGCTCGGCCGTCTGCGAGATCAAGGACGCCTAGAGCCCACAGGGATCGGTGCTTGGTCCTCGGTGCCCGAGGCTCGGTGCTCGGGAATCGGTGCCCGGGGCTCGGTGCCCGCGGCTCCGGTGCCCGGTGCCCGGTGCCCGGGAATCGCCGCCCGGGGCTCGGTGCCCGCGGCTCGGGAATCGGTGCCTGGGGCTCAGGGCTCGGCGGATGGGTCTCCGCCGGGCCCAGGGCAACGACGGGACCAGCAGGTACCCCGCTAACGGGCCCCGGCCGAGCGGCGGGCCGCCGGAGTGCAAGGTCGCAAGGGCAGCAACGACGAAGGTCGGCGG
>NZ_JAQFWQ010000092.1 GCF_027706725.1 Nocardiopsis endophytica
GCGCGCTGGTGTTGATCTCGGGGAAGTCGGGGTTATCGTGTCCGGTTTAACCCCGAGTTTCCCGAGATCAACGCGGAGGGGGGCGCTCGGGTGATGCATATCGGGCATATCGGGCGGCGGGGAGAGGGGTTCGGGCATCCTGTGTCGTGAAAACGACGCTTTTAGGCAGATCAGGTGTCGGTTTCACCACCCAAGATGACCCTAGGGTGCCCCAGGGCGCCCGGAAGGCGGGGTCTGGCCGAGCTCGTACCGGACCGGCGCCCGGTTTGCGCGGTTCCCAGGGCGCCGAGGGCACGATTCCGCTTCGGTTCCGCTGCGCAGGGCGGCCTCAGCTGCCGGAATGGCGCCGGTGCGGCGGGCACCGTGCGGCCGCCCGGGGTCAGTCGGGCGCAGCGGCCCGGGTCGACTCGCGGACCTCCAGGTGCGGGAGGACCTCCACTCGTCGCGGGCTCCACGTCGCGCCGGCCTCTTCGGCGGCCAGGCGGTCCCGCATCAGCTCCGCCGCGACCCTGCCGACCTCCGCCTTGGGCGGGGCCACCGCGGTCAGCGGGATCGCGCCCAGGGCCGCGACGACGTCGTCGTAGGCCACCACCGAGCAGTCCTCCGGCACCCGCACCCCCGCCTCGGCGAGCCGCTGGACCAGCATCAGGGCGTCGACGTCGCCGTGCAGCAGCGCGGCCGTGGCTCCGCGGCGGCGCAGCAGTGCGGCGAGCCAGCCCGGGTCGTCGGCGTCCGGCTCCGGGCCGGCGTCACCGTCGGCGTCGGCGCCCTCGGCACTGAGCACGGCCGCCCAGTCCTCCACACGCGGGTCGGACTCCGCGACCTCGGTGAAGGCGGCGCGGACCGCACGGGCGGTCGGGCTGTCGGCGCGGGCGGCCAGCACGATCCGCCGGTGCCCCAGGCCGACCAGGTGGTCCACGGCGAGCCGGACCCCGTACCAGTGGTCGCTGCACACCGCGTCCATGGTGTGCAGCGGGCCGCCCGGCCGTGGCCTGCGCTCCATGAGCACGGTGGGGCGTTCCAGCCGGGCCAGCCAGTGCTGGTCGGCCTCCTCTTCGGCGGCCGATCGCCACCGCGGAGCGATCAGCAGGCCCCGGACGCCCTCCTGCGGGATGCGCTCGATGATGGGGCGCTCCGCGCCCTCCACCTGGGGGGCGATGTGCAGCACCACGCGCACCCCGGCCGCCTCCAGCGCGGTGCGCGCGCCGTACATGACCTCGTTGAGGTAGGCGTGCCGCTCGGGGACGACCAGGGCCACGGCGCCGGGGCCTCCGGTCGGCGGTGCGGTCGGGCGCCCGGCGGGGACCAGCGACCGGGCGCTGCCGTGGCCGCGCCGCAGCTTGCCCTCCTGCGCCAGCACCTCGATGTCCCGGCGCGCCGTGACCATCGAGACCTGCAGCTCGGAGGCCAGGTCCGCCACCCGGACCTCGCCCCGCGCCCGGACGGCGGCCAGGATCCTCCGGCGCCGCTCGCCCACCGGCTCGCGCATGCCCACCCCCATGTTCGTTTGACCGTTTAGTCGGCAGCATAGCGATCAGTCCGGAAACGGCTCCGGGGGACACCGGTCCCGCGCTTCTTCCAGGGCGCGGCACACGGGTGGCGGCACGTCCGTCGGGCGGCCTGAAGTCGCCTGCCGGTGTTCGAACGCCTCGGCGCGAAGCGGGCCGGTTCGGGCATCCAGGGTGGAACCCCCGCGCTGGTCGTCCCCGGCTCAGGGGGTGTTGACGCCCCTTCCCTGCGCCCTGGCGGGCGGGGCGGGCTCTAACGCAGGGGAAGCCGGACCGGGACTCGGAGCGTCGCCGGCGGGCCGACCTCGCCGGTGCGGCCGTCGCTCCCCCTCGCTTCCGCGGGCGCCGTTCGTCTGTGGCTCGCGACGAATCCGTGGCCCTTGGGTCACCTGCGGGCGAACTTCCGGTTCATTCGTCGCCCGTTCCGCCTGTCCGACTACACACGGTCGCGTTTTCCTGAGAGGATCCACATCTCTGAGAGAATTCTCAGGAAAGTCGGCGGAGCGCGTCGCGCGGCGGCGGTACCGGGCGCCGTGCCCCGCCGTCAGGTGACGGCCCCGATACGCAGGCAAGGACCTCCGTGACGACGCAATCCCAGCCCGCGCCCCCGACCACCGCACCGGCCGCCCCCGCGCCGCGCCGCTTCTTCCCCGAAGTGCAAGGCCTGCGCGCGCTGGCGGTCGGGCTCGTGGTCGCCTACCACATCGACAAGGACCTCCTCCCCGGCGGATACATCGGCGTCGACGTCTTCTTCGTCATCTCCGGTTTCCTCATCACCACGCTGCTCCTGCGCGAGGCGCGGGAGAAGGGCCGGGTGTCCCTGTCGGGCTTCTACATCCGGCGCGTCCGGCGCATCCTGCCCGCCGCCACCGCCGTGCTGGCCGTCACCGGGGCCGCGGCCGTCCTGCTGCTGCCCTCCGCGCAGCTGCTCGACACCGCCAAGCAGATCCTCGCCTCGGCCGCCTACGTGCAGAACCTCCTGCTGGCCCGGGAGTCGGTGGACTACCTGGCCGCGGGCTCTGCCGAGAGCCCCGTGCAGCACTTCTGGTCGCTGGCCGTGGAGGAGCAGTTCTACCTGGTGTGGCCGCTGCTGTTCATCGGCTGGACCGCCCTGCCCGCGCACCTGCGCCGCGCCCGCGCGCTGCTGCTGGGCGGCGGCGCCGTCATCGCGGTGTCCTTCGCCTTCTCGGTGTGGACCACCATGAACGACCCCGCCCCCGCCTACTTCCTGCCGCAGACCCGCATGTGGGAGCTGGCCGTGGGCGGTGTGCTGGCGATCGTGCTCACCTACCGCCGCCTCCCCGAGCAGGTGCGCGCCGGGCTGGGCTGGGCGGGCCTGCTGGCCATCGTCGCCGCGGCCGCCGCCTACGACGACGCGGTCGCCTTCCCCGGCTGGGCGGCGGCGCTGCCCGTGCTGGGCACGGCCGCCGTCATCGCCTCCGGGCACACCACCGGCCCGCTGTCGACCTACCGGCTGCTGAGCCTGGCGCCCGCCCGCTTCGTCGGCGACATCTCCTACGCGCTCTACCTGTGGCACTGGCCGCTCATCGTGTTCACGCTGGCCGCCACCGAGTCCCACTCGCTCGGCCTGGCCGGCGGCCTCGCCGTGGCCGCCGGGTCCGTCCTGCTCGCCTGGGCCACCAAGATCGCCGTCGAGGACCCGGTGCGCACCGGGGGCCTGCTGAAGACCGGCCGCTCCGCCCTGGCCTTCGCGGTCGCGGCGGTGCTCCTGGCCGCCACCGTCACCGCGCTGCAGTACGGGCACGTGCAGGCCAAGCGCAACGTGCCCTTCGACCCGGCGGTCCACGTCGGCCCGCAGGCGCTCTCCGCCCCCGAGCCCGAGGGGGACACCGCCGCCGACATCTACCCCTCGCCCGTCGACGCCCTGGACGACCTGCCCAGCGTCTACGACGACGACTGCCAGGCGATGCCCGGCGACCGCACGGCCGACCCGTGCGTCTACGGGCCCGACGACGCCGACGTGCGGGTGGCCGTGGTGGGCGACTCGCACGCCGCCCACTGGGTGCCGGCCGTGCGCGAGGTCGCCGCGGAACACGGGTGGCGGGTCTACACCTTCACCAAGTCCTCCTGCCCCTTCACCACCGAGACCGTGACGCGCGCCAGCGACGACGACCGGCCCTACGAGGAGTGCGCGGACTGGAACGGCGACGTGGTGGACCAGCTCACCGGCGACGTCGAGCCCGACCTGGTCTTCACCAGCGCGCGCAGCCGTGCCGCCAGCGCTGTGGCGGGCGACGGCGAGGGGGGCAAGCGCCGCATCGCCGAGGGCATGGCCGAGCAGTGGGGCGCCGTGGAGGAGGCCGGCGCCTCGGTGGTCGCCATCGCCGACACGCCCGTCCAGCGGGCGCGGGTACCCGAGTGCGTGGAGCTCAACCCCGACGACCCGTCGGTCTGCGCCAAGGAGCGCGACGACGCCCTGGGGGAGGAGGACCCGCAGCTGATGGCCGCCGACATGGACGGCGCCGACGCCGAGGTGGTCGACCTCAACGACCGGCTGTGCACCGACGACACGTGCCCGGCCGTGGTGGGCAACGTGCTGGTGTACCGGGACAGCCACCACCTGACCGCCACCTACTCGCAGATGCTCGCCGCCGACCTGGAGGAGGCGGCGGCGGACCCGCTGAGCCGCCTGTGACCCCCGGCCGCCATCGGTGCGCCGATGGCGGCCATCGGGCCGGTGATTGGCGCGCCGGCGCGCGCGGCCGTAGGGTCGCCCGGTCCGTGCCGGCCGGCGGCGCGGGCGGACGGCGGCGGAGAGCCGGGGCGGCGAAGGGCGGTCGATGGCGGACTTCTACCACGTGTGCTTCACCGTGCCCGACATCGAGCGGGCCATGGGGGAGCTGACGGCGGCCACCGGGGCGCAATGGGGCGCGCCCCGCACCGAGACGATGGGGGACTGGGAGTTCCGTATCGTCTTCTCCCGCGGGGACGCGCCCTTCATCGAGCTCATCGAGGGGCCGCCCGGCAGCCCATGGGACTGCGGGGGCCGGGCGCGCTTCGACCACCTCGGGTACTGGGCCGCCGACCTGGAGCGGGAGGGCGGGCGGCTGGAGGCGGCGGGCGCGCCCCTGGACTTCTCCGGGTGCCCGTACGGGCGCCCGTTCGCCTACCACCGGCTGGACTCCATCGGGGCGCGCATCGAGGTCGTGGACGCGGCCCGGCGGCCCGCGTTCGCCTCGTCCTGGGGCCTGGACTGCGAGGGGACAGCGGTCCTGGGCGAGTGAGGGGCGGGGCGGCGGCGCGCCGCACCGCTCACCCCCGCCGGTACTCGGCCGGGCTGACGCCGTAGGCCCTCTTGAAGGCGGTGCTCAGCGCGAACGGGGAGCCGTAGCCCACCGTGCGGGCGACGGCCTCAAGGGTCGCGTCGCCGTCGCGCAGCAGGTCGGCGGCCATGGCCAGGCGCAGCCCGGTCAGATAGGCCATCGGGGGCTCGCCCACCAGCCCGGTGAAGCGGCGCGCCAGCACCGACCGGGAGCAGCCGCACGCGGCGGCCAGGGCGGCCACGGTCCACGGCCGTCCGGGGGCGCCGTGCAGCAGGCTCAGCGCCCGCCCTGCCACCGGGTCGGCGCGGGCGCGGACCCAGCCGGGGGCGTCGGCGCCCCGGCGGGCCAGCCAGGCGCGCAGCACCGCGATGAGCAGCAGGTCGAGCAGGCGGTCGAGCACGACCTCCTGGCCGGGGGCGTCGCGGTCGATCTCGGTACGCAGCAGGGAGCCGAGGGCGGCGACGGGCTCGGCGGCGTCTGCGGGGGTGCCGGGGGCGCGCAGGGCGGCGACGGCGGGCAGGGCGCCCAGCAGGCGGCGCCCGACCTCGCCGCCGACGCGGTAGGTGCCCACGAGCATCTCGGTGGTGCTGAGGTCGGCCTCGTCGCCCCAGGTGCGCACGCCCCGGGCGAGGGTCTCGCGCAGGGGGCGGCCGTGGAGGGTGGTGCACTGCTGGTCGGGCCCGATGACGATGCGGGCGGGGGTGTCGGGCGGGTCCGCGACGGTGTAGTGGGCGGGGCCGAGCACGACGGCGGCGTCCCCGGCGGACAGGTGCACGGGTTTGGCGTCCTCGGAGAGGAGGTGCGCGGTGCCCCGCACGACGAGGACGAGGGTGAGCGGGGCCTCGTCCTCGACGCGCAGCGACCAGGGCGAGGCGAGCAGTACGCGCAGGAGGAAGGCGCCGCGCGCTCGGGGGCCGTCCAGCAGCCCGGCCAGTTCGTCCATGACAGGAGTGTCGCACCGCGGGGACGCGCGCTTATGCGCACGGGCGTCTGAGCGATGGCGGCGGCAGGGGCGCGGGGATTGACTGTGGGTGCGCCGGCCGCGGAGGGCCGGGGCGCGGAGGGACGGGGAGGCCCACGATGGCGGAGTTCTGGCGGGTCGCGGCGGCGGTTGCGGCGGCGGTTGCGGCGCTGACGGCCACGGGTGTGTACGCGGGGCTGTTCTTCGCCTTCACGGTGGGGGTGATGCCGGGGCTGCGCGGCGTGGGGGCTCCGGTGTTCGTGGGGGCGATGCAGGGCATCAACCGGGCGATCGTGAATCCGGTGTTCCTGGCCGTGTTCCTGGGGGCGCCGGTGCTGGCGCTGGTCGCGGCGGTGTCGGCCACCGGTGCGGGAGGCGTGGCGGCCGTGGCCGGATGGGCGGCGTTCGTGCTGGTGGCGGCGGTGTTCGTGGTGACGGCGGCGCTGAACGTCCCGCTGAACAACGCGCTGGAGGCGGCGGGGCCGGTGGATGGGCCCGAGGCGGAGGCGGCCCGGAGGGCTTTCGAGGCCCCGTGGGTGCGCTGGAACGCGGTGCGGACGGTGCTGTCGGCGGCGGGGGTGGTGTGCCTGGCGGTGTCGGTGGCGGCCGGGTAGGGGGAGATCCTTCGGGGGCACACCGGGCGGCTGTGGAGGCCTCAGCCGCCACAGCCGACCGGGGATGCTCACTTCGTGAAGGTCAGCGCGGCGGCGTTCGCCGTGAAGCTCCGCACACCGTCCGCCCCGCAGAGCCCGTCCTGGGTGGCGATCACGGGCACGGCCGTGATGGTGCCCCCGGCCATGACACCGCGAATGATATCGGCCGTCAGCCCGAGGTCTCCGGTCTCAGGATCGGTACTGATCACGAAATCGACCTGGCTGGTCCGCCCGGTGTTCCACTCGATGGTCGCCCCGCCGTCGATGTTCAGCGGCGCCGGAGAGCAGCCTGCAGCCTCCGTTCCCGGCGTGCTGACGACCTGCGCAGACTGCAGATCGGGCTGGCTGCCGTTGGGGGTCCGGCAGCTCGCGATCGTCGCCACGCCGTCCGCGTCGACGGTGTTGAAATCCAGGGCCGGAGTGAAGTCGAACTGGAATGTGGTGGTGCAGACCAGGTCGACGTCCTGGGCGGGGGCCGCGGATGCCGGGGCCGTGAACAGCCCGGCAGCGGCGAGGGGGAGCGCGCCGAGCACGGCTGCGGCGCGGATTCGGGGAAGTGCTACAGGGGTCAAGGTAGCTCCATCGAGTGCGGTGTGATGTTGTCGGATGCTCGGGACCCGGTAGGCCGGAGCGCCACCGAATCCTCGTGGAGCCATTGAACTACTTGCCGCATCGTCATGTCGGCGATGCACGAAAATGACGATCCCTCTGCGGGCATGACCGCCTTCGCCGCACCGGCGCTCCACGTCCGTCCAGCGGACGCCGTCCCACGCCATCCCGGCTACGCGGTCGGGGCGGGTGAGCGGGGCGCCGGTGCCCAGCGGCGGACACCGTCGGAGGATTCGGACCGGTCCGGCCCCGTTGTGCGGCGTGTCCGATGACCTCGACAGGGGTGCCCGGGGCGGGGCGTGGTGGCCGCCCGGTCCTTCCGCACCCCGCTTGGCCGGGCGATGGTGTCCCGCCGAGTGGTGTCACTTCCGCCGGCCGTGACCGACCCCGGCGGATGGAAGAGACACCGCTCCAAGGGACACGACCCGCCGGTCTCTCCTCCAGGAGGCCCGGCGATGTTCGCCAGCGGTGTCACTGGAGCAGTGTCGCTTTCAGGGCCGCGCGCCTTCGGCGGGTGGCCCCGACCGCCCGGTTCCATGAGCGGCGGGGCGACCCGGCCGGACTCGGATCACGCCGCTCCGGCGGACGTGACCGGGCGGGACATCTCCACCCGCTCCACGTCCTGCCGGGTGCACATGTCGGCCGCCGCCTCGGCCGCCGTCGACACGTCCGGGCTCAGCACCCCTTCGACAACGGCGCCCCGCGCGCCGAAGGCGCGCACGAGGATCCACTCGCTCCGTCCGGTCCGCTCGGTCGGACGCTCCCTGCGGTCCTGGGTCGTGTACTCCATGACGACCAGCATCCCCGGCCTCAACCTCGTGGGCTGGCGGGAATCGGACCACGCGTGACGGTGCGGACCCGTGTCCTCGGCCGTCCGCCCTCACGCGGGCCGAACGAAGGGCCGCCCCGCCGCCAGGACCACCGCGATCCCGCACACGCCCGCCACGGCGACCGCCAGGTGCGGCGGGACCGCCTCGGCCACCGCCCCCGCCGCGGCGAAGCCCACGCCCTGGGTGATCATCAGGCCCGCCGAGGCCAGCGTGAACACGCGCCCGCGCATCTCCTCCGGCGCCTCCTCCAGCAGCAGGGCGTCCAGGGCCAGCGTGTACCCGAACCCCAGCGCTCCGGCCCCCAGCAGCGCGACGGCCACCGCCGGGCCCGGCCCCATGGCGAACACCGGGAAGGGGGCGAACGCCGCCAGCGCCAACGGCACCATCCAGCGCCGCCTCTGCCCGGCGTCGAGCACCGTCCCGGCCAGCAGCTCGCCCGCGACCGTCCCCACCGGGCCGGCCGACAGCAGCAGCCCCACCAGGACCGGCCCGCCGCCCATGCCGTCGGCCAGCGGCGCGGCCAGCGCCTCGGGCCAGACCATCAGCGCCGGGGGCAGCCACATCAGCAGCAGGACCGCGCGCAGGCGCGGGACCCGCAGCGCCCTGCCGACCCCCGCCAGCGAGGCCCCCACCACCCGGCCCCCGGGCCCCTGCCGGGCGGGGCGGGCCGCCGTTCCCACCAGGACCAGGAGTCCTGCGGCGGCCATCATCGCCGCCGCCACCGCCAGCACCGTCTGCGGGCGCAGCACCAGCAGCAGGGTCCCGCCGAACGCGAACCCGGCGATCTGCGCGGTCTGGGCGGCCATCCGCAGCAGCGACCGCCCCAGCGGGAACCCGTCGCCCGCCAGCACGTCGGCGACCGCGGCCGACCGGCACCCCTGGTACACCGGCGCGACCAGGCCGGTCACCGCCAGCAGCCCCAGCATCGCCGGGACGGGGGCACCGGGCAGCGCCATCGCCGCCACCAGCACCGCGTTGGCGGCCTGCGCGGCGGTCATCAGCGAGCGCGCCGGGTAGCGGTCGGTCACCGCCGACAGCAGCGCCGCGCCCACCAGCTGCGGGGCGAACCCGAGGGCGAACGCAAGCGCGGACAGCAGGGGCGAGCCGGTGCGGTCGAACACCAGCACCGACAGCGTGATCTGGACGGCGACCAGCGCGAGGACGGACAGCACCTCGGCGGCGAGCAGGGCGCGGAACTCGCCGACGGCGAGAACGCGCAGGTAGGTGGCGCGGCCTCCGGGGGCCGCGGGGGAAGCGGTCGGCATGCCCCGACCGTGCCGCCCGCGGCGGTGGGCCCTCAACGGATTCGGCTATGGTCGAATCCTCGGCGGAGGGTGAGGGGGCGCGGCCGTGGGCGGTCGGGTGTACTTCGCGCATGAGGACCTGATGCGCTGCCGGTTCGCGGTCTCGCCGCTGTGGGAGGCCTTCGCGGCGGCGCACACGCTGCTCGAACCGGACCGCCACGGCCTCCACCTGCCGTGGGTGCGGCGGGCCCGCCTGCCCGAGGGCACCGACCTTGCGGGGTTCCGCCTGCTGGTGCCCCGGCCCGGCTACGTCCCCGACTTCCTGACGCCCGCCCCCGAGGGGCCGCTGACCTCGGTCGAGGGCGAGCTGGCGCGGGTGCGCGCCACCCCGCCCGGCCAGGTGGGGGCCGAGCTGCGCCAGTGCCTGCTCGACCCGCGCCGACGGCTGCCCCGCGACGCGGTCGACGGCCTGCTGCGCGACCCGGCGGCCACCCGCGACGCCCTGGCCGATCTGCTGGAGGTGTTCTGGCACCACCTGGTGCGGCCGCACTGGTCCCGGATGCGCGCGCTGCTGGACGCGGACATCGCCGAGCGGGCGCGCCGCCTGTCGGAGGGCGGGCTGGAGCGGCTCATGGAAGGCCTCGATGCGCGACTGCGGTGGGACGGGCGCGCGCTGGCGGTGCACGGGCCGTCGGCCCCTGAGGAGCTGCACCTGGAGGGGCGCGGGCTGGTGCTGATGCCCAGCGTCTTCGTGTGGCCGGAGCTGATCCTCATCAGCGACGAGCCGTGGCAGCCCACGCTGGTGTACCCGGCGCGCGGAGTGGGCGACCTGTGGTCCCCGCCGGCACGGCGGCCGCCCGAGGCGCTGGCGGGGGCGCTGGGTCGGACACGGGCGACACTCCTGCTGGCGTTGGCCGAGCCCGACACCACGACCGGGTTGGCCGCGCGCTTGGAGATGAGCCCGGGGAGCGTCTCGGGACACCTGACGGCGCTGCGGGCGGTGGGGCTGCTGGAGTCGTGGAGGGTCGGCCGGAGGGTGCTCTACGCCAGGACCCCGCTGGGCACCGCGCTGACGGGACGGGACTGACGGAAGGGCCGGGCCCGGAGCAAGGGAACGCGGTTTTGGACACACGTCCCCTGGAGCTCAAGTTTCGGGTTCTCGCGGTCCGGGTGGGCGGGCGGCTGAGCAGGTCCCCCGCTCACGGGCCCGGGCCGTCCGGCGGGCCGACAGAGCGCGGCGTTGAGGGCGGCGACGGCGGGGCGATTCCCCGGCCCCGCCTGCCCCTCCACGTTGATCTCGGGAAAAACGCCCCTACTGGGCCGGTTTTAGCGTCCTTTTCCCCGAGATCAACGAGGGGACGGCGGTACGGGGCCGCACTGTTGTTGATCTCGGGGAAGTCGGGGTTAAACCGGACACGATAACCCCGACTTCCCCGAGATCAACGTGGAGGGGGCCGTCCGGGTGGCATATAGCGGGCATAACGGGCAGCTGATGAGGGGGCGGGCCATCCTGCGTCGTGAAATCGACGCTTTTTGGCTGATCAGGCGTCGATTTCACCACCCAATCCGCCCCCTGGGCGATGATCTCGACGGAAGTGCTGCCATTCCGGCGGTTTTGACAGCACCTTTGTCGAGATCATCGGCGGGCAGGGGTGCACTGGCAGCCCGCCGCCCGGCCGGGGCACCCGACGGGAAAGCCGCCCGCTCAGAGGAAAGGCTTCCGGAATCCGTTTCCCGGGGGTTCCGCGCCGGCGGCGGCGAGCCTGTCACCGTACTCGCCGGTCCACTCGGCCATGGCGCGTATGGGACCGTCGACCAGACTCTTGCCGAGCGGGGTCAGTCCGTACTCGACTCGGGGCGGCGCCTCACGGTGGCGGTGCCGTTCGATGAGGCCGTGCCCCACCAGGCGCGTCAACGCCTCGGTCAGGGCCTTGTCGCTGACGCCCCCGATCGACGTGCGCAGCCGCCCGCGCCTGAGCGGCCCCTCGTGCAAGGCGGCCAGCACGACCGGGTCCCATGTGTGAGCGAACAGGTCGAACGCCGCGCGCAAGCGGCAGTCGGCGACGTAGTCGTAGCACTGGCCGGTCTCCTCCGCCATGGCCCCATCGTCGCACCCCGTCGCGCACCGATCGGTGCGCGACGGGGTGCCTAGTGTTCCGGTCGCACGGCACGAACGCTGATGGGAGTCAGGCATGAGGATCGGTGTGCTCGGGACGGGGAACATGGCCGCCGCGCTGGGAGCCGCGTGGGCGCAGGCGGGCCACGGAATCGCCGTGGGCGGACGGTCGACGGGCAAAGCCCGCGCGCTTGCCGACCGGCTGGGCGGCGGAGCCAGGGGCGTCACCATGCAGGAGGCGGCCACCGACAAGGACGCCGTCCTGCTGGCCGTCCCCTGGGCGGCCGTGGAGGACGTCTTGGGCGGCGTGGGCGCGGGCGACGGGTCGCTGCGCGGTACGGCGCTCATCGACCCCGTCAACGCCGTCGACCACGGCGTCGGGGTGGTGCAGGTGGGCGGCGGGGGATCGGCGGCCCAGCGGATCGCCGCACTCGCACCCGGGGCGCACGTGGTGAAGGCCTTCCACCTGTTCCCCTCCGCCGTCTGGGAGGCCGCTCAGGAGACGGCGCCCCCGGTGGTCGCCATGTGCGGCGACGACGCCGGGGCGCTGGACGCCGTCGGCGCCCTCGTGCGCGACGCGGGAGGCGTCCCGGCCGTCCTCGGCCCGCTGTCCCGGGCCCGGCAGCTGGAGGAGGTCGCGGGGGTCGCGGCGGCCCTGCACCTGTCCGGCGTCGACCCCTCGGCCGCACTGCCCTCCACAGCGGGTACGGCGGGTGCGGCCTGAGGGGCCCACCTCGCGCCGGGCGCGGCCTCGTGGACGCCCCGGAACCACCCCGCCGTCCGCCTACGGAGCGTCTTCCCCCGCCTCCTCGTTCTCGGGGAAGGGGACCGCGCCCGGGCGGCGGTGGGCCCACGGGCGGGCCTTCTCCAGCTGGGCGGCCAGCCGGAACAGCATCGACTCGCCCCCGGCGGCGGCGATGAACTGCACCCCCAGCGGCAGCCCCTTCTCCGTCCAGTGGAGCGGGACCGACATCGCCGGGGTCCCGGTCAGGTTGGCGGTCAGGGTGAACGGGGTCGCCGTCAGGTTGGTCACCGCCTCCTCGGTCACCAGCCCGGTCGCCGTCACCACGCGCTCGGTGCCGGTGCGCACCAGCAGCCGCTCGGCCGCGCGCAGCCACCGCGGCGGGTCCAGCCGCCCGATCGCCACCGGGGGACCGGCGATGGTCGGCGTCAGCAGCAGGTCGTATCGGGCGTGGAAGTCGCTCAGCGCGGCGGTGTGCGTGTTCCACCGGTCGGCGCCGCGCACGTAGTCGGCGGCGCTCATCGCCCTGCCCATGGCGGCCAGCATCAGCGTGTCCGGTTCGAACCCCTCGTCGCCGCAGCCGGTGTCGTCCTTGATGCCGTCCACCAGTGCCGCCATCGACCCGTACCACAGGGTCAGGAAGTCCTCGGTGAGGCGGCGGCCGTCCAGGTCGGGCTCGGCCTCGGTGACGTCGTGGCCCAGCTCCTCCAGCAGCGCCGCCGCCGAGCGGACCGCCGCGACCGCCTCCGGGTGAACCGGCGTGCCCAGCGGCGAGCGGTCCGTGAAGCCGATGCGCAGCCGCCCGGGCGCCCGGCCGACCTCCTCGGCGTAGGGCCGCTCGGGCGGGGCGATGGGGAAGGGCGATGTCGGCTCGGGGCCGGCGACCGCGTCGAGCAGCGCGGCGCTGTCGCGCACGGTGCGGGTGACGGTGCCGTTGACCGCCGCCCCGTGCATGGGCTCGCTGCGGCCCGGGCCGAACGGCACCCGGCCCCGCCCCGGCTTCAGGCCGAACAGGCCGCAGCAGGCGGCGGGGATGCGGATCGACCCGCCCCCGTCGTTGGCGCTGGCGGCCGGGACGACCCCGGCGGCCACCGCGGCGGCCGACCCGCCCGAGGAGCCCCCGGGCGTGTGCCCCGGGTTCCACGGGTTGCGGGTGGGGCCGAACACCTCGGGCTCGGTGACGCCCTTGGCGCCGAACTCGGGCAGGTTGGTCTTGCCGAAGGGCACCAGGCCCGCGTCCAGCCACCGGCGCACCACCTCGGCGTGCCGGGGCGCGGGCACATCGCGCAGCGCACGGCACCCGGCCGAGGTGGGGACCCCCTCGTAGTCGTGGAACAGGTCCTTCAGCAGGAAGGGGACCCCGGCCAAAGGTCCGCCCAGGGGGCGCGCCACCCGCCGCCGCGCCTCGTCGTACATCGGACGGACGACCGCGTTGAGCAGGGGGTTGACCTGCTCGCACCGGGCGACCGCGGCATCCAGCACATCCGCGGCCCCCACCTGCCCGCCCCGGATCAGCCCGGCCAGCCCGACGGCATCGTGTTCCAGGTACTCATCCACACGCATGAGGGGAAACTAGCACCCCGGGTGGAACCTGTTCTCGGGGTTCCCGGGACGAAGGGGCGTGGCGGGGGACGGCCGCCGGCCGCCGTGGACGGGGCGCGCGGGCCGGCGCCCGCGCGCCCGGACCTCAGGCGCGGGAGTCGGGGCCGATCGCGCCGGGGCGGCCGTCCTCGATGGTGTAGCGGGCCAGGTCGCGGATGGGGGCGCCCGGCTCGCTGACCTGGTCGACGACGCGGTAGTCGGCGGTCCACTCGGTCGGGGTGACCGTGTTGCGCACATACCCGCGGCGGCGGTTGATCATCTTGATGTGCGGGTTCTCCCGCAGCTGCACAGCGTCGTCGGGGCCGTTGTCGGCGCCGTCCCCGCCGCTGGTGAAGGAGGTGCCCACCAGCTCGGTGGCCACGGTGGCCGACTCGGGGTCCTCGAAGTCGGCCTTGACGTCGACCACGTAGTTGGCGTGCACGTCGCCGGTGATGACGACCGGGTTGGACGGGCCGGTCGCCAGGACGTCGCGGATGGCGTCGCGCTCGACCCGGTAGGCGTCCCAGGCGTCGTTGCTGAAGTTGGTGCCGTCGCCGTCGACGAAGTCGCGCCGGCTGAAGAACACCTGCTGGCCCAGCACGTTCCAGCGCGCTCCGCTGCCCGTGAGGCCGGCGGTCAGCCAGCGGCGCTGGCGCTCGCCCAGAATGGTGCGGTCCGGGTCGCCGTGCTGGCCGTCGCCGACCTGGTCGTCGCGGTACTGCCGGGTGTCCAGCAGGTGCAGGTCCAGCAGGTCGCCGAAGGCCAGGCGGCGGAACATCTGCACGTTCGGGCCGTCGGGGCGCTGGGCGGCGCGCATCGGCATGTTCTCGTAGTAGGCCTGGAACGCCCGCGCGCGGCGGCGCAGGAACTCCTCCGGGTCGCCGCCGTCCTCGGGCTTGTCGTCGGCCCAGTTGTTCTCCACCTCGTGGTCGTCGAAGACCACCGCCCAGGGGAACGCGGCGTGCGCGGCCTGGAGGTCGGTGTCGGTCTTGTACTGGGCGTGGCGGATCCGGTAGTCGGTCAGCGACACGGTCTCCCATGCGGGGTAGTGCGCGCGGCCGATCTCGCCGGTGTCGCCGTACTCGTAGATGTAGTCGCCCAGGAACACGACCAGGTCCAGGTCCTCCTGGGCCAGGTGGGCCTGGGCGGTGTAGTGGCCGTTGGTGTAGCTCTGGCAGCTGGCGAAGGCGAAGGAGAACGCCTCGGGGCTCGACCCGCGCGCGGGCGCGGTGCGGGTGCGGCCGACCGGGCTGATGTGGCCCTGGACGCGGAACCGGTAGAAGTAGTCGGCCGCGGGGCGCAGCCCCGACACCTCGGCGTGCACCGAGTGGGCCGAGTCGGGGACGGTGCGGGTCTCGCCGGAGGAGACGATGCGCCGGAACCGCTCGTCCTCGGCCACCTGCCACTGCACGGTGTACGCCCGCTCGGGCATGCCGCCCAGGCCGCTGTCGGCCAGCGGCTCGGGGGCCAGGCGCGTCCACAGGACGACGCTGTCGGGCAGCGGGTCGCCGGAGGCCACGCCCAGGGTGAAGGGGTCGGGCAGGCGGCGCGGCGCCGCGTGCGCGGGGGCGGTTCCGAGCCCGCCGAGGGCCGCGGCCCCCACGGCGGCGGCGCCGCCGAGCAGCACGCCGCGCCGGGTGGCGCCGCGTCCGGCCGTCTCGGGGGTGGAGGGGGCGGGGGATGAGGGGGATGTGTTCAGGGGGGTGTCCGACATTCACGTCTCCTCGGAATCGTCGGGTATCCGCCCCTTGGGGGTGGGACGGACCGGACCGAGGTCTATCAGCGCATGCGGGGCAGGACGTCCCAACAATCGCGCGATGAACGTTGTCCCCTCGCCGGTGACGGCGCGGTGACGCCGAGCATCCGCGCAGGTGGAGCGGGCGGCGCGGGGCCGGGTGGCGCCGCGGCGGGACGGGCGGGGCCGGTACCGGCCCCGCGCCGGGGGTTGCGGAGGGGCGCCGGGGCACTGCGGCTTCTTAACGCACCACCCTTGTTCCGAGTCTTCAGAAATTACTGAAGAGCGGATAGCGTGGACGGCGACGGACCACCACCGCTCTGCCTAGCGAGGCCGACCATGACCGCATCCGACACCGTCTTCGACCTGGGCTCCCCCGAGTTCATGGACGACATCCCGGGCGGCTACGCGCGTATGCGCGACGGCGCCCCCCTGGTGCGCATCGCCTTCCCCGGAGTCGACTACACGACCTGGATGGCCACGCGCTACGACGTCGTGCGCGACGTGCTCAACGACCCGCGCTTCATGCGCGACGCCACCCGGGTCCCCGGGCTGGAGGGCGCGGGCATCCTCGACCAGCTCGTGCAGGCCTTCGGCATCACCGACGACTACAAGCGCTACATGCGCGGACTGCTCACCACCGACGGCGACGACCACGCGCGCCTGCGCAAACTGGTCTCACGCGCCTTCACCGTGCGCCGCGTCAACGACCTGCGCCCGCGCATCCGCACCATCGCCGAGCAGGCGCTGGACGCCCTGGAGGGGCGCGAGGAGTTCGACGTGCTGTGGGACTACGGCTTCCCGGTCTCGGGCAACGTCATCTGCGAGCTGGTCGGCATCGAGGAGTCCGAGCGCCCTCAGTGGCGCGCGTGGATGCACACCATCGCCGAGGGGGCGCCGGAGCGCTACAACGACTCCTTCGTGCTGATGGTCGACGCGGTGCTGCGGAACATCGCCGACAGGCGCGCGCTCGCGGCCCGCGGCGAGGCCCCCGACGACCTGCTGACCGCGCTCATCCACGCGCGCGACGAGGACGGGGGCCGCCTCAGCGAGGACGAGCTGGTCGCGATGGTGCTCATCATCGTCCAGGGCGGGCACCACACCACCGCCCACTTCGTGGCCAACTCCGTGTTGGCGCTGCAGCAGGACCCCGACCAGTTGTCGGTGCTGCGCGATGACCCGGGCCTGATGCCCCGCGCCGTGCACGAGCTGCTGCGCCTGCACGGTCCGGCGCCGATGGCGGGTGTCGCCCACGCCAAGGAGGACGTGGAGCTGCACGGGGTGCGCATCCCGCAGGGGGACGCGGTCGTGTGCGCCCTGGCGGGGGCCAACCGCGACCCCGCGGCGTTCCCCGAGCCCGAGCGGCTGGACGTCGCCCGCGAGCCGGCGGGGCGGCGCGAGACGCACGTGTCCTTCGGCCACGGGCCGCACTACTGCCTGGGGGCGGCGCTGGCGCGCACGGAGGGGGAGGTCGCGCTGGACCTGCTGTTGGAGCGGTACCCGGACATGGCGCTCGCGGTGGCCCCCGAGGACCTGGAGCGCTTCGAGCAGCCGGGCTCGCGGCACCTGACGTCGCTTCCCGTATGGCCCCATGGCGGCGCCTGACCACGATACGGACCGCAGGCCTGCAAGGCCCGCCCCGGCTTCCGGACCGGCGGCCGGCCCTTCCGGGAGGAGGCCTCCGGCCGCCCGCCGAGGGCGGTCATGACCGGCGGAGGCCGCACCACTCCGACGGACCCCGTCGGCTCCGGCGGTCGGCGTTCGAACCGGTCCGGCGGCCGCGACCGCGAGACCACGACCGCCGAGGAGCAGGGCCCGGGCGCGCATTCCGCGCACGCGCCCGGAGCCCCTGCGCCCCGCCGAGGGGCGGCGCCCCTGTGGACGGCAGGGGCGCCGCCCCGGCGGGCCGGACTCCTCAGTCCGCTCCGCCCCCTGCCTGACCGAACACCGCCGGGTCCGCGTTGGCCCCGGTGATCACCGTGGCCACGGACTCGCCCGGGACCGCTTCGGCGCCGCGGGCGATCGCCGCCAGCCCCGCCGCGCCCGCGGGCTCGGGCAGCACCCCCAGCGTGCGGGCGGCCAGGCGCATCGCCGCCGTCAGCTCCTCCTCGTCGACCAGCACCACGTCGTCCACCAGTGCCCGCACCCGCCGCACGGCCTCCGGGCGCGGGGTGCTGATGGAGATCCCCGCCGCGAAGGACGACGACGGCGGGACCGCCTCGGCCCGCCCGGTCCGCCAGGCCCGCGCCATCGCCGGGGCCGCGGCCGCGCCGGCGCCCACCACCCGCACCCCCGGCGCGTGCGCGCGCAGCCACCTGGCCACGCCGGTGATCAGGGCGCCGTCGCCCAGCGGCAGGACCACCGTGTCGAAACCGCCGGCCCGCGCCAGCTCCACGCCGATGGTGCCGGCCCCCTCGGCGATGGCGGTGTCAACGCCGTCCTTGGCCAGCACCCGGCCCGTGTCGGCGGCGGCGAACGCCTCGGCCTCCTCGTCGGGGGCGGCAGCCCGGTGGACCCGCGCACCGAAGGAGGCCATGCGGGCGGTCTTGACCTCGGAGGTGTGCCCGGGCACGAACACGTCGGCGGTGATGCCGCGGCCGCGCGCCGCGTAGGCCACCGCCTGCCCGAAGTTGCCGCCGCCCGACGCGCACACCAGCCCGGTGGCCGCGGGCAGGTGCGCCGCCAGGTGCA
The DNA here is from genome assembly GCF_027706725.1 of Nocardiopsis endophytica. Lineage (GTDB taxonomy): Bacteria > Actinomycetota > Actinomycetes > Streptosporangiales > Streptosporangiaceae > Nocardiopsis_A > Nocardiopsis_A endophytica. Next base: position 17,955 of record NZ_JAQFWQ010000092.1, read on the forward strand.
TGGCGCCGCGCCCCTTGAAGCTGCGCAGCGGATTGAGGGTCTCGACCTTGACCAGGGCGGGGCGCCCGAGCGCGGCGTCCAGCATCGCGTCCCGGTACTGCGGCGTGTCCAGGAAGACGGGGTCGATGTACTCGCGGGCCGCGGCGATGCGGTCCAGGTCCAGGTCGTCGGCGCCCTCCGGGGCGCCGGTCGGGCGGGGGGCGGTGTGGGCACGGGTCATGGCGGACTCCCTGTCATCGGATGTTCCGGGACCGGATGCCGCCACGCTAGGCGGGGGAGCGGTGGCGGCGATTGCCCGTTTCCGCCGCCGCGTGCAAAATTTTTGCATGCGCGAACCGCACCCCCTCGACGACCTCGACCGCCTGCTGCTCGGCCTCGTCCAGCAGGACGCCCGGCGCCCGCTGCACGAGCTGGGCGATGAGGTGGGCCTGTCGCCGAGTGCGGTGCAGCGCCGGTTGACGCGGTTGCGCCGCACGGGGGTCATACGCGCCGAGGTGGCGGTGGTGGCCCCCGAGGCGGTGGGGGCGGGCCTCACCTCGCTGGTGCTGGTGGCGCTGGCCGACGACGACCCCGAGCACCACGCGGCCTTCCGGGCGCGCATGCGCGAGGAGGCGTGCGTGCAGCAGTGCTACGCCGTCATCGGCCAGTGGGACTACGCGGTGCTGCTGGTGACGCGGGACATCGCCCAGAACAGGGAATTGTCGCGGCGCCTGTTCGTCAGCGACTTCGGGGTCAGGCGGTACGAGACCTTCCCATCGTCCGGCGCGGTCAAGTCGGGCCTGACCCTGCCGATCGAGACCGGCTAGCGCGATGACCGCGGACGCTCGCCGGGGCCGGTGACGCGTTCGCCCGCCCGCGCTCAGGGCCGCCCGACCACATCACAGCGGACGGCCCCGATCCTCGCGCGGGGGGATCGGCGCATCGCCGACCGCGGCCAGCAGCTCGATGGGGAACTCCCGATCGTTCTGCCCCACGGCAAGGCAGACCCATCGCCCCGATTCCGGCGGCCGCCACAGGAGCATCGTGCTCGCGAGCATGCACAACTCGCTGATCGGCTCGGGCACAGGGCCTTCCGCACGAGGCGTCCGCAGCCCGAACGGATCGATGAACGGCCGTTCGACCGGTTCCCTGTGCAGGTACGGCGTCAGATCGACGCGTTCGGGCTCACCCCAGCGCGTCGTCAGTGCCTCGACCAGCGCCTGGAAAGCGGTGTCGATCTCCTTTTCGGCCGCCTCGACGACCTCCTCGCCGCGGTCCTCCCAGAAGTCCTCACTGGCCCGCAGAACGTGCACGTGGTAGCCGGGTCCGCCGCGCCGATCCCCCTCCCGCTCCTGCTCCCGTGGGAAGGGAAGGGCGAGCAGGTCGTCGACGACGGCCTCCAGATCCTGCGTTGTCACGCCAGGAGGCTAACAAGCCGGTGAACGTCCCCGGCCACCGCACGAGTGGCCGAGGCGAAGCGCGGGCCGGCCCCGTCCTCCCCGAAATTCCGTTGCGCATCGCGGTGCACCCGCGCGAGCATGCGGTGGCCGACCACGACCGAGTGAGAGGGAGAGACCGAATGCGGCGACTCTGCGGATTCTTCGAGCCCAACCTCCGGACACGAGATCCTCAGGACGTCGCACCCGATGACCACTCCACCTCTGACGATCGGCATCGTCGCCCACGTCGACGCCGGTAAGACCAGCCTCACCGAGCGCCTCCTCTTCGACGGCGGCGCCATCGACCGCATGGGCGGCGTCGACACCGGCGACACCGTCACCGACACCGGCCGGATCGAGCGCGAGCGCGGCATCACCGTCCGCGCGGCGGTCACCTGCTTCAGCGCGCACGGGCGCCAGGTGACCATCGTCGACACCCCCGGCCACGCCGACTTCGTGGCCGAGGTCGAACGCGCCCTGGCGGTCCTGGACGCGGCCGTGCTCGTCGTGTCGGCCGTCGAAGGCGTCCAGGCGCACACCCGCCTGCTCATGCGCCACCTGCGCGAGGCCGGCCTGCCCGTCCTCGTCTTCGTGAACAAGGCCGACCGGCGCGGCGCCCGCCCCGACGGCGTCCTCGACGAGCTGCGCCGCCGCTCTGACGCCCGGCTCCTGCCCCTGAACACGGTCGACGGGGCGGGCACCCGGCAGGCCCGCACCCGGGCGGCAGAGGAGGACGGCGCCGGCTTCCGCACCCGGCTGGCCGAGGCGCTGGCCGAGCACGACGACGAACTGCTCACCGCCCTGGTCGAGGACCGGCCCCTGCCGCCCGGCCCCGACCTGCACGCGCGGCTGCGCGCGCAGGTGGCCGCCGGCCGGGTGCAGCCGGTCCTGTTCGGCTCGGCGATCACCGGGGCGGGCGTCGCCGAACTCACCCGCGCCCTCGCCGGCCTGCTCCCGTCCGCGCCCGGGGCCGGCGATGAGGGGGGCGGGGAGCCCGCGGGGACCGTGTTCGCCGTCGACCGGTCGCCCACCGGCGACAAGTGCGGCTACCTGCGCCTGTTCTCCGGCCGCCTGGAGCCCCGGGCGCAGGTCTCCTTCGCCCGCGCCGAACCGGGGGAGGAGGGGCATTCCGGCCGCATCACCGCCCTGGAGGTGGTGGCCGCCGGCCCCGACCGCCCCCGCGCGCTCACCGCGGGCGGCATCGCCCGCGTGCGCGGCCTGCCCCGGCTGCGGGTCGGCGACCGGCTCGGACCGCCGAGGCCCGGCGCCCCGGCCCCGCGCTTCCCCCGCCCGTCCCTGGAGTCGGTGGTGCGCGCGGCCGACCGCTCCCAGGCGGGGCGGCTGCACGCGGCGCTGTCCGCGCTGGCCGAACAGGACCCGCTGATCCGCATCCGCGTCCTGCCCGGCGGCGCGGTGTCGGTGCTGCTGTACGGGGAGGTGCAGAAGGAGGTCATCGCCTCCACCCTCGCCGAGGAGTTCGGTGTGGACGCGGTGTTCGAGGAGAGCGCCACGGTCTTCACCGAGCGGCTCGTGGGCACCGGCGAGGCCGTGGAGGAGATGGGGCCCGGGGTGGACGAGTTCTGGGCGACGGTCGGCCTGCGCGTCGAGCCGGGCGCCCCCGGTACCGGTGTGCGGTTCCGGCGCGAGGTCGAATACGGCGCCATCCCGGCGGCCTACGACCGGGCGATCGAGGAGACGGTGCGCTCCACGCTCGGGCAGGGGCTGTACGGGTGGCCGGTGCCCGACTGCGTGGTGACCCTGATCCGCAACGGCTTCTTCGCTCCGGCGAGCGTGGCCGCCGACTTCCGGGGGCTGACACCACTCGTGCTGATGCGCGCGCTGGCGCGGGCGGGAACGCGCGTGTACGAGCCGTTGCAGGTCTTCGAGGTGGAGGGGCCGACCGACGCCCTCGGGGACGTGATGACGGTGCTGTCGACCGCCCGGGCGTACATCGGGGAGGCCGACACGGGCGGGAGCACGTGGCGGCTCGCCGGTGAGATCCCCTCACGGGAGGTGCACACCGTCGCGGCGCGGCTGCCGGGGCTCACGGGCGGAGAGGGGACGTGGTGGACGCGCCCCGGGGTCGACCGCGCGGTCGACGGCCCGCCGCCGCGGCGGGAGCGGACCGACGGCAACCCTCTGGACCGGGCGGAGTACCTGGCCCACCTCAGTCGGACGGGACACGCATGACGCCGCGCCCGATCTCGTCGGGGTCGCGGGTGGTCAGCGCCTGGGCGAGGGGTGTGCCGGTGCGCTCTGCGGCCTGGATCCGCTCCTTGACCTGGCGCACGGTGCGCGGCCGCCACCCGGGCCCGTCACAGCACGAGGAGTGGAACGTGACCCCGGCGCGGAGCAGGACGTCCAGCACGTACCACCCGGCCGCGTCGTCGCGGCGGGGCACCTCCAGGTCGTTGCCCGCGTTGATCAGGACGCCCGCGCAATTGGGGCAGACCCGTTGCCGGTCGGGGAGGCTGCGCACCTTGAAGTCCGATCGGCAGGACAGACACACGTGATGCGAACCGGGGTTGCGGGCACGTCGGCACATGCATGCCAGTGTCCTCGCCCGCGGTGCCGAGTGGCAACGGGATATACGGAACGGGAGGCCTGTACATCGGGGCCTCCCCGTCGGCGGTTAGCGCCCCGCGCCAACGGTAAGGAGACCTTCCGGAACGGACGTCCCCGCCCCCTGGAGCGCCCATGGCCGCCGAGCCCGCCCACCCCTTCGTCCCCTACCGGCCCACACGCCTCCCCGAGCCGGAGATGCTCCGCCGCGGCCGGGAGTTCGCCGCCCTGCTCGATGAACGGCGCAGCGTCCGTGAGTTCAGCGGCGACCCGGTGCCGCGCGCGTGCATCGACCTTGCCGTGCGCGCCGCCAACACGGCCCCCTCCGGCGCCCACCAGCAGCCGTGGACCTTCGTCGTCGTCGGGGATCCGGACACCAAGAAGCGCATACGCGAGGCCGCCGAGGCCGAGGAGCGGATCAACTACGAGGGAGGCCGGCTGCCGCCGGACTGGCGGGCCGCGCTCGCGCCGCTGGGCACCGGGTCCGACAAGCCCTACCTGGAGACGGTGCCCTGGCTGGTGGTGTGCTTCGCCCAGAAGTACGGGGTGAGGCCGGACGGCACGCGGCGCAAGAACTACTACGTCAACGAGAGCGTGGGCATCGCCTGCGGGATGTTCATCACCGCCCTGCACACCATGGGCCTGAGCACGCTCACGCATACGCCCAATCCGATGGCCTTCCTCAGCGGGATCTGCGGACGCCCGCCCAACGAGAGGCCGTACATCCTGTTCCCCGTCGGATATCCGGCGCCCGACGCGCGCGTCCCCGACCTGCGGCGCAAGCCCATGGATGAGGCCATGGCCGACGTCCCGCCCCGGTGACGGCCGCTCCACGGCCCGCCGGCCGGGAGCGGGGGACGGGCCGGTCAGGCCAGCCCGCACTCGGCGAAGGCCGTGCGCAGGCGGCGGACGCCCTCGCCGATCTCCGGGGCACCGCCCGTGCCTCCGAAGGTCAGGCGCAGGTGCGGGGCGGTCGGCTCGGCGGGGAAGTAGTGGTGCCCCGGGGCCACCGCCACGCCCGCCCGCAGGGCCGACGCCTCCAGCGCCTGCTCCTCGGCGCCCTCCGGCAGGCGCAGCCACAGGTGCAGGCCTCCGAGCGGCGGCTCCAGCGGCGGCAGGCCCGGCAGGGCGTGCAGCAGCGCGGAGGCCGTCTCCCGCCGCCGCTCGGCCAGGCCCCCGGCGACGGCGCGCAGGTGGCGCCCCCACACCGGCGAGCCCACCAGCTCCAGGGCCGCCTCCTGCAGCGGGCGCGGCACGAAGAAGCTGTCCACGACCTGGATGGCCCGCAGCCGGCGCATCACCGGCCCGCGCGCCGCCAGGGCCCCCACCCGCAGGTTGGGTGAGGTCACCTTGGTCAGCGACCGCACGTGCACCACACAGCCGTGCTCGTCCTCGGCGGCCAGCGGCGGCGGCTGCAGCGGTGCGTCGGCGTGCCCGAGGTGCCGGGCGAAGTCGTCCTCCAGCACGAACGCCCCCGCCGCGCGGGCGATCTCCAGGACCGCGCCGCGCCGCTCCGGGGAGAGCACCGCACCCGTCGGGTTCTGGTACAGCGGCTGGCACACCACCACCCGCGCCCCGGAGGAGCGCAGCGCCTCCTCCAGCAGCTCGGGGCGGATCCCGTCCCGGTCCAGGGGGACCGGGAGCGGCCGCACGCCCGAGGCCCGCGCCGCCGCCAGCATGCCCGGGTAGGTCGGCGACTCCACCAGCACCGGCGCGCCCGGCGGGGCCAGGGCGCGCAGTGCGGCGGTCAGCGCGCTCTGCCCGCCCGCGGTCACCAGCACGTCCGAGGGGTCGAGCACGCCGTCGTGCCCGCCGATCTCGCGGGCGAACCAGCCGCGCAGCTCCGTCACCCCCTCCACGGGCGGGCGCTCCCAGGCCTCCGGGCGGCGCCCGGCCCGGGCCAGGGCGGTGGCCAGCGCCCGCTCCGGCTGCAGCGCCGGGTGCAGGTAGCCGCCGTTGAAGGCGATCGTGCCCGGGGGCGGGGAGGACAGGGTGGCCAGGATCCCGGCGTCGTCGACGGTGCGCGGCACCGGTTCGGCGCCCCCGAGGGTCGGCTCGGCGCTCAGCGACACCTCCTGCCAGGAGGTGTCGCCGCGGGCACGGGCGCCCGCGGCGGTGGGGGCGCGGAAGGCGCCCGCGCCCGGGCGGGTGACGACCAGCCCCTCGGCGGCCAGCACCGCGACCGCGCGCGAGACGGTCACCGGGCTCACGCCGTAGCGCTCGACCAGCCGCCTGCTCGGCGGGAGCTTCTCGCCGGGTGAGTAGCGGTTGACCTCATGCCGCAGGGATGCGACCAGCTCTCCCACACTGCTACTCTTTTTCATGAGAGCTGATGATAGCGCTATCGCCTCGGAACGGGTAGCGGCCCGGCGCGGCGCCGTACTGGCGGCCCTGGGCGTCGCCTCGTTCTCCTTCACCTTCCCCGCGACCTCCTGGGCGCTGGAGGGCTTCGGCCCGTGGACGACCACCGCGCTGCGCTGCGCGCTGGCCGGACTGGTCGCCGCGGCGGTGCTCAAGGGCGCCGGGGCCCATCTGCCCGACAGGCGCCACATCCCCGGGCTGCTCGTGGTGGCCCTGGGCTGCGTCGTGGCGTTCCCGCTGCTGACCTCGCTGGCCCTGCAGACCACCTCCACCGGCAACGCCGCCGTGATCATCGGGCTGCTGCCGATGAGCACCGCCGTCGTCTCCTCGCTGTGGTCGCGCTCCTGGCCGCCGGGGGTGTTCTGGGCCGCGGCGGCGGTCGGGGCCGCCGCCGTCGCGGGCTTCACCGCCGTCCGGACGGGCGGCGCCCCGGGCGCGGGCGACCTGTACCTGTTCGCCGCCCTGGTGCTGTGCGCCGCCGGCTACGCGGCGGGCGGGCGCCTGTCGGCCCACATGCCCGGGTGGCAGGTGATCGCCTGGGCACTGGTGCTGTCGCTGCCGGTGATGGTGCCCGCGTCGGCGGCGGCGCTGGCCCTGGAGCCCGTGGCCCTGGCGCCGATCCCGCTCGCCGGAATGGCCTACCTGGCGCTGATCTCGCAGTTCGGCGGGTTCGCCGCCTGGTACCGGGGCATGGCGCTGATCGGGGTCGCCCGGGCGAGCCAGTTCCAGCTCGCCCAGCCGCTGCTGACCCTGGTGTGGGCGTTCCTGGTCCTGGGGGAGGCGATCAGCGCCTGGGCGCCGGTGACGGCGCTGGTGGTGCTGGTGTGCATCGCGGTGACCCAGCGGGCCGCCCGCAGGCGGGCGGCACCGGCCCCGCAGCCCGCACCCGCCGGCGCACAGGAGGCGGTGTCCGGTAGCGGGTGAGGCGGCGGCGCGGCGGGCGGGGGCGGGACTCGGGCCGCCCCCGCCCTTCTAGGTATCCCTACTCAGCCGCCCTGGGGAGCGGAGCCGATGTGGCGCCCCCGGCCGCGGCCGTAGCTTCACGGCATGGGTTACCTGGTCATCGGCAACACCGCGGCGCTCCTGCACTTCGCCTTCCTCGGCTACGTCGTCTTCGGCGGCTTCCTGGCGTGGAAGCGGCCCAAGGCGATCCGCATCCATCTGGCCGTGGCCGCCTACGCCCTCGGCATCGTCATCATCGACTGGCCCTGCGTGCTGACCGAGCTGGAGAACTGGGCGCGGGCCACGGGTGGACGCCCGGTCATGGGGAACGGGTTCATCGACCACTACCTGACCGGCACCCTCTACCCGCGCGAGCACCTGATGACCTCGCGCATCGTGATGGGCGCCGTCATCGTGGCGTCCTGGGCGGGGGCCGCGGTGCTCCGCCGGCGCGCGAAGGGCCGGGCTGCCGCGGGGGAGGAGCGGACGGCCCCGGCCGCCGAAGCGGATCCGGAGCGCCCTCTCGAAGCCGTCAGCGCTTGACGGCCGTCACCCGCAGGCGGCGGTAGTCGGCCCACCAGGCGCCGTCGCGGTGCAACCGGTCGCGGGTGCGCTCCTGGGCGTCGGCCAGGAACGCGCCGGTGTCGGTGACCCCCTCCAGCAGGTGGGAGCCGAACATCCGCAGCCAGACCGCCACGCCTTCGCCGCCCTCCAGGCGCGTCGGGCGGTCGAACAGCCAGGCCCCCGTCACCTCGAACCCTGCCCGCTCCAGCACCCCCGCGTACTCGGCGATCCCCGGGAAGTACCAGGGGGAGGCCGCCTCGGGCAGCCCCGACTCCGCCCGCACGGCGCGGGCCGCACCGTCGATGGCGGCGATGTTGCCCCGGCCTCCGAGTTCGGCGACCAGGCGGCCTCCGGGGCGCAGCGCCGCGGCCAGCGACGACGCCGCCGCGTCGGCCTCGGGGATCCAGTGCAGGACCGCGTTGCTGAGTACGGCGTCGAACCCGCTCAGCCCCAGGTCCCGCAGGTCGCCCACGCGAACGTCCAGGCCAGGGAAGCGCTCGGCGGCCCGCCGCACCATCTCGGGGGAGGCGTCGACACCGACGACCTCGGCCCCGCGCTCGGCGACGGCGGCGGCGTGGTCACCGGTCCCGCACCCGGCGTCGAGGACCCGCTCCCCGGCGGCCGGCGCCAACAGGTCGATGAGGTCGGCCCCGTACGAGGCGACGAACGCATGGCGGGTGTCGTACAACTCGGCGTCCCAGATCTGGTTCGGCATGCCCGCACCTTAACACCGGAGTATCAGATTTTGATATTTACGTCTCATTATTCGAGACGCCAGAAAAGTACCACCGCCGGTACTACCACCCGGCTACGCTGAGTGCATGGGTGTTGCGGATCGGTGTGCTGCTCGGCCGGTCCGGACAAGCCGACATCGTGGATGCCGCGGTCGTCATCGCCGCGATCGAGACGGGCGCCGCCATCGTGACATCGGACCCCGGGGACATTCGGAAACCCACCGAGGCCGCCGGACACGATGCGCCCCTGATCACCGTCTGACCGGAACGCGAAAGGGCCGGAACCGCATGCGGTTCCGGCCCCCATCTCATCGGCGGCTCACAGGCTGGCCAGCCGCTCCAAGGGGAACGGCGGGGTGGCCAGCGGGCGGGTCGCCGTGCGCATCAGCAGCAGCGGGTTGTCGTCTCCCGCGCTCCGGTTGGCGACCAGGGCGTCGCACCCGGTGCACCGGTGGATCAGCACCCACTCCCCGTCGCCGCGCACCGTGACCGCGATGGGCTCCATGCGGGCCCCGCACTCGGAGGCCCGGTCGCCCGGGACGCGGTCGTCGACGTGCTTGCTGAAAAGGCAGTTGGGGCAGTGGTTGCGGTGCCGCGTCCCCGGAGCGCTCAACGGGACGTCGAGGCTGCAGTTGGCGCAGCGGAAGCTGTCGCTCCCCTGACGGGAGCGGTGTCGCTGTTCGCGTCGTCGTGACACGGAGGTGACTCCTCGCGGAGAAGGTACGGGCGGTCGCTCGCACAGCGCCGTCCGCCGCCCCGCGAAGGGCCTCCGGCCGGTCAGGAGCCCGAAGCCCTCCGCAGGGTCGCGACGGCGCTCGACCGGGGGACAGACCTCAACTCGCTGGACATAGAGGCCACACACTCGCTATCTGTGACACGGCGACAGGAACACGCGGGCCCACAGGCCCGCCTGCGGCAATTAGACCCGCGCGCCCTGCGGACGGGCAACTCATTTTCCGTCCGCCGACCCCGGGGCCGCCATGAGGGCCCGCACCTCTGCGGGCGACCACGCGCCCGCCGCGCCGGGGCGGGCGGCCAGGTAGGCGGCGGTCCTCCCCGGGTCCCACCGGTGGGAGGCCGCCAGCCCCGCACCGATGACCCGCAGATAGGCCCCCGCGGGCGCCGTGTGCTCCACCTGGGCGCTGGACCAGTGCGCAGTGAAGGTCAGCATCGGCACCCCGTCCATGTCTCCGCAGTGCAGCAGCGTCTCATAGCGCCCGTCACCGAGCACCGCGCGGCCGCGGGCCACCGCCTCGGCCGGGTCCGGCCCCTGGCCGGGAGGGCGGTACATCTCCTGTGCGGCGATGTCGGAGAACTGCTCGGAGGACACCAGGTACGCGCGGGCGGGCGCCGCCCCCGGCAGGTCCGCGTCCAGCATGGCCAGGCCGCCGCCCCACATCCGCGACGTCAGCCCGAAGTACACCCCTCCGGCCAGCCACACCGCCCTGTCGGCACGGGGCGGCGTGCGGTCCCTGCACCCCGGGTTGGTACGCGCCCCGCCGCCGGGGGCGCCTCCGCGCACATAGCAGTCGAGCCGCCCGGCGTCCATATTGGCGCCGTAGCTGACGTACCAGACCCGGTCCACGGGGCGCCTCCTCGGCCTCAGGAAAGGTCAGACCAGCGAGGGCGCCCCGTCCAGGGCGCGCTCGTAGCAGACGCTCAGCTCGCAGTCGGCGTAGTGCCCGTAGCGGTCGATGCGGGTGTAGCCGCACTTCTCGTACAGGCGCATCGCCTCGGGCTGCTCGACGCCGGTCTCCAGGCGCATGCGCTGCGCGCCCAGCCCGCGCGCGTGCTCCTCCAGGGCGCGCACGAGCAGGCCGCCGATCCGGCGGCCCCGCCACTCGGGGACCACGTACATCCGCTTGATCTCATAGGTGCGCTCGTCGAGCCGGCGCAGGCCCCCGCAGCCCACGCTCGCCCCGGTGGCCCCGTCGGTGGCGAGCAGGAAGGCGGCGGTGTCCTCGGCGGAGGGTTTGGGTCCGGCCTCGGTGTCCCCGCCATAGCGTTCGATGGTCTCCCGCTCCTGCGCGAGGCGCAGAGCGGCTCCGGTCGCGTGGTCCCAGGGGATGTCCTGAACGATGATGCGCACGGTCGGATCGTAGCGGCCCACGGCGACACCCCCGCCCGCCGCCCGGGCGACCCGGGGTGATGCGCCGGTCACATCCGGCGGCCCCCCACCCCTCGTTGATCTCGGGAAAAACGCCCCTACCAGGCCGGTTTTAGCGTCGCTTCTC
>NZ_JAQFWQ010000093.1 GCF_027706725.1 Nocardiopsis endophytica
GCTTATCGTGTCCGGTTTAACCCCGAGTTCCCCGAGATCATCGCGGAGGGGGCCTGCCGGGCGGTGCATACCGGGCATATCGGGCAGCGGGCGAGGGGGTCGGGCATCCTGCGTCGTGGAATCGACGCTTTTGGGCTGATCAGGCGTCGGTTTTACGACACAGGATGGCCCCAAGGGGCCCGGGGCGCCCGGAAGGCGGGTTCCGGTCGATCCCATACCGGCACGGCGCCCGGTTTGTACGGTTTCCAGTGAGCCGGACCCCCTCCGGCGCCCTGTTCGACGCCCGGAGCAGCCTCGCGGGCGGCGCGGGTGCACGGTCATCGCGATACCAGAACGGGATTCGGTTCCAAAAGGCCCCTAAACGGCACACCGGGGCCGTTTGCCGGGCCCAGTGTCACCGCGTGTAGCCGATATCGGCCCACCGCCGCCCGCGGGTGCGCGGCCGGAGCGGCCGGGCGGCCGTGCCGACGCCCCGGGCGGCGACCCGAGCCCTCTGAATAGGTACGAACCGGGCATCCTGTTCCCGAATCCCGTTCTGGTATCGCCGTGTTCGTCGCCCAAGGGTCCTGGCGGGTGTCGTGGAGCGCGCTTCCCGCCTCTCTCCGCCCTTAACGCGGAGTGTTTGCCCAGGTCATGGACTTGCCGGGGTTCGCCGGGCGGGCCCGGAGAGTGGCCCGGGCGACGGAGAGCGCGAACCCCGCCCGCCGCACCGCCTTCCTGGACCGCGAGCGGCCGGATGGACGGCCAGCATGGCCCGGGAACCGGCCTGCTGTCGCCGTCGCTGCCGATCACGGTGACCACGCACACGCGCCGCACTCGACAGCGCTGGCCTGAGGGCCGCGGACCTTCGTCGTCGCTGCCCCTCCGGCCTTGCGCTCCGGCGGTCTTCCGCCCGGCCGGCGCCCGTAAGCGGGGTACCTGCCCAGCCGCACCGCCTTCCTGGACCGCGAGGGGCCTGCCGGACGGCAAGCAGGGCCCGGGAACCGCCCGGCTGTCGCCGTCGCTGCCATTTACGGTGACCACGCACACGCGCTGCGCCCGACAACGCTGCACCGAGGGCCGCCGGCCTTCGTCGTCGCTGCCCTCCACCCCACGGCCCGGCGGGCCGCCGCCCGGCCGGGGCCCTTGAGCGGGGTACCAGCCCAGCCGCCGCCTGACCGGACCATTCGGGGTCTACCGCCCGGCAGGCAGCGCCCGGGAAGCGCGCTCCTCCTGTGGTTCGGTCAGACGGCCAGGCCCTCGGCCACCTTCTCCAAGGCCTCCAGGCCATGGGCCACGGCGGGGCGGTCGGCGGCACCCCTTCTCACCACCGTGAAGATGCTGCGCCCCGGAGCCCCCTCGCCCGCCAGGCGTACGCGGGACACCCCTCCGCTCTCGTGCAGCGGGAGCATGCGCGGGCCCAGGGTCACCCCGAGTCCTGCACGAATGAGCGCCAGCACCCCCGTCCAGTCCGACACCCGGTGGGAATAGTGCGGGGTGAACCCCGCCGCCGAGCAGGCCGCCTGCACCACCCACCCCTGGTGGCACTCGTCCTTGGAGGCGATCCAGTCCTCCCCCGCGGCCTCCGCCAGCGCGATCCCCGCCTCATCCTCCGCCTCCTCCTTCGCCGCCCGTTCGGCCAGGGGATGCCCGTCCGGCACGAACAGGTCCAGCGGCTCGCGCAGCAGGAGGCGCTGCTCGAAGCGGCGGTCGTCGGCGGGCGGCCCATCCGGCGGCGGTACGGTCAGGGCGATGTCGGCCCGCCCCGACAGCAGTGCCTCGTAGGCGGGCGGCCCATCCGCCTCCGCGACCTCGACCGACAGCCGCGGCGCTCCCGCGCGCAGCCGGGCGGCGGCCGGGGCGGCCAGCGTGGACACCGCGGTGGGAAAGCCGGTCAACCGCAGCACACCGGTGTGGCCCTCGCCGTGCGCGGCGAGGTCGGCCAGGGCGCGCTCCCAGCGCTCCTCCATGGCGTCGGCGTGCTCCAGCAGCACCTGCCCCTCGGAGGTGAGGCGGATACCGCGCCCCTGCGGGGCGAGCAGTTCCACGCCCAGGTCGCGGCCGAGGGCACGGACCTGCTGGGACACGGCGGAGGGGGTGAGGTGCATGGCGTCGGCGGCGGCGGTGACGGTCCCATGGTCGGCGACGGCTCTCAGCACGCGCAGACGGCGGACATCGATCATGTAGTCAATGCTACACGGTTGCGTTCACAAAGTTGAGATGGACCTGCACGGTACCGCCGTCCAGACTGGACTCATGGACATCGAGACACGCATCCAGACCACACCCGCCCCGGCACACTGCCCGTCCTGCGGCCGCCCGGACGACGGCGGGGACCAGGTGGTCTCCCGCCACCAGGTCTCCTTCGGCACCGTGCTCTACACCCGCTGCACCTGCGGCCGCCTGCGCGTGCGCACCGCCCACCCCGGCCCTCCGATGGTCAGGTGAACCATGGCACCTCGTACACACGGCACCGGCCCGAAGAGGCCGGCACGCCTTCCGCGATCGCGCCGCCCGTCGGGCCGCCTGCGGCCGGGGACCGGGCACCGGTGGAGGCGCCGGACCGTGTCCCCCGGCTGACATGCGACAATGCGGAGCATGTCGCACGTACCGGCCGCCACCCGGGCCCTGCGGATGCTGCGGCACCTGGCCGGGCGATCCGGGCCGGTGTCGGCCTCCGCCCTCGCCTCCGAACTGGGGCTGCCGCGGTCGAGCGCCTACCAGCTCCTCGAAGCCCTCGCCGAAGAGGGCTTCGTCGTCCACCTGCCCGAGGAGCAGCGGTGGGGCCTGGGCGTGGCCGCCTTCGAGATCGGCTCGGCCTACCTGCGCCACGACCCCTTGGAACGGCTCGCCCGCCCCCTGCTCTCCCGCCTGTGCGAGGAGACCGGCGCCACCGCCCACCTGGGCATCCTGCACGGCCGCGACACCCTCTACCTGCTCAAGGAGCAGCCCCCGCACGCCCCCACGCTGATCACCGGCGTGGGCGTGCGCCTGCCCGCCCACCTGACCGCCTCGGGGCGCGCCCTGCTGGCGCACCTGCCGCGCGCCCAGGTGCGAGCCCTCTACCCGGGCGCCGAGTCCTTCGTCGACCGCACCGGCCGCGGCCCCGCCGCCCCGGGTGAACTGCGCGAGACCCTGGCCGCCGAGCGGCGCCAGGGCTACTCGGTCGAAGAGGGCCAGGTCACCGACGGCTTCTCCTCGGTGGCGGCCGCCGCCTTCGACCACAACTCCGCTCCGGCCGCCGCGATCAGCCTCACCGTGCCCTCCGAACGGCCCGTCACCCCCACCGCCCTGGCCTCGCGCGCCCGCGACGCGGCGGCCGAGCTGACCCGGCGGCTGGGGGGACGAGGGCCGACGGCCTGACAGGCAGGACCGACAGGCAGGACCGACAGGCAGGACCGAAGGCCTGACAGGCGAAGCCGGAGCGCGGCCCAATCGGGACCGAAGAGCGGCCCAGCACAGCCGAAGCGGAGCCCAGCCGGGACCGAAGAGCGGCCTAGCACGGCCGGAGCGCGGCCCAGCCGGGACCGAAGCGCGGCCCAGCACGGCCGAAGCGGAGCCCAGCCGGGACCGAAGCGCGGCCCAGCACGGCCGAAGCGGAGCCCAGCCGGGACCGAAGAGCGGCCCAGCACGGCCGGAACGCAGCCAAGCGAAACCGAAGCGCGGCGCGAGCGCGGCCCAGGCAAAGCAATGCCGTACGACGAAGGACGGGGACCCCGCTCGGGGTCCCCGTCCTGGGGTCGTCGTCGGGCTCTCGCGCGGCCTGGGCCCGGCCTTCGCCTGGGCCCGGTCCCGGCGCGCGGCCCGATGGCGCCGCCCGTGTCCGGCCGGCGGACCGGCCTCAGCGCCCGGCCTTGGCCTTCGCCTTGGCGTTGGCCTCCATCTCGGCGCGGATCTCGGCGCGCTCGGCGCGGAGCTTGGCCAGCGCCTCCTCCAGGATCGCCTTGCCGTCCTCCTCGCTGCGGCGCTCCTTCACGTAGGCCAGGTGCGTCTTGTAGGGCTCGGTCCGCGGCGGGGACGGCGGGTTCTCCGGGTCCTTCCCGGCGGGGAACCCGCACCGGGGGCAGTCCCACTCCTCGGGGACCGCGGCCTCGTTCGAGAAGCTCGGCACGACCTCGTGCTTGTTGGCGCAGTAGAACGGGACCCGGATGCGCGGCGCGGACTCGCCGCGCTCGGCCTCGCCCATCGGGCCGGCGCCCACGCGGCTGCCACGGATGGCGCTGCCACTACCCACGGAACTCTCCTTCGGCGGACACGCCCCGCCGAAGGCGGGGCGGAGTTGAGACGAATCGCGCGCCCGGGGGCGGGCGCGGCGCAAGTGTTCAGGCGCCCCGGTTGATGAGCAGGCCGAGGACGACGATCGCGATGATCCAGACCAGGGCCGTCACGACGGTGATCCGGTCCAGGTTGCGCTCCACCACCGACGATCCGCCGAGGGAGGAGGTGACGCCGCCCCCGAAGAGGTCGGACAGGCCGCCGCCCTTGCCCTTGTGCAAGAGCACCATGAGGACCAGCAGCAGGCTGCAGAGCATCACGAGGATGGACAGACCGAGGATCACACGCTCACCCGTATCTCGACCCCGACGTGGGGAATTGACGACCTTGGGTCCCGAGACCCGCATGCTCGCCGCTCGGCTGGGACACCGGCGGGGCCGGCGGCCCGGCGGAGGAGGGACCGGGGACAGTATCTGGAATTCTAACGCGAACGCGGGGCGCGCGTACGCCAGGAGGCGGAGCCTCCGGGGAAGTGTAGCGCGCCCCGCACTCCGGGCGTCACCGGGTGTGGGCATCCGGCGACGCCCGCGGGGTCACTTGCCCAGCCGCACCAGCTTGGCGAAGTCGTCGGCCTTCAGGCTCGCGCCGCCCACCAGGGCGCCGTCGATGTCGGCCATGTCCATGATCCCGGCGATGTTGTCGGGCTTGACCGACCCGCCGTAGAGGACCCGCGTCCTGGCGGCGGTGGCCTCGTCGTACAGGTCGGCGAGGGTGGAGCGGACCGCGGCCCCGCACACCTCCTGGGCGTCGTCGGGGGTGGCGACCTCGCCGGTGCCGATGGCCCACACCGGCTCGTAGGCCACGACCAGGCGCTCGACCTGCTCGGCGGTCAGCCCGTCGACGGCCTTGCGCACCTGCTCGGCGGTGTGCGCGACGTGGTTCGACGCCTTGCGCACCTCCAGCCCCTCGCCCACGCACAGGATCGGGGTGATGGCGTGCGCGAACGCCGCCTTCACCTTGGCGTTGACCAGCGCGTCGTCCTCGGCGTGGTACTCGCGCCGCTCGGAGTGCCCGGCCAGCACGTAGGAGCACCCCAGCTTGGCGAGCATGGGGCCGGACACCTCTCCGGTGTAGGCGCCCTTCTCGTGCCGGGAGATGTCCTGGGCGCCGTAGCCGATGCTGAGCTTGTCGCCGTCCACCAGGGTCTGCACGCTGCGCAGGTCGGTGAAGGGCGGCAGGACGACCACCTCGGCGCGGTCGTAGTCCGCGGCGTCGAGGGCGAAGGCCAGCTTCTGCACCAGCGCGATCGCCTCGAGGTGGTTGTTGTTCATCTTCCAGTTGCCGGCGATGAGCGGCTTGCGCTCGGGCTGTGCCATGTCCGTGCTTTCCTCTCAGTCCTGAAGGGCCTCGATGCCCGGAAGGGACCTGCCCTCCAGGTACTCCAGGCTGGCGCCGCCGCCGGTGGAGATGTGGCCGAAGCGCTCCTCGTCGAAGCCGAGGGCGCGCACGGCCGCGGCCGAGTCGCCGCCGCCGACGACGGTGAAGGCGGGCGAGTCGACGAGCGCCTGCGCCAGGGCGCGGGTGCCGTGGGAGTAGGGCTCCATCTCGAACACGCCCATGGGCCCGTTCCAGAAGACGGTGCGGCTGTCGCGCACCTTCTCGGCGAACAGCCCGGCGCTGCGCGGCCCGATGTCCAGGCCCATCCGCTCGGCGGGGATGGCCTCGACCGCGACCGGCCCGTGCGGGGCGTCGGCCGAGAACGACTCGGCGGCCACCACGTCGACCGGCAGCACGATCTCCACGCCGCGCTCCTCGGCGTCGCGCAGGTACCCGGCGACGGTGTCGACCTGGTCGGCCTCCAGCAGGCTGGACCCGACCTCGTACCCCTTGGCCTTGAGGAAGGTGTAGGCCATGCCGCCGCCGATGACCAGGCGGTCGGCGGTGCCCAGCAGGTTGGCGATGACGCCCAGCTTGTCGGAGACCTTGGCGCCGCCGAGCACGACGGTGTAGGGGCGCTGCGGCTCCTCGGTGAGGCGGCGCAGCACCTGCACCTCGGCCAGCACCAGCCCGCCGACGGCGTGCGGCAGCCGCTGCGGCAGGTCGTAGACGCTGGCGTGCTTGCGGTGCACCGCGCCGAAGCCGTCGCCCACGTACAGGTCGGCCAGGCCGGCCAGGCGGTCGGCGAACGCGCCCCGCTCGGCGTCGTCCTTGCTGGTCTCGCCCGCCTCGAAGCGCAGGTTCTCCAGCAGCGCCACGTCCCCGTCGGCCAGGCCGCCGACGGTGGCGCGGGCGGAGTCGCCTGCGGTGTCCTCAGCGAAGGCGACCGGGGCGCCCAGCAGCTCTCCGAGGCGCTCGGAGACGGGGCGCAGCGTGTAGGCGGGGTCCGGGGCGCCCTTGGGGCGGCCCAGGTGGGCGGCGACGACCACCCGGGCGCCGCGGCCGCGCAGCTTCTCGATCGTGGGCAGGGCGGCCCGGATCCGGCCGTCGTCGGTGATGCGCCCGCCGTCGAGGGGCACGTTCAGGTCGGACCGGACGAACACCCGCTTGCCCGCGACGTCGAGGTCGTCGATCGTCCGCATGCTCTTCTCCGTTGTCGGATCGTGGGTGGGTGGAACAGGGCCGGGCGGCGCGCCCCGTGGGGAGCGCGCCGCCCGGGTGAGCCCCTACAGGCCGGTGCCGACCAGCTTGGCGGCGTCGACGAGGCGGTTGGAGTAGCCCCACTCGTTGTCGTACCAGCCCACGATCTTGACCGTGTTGCCGAAGGCCATGGTGAGCGCGGAGTCGAAGGTGCACGAGGGCGAGGTGCCGACGATGTCGGAGGAGACGATCGGGTCGGCGGTGTAGCGCAGCACGTTCTTCAGCGGGCCGTCGGCGGCGGCCTTGAACGCGGCGTTGACCTCCTCGGCGGTGACGTCCCGCTCCAGCTCGACGACCAGGTCGGTCACGGAGCCGTCCGGCACCGGGACGCGCATGGCCATGCCGTCCAGCTTGCCCTTGAGCTCGGGCAGCACCAGGGCGGTGGCCTTGGCGGCGCCCGTGCTGGTCGGGATGATGTTGGTGGCCGCGGCGCGGGCCCGGCGCAGGTCCTTGTGCGGGAAGTCCAGGATGACCTGGTCGTTGGTGTAGGCGTGGACCGTCGTCATCAGGCCCTTCTTGATCCCGAAGGAGTCGAGGAGGACCTTGGCCATCGGCGCCACGCAGTTGGTGGTGCACGAGGCGTTGGAGACGACGTGGTGCTTCGCCGGGTCGTACTTGTCGTCGTTGACGCCCATGACCACGGTCATGTCCTCACCCTTGGCCGGGGCGGAGACGATCACCTTCTTGGCGCCGGCCTGGATGTGCTTCTTGGCGTCCTCGGCGTTGGTGAAGCGGCCGGTCGACTCGATGACGACGTCGACGCCGAGCTCGCCCCAGGGCAGCTGGGCCGGGTCGCGCTGCTCCAGCGTCTTGATCGTGGTGTTGCCGACCCGGATGGAGTCCTCGGCGACCTCGACGTCGCCGTCCAGGGTGCCCAGCACCGAGTCGTACTTGAGCAGGTGCGCCAGGGTGGCGTTGTCGGTGAGGTCGTTCACCGCGACGATCTCGACCTCGCTGCCGGCGGCCTGGGCGGCGCGCCAGAAGTTGCGGCCGATCCGGCCGAAACCGTTCACGCCTACACGGATGGTCACGGTAACCAGTCTCCTCACGTAATTCGCGCGGGCGGATAGTGCGCCGGGGGGTGGTGTCCTCGCGGCCCGAGCCTATCGCCCCGCCGCGGCGCCGGGCCCAGTGTGGCACCGCCCAGGACCAGAGGACTAGACCATTTTCAGAAGTTTTCGCAGGCCGCCCGCCCCTCACAAACGCGAACACCCGCACCCGGGGTGACCGGGAAGAATTCTGATTCCTTCACACCGATTCACACGCTCAGGGGACGAGCATGTCGGGGGTCAGGTTGGCGTCGGTGCCGGGGATACCAAGGTCACACGCGCGCTTGTCGGCCATGGCCAGCAGCCGCCGGATCCGCCCGGCGATGGCGTCCTTGGTCAGCGGGGGCGTGGACAGCTGGCCCAGCTCCTCCAGCGAGGCCTGCTTGTGCTGCAGGCGCAGCCGCCCGGCCGCGACCAGGTGGTCGGGGGCCTCCTCGCCGAGGATCTCCAGCGCCCGCTCCACCCGCGCGCCCGCGGCCACCGCCGCCCGGGCGCTGCGCCGCAGGTTGGCGTCGTCGAAGTTGGCCAGCCGGTTGGCGGTGGCCCGCACCTCGCGGCGCATCCGCCGCTCCTCCCAGGCCAGCACGCTCTGGTGGGCCCCCAGCAGGGTGAGCAGCGCCCCGATGGAGTCGCCGTCGCGCACCACCACCCGGTCCACGCCGCGCACCTCGCGCGCCTTGGCGTGCACCTTGAGCCGCCGGGCCGCCCCCACCAGGGCCAGCGCCGCCTCCGGGCCCGGGCAGGTGACCTCCAGCGACATCGACCGCCCCGGCTCGGTCAGCGACCCGTGCGCGATGAACGCCCCCCGCCAGGCCGACTCGGCGTCGCAGGCGCCCCCGGCCACCACGTGCCGCGGCAGCCCGCGCACCGGCCGCCCGTTGTTGTCGATCAGGCCGGTCTGCCGGGCCAGGCTCTCGCCGTCCTTGATCACCCGCACCACGTAGCGGTTGCCCTTGCGCAGCCCGCTCGGGGCCAGGACCACCACCTCGGACTCGTGGCCGAAGACCTCGGAGACGTCCTTGCGCAACCGGCGGGCGGCCGCCCCGGTGTCCAGTTCGGCCTCGATCACGATCCGCCCGCCGACCAGGTGCAGCCCCCCGGTGAAGCGCAGGATCGTGGAGACCTCGGCCTTGCGGCAGCACGGTTTGAGCACCGACAGCCGGCTCAGCTCGTCCTTGACCACGCCGGTCATCGCCATGGATGCGGTCCTCCCCCTGGAACTCGTCTACCCTGGCAGACTACTGGTCCGCGCCCCGGAACACCCGGTCGAACACGGCCGCCAGGCGGTCCGGGTCGTGGCGGGGGGTGCCGTCGCCGAACGCCACGTCGCCGAGCACGAGCTCGCCGCCCAGCCGCGCCGCCGCCTCCCGCAGCGGCCCGGCGTCCTGCACCACCGACCGGTCGGCCAGCACCACGTCCACCCCCAGCTCGGGGGCGTGCTCCTCGAGCACCTCGAGGTAGGTCTCGGGCCGGAACCCGTCGGTCTCGCCCCGCTGCGGGGACAGGTTGAGCGCCACCACCCGCCGCGCCTCGGTGTCGACCAGCGCCCGCGCCAGGTCCGGGACCAGCAGGTGCGGCAGCACGCTGGTGAACCACGACCCCGGGCCGAAGACGACCCAGTCGGCCTCGTGCACCGCCTTGACCGCCTGCGGGGAGGCCGGGGGCGCCTCGGGCAGCAGGGAGATCGAGCGCACCCGCCCGCCGGTGCTCGCGCAGGCCACCTGCCCGCGCACGGTCACCACCTCGCCGGGGCGCGCGGGGTCGGCCCCCTCCACCTCGGCGGCGATGTCCAGCGGCACCGACGACATCGGCAGCACCCGGCCGTGCGCCCCGAGCAGCTGGCCCACCCAGTCCAGCCCGGCCACCGAGTCGCCCAGCAGCTCCCACAGCGCGACGATCAGCAGGTTGCCCACGGCGTGCCCGTGCAGCTCCCCTTCGCTGCGGAACCGGTGCTGGACCACCTCGCTCCAGGTGTGGCCCCACTCGTCGTCGCCGCACAGCGCCGCCAGCGCCATCCGCAGGTCGCCGGGGGGCAGCACCCCCAGTTCGCGCCGGAGCCGCCCGCTCGACCCGCCGTCGTCGGCGACGGTGACCACGGCGGTCAGATCGGTGGTCACCCGGCGCAGCGCCTGCAGGGACGCCGACAGCCCGTGCCCGCCGCCCAGCGCCACCACCCGGGGCGGCGGCCCGTCGTCGTCGGGCGGACCGGTCCGCGCGCCTGCTCCCATGTTCGTCACCGGCCCAATGGTAAGCACCCCCGGGAGGGTGCGCGATCCGACGCCCCCGCCGCCGCCCGCGCCCGCCTCCACGGGCTACTCGCGTCCGACGTCGCGGTGCACGACGTGCACCTCCACGCCCTCCTCGCCGAGGATCTCGCCGAAGCGCTCGGCCATGGCGACGCTGCGGTGCTTGCCGCCGGTGCAGCCCACCGCCAGCGTCATGTAGTGCTTGCCCTCGCGCCGGTAGCCCTCGATGAGCAGGCGCAGCACCTCGGTGTAGGCGTCCAGCATCTCCTTGGCGCCGTTCTGCGCCAGCACGTACTCGCGCACCGGCCCGTCCCGCCCGTTGAGCGGGCGCAGCTCGGGCACCCAGTGCGGGTTGGGCAGGAAGCGGCAGTCCAGCACCAGGTCGGCGTCGACCGGCAGGCCGTGCTTGAACCCGAAGGAGACCACGTTGGCGCGCGGCTTGGCCTCCTCGGCCTCCCCGAAGAATCCGATCACCTTGGCCTTGAGCTGGTGCACGTTGCTCTGCGAGGTGTCGATCACCAGGTCGGCCTCGCCTCTGATGGCGCGCAGCGTCTCGCGCTCGCGGGCGATGCCGTCGGTCAGCCGCCCCTCCCCCTGCAGGGGGTGCGGGCGGCGCACGCTCTCGAACCGGCGCACCAGCGCCTCGTCGCTGGCCTCTAGGAACACCACACGGGCGGCGATCCCGCGCGAGCGCAGCGCCTCCACCGTGGACAGCAGGTCCTCGGTGAAGGCCATGGAGCGCACGTCCACCACGGCCGACACCCGGGGCACCGCGCCGCGGGTGCGCCCGGCCAGCTCGATCATGGTGGGCAGCAGTCCGGGCGGCAGGTTGTCCACCACGAACCAGTCCAGGTCCTCCAGGGCCCGGGCGGCGGTGCTGCGGCCCGCCCCGGACATGCCGGTGACGATCACGATCTCCGGCGGCAGCTCCGCACTGAGTCCCTCCGCCATCAGGTCATCCCCCATCGTTGCGTTCCTGTCCACCGTTGAGGTGGGCGTGCACGGCCTCGGCGGTGGCCCGGCCCACCCCCGGCACCTGTGCGATCTCGTCCGGGTCGGCCGCCTTGAGCTTCTTGACGGAGCCGAAGTGCTTGAGCAGCGCGTTGCGGCGGGCCGGGCCCAGCCCCGGGACGTCGTCCAGCGCGCTTCCGGTCAGCGCCGCGGAGCGCTTCTTGCGGTGGTAGGAGATGGCGAAGCGGTGCGCCTCGTCGCGCACCCGCTGCAGCAGGTACAGGCCCTCCCCCGCGCGCGGCAGGATCACCGGGTCCTCCTCGCCGGGCAGCCAGACCTCCTCCAGCCGCTTGGCCAGGCCGCACACCGCGACGTCGTCGATGCCCAGGTCGTCCAGCGCACGGCGGGCCGCCTCCGCCTGCGGGCGGGCCCCGTCCACCACCACAAGGTTAGGCGGGTAGGCGAACTTGCCGGGGGCCGACCCCTCCCCCTCGGGCGGCGCGCCCCGGCCGGGCCCCTCCTCGCCCATGGTGGCCAGCTCGCCGCTCTTGCGGCCCTCCTCCAGGTAGCGGCTGAAGCGGCGGTGGATCACCTCGTACATGGAGGCGACGTCGTGCTGCTCCCGGTCGCCCTTGGCGGTGCCGCGGATGGAGAAGCGCCGGTACTCGCGCTTGCGCGCCAGGCCGTCCTCGAAGACCACCATGGAGGCCACCACGTGCTCGCCCATCAGGTTGGAGATGTCGTAGCACTCGATGCGCAGCGGCGCCTCGGCGAGGTCCAGGGCCTCCTGGATCTCCTGCAGGGCGCGGCTGCGCGTGGTCAGGTCCCCGGCCCGCTGCGTCTTGTGCCGGGCCAGGGCCTGCTCCGCGTTCTTGCCCACGGTCTCCAGCAGGGTCTTCTTGTCGCCCCTCTGGGGTACCCGCAGGTCGACCCGCGCCCCCCGCAGCTCCGCGAGCCAGGCCGTGACCGCGTCGCGGTCGGCGGGCTCGGCCGAGACGAGGACCTCGCGCGGCACGCCCGGGCCCGAGGGGCCGTCCGACCCGCCCGCGTCCCCGCCGCCGTAGGCCTGGGCGAGGAAGCGCTCGACGAGGCCGCCGGTGCCCACGTCCTCGACCTTGTCCACGACCCAGCCGCGGCGCCCGCGGATGCGGCCCCCGCGCACGTAGAAGACCTGGACCGCGGCCTCCAGGGGGTCCTCGGCGAAGGCGATGACGTCGCAGTCGGTGGAGTCGGAGAGCACCACCGACTGCTTCTCCAGCGCGGTGCGCAGCGCCTCCAGGTCGTCGCGGATGCGCGCGGCGCGCTCGTACTCCTGCTCCAGGGCGGCCTCGCGCATGGAGCCCTCCAGGGCGCGGATGAAGCGCCCGGTGTCCCCGGCCATGAAGGAGCAGAAGTCCTCGGCCAGCTCCCGGTGCTCCTCGGCGCCGATCCGCCCGGTGCAGGGGGCCGCGCACTTGCCGATGTAGCCCAGCAGGCAGGGGCGGCCGCTGTTGCGGGCGCTCCGGAACACCCCCGCCGAGCAGGTCCGCACCGGGAACACGCGCAGCAGCAGGTCGACGGTCTCCCGGATGGCCCAGGCGTGGCCGTAGGGGCCGAAGTAGCGCACCCCCTTGCGCTTGGCCCCCCGCATGACCTGCACCCGGGGGTACTCGTCGCCCATGGTGACGGCCAGGTAGGGGTAGCTCTTGTCGTCGCGGTACTTGACGTTGAAGCGGGGGTCGTACTCCTTGATCCAGGAGTACTCCAGCTGGAGGGCCTCCACCTCGGTGCCCACGACCGTCCAGTCGAGGTCGGCGGCGGTGGAGACCATGGTCTGCGTGCGGGGGTGGAGCGCGGCGAAGTCCTGGAAATAGGAGGAGAGCCGCGCGCGCAGGTTCTTCGCCTTGCCCACGTAGATGACCCGCCCGTGCTCGTCACGGAAGCGGTATACCCCGGGCGAGGTCGGGATCGAACCCGGGCTGGGGCGCAGATGGGGTCGGACCGTCATGGCTCCATTGTGGTCGGCCCCGGGGACGTTCGACCAATCGCCCGGAACACCCGTCATGTCGGGCTCCACGGTATACACGGTCCCAAACGTCACGATTCAGCATCCGGATGCCCTAGGTTGGTCGGGGACCCCGGAAAGGAAGGGCGACTGAGCCGTGGACCTCATGCAGTGGACGGGCATCGCGATATCGGTGCTGGTGGCGACGGGTCTCGTTGCGGTCGTGCACTGGCTGCTGACCCACCAGCTCTCCAAGGTCTGGACCCTGGCCGAGTACCTGGTGAACCGCTGCCGCTACTCGGCGTACGTCGCCGCGGCCGCGATCGGAGTGAACCTCTCGCTGCCGAGCGTCTCCGAGATGGAGGACCGCTCGCTGTACGGGCCGATCACGCACGCGCTGGCCATCGCCATGATCATCGGCATCACCTGGCTGGCGACCTCGGCGGCCTACGCGGTCACCGACGCGGTGCTGGCCAAGCTCGCCGACAGCAACGGCGACGCCGACCGGCGCGCCCGCCGGCTGCGCACCCAGGTGCGGCTGACCCGGCGCGTGGTGACCGGCGTCATCGTGGTGATCGCCACCGCGGCCGTGCTGTTCACCTTCGACTCGGTGCGCCTCCTCGGGGCCGGGCTGCTCACCTCGGCGGGCGTGATCGGCATCGTGGCCGGCATCGCCGCCCAGTCGACCCTGGGCAACCTGTTCGCCGGGCTCCAGCTCACCTTCGGCGACGCGCTGCGGATCAACGACATCATCGTGTTCGAGGGCGAGTGGGGCCGGGTCGAGGAGGTCAGCCTCACCCACGTCACCCTGCGCATCTGGGACGAGCGGCGGCTGGTGGTGCCGGTCGCCGACTTCACCAGCAAGCCCTTCGAGAACTGGACCAAGCACGGCACCGAGATCACCGGGACGGTGATGCTCCAGGTGGACTGGGAGGTGCCGATCGAGGAGATCCGCCGCGAGGTGGGCGCCTTCGTCACGGCGCACCCGCTGTGGGACGGGCGCCGCTGGTCGGTGCAGGCCACCGACGTGCTCGAAGGGGCCGTGCAGCTGCGCGCCGTGGTCACCACCGCCGACTCCGACGCGCGCTGGGACCTGTGCTGCGACCTGCGCGAGCACCTGATCACCTACATCGCCGAGCACTTCCCCGAGGCGCTGCCGCGCCGCCGCACCGAGTTCATCGGCGCCGACGGCGAGGCGGCCGAGCGCGCGCTGCGCTCCGAGGAGGGCGAGAACGGCAGGGCCGCCGTCTTCTCCGCGGCGATCGGAGGGCGGGGCCGGTCGGCCCAGGCCCCGGACGGGCCGCTCAGCGGTGGCGGCCGCCGCCAGGACGGGTCCGACGACGGCGGAGACGACGGGGGCGGCGACGACGGGGGCATCTAGCCCTCTCCGCCGACGGCTCCGGCGAGGACGGCGGCCCCGACGAGGACGCGGCGGTCCCGGCCGATCCGGCCGCGCCTCCGCCGAGGCCGGCAGCGGGCCGCGTCAGGCCCCCTGCTCGCCCTCCAGGGTGATGTCGGTGCCGTCCACCGTGATCTCGAAGCGCTTGAGCGGCTCGGTGGCCGGGCCCTGCACGGGCTCGCCCGTGGACAGGTCGAACCTGCTGCCGTGGCACAGGCAGTGGATGTCCTTCTCCACCTCCTGGATGGTGCACCCCGAGTGCGTGCACACGGCGCTGAAGGCGCGGTACTCGCCCTTCTCCGGCTGGGTGAGCACCAGCTTGCCGCGCACGATGACGGTGCCGCCGCCCTCGGGGACGTCACCGGTCTGGGCCACGACGTCGCCCATGAGGGCGTCCTGCGGCTCGGGCTCGTCCCGGCCCCCGCACCCGGCGGCGCCCAGCGCGGCCGCCCCGGCCGCCCCGGCGGTCCCGAGCATCCGCCGCCGCGTCATCCCGCAGCACGATCCCCCCGCGCCCATGCACGGCTCCTCTCCCCGACACCGCGTCTTCTACTACGCGGCGTAGTCCTTTATGCCTCCGCCAATCTAATACCGGCGGCGGGGTGCCGCGAACGGGGGTGGGGGCGGGGCCGGGCGCGGGGCGCGCGAGGGGCTCAGCCGGCGCTGAGCACCACCGTTCCGGCGACCTTGTCGTGGAGGCCCTGGCGGTTGGGCCGGTCCCACAGCGGCCACAGGCCGAACAGCACCAGGGCGACCAGGGACAGGGTCCACATGGTCGGTACGGAGAACGCGAAGACCAGCGGGAGCCACAGCAGTGCGCCGCGCGCCACCGACGCCAGGACGGGGAGCGGGCCGGGGTAGCCCCCGGCGGACAGTGGGCCCACCCGCAGCCCCAGGATGCGCATGCCCAGGGTCATACGCCACCGGGTGACCGACACCGCCTCGTAGGAGGTGCCCACCACGAACGCCGCCACGGAGGTGAGGATGAAGAACCGGGACTGCAGGCCGCCCCCGCCGCCCAGCGCGACGATCCCGGTCATCATCAGCCCGAGCACCGCGCCGACGAGCAGCGCCGGCAGGGCGACCACCAGGATGTCGATCAGGCGGGCGAGGAAGCGCGGCCCCCAGGGGGCGAGCGGGGAGCGCGACGGCGCCCAGGACGGAGCATGGCTCATGGTCCGACCCTACCGAGCCGCTGCACGACGCTCGTTCCGGCGAGCCTGTCGTGCATGCCGCGGTGGCCCGGCCGGTCGATCAGCGCCGAGAACACCGCGTAGACCGACGCCATCAGCGCGACCAGGTTGAGCAGCGGGATGTAGTAGACCAGCAGGTACCCGAAGAGCACGGCCGAGCGGATCAGCACCGCCTTGGGCTCGGGCGGGACGGGGTCCAGGCGCACCTTGGCCATCAGCTTGCCGGGGGTGGCGCCGTACACGCCGGTCAGCACCACCTCGTACCCGGCGTAGACCGCGAAGGCGGCCACCGACAGGGCGACGGCCCCGACCACCGTGGGGTCGGCCGCGTCCGCCCCGCCGGGCAGGACGAGGTCCAGCCCGGCGGTGACCGCCAGTTGGATGCCGGTGGCGATGACCAGGTCCACCACGCGGGCGACGACCCGCCGTCCGAACAGCGCCCACTCCCCCGGCGCACCGGTCTTCTCCGTGTCCTCGGTGTCCTCCACGCGCTCAGCCTAGCGGCGCGCTCAGAGGATCTCGGCGAGGAAGCGCCCGGTGTAGGAGGCCGGCACCTGAGCGACCTCCTCGGGGGTGCCCTCGGCCACCACGGTGCCGCCGCCCGAGCCGCCCTCGGGGCCCATGTCGATGATGTGGTCGGCGGTCTTGATCACGTCCAGGTTGTGCTCGATGACGATGACCGAGTTGCCCGCGTCGGCCAGCCGGTTCAGCACGCCCAGCAGCTTGCGCACGTCCTCGAAGTGCAGGCCGGTGGTGGGCTCGTCCAGCACGTAGACGGTGCGGCCGGTGGAGCGGCGCTGCAGCTCGGTGGCGAGCTTGACGCGCTGGGCCTCGCCGCCGGACAGGGTCGTCGCGGGCTGGCCCAGCCGCACGTACCCCAGCCCCACGTCGTTGAGGGTCTGCATGTGCCGCCGGATGGCGGTGATGGGCTCGAAGAACTCCAGCGCCTCCTCGATGGTCATGTCGAGGACCTCGGCGATGTTCTTGCCCTTGTAGTGCACGTCCAGGGTCTCCCGGTTGAAGCGCGCCCCGTGGCACACCTCGCAGGGGACGTACACGTCCGGCAGGAACTGCATCTCGATCTTGAGCGTGCCGTCGCCGGAGCAGGCCTCGCAGCGGCCGCCCTTGACGTTGAAGGAGAACCGGCCCGGCTGGTAGCCGCGCACCTTGGCCTCGGTGGTCTGGGCGAACAGCTTGCGGATGTGGTCCCACACGCCGGTGTAGGTGGCCGGGTTGGAGCGCGGGGTGCGCCCGATGGGGCTCTGGTCGACGTGCACGACCTTGTCGACCTGGTTCAGCCCGTTGACCCGGACGTGGCGGCCGGGCACCGCGCGGGCGCCCTGCAGCTCCTTGGCCAGCACCTTGTACAGGATCTCGTTGACCAGGGTGGACTTGCCCGACCCGGACACGCCGGTGACGGCGGTGAACACGCCCAGCGGGAAGGCGGCGTCGATGCCCTTGAGGTTGTTCTCCCGGGCGCCGCGCACGACCAGCTCGCGGCCCTTGGTGCGGGGGCGCCGCACCGGCGGCACCGCGATCTCGCGGCGCTTGGACAGGTAGTCGCCGGTGGCCGAGTCGGGGCTGTCCAGCAGCTCCTTGACGGTGCCCGAGACCACCACGGACCCGCCGTGCTCGCCGGCGCCGGGGCCGATGTCGACCACCCAGTCGGCGGCGCGGATGGTGTCCTCGTCGTGCTCGACGACGATCAGGGTGTTGCCGATGTCGCGGAGCCGCTGCAGCGTCTCCAGCAGCCGGAAGTTGTCCCGCTGGTGCAGCCCGATGGAGGGCTCGTCCAGGACGTAGAGCACGCCCACCAGGCCCGAGCCGATCTGCGTGGCCAGCCGGATGCGCTGGGCCTCCCCGCCGGAGAGCGACCCGGCCGGGCGCTCCAGGCTCAGGTAGTCCAGGCCGACGTCGAGCAGGAAGCCCAGGCGGGCGCTGATCTCCTTGAGCACCTGGGCGGCGATGGCCCGGTCGCGCTCGCTCAGGTCCAGCTCGCGCAGGAACGCGGCGGCCTCGTCCAGGGGCAGCGCGGCCACCTCGGAGATGGAGGCGCCGCCGACCTTGACCGCGAGCACCACGGGCTTGAGGCGCTTGCCGTCGCAGGCGTCGCAGGGCACGGTGCGCATGTAGCCCTCCAGCCGCTCGCGGCTGAAGTCGCTCTCGCTCTCGGAGTGGCGGCGCTTGATCCAGGGGATCACGCCCTCGTAGGAGGTGTAGTAGGAGCGCGTGCGGCCGTACCGGTTGCGGTAGCGCACGTGCACCTGGGTGTCGTGGCCCTCCAGCAGCGCCTTGCGGGCCTTGCGCGGCAGCCGCTCCCAGGGGGTGTCCAGGTCGAAGCCCATGGCGTCGGCCACGGCCTGCATGAGGCGGCCGAAGTACTCGGCGGCGTGGCCTCCCGCCCACGGGGAGAGGGCGCCCTCGTTGAGGGACTTCTCCGGGTCGGGCACGACCAGCTCGGGGTCGACCTCCATGCGTGTGCCCAGCCCGGCGCACTCGGGGCAGGCGCCGTAGGGGGAGTTGAAGGAGAAGGAGCGCGGCTCCAGCTCCTCGAACGACAGGTCGTCGTAGGGGCAGTACAGGTGCTCGGAGAAGACCTTCTCGCGGTCGGCCGTCCCCTGCTCGGCGTCGACGAAGTCGAGCACGATGGTGCCGCCGGCCAGCTTGAGGGCGGTCTCGACCGAGTCGGTGAGGCGCTTGGCGGCCGAGGCCTTGACGGTGAGGCGGTCGACGACGACCGAGATGTCGTGCTTCTCGGTCTTCTTGAGGGTCGGCGCCTCGTCGAGGCGGACGGCCGCGCCGTCGACCACGGCCCGGGTGTAGCCCTTGGCCTGGAGGTCCTTGAAGAGCTCGGCGTACTCGCCCTTGCGGCCCCTCACCAGGGGGGCCAGCACCTGGAAGCGGGTGCCCTCGGGCAGCTCCATGACCCGGTCGACGATCTGCTGCGGGGTCTGGCGGGCGATCTCGCGGCCGCACTCGGGGCAGTGCGGGACGCCGATGCGCGACCACAGCAGGCGCAGGTAGTCGTAGACCTCGGTGATGGTGCCGACGGTGGAGCGCGGGTTGCGGCTGGTCGACTTCTGGTCGATGGACACCGCCGGGGACAGGCCCTCGATGAAGTCGACGTCGGGCTTGTCCATCTGGCCCAGGAACTGGCGGGCGTAGGCCGACAGCGACTCCACGTAGCGCCGCTGCCCCTCGGCGAAGATGGTGTCGAAGGCCAGCGAGGACTTGCCCGACCCGGACAGCCCGGTGAAGACGATCATCGCGTCCCGGGGCAGGTCGAGCGAGACGTCCTTGAGGTTGTGCTCGCGGGCACCCCGGATCACCAACTGATCGGCCATGTCGCTCCATCCGCCGGTATCGGCACGGGCGCGCCGGTGGGCGCGCGGGGACGTCGAAGGCTGTGGCCCTCAAGCCTAAGGGGGGGTCGGTGACGTCCGGGCGACGTTCGCGCGAGAGCCCCGCGAGGGCCGTGGCCTTCCTGGTCAACGCGTCGCGGGCGGGGATTCTTCCGGGCCGGGGAACGCGTCGTGGCGCCCGCCGGACCGGCGGGCGCCACCAACTATAGACGAACAGCCGTTCGAGCGGCAGCCGCCGCGGCGGACCGGCCCGCTCAGGTGGTGCGGTCGGCCGAGACGCCCTCGGCGTCGCCGTCGCCCGGGCCGCCGCCCGCGGAGGCCTCACCCTTCGGGGCGCCGCGGGACTTGAGCAGGCTGGCGATGATGGTGACGGCCATCACGCCGATGATGACGGTCAGCGAGGTGGCGATGCCGATCTCGGGGACGTGCACCCCGTTCTCGTGCAGGGCGTGCAGGATCATCTTCACACCGATGAAGGCCATGATGACCGACAGGCCCCAGCTGATGTAGACGAGGCGGTCCATCAGCCCGGCCAGCAGGAAGTAGAGCTGGCGCAGCCCCAGCAGGGCGAAGGCGTTGGCGGTGAAGACGATGTAGGCGTCCTGGGTGAGGCCGAAGATCGCCGGGATGGAGTCGACGGCGAAGACCAGGTCGGTGACGCCGATCGCGACGATCACCATCAGCATCGGGGTGACGTGGCGGCGGCCGTTCAGCCGGACGGTGAGCCTGGCGCCGTGGTAGTCGTCGGCCACCGGCCAGACCTTGCGCACCATGCGCACGGCGAAGCTGTCGGAGTAGTCCTCGTCCTCGTCGTCGCCCTTCATGTGGTCGCGGACGATCTTGATCGCGGTGTAGATGAGGAAGGCGCCGAAGAGGTAGAAGACCTCGCTCCAGGCGTTGATGGCCTGGGCGCCCACGGCGATGAAGATGCCGCGCATGACGAGCGCGATGACGATGCCGACCAGGAGCACCTCGTGCTGGTACTTCTTGGGGACGGCGAAGGCGCCGATGATGAGGTAGAAGACGAAGAGGTTGTCGACGCTCAGGCTCTTCTCGGTGATGAACCCGGCGAAGTACTCGCCCGCGGCGGTGGCGCCGCCGAAGTACCAGAGGCCGAAGCCGAAGATGACCGCGATGGCCATGTAGAAGGCGGCCCACCAGGCGGCCTGCTTCATGCCGAACTCTTTGGGCCCGCTCTTCTTGCTCCACGGGTGGTCGACGATCGCGAGGTCGACGGCGAGGATGGCGACCATCGCGCCGATGGTGGCGAACCACACCCAGGTGGGGACGTCCATGGAGTTCTCCTCCGGTCGAAGGGCCCGTTCATCGGGCACGCTTGCCAACCGGAGGTCTCTCCCGCCCCTGTTGGCAGACCGAAGGCCTGCCTCATCTCAGGGACCGGCGGCACCGGGCCCGCGCCATTGCGGACCGTGATGACGACACCGCCGTCGGATAGGGATACTCCCCTCACGCCGGATCTCGGGAGGGCACACGGAACGAGGCCCGCGCCTCCGCGGATCCGCCCCCAATGATGCCACCCGTTCCGGGTTCCGTGAACACCGTATGCGCCAATGTCGCGTCAAACACGTCGTGTCGGACCGGCGGCGCGCACGCCGGGCCGCTCTCCGGCGGCCCGGACCGGCCCGGGGTGCGCCGGGGTGGGCCGGGCGGCTCACCGCGTCAGGCGGTCGTACAACGCCTCGAGCTGGTCGGCCGTGTCGTCCTCGGTCGGCAGGTGCTTCGCGGCCTCGCGGGCCCGGTCGGACATGCGCTCGGCCAGGCCCGGCTCCTCCAGCACCCGGCGCATGGCCGCCGCGAGCGCCGCCGGGTCGCCCGACGGCACCAGCAGCGCACAGTCCTCGTACAGGTCGGCGATACCGCCGACACGGGTCGCCACCACCGGCAGCCCGGCCCGGAGCGCCTCCATGACCACCAGCGACGGCCCCTCCCACCGGCTCGGCAGGACGAACGCGTCAGCGGCGGCGAGCAGGTCCCCCACGTCCGTGCGGTGCCCCAGCAGACGGACCGGCGCCCCTTCCGCGCGGATGCGGCGCTCCAGCCCCTGACGGAGCGGCCCCTCGCCCGCGATCGCCAGGATCGGGCGCGTCCCGCCCGCGACCGCCGCCGGCACCGCGTCGAGCAGCACCTCCAGGCCCTTCTGCGCGGCCAGGCGGGCGACCACCAGGAGCAGCGGCCGGTCGGGACCGACGCCCAGCTCCGCGCGGACCCGCGCCCGGGGGCGCTCCGGCGGCGCCAGCGGAGGCGCGGCCACCACGGCCCGGTCGGTGCGGCGCGCCCCCAGGGCGCGCATCCGCTCCACCAGGTCACCGGAGACGCCCAGGACCGCGTCGGCGCGCAGGGCCACCACGCGCTCCAGCGCCGGGTAGACCAGCGCGCGCGGCCCGGACAGGTCCGGAGGCGCGTTGTGCACCGTCACGGCCAGGGGCCCAGCCCCCGCCGAGGCGCACAGCGCCCCCGCCCGCACCCCGTGCGCGTGCACCACATCCGCTCCGGAGACCAGCCCGGACAGGCGGGCGGCGGCCACCGCGTCGCGCAGGGGGCGGGGTCCCGCGCCGATCTCCACCGGAGCGAAGCGGGCGCCGACCCGTTCGAAGGCGAACAGCCCGCCCACCTCGGACGGGGCCAGCACCGCGACCCGGTGCCCGCGCCCGGCCAGCAGCCGGGCCGCCGAGCGCACGTGGTTGCCCACCCCGCCGCTACTGGTGCCCAGGACCAGTGCGATCCGCATCCCGCTCCGCCTTCCTCGCCGTCAGTCCTCTCACCCTCGCCGCCGCCGCGCGCACCGACCGCACGTCGACCGCCCCGGCCACCGCCCCGAACCCCACGAGCGCGATCCCGCCCGACACCGCCACCGCCACCAGCGCCGGGGCCGCCCCGGCACCGTAGTCGCCCAGCAGCCCGGCCGACCACCACCCGGCGGCGAACCCGGCGGCCGCGCCCAGCGCCGCCGCCAGCAGTGAGCGCCCGGCACCGGCCAGCGCCCCGGGGCCGTGGGCGGCGCGCACCCCGGCGCCCAACAGCACCGCGGACAGGGTCAGTCCGAGGGCGGCGCCCGCCCCCAGCGCCGCCACCGTCCAATCGGGGGGCAGCGCGGCCACCAGGCCCGCCCCGGAGGCCATCACCACCGCCCACCCCAAGATCTGCGCCAGCGCGGCGCGGCGCCCGTGCCCGGAGGCGTACAGCGCCCGGCTCAGCAGCGCCACCAGGCCGAAGCCGACGATGCCCAGCGCGTAGGCGGGCAGCGCGCGCTCCAACGCGAGCGGGTCCTGGCGGGCGAAGAGCGCGGCGATCGGCCCGGCCGCGGCCGCCAGCGCGGTGGCCAGGCCGCCGGTGAGCACCACCACCGCCCGCACCCCGGCCGAGAGCACCGCGGCGAACCCGTCGGTGTCGCGCTCGCCGTGGCGCACCGCGAGGGCGGTGACCGCACTGGTGGCGATGGGCACCGCCACCACGCCGTAGGGCAGGGTGAACAGCGCCCATGCGTAGTTGTACAGCACCGCGTGCCCGGCACCGCCGCCCCAGTTGGCCAGCGCCACCGACAGCAGCAGGCTGAGCTGCATCGCCACCAGCGGCAGCAGCGCGGCCGCCGCCAGTGAGCGCACCTTGCGCCCCACACCGGGCGGGAAGCGCAGGCGGGGGCGCAGCCCCAGGCGCAGCCGCGCGGCGGGGAGCAGGGCGGTGAGGAACATGGCGGCGACCCCGAGCGTGGTCCCGCCCGACAGCACCAGCCCGGCCGTCGCCGGCAGCCGTGCCGCGTCGGCGGCCTCCTCCCCGGCAAGCGGCACGAACGCCACGTAGGCGGCCATCACCACCAGGCTGGACACCAGTGGGGCGAGCGCCGGGGCGAGGAACGCGCGGTGGGCCTGGAGGACGCCGTAGAGCACCGCCGCCAGCCCGTAGAAGAGCACCTGGGGGGCGAACACCGCGAGGAAGCGCGCGGCCAGGGACAGGACCGCGTCCCGGTCGCAGCCGGGGAGGGGGCCCAGCATGGCCGCCATCACCGGGACGGCCGCGGCGGCGAGCAGCGCGCTGAGCGGGACCGCGGCCACGACGACCCAGGTGACCAGGGCCGAGGCGGTCTCGGCGACGTGCCGCCGGTCGCCGCGGGCGGCGGCCGACGCCAGCACGGGCACGACCATCCCGGCCAGGGCGCCGCCGATGGCGATCTCGAAGAGCACGGTGGGCAGCTGGTTGGCGGTCACGTAGGCGGTGCCCACGCAGGTGTCGCCCACGGTCTGGGAGAAGACCACGGTGCGCCCGAACCCGGCGAGGCGGGCCAGCGCGGTGACCGCGGCGATCAGCGCGGCGGCACCGGCGACGCCCGCCCCGGCGCGGCGCAGGCGCACCGCCTAATCCCCGTCGGCGGGGGCGTCCGGGGCCCCCTCGGAGACCGCGTCGCGCGCGGCCCGCCCACGCTTCCCGCCACGGGTACGGGACGCGGCCTGCGACGCCGAGGTGTCGGCGGGCGGTTCGTGGAGGGCAGGCGGGTCGTCGTGAACCGCGGCCTCTTCGGAGCGCGCGAGGGGGACGTCAGACCGGCCGTTCGTACGCGCGCCGGGAGCCTCCTGCCCCGTCCGTCCGATGTCCACGGCTCCGCTGCCGTCGCCATTACCGTTGCGGTCGCCATTACCGTTGCGGTCGCCGTCGCCATCCGTCCCGTCGCTGCCCGGCTCACCGGTAGATGACGCGATCTCCCCACCGGAGGCACCGGGAGCGGTAGGAGCATCGACGGACGCAGCAGGAACACTGTCCGCCCCCTCGACACCGACCGTCGCGGGCCTCCCCCCCGACCGCCCGGCGCCCGCGCCGGCGAGGTCCGCAACACCGTCACCGGAGGAGCCGCTGCGCAGTCCGCTGTCCCCTCTCGGAGGCCCCGCCGTTCCCCCGTCGGCGCCACCGGCGGACCTGCCCTCGACCGCTTCGCCCTCCGCTCCACCGGACGGGGGCGGGCCGTCGGGGGTGTCCTGGAGGGTGTCCGGCGCGTCCGGAGCGGTGGTCGCTCCGGCGGAGTCGCCCTGGGCCGTGTCGCCTCCCTCTTCCCCGGGCCCGGCGGACGTGTCGGCCGGGCCCGGTCGGCGCCCCAGGCGGTCGAGGCGGCGAAGGGGCGGGGTGGCGTCGATGACCCGTGTGAAACTGACGAACTCGCTGGCGGCGGTCAGTGCGGCGGTCCCCGCCAGCAGGGCGACCCGTCCCTTTCGGGGCAGGCCCGCCGCGGCCACCGTTCCCAGCAGCGCGCCGAGCGCGTTGGCCCCGGCGTCGCCGAGCATGGCCCGCTCCCCCAGGTCGTCGGGGAGCAGGGCAGCGGTGGCCCCGCACAGCGCCCCGGCCGCCGGGGCCGCGGGTCCCGCCAGGTGAGCGGTACCGGCCGCGAGCACGGCCTTGCCCGCCCTCCCGGGGCGCAGGTCGAGAAGGTTGACCAGGTTGGCGGTCCCGGCGATGAGCACACCGTCGAGAACGGTGTCGAGGGGGCGGCGGCCGAGCAGTGCGGCGGCGGCCAGGCCGGTCGCGCCGATCCCGGCGATCTTGACCGCACCGGTGGTGACCTTTCCCCGGGCAAGGGCGCCCAGGTGGCCGCGGAAACCGCGGGCCTCGCCGCCACCGGACAGGTCGTCGTAGCAGCCGAAGGCGGCGGCGCCCGCCGTGGCCGTGACGGCGGCGGCGCGCTCGCGCCCGCCCAACCCCGGGGCGGCCAGCACCCCGGCGCAGGCGCCGACGGCGACGGCCGGGCCCTCGACGAGGGTGACGGGCTCACCGCGGAAGTTCGTGCGCGTCCACATGTCGCGGACGTGCTCGGGCAGGCGGAACAGGTCGCCCCCGGGTGAGCGCGCGGGCGTGCGGCCGGGAAGCGCGTAGGCGGCGCGGGCGGCCGCCGCGGACACACCGGCGGCGACGGCGGCGGAGGCGAGGCGCCCGAGCGCTCCGGGACCCGCCGCGGCGTCCGCCTGTCGGCACGCGGCCCCGTCCGGAGCCTTCCGATCAAAGAGGGGCATGGGGGCTCGCTTTCACTCCTGCTTCCGTACGTTCGGGCCTGCTACACGGGCCTGCTGTCCCGGGCCGGGGCCACCGCGCTCCCGGAGCGCGCCCCTACCCGGCCTGGGGGGTGCGGCGGTCGGCGGTCTTCTCCGTCCGCTCGCCCGTCTCGTCGGCCTCACGGGCCGGGGGCGGAGGGTCGGGAAGGAAGCCGTCGACCTCCTCCCCGGTGCCGTAGTGGCCCGGGTCGCCCTCCATCGCCTCGGCCAGGGCCAGCACCGCCGCCACGTCTCCGGAGGAGCGCCCCGTCGCGTCCGCCGTGGCGCTCGGCGCCCCCTCCCGGCGCACCCGCGCGATCAGCCCGCCCGTGCCCGCCGCCGAGGCGTCCCCGGCCAGCAGCGCCGGGCCGTCCTCGCCGACCGCCGCCACCAGCGGCAGCACCGCGTCGTTGCCGGGCGGCTCGGCCGCCTCGCCCTCGGGCGACGGCGAGGCGCCCGCCGGGAACGGGGTCGCGGGCGCGACCACCAGCACGGCGTCCGCGGCGTCCGCGGGCTCGCCCTCCACCGTCAGGAGCCCCGCCTCGGCGAACCCGGCCAGCACCGCCTCTCCGTCGATGCCGCCACCGCCCTCCTCGGAGCCCTCCTCGTCCTCGGAGCCGCCGTCCTCGCCCTCTTCGCCGCCCTCGGGCTCCGGGGCGACCCCGAGCGCGTCGGCCAGCCGCGCCGCCGCCCTCTCATAGGGCCCACCGCCGGCGCCCGACTCGTCGGCGCCCTCCGCGAGCTGGTCGGCCAGCTCCCCGACGAAAGTGGCCTGGTCGGGGTCGATGTACTTGTCGGCGAGGGCCAGGTGGCCCTCGACGGTGCCCCCGGCCTGCTCGACGCGCGCCTGCAGGCCCTTGCGGACCTCCTCGTCGGCGCCGGGCGCCGACACCACGACGACCCCCGTCCCGTCCAGCCGCCGGTCGAGCATGTCCTCGGCGTAGACGGCGGCCATCTGGTCGCCCCCGTCGTTGAGCGACTCGGCCCGCTCCTTCTCCGTGCGCAGCGTCTCGCTCTGCTCGCGCAGCTCGGAGGTCTCGGACTTGAGGGTGTTGAGCAGGGGGTCCTGAAGCATGGTGGTGCCCAGCACCAGCCCTACGGTCAGGGCGAGGAAGACGGCGACGATGGACACCAGGTGGTACCGGAAGTCGATC
The DNA here is from genome assembly GCF_027706725.1 of Nocardiopsis endophytica. Classification (GTDB taxonomy): domain Bacteria; phylum Actinomycetota; class Actinomycetes; order Streptosporangiales; family Streptosporangiaceae; genus Nocardiopsis_A; species Nocardiopsis_A endophytica. The sequence goes on from NZ_JAQFWQ010000093.1 coordinate 26,199, forward strand.
ACGAGAACAGCCCCGTCAGCCAGTAGAGGAAGGCGTCCCAGCGCGCTCCGGCGTTGGCCAGGAACACCTGGCCCACCGGGGAGCTCCAGGCCGCGACAAGGATGGTGAGCACCGAGGCGGCCACCAGCGCCAGCAGGGACCACGGGGAGATCCGGCTGCGGTAGAGCCGGCTCACCCCCTTGGCGTCGACGAGCTTGCCGCCCACCCGCAGCCGTGTCAGGAAGGTGCTGGCCATGCCCGCGCGCCCCTTGTCGAGGAACTCCTCCAGGGTGGCGTGGGTGCCGACGGCCACGATGAGCTGGGCCCCGTAGTCGTCGGCGAGCATCATCGCCACGTCCTCGCTGGTCCCCGTGGCAGGGAAGACCACCGCCTCGTGCCCCAGGTCGGTCAGGCGCTTGAGGCCGGGGGCGCGCCCGTCCCGGTAGGCGTGCACGACCAGCTCGGCCCCGCAGCCCAGCACCCGGTCCGAGACCGAGTCGAAGTCGCCGACGATCACGTCCGGGCGGTACCCGGCCTCCATCAGCGCGTCGGCGCCGCCGTCCACGCCGATCATCACCGGGCGGTACTCGCGGATGTAGGAGCGCAGGGCGGCGATGTCCTCGCGGTAGTGGTAGCCGCGCACGACGATGAGCACGTGGCGGCCCTCGATGGGGGTGGCGATGCGGGGCACGCCGACGCCGTCGAAGAGCAGCTCGCGCTCGCGCTTGAGGTACTCCATGGTGTTCGCGGCGAACGCCTCGAGCTGCACGGACAGCCCGGCGCGGGCCTCGTCCATGGCGGCGGCCACCGACTCGGCGTCCTGAACGACGCCCTGGGCGACCGTCTCGCCCCCGCGGGTCAGGCGCCCGCACTCCAGGTGGAGCACCTCGCCCTCGCGCACCCGGGCGAAGACCTCCGGGTCGACCTCGTCGACGAGCGGGATGCCCGCCTCGACGATCATCTGCGGCCCCAGGTTGGGGTAGCGGCCGCTGATCCCGGTGGCGACGTTGAGCACCGCCGACACGCCGCACTCCACCAGCGCCTCGGCACTGACCCGGTCCAGGTCCGTGTGGTCGATGACGGCGATGTCGCCGGGGCGCAGGCGCTTGGTGAGGTTCTTGGTGCGGCGGTCCGCCCGGACGGGTGCGGTCACACCGGCGGAGCCGCCGTCCTTGGGGCGGCGGAACCGCGAGAATCGGGCGCCGAGCGCCGTCGGGACCTTCATTGCTCGCATACTGCCATGGGGGGCCGGGTGATCGTTATAACGGTGAGGTACACGGCGTGTTCACCCCGTGATCGCCTCCCCGGCTCCACCCGTTCCCGCGTGCAGAAAGGCCGATCCGGCCACAATGGCCGCTTTTGGCCGCCGGACGTGGGAGGACGGCCGGAGGGCGCCGCCCCGGGTAGCGCCCCCCGGAACAAGAGGCGAAACGGCGGCGACCGGGAAGGGCGGCGGCCCATGCGGCAGCGTTGTCGACCACCAGGCGTGCGGATGGTCGCCGTATGGGGCGGCGACGGCGGAACGCCAGTGGCTCCCAGGCCTTGCCTCCCGTCCGACAGGCCCCTCGCGGTCCGGGTCGGCGGGCGGCCAAGCAGGTACCCCGCTCACGGACCCCAGCCGAGCGGCAGGTCGGCGGAGTGTCGGGCGGGGGCGGCGACGAAGGTCGGCGGCGCTTCCGGCAGCGCTGTCGGCCACGGTGCGTGTGCGTGGTCACCGTGGATGGCAGCGACGGCGACAGCCGGGCGGTTCCCGGGCCCTGCCTGCCGGGCGGCGGGCCGCTCGCGGTCCTGGCGGCGGCGCAGCCGGGTGGGTGCGTGGCCGTCCGCGCTCGTGGCGCCCGCACCCCTGGTGCCCCTCCTCGTTGATCTCGGGGAAAACGCCCCTACCGGGCCGGTTTTAGCG
>NZ_JAQFWQ010000094.1 GCF_027706725.1 Nocardiopsis endophytica
CGCCGCCCTCCCCGGCGACCACGCACACGCGCCTCGGCCGACAGCGCTACCGGAACGGCCGCTGACCTCCGTCGTCGCCGCCCTCCGACCCTGCACCTGTCGGGCCGCCGGTCGGCTGGCGTCCGGGAGCGGGGTACCCGCTCAGCCGCTCCCGCCCGAACCCCAGAGGCCGGAGCAGGCCACCTCGCGCGGTCTTCGTGCGGCGGTCCCACGGGAAGCTCCGGAGTAGTATTTTTGTTCGGTAGTTAGCTGATGATGGGATCTTTCATCGTCATCCCCGCGCCCGCCGGCGGGGCCCCTCCGGCCCCTCCGACGAGAGCGGCGGACGCGGCGACCGTCTCCGGTCCCGCGTCGTGGCCGCCGCGCCCGTCAGCGCACAGGTCCACGTCGCAGATTGCAGGAGCCGCATGTCACCGCTGGCCACTCTGCGCCGGATGCACGCGATCGCCGGCGCCCCCCTTCTCACCGCCTCCTTCCTGGCCCGCCTCCCCGTGTCGATGGTGCTCATCGGCACCCTCACCCTCGTCACCGCCCGAACCGACAGCGTCGCCGCGGGCGGCCTGGTCTCCGGCGCCCTCGCCCTCGGCGAGGCGGTCGGCGGCCCGGTCATCGCCCGCTTCGCCGACCGCCGCGGCCAGCGCCCCGTGGTGCTGGCCACCTCCCTGCTCGACGCCGCGCTCATCACGGCCCTGGTCGCGGGGGTCACCACCGGGGCGCCGGTGCCGGTCCTCGCCGCGCTGGCCGCCGTGGCCGGGCTGTTCATGCCGCAGATCGGCCCGCTGGCCCGGTCCCGCTGGATCGCGCTGGCCGGGCGGCGCGGCCCCGACCGGGAGCGCTCGGTCGCCGCGGCGCTCTCCGTCGAGGGCGTCCTCGACGAGACCGGGTTCGTCGTCGGCCCCGCCCTGGTCGGGGTGCTGGCCGTCATCCTCGACCCGGTCGCCGCCGTCCTCGGCGCCGCCGTGCTCATCGGCGTGTTCGGGTCGGTGTTCGCGCTGCACCCCACCGCACTGCCGGGCGCCCCGGCCGCCGCCTCCCGCGCCCCGCTGGCCCGCGCCGGGCTGCTGGTGCTCACCGTGCCCATGTTCTGCCAGGGCCTGTTCTTCGGCGCCACCTCCACCGGCGTCACCGCCTTCACCCAGGAGATGGGCCACGGCGACCTCGCCGGCCTGATGTACGCGGTGATGGGCGTCAGCAGCGCCGCGGCCGGACTGATGATGGCGTCGGTCCCGGCGTCGGTGCGGCTGACCACCCGGCTGCGGGTGGCCGCGCTGGCGATGGCGGTCTTCTCCGCGGTCCTGCTGCTGGCACCGGGCCCACTCGCCCTGGCGGCGGCCATGCTGGCGCTGGGCTGCGGCATCGGCCCGCACATCGTGACCATCTTCGGGCTGGCCGAGCGGGCGGCCCCGGCGGCGCGCCTCGGCCAGGCGATGACCATCGTGGTGAGCTGCCTCATCGTGGGCCAGTCGCTGGGGTCCATGGCCGCCGGGGCGCTGGCCGAGCGCTTCGGGTTCGGCGGTGCGTTCCTGCTCACTCTGGCGGCCGCCGCGGGCGCGTTCCTCGTCGCCGCCTCGGCGGTGCGTTCGCGCTGGTACGCCGCTGCCGAGCCGGCCCCGGCGCCCGCCGCCGCCTGAGGATCCGCGCGCCGACGGCCGCTCCCCGCACCGGGGGGCGGCCGTCCGTCGTCGGGCCCACCGTGCGGCGCCGCGGCGGCGTTGTGGAATACGCCTGGCACGGCTCGCGTTAAAGGGCCGTTAACGCAGCGCAGAGCACCCGCAAAAGGGACGTAGTCTCGGTAAACGTGCTTACGCTGTTCCCACCCCGGAAGCTACGGACGCCGGCCCGCCGAAAAGAGGTATCCGTGCCGCAGGTGACCGGGATCGCGCACATCACCCTCTCGGTGCGCGACCGCGACGAGAGCATCGAGTTCTACCGGTCCGTGCTCGGCTTCAAGGAGCACAAGACCCGGGACGGCAAGAGGATGCTCCAGACCGAGTGCCGCCACCCGAGCGGCGTGGTCCTGTGCTTCACCCAGCACCGGGACTGCTTCCAGGCCCTGTTCGACCACCGCCGCGCCGGGGTCGACCACGTGGCCTTCCAGGTCGGCTCGGTGGCCGAGCTGGAGGCCTGGGAGGACCGCCTGCTGGACCTGGACATCGACCATTCGCCGGTGGTCCACAGCGACGGCGGGTCCATGCTGTCGTTCCACGACCCGGACGGCTTCCAGATCGAGCTGTTCGCCCCGGCCGAACTGGGCGACGACGAGGACTGACCGCCGCCGCACCGCCCGCCGACGACGCCGGGCCCACGGCGCCGGACCCACAGCGCTTCGCGCATCCGTCCCGTGCACGCGTTCCACGCACACGTTCCGCCCCGTTCCGCGTGGGCCCCGACGCCCCCCATCGCGCCCGACGGGACGCCCCGCACGCGTACCGCATCACCGCGTACCGCGCCCCGCGCCGTCCGCCCCGTCGGCCTTCTCTATCGGCCTTCCCCCGCCCCCGGGCCGCGCCTCCTCCGGCGCGACCCGGCCTCTTCCGGCGCGGCCCGCGCCGACTCCGGCGGGACGAGCTGCAGCCGCACGTCCCGGCTGCGCATGTCCTCGACCGCCGACTGGGGCAGCCGGTCGTCACTGATGATGGCGTCGAACTGCTCCAGCCGCGCCACCCGGAACGTGCCGAACTTCCCGTACTTGGTGCTGTCCACGGTCAGCACGCTCTTCGAGGCGATCCGCAGCAGCTGCTGCTTGGCCACCACCTTGGCCTCCGACGGCGTGGTCGACCCCCGGTCCACGTCCCAGGAGCTGCTGGCGATGAACGCCAGGTCCACGTTCACGCGGCTGAGGAAGTCGGCCGTGAACTGCCCCACCGACGAGTGGTCGGTGTGCGAGACGACACCGCCGGTGTGCACCAGCTCGATGTTCGGGTACTCCATCAGGTGTCCCACGACGTTGAAGTCGTTGGTGATCACCGTCAGCCCCGCCTTGTCCGTCAGCATCGGCACCATCTGCAGCGTGGTGGTGCCCGCGTCGAGGAAGACGGTGAAGTTCTCCCGCACCAGCTCGGCGGCGGCGCGCGCGATCGCGCGCTTGGCCGGGACCTCGAGCTGGGCCTTGGCCAGGTAGGACGGCTCGCTCTTCAGGCGCGCGGCGAGCCGCACGCCGCCGGTCACCGACAGCACCTTGCCGTCGTTCTCCAGCGCCTGGATGTCGCGCCGCACGGTCATGTGCGAGACCGACAGCAGCGATGTGAGCTCGTTGATGCTCAGCACATGGCGTTCCTGCAGGAGCTTGAGGATGTGCTCGCGACGCTGGTCGGGGATCATCTTTCGCCTTTTTCGCCTTCTGGTCGGGCCCGGTGCGCGGACATCGGCGCGAGCGCCGCCCGGGACGGTCGTGTGCAGTGCTGTGATGAACGTACGGGCTCGACCAACAGTTTCCCAGCCCGGGGCGGCGCCACGCCCGGAAGGCGCACGTGAGTCCTCTCGCACGGGGCACCGGCCCCGCTCACAGGGCCCCTCTTTTCGGGGTTTTCGCCGACTTCCCCACACACGCGTCCCGTCGATGGCACTCTGGTCTCCAGTACCCCTGCGACCTGCAGTCGCGACACCGGGAGAAGCCCAATGACGCTGGCGATCGCCCTGCGCGGCGACACCTCACGGCACCGGGAGAACACCATCCCCGCCCTCCGCTCGGCCATCGACCAGGGGGCCGACGCCCTCGCCCTCGACCTGGCCCTGACCGCCGACGGCCACGCCGTCCTCCTCCGCGAGGAGGCCGCGCGCGAGGTGTGGGGCCTGGAGCGGCCGCCCGGGGAGCTGTCCCTGGCCGAGATCGCCGCGGTCACCAGTGACGGCGGCCACCGCGTTCCCACCCTGATGGAGGTGGTGGCCGAGGCCCGCCACCCCCGCCCCGCGACCCTGCTGCTGCGGGTGGCCTCCGCGGAGGCGGCGCTGGCCGCCGAGGCGGTCGCCGCCGACCACTCCTACACCGACCGGGTCTGGTACACCGGCGCGGCCGAGGCGCTGCACGCGGTGGCGGCGCGCCGCCCGGGCGCGGCCACGGTCGTCACCTGGGACAGGGAGGGGCTGCCCCCGGCCGACCTGTGGCGCGGCCTGCGGCCCCACTACGTCGACCTCCGCGCCGACCTGGTCACCCGGGAGCTGGTGGCCGAGGCGCACCGGCGCGGGCACGGGGTGGGCGCCTGGACGGTCAACGACTTCCCGGAGATGGCGCGCCTGATCGGCATGGGGGTGGACGCCGTCACCACCGAACGGGTGGAGGAGCTGGCGCCGCTGACCGCCGACGCGGTGCAGCCTCCCGAGCCGGTGACCGCGAGCGCCGGAGCCCCCGCGGGTGCCGTCGCCCCCGCGGCGACCGGTGCGGCCGCGGGCCCCGACGGTGCCCGGCCGCGCGGCCGCCACAGCGCCTGATCGGCCCCGCCCGGGCCCCATAGCGCCCGAGCCGCCGCCTCAGCACCCGGGCGGCCGCGTGCCGCTACCCGACGAGCGCCTTCACCGCCGCCGTCAGGGACGCCAGCGCCTCCTTGGCGTCGCCCAGCAGCATCCGGGTCCCGGGGGCGGTGTACAGCTCGTTGTCGATCCCCGCGTAGCCGTGGCCCAGCGAGCGCTTGATGACGATGACGGTCTCGGCCTTGTCCACGTCCAGGATGGGCATCCCCGAGATCGCCGTCCCCGGGCGGCGGGCCGCCGGGTTGGTCACATCGTTGGCGCCCACCACCAGCGCCACGTCGGTGCGCGGGAAGTCGGGGTTGGCCTGCTCCATCTCCTTCATCCGCTCGTAGGGCACCTTCGCCTCGGCGAGCAGCACGTTCATGTGCCCCGGCATGCGCCCGGCCACCGGGTGCACCGCGTAGTCGACCCGCACCCCGCGCCCGGCGAGCAGGTCGGCCAGCTCGCGCAGCTCGTGCTGGGCCTGGGCGGCCGCCAGCCCGTACCCGGGCACCATCACCACGCGGGAGGCGTAGGCCAGGCGGATCGCCGCGTCGTCGGCGCCGATCCGCTGCACGTCCCCGCCCCCGCCGACCGCCGGGCCGCCGTCGCCGGTGCCGAAGCCCCCGGCGACCACCGCGCTCAGCGGCCGGTTCATCGCGTCGGCCATGAGCTTGGTGAGGATGGCGCCGGAGGCCCCCACCAGCGCCCCCGCGATCACCATCATGGAGTTGTCCAGGGCGAACCCGGCCATCGCGACGGCCAGGCCGGTGCACGCGTTCAGCAGCGACACCACGACCGGCATGTCGGCGCCGCCGATGGCCAGCACCCCGACCACCCCCAGAAGCAGGGCGGCCGCGGCGGCCACGGCCAGCGGCGCCGGTCCGCCGGCCCCGGCGGCCACCAGCACCGTCCCGGCGGCCGCGGCCAGGGCGAGCAGGGCCGTGAGCACGGCGCGGGCGGGCAGCAGGACCGGGCGCCCGGGCAGGCGGCCGTCGAGCTTGCCCGCGGCCACCAGCGATCCGGAGAAGGCGACCGAGCCGATCACCACGTCCAGCGCGATGACGGCGGCCACCGCCGCCCCGGGGTCGCTCCGGGCCCCGAACTCGAAGCCGCCGATGAGCGCCGCCGCCCCGCCGCCGACCGCGTTGAACAGGCTGACCAGCTGGGGCATGGCGGTCATGCGCACCCGCAGCGCGGCCAGCAGCCCGCCCCCGGCGCCGATCGCGGTGCCCGCCGCGATCACCGCCCAGGCGGTGGGCCCGGTCCCCTGGGCGACCACGAGCACCAGGGTGGCCAGCAGGGCGGCGCCCATGCCCCCGGCGGACAGCGCGTTCCCGCGCCGCGCGGTGGGCGGGGCGTTCATCAGGTGCAGCCCGAGGACGAAGCAGGCGGCGGCACCGAGGTAGACCACGCCGATCGCGGCCTCCAGGGCGGTCACCGGGCCGCCCCCGTGCCGCCGGTCCCCCGCCCGTCGCCGCCCCCGGGGGCCCCGGGCGCCCCCGGCTCACCGGTCGCCCCCGCGCGTTCGGCGGGCGGGCGGAACATGTGCAGCATCCGGTCGGTGACGGCGTAGCCGCCCACGACGTTCGCCGCGGCGAACACGCACGCCAGGAACGCGAGCGCGTACCCGGCCGGGGTGTGGGCGCTCGCGCCGATGAGCACCGCGCCCACCAGGACGACGCCGTGCACGGCGTTGGCCGCCGACATCAAGGGGGTGTGCAGGGTGGCCGGGACCCTGCTGATGACCTCGAAGCCCACCAGCAGGCTCAGCACGAACACGGTCAGGTCGTCAAGGGCTTCCATGGTCCTCCCCGGGGCCGGCGGCGGTGGCCGCGCCGTGGGCGGAGGGCGCGTCGGGACCGGCCAGGGCCGGGTGCAGCCCCCGGCCGCCGTGGGCGGCGACGACGCCCGCCTGGATCTCGTCCTCCAGGTCGACCGCGACGCGCCCGCCGTCGAGCAGGTGCGCCGCGAGCGCGGTGATGTTGCGCGAGTAGGCCTCGGAGGCGGCGCGCGGCACGGTCGCGGCGAGGTCCCCGGCGCCGATCACGGCCACCCCGCCGGGCGTGCGGACCTCGGCCCCGGGGACGGCGGGGGCGGCGTTCCCGCCGCGGGGCCCACAGGCCAGGTCGACCACGACCGCGCCGGGGCGCATGCGGTCCACGGCCTCGGCGGTGAGCAGCAGCGGCGGCGGGCCGGAGGGGACCAGGGCCGCGCAGATGACGATGTCGAACCCGGCGGCGGCCTCGGCCAGTGCCGCGCGCTGGGCGGCCTGCTCGTCCTCGGCCAGTGCACGCGCGTAGCCGCCCTCGCCTCCGGCGTCCAGGCCGCCGGCCTCCAGCACCGAGGCACCCACCGAAGCGATCTCCTCGCGTGCCTCGGGGCGCACGTCGTAGCCGGTGACGACGGCACCGAGGCGGTGGGCGGTGGCGATCGCCTGGAGCCCCGCGACACCGGCGCCGAGCACCAGCACCCGGGCCGGGCGGGCCACCCCCGCGGCGGTCATGAGCAGCGGCAGGTATCCGTCGTAGGCGCGGGCCGCCTCGATGACGGCCTTGTACCCGGCGACGCTCGCCTGGGAGGAGAGGGCGTCCATGGTCTGGGCCCGGCTGAGGGTGCGCGGCACCCCCTCCAGGGCGACCAGGGTGGCGCCCGCGGCGGCCGCCGCCCGCAGCGGTCCGGGGTCCTCGGAGGGGCGGAGCAGCCCCATGAGCGTCTGGCCGGGGCCCAGCCGGGCCAGGTCAGCGGCGGGCGGGCGGGTCACGCACAGCACCAGGCCGGCGGCGAGCACCTCGTCCCGGGAGGCGGGGCGGGCGCCGTGCGCCGCGTACTCCTCGTCGGAGTACCGGGCCCCGGCCCCGGCGCCGCGCTCGACCAGGACCGCCAGCCCCTGCTCGCGCAGGGCGGCGACCCCGGCGGGGACCACGGGCGCGCGCCGCTCCCCGGGGGTGCCGAGGACTCCGGCTGCGGGCTCCGCCATCGGCCGCCTCCTTCTGCGGGGTGCACCGGACCCGCAGGAGTCCTACCCGTGCGCGCGGCCGGTCAGTCGGCCTCAGTCGGCCAAGCGGTACCCCATGCCCCGCACGGTCCGGATCCGGTCGGCACCGATCTTCTTGCGCAGCGAGCGGATGAACACGTCGACGACGTTGGATCCGGGGTCGTGGTCGTACCCCCACACGTGGGACAGCAGCTGCTGGCGGGTCAGGACCTGGCCGGTGTGCCGCAGGAAGACCTCCAGCAGCGCGAATTCGCGGGCGGTCAGGTCCACGGTGGTGCCGTCGGCGGTGGCGCGCCGGGTGCGCAGGTCCAGGGAGAGGTCCCCGGCGGCGAGGACGCCGGTCTCGGCGGCACGGTCGCCGCGCATCCGCAGCCGCACCCGGGCCAGCAGCTCCTCGAAGCGGAACGGCTTGGTCATGTAGTCGTCGGCGCCGATCTCCAGGCCGGTGACGGTGTCGTTCACCCCGTCGCGTGCGGTGAGCACCACCACCGGCAGCGGGGAGCCGGTCTCGCGCAGGCGGCGCAGCACCGAGAAGCCGTCGCCGTCGGGCAGCCCCAGGTCGAGCACCATCAGGTCGAAGCCGCCGGACAGGGCGTGGTCGACCGCCTCGCGGGCGGTGCCCACGACGGTGGCGGTGAACCCGTTGGCGACCAGGCCCTTGCGGACGAAGGAGGCGATGCGCTCCTCGTCCTCGGCGATGAGGATGCGGCTCACGGGCGCCCCCTCGGGGCCGGGTGCCGGGGGCGGGGGCCGTGCGTTCGCGCCGTCGTGATCAGCGGGGTCATGGCTCGATCATCGCGCGTTCGTGCGCACGCGGAAATGAAGGGGGGATGAGAGGTTCTTCATCCGCGGCGGTGGGCCCGTGGGAGCGGGGAAAGGTGCGGGGTCGTCTGCGGGTGCGGGGGTTCGGGGACCGCGGGGCCTGTGGGGGTGCTCTCCGCGGTGTCCGGTACGGGAGGACGGGTGCGCACGGTGCGGAATGCGGTGCGGATTCCGGATCGGGGGGTGTGGGGGGCGGGCGAGGAGTCAGTTCGCGTTGGCGTCGAAGGCGGCCCAGACGACCTTGCCCTGGCCGTCGAGGAGGTCCCAGCCCCATTCGGTGCTGAAGGAGTCGATGAGGTGGAGGCCTCTACCGCCTTCGGCGCACCGGTCGGGGTCGACCCGGACGGGGACGGCCCTGCTGGGGTCGAAGACGAGGCATTCCAGTCGGGCGCCGCGGCGGACCAGGCCGAACTGGATGGACCAGTCGTCGGGTGGGCCCACCGTGGGGGCGGCGTGGCGGCAGGCGTTGGTCACCATCTCCGAGACCACCAGCAGCGCGTCGGAGCGCAGCCGGGTCAGTCCCCAGGTGTCCAGGACGCCGGTGGTGAAGTCGCGTGCCTGCTTGACCGAGGCGGCGTGGAACCCCAGTCCCTGGACCGCTGTGGCGCCGCGGACCAGGCGGTCGCCGACGGGCAGGGGGGCGGGGGACAGGCCCCTCCAGCAGGAGGCGGGGCCGCCGGTCGGCTGCAGCCGATCGCCGAACGCCGCCGAGAACAGGTCTCCGGAGCCTGAGTAAGCGGGGTGCGTGGTCATGTCGTCCCTTGCACTGCTGGCTGCTGCTGGGTTTTCGGCTCGTCCGACCGAGGCCGCCGGCGCTCCTGGCGTGGATTACACCTGTAAGCACGGATGCACGTGCACGACCGCAGTCACCCCAGCAGTCTAATGAGGCGTGTGGCGGTTGTCGCCCCCCGGTCGCTTTGTTATCGAAACGTACCGAAACCAGGCCGAACGGCCCGGGAGGCCCACCTGGACCCCCGCATCCACTTTGCCCCCACCCGGAACGACCTGCACGTTCTCCGGCGGTCCCGATCGGCGGCCGCGAAGGGCGCCGCGCGGCCGAGGCCGCATCCGGCCGACCGGATCCGGACGCCCGCCGAGGGCCTCCGTCCGGCCGTGACCACGGACGGGACACCGACGGCGGCCCCCTGGTTACTGTCCGACTTATTGCCCTCCGGTGCATTTCTCCGTTGAAGTGAAGATTATGGTTGGACGGCGTAAGCACGGATGCAAACACGGATGCACGTGCATACCCTGATCCCGGCACCGCCGGTCCCCCGGCCGCCGCACCCACCCGAAGGAGGCACGTATGACCCAGGCCGTCCCGGCACGCAACGGCGCGCCGGCCGACCGGCTCGCGGGCGCCGTGTGGCGCAAGAGCTCGCTGAGCAACCCCAGCGGCAACTGCGTCGAGCTGGCCCGGCTGCCCGGCGGGGACATCGCCGTGCGCAACTCCCGGCACCCCGACGGCCCGGCGCTGATCTACACGCCGGCCGAGATCGACGCGTTCGTCCGGGGGGCCAAGCTCGGCGACTTCGACGACCTGGCGCCCGACGCCGGGTGCACCGCGCCGAACTGAGGGCCCGGCGGCAGCGTCGCCCCGCTCACGCTGCCGCCCACCAGACCGGCGCCGCCCTCCTCCGCCGGGGAGGGCGGCGCCCCTCCGCCTCCCGCCGCAGTGCGCCCCGCACGGAGGCGACACAGGGAACCGGCGTTGAACACCGGCGCCCGCCCGGTTACCGTTGTCGCCGGAGACGACCGCGTCCACTGTCCGCATGCCGAGACGCGCGCTCCACGGCGCGAGACCGGCCACCACACACTCCCCGCGCACGCTCCCCCGGAGGGCAGATGCAAGCAGCGCGATCAGAGGCGTCACCCGCCGCGAACGTCCTCGCTCGGCCGCACGGCGGCCCCACCGTCCTGAGGATCCTCCTCGGCACACAGCTTCGGCGGCTGCGCACTCTCAAGGGGATCTCCCGGGAGGACGCCGGATACGAGATCCGCGCCTCCCACGCCAAGATCAGCCGTCTGGAGCTGGGCCAGGTCAGCTTCAAGGAGCGCGACGTGGCGGACCTGCTCACCCTGTACGGCGTCACCGACCCCGACGAGCGCGAGAGCCTGCTGGGCCTGGCCCGCCAGGCCAACTCGCCCGGGTGGTGGCACAAGTACAGCGACGTGCTGCCGAGCTGGTTCGAGGTCTACGTCGGCCTGGAGGAGGCCGCCTCCATCATCCGCACCTACGAGCTGCAGTTCGTGCCGGGGCTGCTGCAGTCGGAGGAGTACGCGCGGGCGGTGGTGATGCTCGGCCACGGCGAGGCCTCCGAGGAGGAGGTCGACCGCCGCGTGGCGCTGCGGATGAAGCGCCAGCAGCGGCTGACCGGGCCCGACGCGCCCAAGTTCTGGGCGGTGGTGGACGAGGCCGCGCTGCGCCGCCCGCTCGGCGGTACCGGGGCGATGCGGCGGCAGATCGAGCACCTGATCGAGCTGTCCACGCTGCCCAACGTGACGCTGCAGATCGTGCCGTTCGCCAAGGGCGGGCACGCGGCGGCCGGTGGGCCGTTCTCGATCCTGCGCTTCACCGGCGGCGACCTGCCCGACGTGGTGTACCTGGAGCAGCTGGCGAGCGCGGTGTACTTCGACAAGCCGGAGGAGACCGACAAGTACATGGTGGTCATGGACCGCCTGTGCGTCGACGCGTCCCCGGCCTCGGAGACGGCCCGGTACCTGGGCGCGATCCTGAAGGACTTCAGCTAGAGGCCCTGACCGGCCCACCGGCGGCCCGCACCCCCGACGGGGGCGCGGGCCGCCGCTTCATGTTCGGCGGGCGGACACGGCCGCCCCGCACAGGCGGGCCGCCCCGAGGCGCCCGGCGGCCAAGGCAGCCCGGATGGCTCAGGCGAACGCCCTACACCTGGGCCCGTGCGGCCTGGGCCGGGCCGCCGGCGACGGCCCTTGGACGAGCCGGGCCCGCCGTCGCGGCCTTAGAGGTCGCACTGATCGGCGGGTGTGCTCGACGTTGATCTCGGGAAAAACGACGCTTCCGGGCCGCTTTTAGGGGCGCATTTCCCGAGATCAACGACGCAGGAGCGGAGTTCGGCAGCGGAGTCGGCGAGGCTGGGCGCCCTGCGGTGCGACCGCCTGTTCGCGCAGGCTCTTAACCGGCGGCCCGCCGGTCGGCGAGGCGGCTTTCGGCCGCCCGCCGGGGCCCGCCGTCGCGACCACGAAAGCCGCACCTCTCGGCGGGACACCGTTCGGGCCGCCGGACCGCCCCTGTGGGGGGACGGTGCCCGGCGGCTCCGATGGGGTCCGCTTCGCCCTCGTCCGGCCGGGCCCCTATGCCGGATCGGGACCCTAGGCCGGGTCGGGGCCCCGGCCGCCGAGGACCGCCAGGTCGATCGACTCCGCCGCCGCGCGCAGGCCCGCGTCGCCCGGGTGCAGGTGGTCGCCGGAGTCGTACTCGGGCAGCAGTCGCGCCGGGTCAGCGGGGTCGCGCAGCACGGCGTCGAAGTCGAGGACGGCGTCGAAGGGGCCGCCCTCCCCCGCGCCTTCGCGGATGAAGGCGTTCACCCGCCGCCGGTCCCGGTCGACCTCCTCGGTGCAGTCGCTCCACCCCTTGCAGGGGGCGATGGTGGCGGCCACGACCCGCAGCCCGTGGGACCGGGCGCGCTCGGCGACCTCCTCCAGCCCGGCGGCCAGCTCCTCGGGCGTCGTCCCCGCCCGCACGTCGTTGACGCCCTGGAAGACGATGACGGTGCGGGCGCCGGTCTGCGCGAACACGTCGCGCTCCAGCCGGTTGACCGCGGCCACGCCGCCGGTGTCGCTGCTGACCCCGTCCCCGTCGTAGCGGTCGGTCACCACCCGGTTGGCGGAGATGCCCTGGTTGAGCACCCCGTAGCGGGGCACCCGGCGCTGGTCCTGGAGGCGGTCGGAGAGCACGTCGGGCCACCGGCGGTCGGTCCCGGGGGTGGTGCCGACGCCGTCGGTGATGGAGTCGCCCAAGGCCACCACCGAACCGGTGTTCCCGGGCACGTCGATGCCGGTGAGGAAGGGCCAGGAGTCGACCGAGCGGGTGAAGGGCTCCCCCGACGCCGTCCCGGTCAGGTCGCCGCTGCCGGGCTCGGTGGCGTAGTTGTCGCCGGTGTTGGCGGTGTGCACGGGCGCGGCCTCGACCCGGCCGGGCAGGTGGATGCTGACCGCCAGGCGGGCCCCGGCGGGCACGTCGAAGGCGATCGGGTCGGAGGAGGCCTGGCCGCCCGCGGGCAGGGTCGCCGAGCGCTCGCCGCCGAAGGTGACGGGGACGGGCGCGCCGTCGGCCGCGGCCCCCTCGCCCTGGAGCGCCACCGAGACCGCGCCGACGTCGACCGGCCGGGCGGCGAAGGTGTTGTCCAGGCGGATCCGGGCCCCCGGGCCGCCGGTGCTGGAGCGGACGATCAGCCGCAGGGTCTGGTCCTCCCAGGGGCCGACGGCGGCGTAGCCGGAGGTGGAGGCGGACCAGGTTCCGGTCCAGCCCTTCTCGACGGGGCGGGCCGCCACGTCGAAGACGTGCATGCGGGCGTCGCCGGACACCGTGGGCAGCTCGATGCGGGCCAGCGCCCTGCCGGGGTCGACCGGGACGGTCACCGCGTACAGCCGGACGGGGGCGCCGACGGTGCCGTCGGCGGTGTTGGCGTGGTCGAGTTCGACGGCCTTGGTGGTGAGCGGCCCGGTCTCCCAGTCGGGGGCGGTGGCGGTGAACTCGTCGCGGGTGCCGTCGGCGTAGACGACGCTCCCCTCGCCGTCGGCGTCGCCGCCGGTGGCGGCGGCGAGCAGGGTGACGGCCTCGGCCTTGCCGCGCAGCGGGACGGGCTGGCCATCGGCGACGACGTTGTCGGGCTCGCCCGGGCGGGTGTCGGGCATGGCCAGGCGGGTGCCGTGCAGGGTGAGCTCCTGTCCGGGGCCCCACCCGGCGCGCCGGAGCGTCTGCGCGGACAGGCTGCGGCCCCGGCCGTCGAGGTCGGCGGCGCCGGGGTCGGAGTCGTCGGAGATTCCGCGGTTGTCGTAGAGGCCGGCCAGGGGTGGGGCGGGGGCGGCTTCGGCGGGCGAGGCCGGGGCGGCGAGGCCGGTCATCACCGTCAAGGGCAGCGCGGCCGCGAGGAGGAGCCCGACGGCTCTTGCGGGGCGGGGGCCGGGGGCGCGGTGGCCCCGGGGCCCCGGGGTACGGCGGGCGCGGTCGGGCGGCGGCGTGTCCGGGCTCGGTCTGGGGGATGTCGCGGGCATGCGGTCGTCCTCTCCGGATGGGCGGGCGGCGGACGGGCGGCATTCTCTCCCGGCCGACTCCCGCCCCGGTGGACACCGGGAGAACCGCGGAGGAACGGCGCCCGCACGGACCCCTGATCACCCCGGGGGCCCGGCCCGAGCCTGCGCACCCGCCCTCCGCCCGCGTCTCGGCCGGTTTCCGGCGGCCCGAACAAGATTACGCTGCGCGCCCTGAAGTCGACACTATGTGAGCATTGTGTGGAGGAATCATGACGATCAGGTTGTTCATCGCCCGATGGACGACAGTGCACCGTTCGCACCCAGGGGCGGACGCGCGAGGCCCCGCGACGCCCCTCGGACCCGGCCTTCCCGGACGCGAGCGCAACGGAGGGGGCCGACGGAATTGCGGCCGACCAGCCGGCGGTACCGCCGTACGCCGCGGCGAGGCCGCACAGGCCGGCGACGCTCCGCCCAGTGGACGCCCTCTCGTCGATGATCTCGTCGAAAGTGCTGTCATTCCGGCGGATTCGGCAGCACGTTCGTCGAGATCAACGTCTCAGGTGCCGGGTGAGGGGGAACTCCTGACAGGGCCAAGGACGTGTTTCTCGGAGGCTTTTCGACCTGCGAGCGGCCGTCGCCCCTACTGCGCCGGCTTCCTGCGCCGCGCCGCGGCCTGGTTCCACGAGCGCGGCATCACCATCGAGCGGGTGCTGACCGACAACGCCTGGGCCTACTCCAAGACCACCTGGCGCCGGACCTGTTCGGAGCTGGGGATCTCGCCGAGGTGGACCCGGCCCTGGCGGCCGCAGACCAACGGCAAGGTCGAGCGCTTCCACCGCACCCTGCTCGATGAGTGGGCCTACGCCCGCCCCTATGCCTCAGAGGCCCAGCGCCGGGCCGCCTACCCGGCATTCCTGGACTGGTACAACTACCACCGGCCCCACACCGGGATCGGCGGCCGAACGCCTGCCGAGCGTGTTCCCAACCTCACCGAACACCACATCTAGCCCTGTCCCGCTTCGATGCGGCGGGCCGCACCCGCCAGCGCCCGCTCGAACTCCTGTGCCGCGGGGGACGGGCTCCTCCCCTCCGCGGTCGCCGCGTAGACCGCCCGTGGAGGGATGTCCCCCTGTTCCAACGGCACCAGGGCCACATCACCGGCCATCCGGCGGAAGCTCTCCGCCGCCAGGGCCGGGACCAGGGTCACCCCCAGCCCCGCCGCCACATATCCGGCCTTGGCCACCCACTCGGCCACGACGTGCCCCACCCGCGGGCGCAGACCGCGCTCGGCGAATGGCGCCAGCAGGGTCCCCTCCGGCGAGCGCCGGCCCGCGATCCACACCTCGCCCTCGAGGTCGGCCATCCCGATCCCGGCGCGCCCCGCCACCGGGTGCCCCGCGGCGACCGCGACGTACATCCCCTCGTCCAGCAGGTGGACCAGCCGCACCCCGCGCGGCTCGCGCCCCGCCGTGGAGCTCACCACCGCGATGTCCACCTCCCCCTCCCCCAGCCTCCGTTCCAGCTCCGGGGTACGCGCCTCCTCCGCGGTCGCGTCGACCCCCGGGTGCCGCGCGCGCAGCGCCGCCAGCGCCCAGGGCACCAGGCCGATGTTCGCGGTCGGGAACGCCCCCGCCCGCAGGCGGCCCCCGTCCAACGTTCGCAGCGCGCGCAGGTCCCGGCGGGCCTCGTCGAGGCGGCCGACCACCGCCTCGGCATGGACTAGCAGCACGCGCCCCTCGGCCGTGGGCCGGACCCCTCGGGCGAGCCGGTCGAACAGCGGCGCGCCCGCCTGCCGCTCCAGGGCCGCGATCTGCCGCGAGACCGCGGACTGGGTGTAGCCGAGGCGCTCGGCGGCCGCGGTCAGCGACCCGGTCCGGGCCGCTTCACAGAACACCGCCAGCCCGGCCAGGGAGACGCCATGAGGATCGAGCATGGCTGCCATGCTAGACATTCGCTGGTCACATCGCTCGGGGCCGCCTAGCGTGAGCGGCATGTCCGAATCGCACACGACCGCCCCCGCCCGCATCGCCTTCCTCGGCCTCGGCGCGATGGGCCTGCCGATGGCCCGGCGCCTGCTCGCCCAGGGCGCCCGCGTGGCCGTCTGGAACCGCACCCCGGCCAAGGCCGAGCCCCTGGCCGCCGAGGGCGCCCGCGTCGCGGCCTCCCCCGCCGAGGCCGCCGCCGGCGCGGACACCGTCATCACCATGCTGTCCGGGCCGGAGGCGGTCGCCGAGGTCGCCGACGCCCTGCTGCCCGCGCTCGCGCCGGGGGCGGTCCTCGTGGAGATGTCCGGCATCGGGCCGGAGGCCGTGCACGCCCTCGCCGCCCGCATGCCCGAGGAGGCGGTGCTGGTCGACGCCCCGGTCATGGGGAGCGTCGACCGCGCCGCCGAGGGGGCGCTGTCGGTCCTGGCCGGAGGCCCGGTGGAACGGGTCCGCCCGATCCTGGAGTCGCTGGGGACCGTGCGCGAGTGCGGTCCGCTCGGGTCCGGGTCGGCGCTCAAGCTCGTGCTCATCAACGCGCTGATCGGCGGCGTCGCCGTGGTCGCGGAGGCGATGGAGCTCGCCGACGCCCTCGGGGTGCCGCGGGGGCTCGCCGCCGAGGCGATGGCGGCCACCCCCATGGCCGGTGCGCTGGGGCGGGCGACATCGCGCGAGGCCGACTTCGCCGTCCGCCTGGCCGCCAAGGACGCGCGCCTGGCCACCGGGGCCGCACACCTGCCGGTCCTCGAAGCGGTCCGGGCCGCGCTCACCGCCGACCCGTCGATCCGGGACGAGGATCTGTCGGCGCTGCTCAAGACGGCCGCCGCAACCGCGTGACGGAACGACGCCAAGGAATGGCGCCGGAGGTTCCGGAACCCCGGGGCCCGGCCCCGAGGCGCCTCGGCCGCGCGGGGCCTCGGCCGCGCGGGGCCTCGACGCCCCGATCCGCTTCACGCCTGAGGGCGCCCTCCCTGTCTCACACCCCGCCCATCGCATCGCCCCCGACGGAAGGACCCCATCCGTGAAGACCGGAGCCGAACTCGCCGACCCCGAGGGCGCGCCGCCTCCCGCCGGCCCGTACTCGCAGGTCGCCCGCGTCCCGTTGGGGGACGCGGGGACCCTTCTCCTGGTGTCCGGGCAGGTCGCCGTCGCCCCGGACGGGTCGGTAAGCGCACCCGGCGACATGGCCGCGCAGTCCGAGGCGGTCCTCGACGCCATCGAGGCCCTCGTCCGTGCCGAAGGCGGCACTCTCGCCGACGTGCTCAACATCCGCACGTTCGTCACCGACATGGACGCCCTGCCCGCCTACGCCGCGGCCCGGCGCCGCCGGTTCCCGGGGACGCCGCCCACCAGCACCACCGTCGCGGTGAGCGCCCTGTTCAAACCGGGCGCCGTCATCGAGGCCGAGGCCGTCGCCGTGGTCCCCGCCCGCCGACCCCCCGGCGGGCGGGACCACCTCCCCGAGTCCGATGCCCCGCGCCTGAGTGACGCACGGGACCCTCGCGCGGCGAAATAAGGAGGCCGGACGGTCGGTTGGGCGACGGGCGGCCCATGGGCCGCCCGGCCGCGCCGGCCCCGGCGGCGGCCCCGTTCGACAACCGCCTCGGAGAAAGGCCCGCCGCCGTGTCCGAACCACTGCCGCTCTCCATCCTCGACCTGGCGCACATCCCCGAGGGGAGCACCCCGCGGGAGAGCCTGGAGGCCAGCGTCGCCCTGGCCCGAGGCGCCGACGAGCTGGGCTACCGGCGGATCTGGTATGCGGAGCACCACAACATGGCCACCATCGCCTCCTCGGCGACCAGCGTGCTCATCGCGCACATCGCGGCGCACACCCGCCGCATCCGGCTCGGCGCGGGCGGCGTGATGCTGCCCAACCACGCACCGCTCACCATCGCCGAGCAGTTCGGCACCCTGGAGACCCTGCACCCGGGCCGCATCGACCTGGGCCTGGGGCGCGCCCCGGGCAGCGACCAGAAGACCATGCGCGCGCTGCGCCGGGACCCCTCCTCGGCCGACACCTTCCCCGACGACGTGGTCGAGCTGAAGGGCTACCTGACCGGGAACTCCGTCATCGCCGGGGTCGACGCCACCCCGGGCAAGGGCACCGACGTCCCGCTCTACATCCTCGGCTCGTCGCTGTTCGGCGCCGGACTGGCCGCCGCCCTGGGGCTGCCGTACTCGTTCGCCTCGCACTTCGCCCCCGGAGCGCTGGAGGAGGCCGTCGCGCTGTACCGGCGCGAGTTCACCCCGTCCCAGCAGCTGTCCGAGCCCTACGTCATCGCCGGGGTCAACGTGACGGCCGCGAAGACGAGCGACGAGGCCCAGGAGCAGGCCCAGCAGGCACGCCGCCGGATGGCCGCCCAGCTCCTGGCGCGCGGGCGCACCCTGACCCCCGAGGAGGCCGACGCGGCGCTCGCCTCCCCTGCCGGGCGGCACATCGACCAGATGCGCACCTACTCGGCGGTGGGCGACCCCGGCGAGGTCGCGGCCTACCTGCGCGACTTCGCCGCGCACGCGCAGGCCGACGAGCTGATCGCCGCCTTCCAGGCCGGGGACGACGAAGCGCGGCTGCGGTCCATGCGGCTGACCGCCGAGGCCACGGGCAACGCCTGACCGGCGCGGGCCGGGCGGGCGGAGGCCGGGCGGGCGCGTTCCGCCCGGCCTCCGCCGGGGTAGACCGGGGGGACCGGGCGAGGGGGTGTCCGCCATGGATGATCTCGGAATGTCCTGGCTGGCCTGGCTGGTCTCCGTCATCGCGGCGGTGGCGATCCCGGCCGGTGTGATTCTCCTGGTCGTCGGGCTGCTGACGTACGCCCGGCGCGACGCCGAGCGCCGGGGAGGCAGGTCGGCCCCGGAGGACGGCGGCACGGACGCCGCCACCCGCGGCGAAGGGGACGACGGGCCGGAGCCGGGCGGCGGAGAACCGGGACCGGAGGGCGAAGCGCCCGGCCCGGACGGCGAGGCGCCCGGCCCGGACGGCGACGCGCCCGGCCCGGACGGAGACGAACCCGGCCCGGACGGCGGAGGCACAGGCGACGGGCGCGGGCCGATGTGAGGACACGGCCCCTGCGGCGTGCCGCGCCGACGGTCTAGGGTGAGGCGCCATGCCCCTCCAGAGAACAGCACTTGTCACGGGCGCTTCATCCGGCATCGGCAGGGCGGTCGCCCGCCTCCTTCTCGCACGTGGCTACCGCGTCTTCGGCACCAGCCGCGACCCCGGCGCGGTGTCCGACCCCGTCCCCGGCGTGGAGTACCTCGCGCTCGACCTGGACGACGACGACTCGATCACGGCGTGCGCCAAGGCCGCCGGGGAGATCGACGTCCTGGTCAACAACGCCGGGGAGAGCCAGAGCGGTCCCATCGAAGAGCTGCCCCGCGCCGCCCTGGAGCGCCTTTTCCAAGTGAACGTCATCGGCGCGGTGCGCCTGACACAGCTCGTCCTCCCCGGCATGCGCGCGCGGCGCCGCGGCAAGGTGGTGATGGTCGGTTCGATGCTGGCGAGCTTCCCGCTGGCCTTCCGGTCCTCCTATGTGGCCTCCAAGGCGGCGCTGAAGGGCTTCGCGAACGCGGCCCGACGCGAGCTGGCGCCGTACGGGGTCGGCGTGACGACGGTCGAGCCGGGCTCCATCAACACCGGCATCAGCGAGCGCCGCACCCAGTACATCGGCGTCGACTCCCCTTATGGGGAGGAGTACCGGACGATGCTCACGGCCCTCAACGCCAACGAGGCGAAGGGCATCCCGGCCGGGGACGTCGCAGCGACCGTGCTCAAGGCGATCGAGGCGCCCCGCCCCAAGCCGCTGTACGCGGTCGGCAGCAACGCGCCCCTGGTCTTCGCTCTGCGGCGGGTGCTGCCCCGCACGGCGGTCGAGCGGATGGTCTACCGCAAGCACGGACTGTAGGACCTCGCCCGTGTGCTCCTCCCGCCCGGAAAACCGGTGGAACGGGACGGCACCACGCACTAGGGTTCCGATCCGTCACGGCCTCCCCTGGGCGGAGCACACCGCTCCCGCTCAGGGGATTCGTCGTGTCCGGACCGCATCCACCCACGACAGGGAACAGGAGCCGTCACCATGGACGAGCCCTCCCCCGACACGCTCCGCGTCCCCGGCGCGGCGCTGCACTACGAGACCCGCGGGGAAGGCCCCCTGCTCCTGGTGATCCCCGGCGGTTCCGGGGTCGCCGAGCCCTTCGACGGGTTGGCCGAGCGGCTGGCCGCGCAATTCACCGTCGCCGTCCTTGAACCGCGCGGCGCCCCGCGCAGCCCTCTGGACGACCCCGACGCGGAGCAGAGCGTCGAGGAGCATGCCGACGACGCGCTGCGGCTCCTGGACCTGCTGTCGCCCGACGCCCCCGCGGCCGTGTTCGGGTCCAGTTCGGGGGCGATCACCACGCTGGCCTTGACGGCACGGCACCCCGACCGGGTGCGGCGCGCGGTCACCCACGAGCCGCCGGTGGTCGAGGTGCTGCCGGACGCCGAACGGCACCGGCGCATGTTCGACGAGGTCCACAGGGCCTTCCGGTCCGGAGGAGTGGAAGCCGCCATCGGGGTGATGGCGGAGGGCTTCGACGCCCCTGCGGAGACCCCGGCACGCCTGCCCGGCCCGGAGGCGATGGCCCGCATGCACGCCGGGATGCCGTTCTTCCTGGACCGGATCGTCCCCCGGTTCACCCGCTTCGTGCCCGACACCGAGGCGCTGCGCGGGTCCGGGCGCCTCATCCCGGCCCACGGCGAGTCCACCCGCGGACGCCTCCCGGCCCGCCCGGCGGAACACCTGGCCGGCCTGGTCGGCCACCCGGCAATCGCATTCCCCGGCGGCCACCTCGGCTACACGTCCCACCCGGAGGAGTTCGCCGCGGCCCTGGCCCCGCTGCTGGTCCCGTAGCCGGCCGAACCACTGCGCCGCGCCGCCCGCCGCTCGGGGGGGTCGGCGCGTCAGGGCTTCCGGGCGACTCCGCAGTACTGTTCCACGTCGCGGATCTCGCCGACCTCGGTCGGGAGGGGGCGCCAGCGGGTGGCGCTGACGATGCCCGGGTCAAGAAGCTCCAGGCCGTCGAAGTAGCCCGCCATCTCCTCGGTCGAGTGGGCCCGGTACGGCAGGGCCGCCCCCTCGTTCCAGCGGCGCAGGGCCTCCTGTTCGGCCTCGCTGTCCGGGAGGACCAGGTCGCACAGGGCCAGGAAGCTGCCGGGCGCCAGCGCGTCCATGTACCCGCGGACGATGCCGCGGGCCTCCTCGTAGGAGGTGATGTGGCCCATCGTGCCGAGTACGGTCAGCGCCACCGGCCGGTCGAGGTCGAGCTCTTCGGCGGCGGCCCGCAGCACGTGGTCGCGGTCGCGAAGGTCGGCGTCGACGAACGACGCCGCCTCTTCGCCGGCCAGCAGCGCCCTCGCGTGGGCGATGACCATGGGGTCGTTGTCGACGTAGACCACGCGCGCGTCCGGGGCCGCGCGCCGGGCCACCTCGTGGGTGTTGTCGTGGGTGGGCAGGCCGGTCCCGATGTCGAGGAACTGCCGGATGCCCTCCGCGCCCGCGAGGTGGGCGACGGACCGCCGGAGGAACTCCCGGTCGGCGCGGGCCCCCTCGACGATCTGGGGGTAGGCCTCGATGATGCTGTCCCCGAGCGCGCGGTCGACGGGGTAGTTGTCGCGCCCTCCGAGCCAGTAGTTCCACACCCGGGCGGAGTGCGCCACGGTGGTGTCGACTCCGGACGGGGCGGGCGGGTCGGCGGGGGTCTCGGCCATGGGGGTCGCTTTCCGTTTCCGACGCGGGTGGCGGACCCTTCGCACACTACCCCGTCGGGGTGCGGAATCCCTTACGCCCCAAGGCTTTTCGCGCGCCCGGCAGGGGCCGGAAGAGGTCACAGCAGCCGCATCTGCCGGGGTGCCCCGCCGCGCTCCGTTCGGCCCGCCTGCTCCGCGCGCCCGCCCGCGGGGGTCCGCTGCCGGTGCCGGCCTGTGGACGCCTCCTCCCGCGCGGTCCGGCCGCCGACCCCGTACCGGCGGGCCGCCTCCCGCACGCGGGCCGCCACCTGCTCCCGGTAGGGGGCAGGCGCGTAGGAGCCCTTCCCGTACAGCTCCCGGTAGAGCGGGGCGAGGTGCGGGTGCTCGCGCGCGAGCCAGGCGGCGTACCACTCCCGCGCCCCGCCGGGACGCAGGTGCAGGACGATCGGCGTCACGCTGGTCGCCCCGGCGTCGGCGATCGCGGACACGGCGGCGTCGATGGCCTCCGGTGAGTCGGTCAGTCCCGGAAGCACCGGCGCCATGAGCACCGAGCAGCCCAGCGCCCGGTCGGCCAGGGCCCGGACCGTGTCCAGGCGGGCTCGGGGCGTGGGGGCGCCGGGCTCGACCGAGCGGGCGAGGGGCTCGTCGACGGCGCCGACGGACACCGCCAGCCGCACGTCGGTGACGCGGGCGGCCTGTTCGAGCAGGTCGGCGTCGCGCAGGATGAGGCGCCCCTTGGTCAGCACGGAGAAGGGGTTGGCGGCGTCCCGCAGCGCGGAGATGATCTGCGGCATCAGCCGGTAGCGGCCCTCCGCGCGCTGGTAGGGGTCGGTGTTGGTGCCCATGGCGATCGGCTCGCCCTGCCATGTGGGGCGGGCCAGTTCGGCGCGGAGCAGCTCCCCCGCGTTGACCTTGACCATGATCTTGGTGTCGAAGTCGCGCCCGGCGTCCAGGTCGAGGTAGGTGTGGCTGCGCCGGGCGAAGCAGTAGACGCAGGCGTGGGCGCAGCCGCGGTAGGGGTTGAGTGTCCAGCGGAACATGGGGGACTCGCCGGGCACCCGGTTGATGATCGAGCGCGCGCGGATCTCCACCGCCACGGGTTCACCGTCGCCGCCCGCCACGGGGCCGCCCCCGGGGGCGCTCAGCCCGGCGCGGCCGGTGCCCCTTTCGGGGGCCGGGGCGATGTCCTCTCGGTCGAACAGGGCCTCCCCGTCCTGGTCCTCTCGCAGATCTTCCCAGCGCATGACCGCAATTCGAACATGTATTCGACGTGTTGTCCAGTCCGTTGCCCTCCTTGCCGGAGGGGGCGCCTGCCCCCTATGACTGGTGCACGACCCCTCGGAGAGCGACGTTGAGGACGCCATGAGCGGACGCAAGAAGAAGAGCAGGCCCCGGAAGGGCAAGGGCGGCAAGGGTTCGACCGAGATCCACCGCGGCCCGACGCGCGACCCGGGAGGCACCGGGAACGTCGGGTGCATGATCCTCGGGGCGGGCCTGGTGCTGGTCGCGCTGGCCGTGGCCGCCCTGGAGCTGTTCGGTTGAACGCGGGACGGCCGCCCGGGCGGGTCTCCCGCACGGGCGGCCGTTCCACCGTCGCGCCGTGCCGCACGCTTGGTGCACTCTTGGGTGCGTCGTTCTCCCGACGCCTCCTCGCGGCGCCCTTGGAAAGCGCGCGGCGCCGTCAGTGGCCGGTCATCAGTCGTCCAGCACGTCCTCGGCGACGTCCTCCCACTCCACGTAGGCGAAGCCCGTGGCGTCGCCGCGCCCTGGGGCGGGCTCGGCCTCGCCGTCCTGGACGACGAGGATGCCCTCGTCGTAGTCGTCCCCGACCGGGCGGCTCACCACGTCCAGGCCGTCGGTGTGCTCGACGCCCTCCACGGAGAACGAGCCCGCATGAGCGCCGTCCTCCCGGTCGTACAGGGCGAAGGTGTCGTCCCCTTGGCTGGAGGCGATCACATGGCCCTTCCCGTCGCCGTCCGGCTGCAGGGTGACGCCCTCGACGTCGGCGGTGAGCACGTCGCCGCCCTCGCCCGGGTCGGCGTTCCAGTCCAGGACGCACTCCTCGTCGCGGTCGGCGTCGTAGGTCCAGGGCACGCCATAGGAGCGGACGCGGTCGACCTGCTCGGCGTCCCCGAACCCTTCGCCCGTCAGGCCGATCCGCCACAGGCCGACCGCCTCCTGCCCCGCGTACAGGGCGCCCGCCGACACGTCGGCGACCATGCCCTCCACGTGCGGCCGCTCGTCCGGGTCGGTGCACGGCGCCCACTCGGCCCCGTCGGAGAGGGCGAAGGAGGAGGGCAGGTCGAGGGTGTCGACGTGCTCGTAGCCGACCCCGCCGCCGCTCTCCTCGGTCAGCCGCAGGAGGGCCAGCGTCGTCTCGTCCGCCCGGCTGACGACGGCGTAGGACTCGCCCCCGTCGGTGAAGGCGGTCAGGCCGTAGGCGGTGCGCTCGTCGGCGGCCCCGGCGTCGTCGGCGGAGAAGACCGTGGGCACGGCGGGGTCGGTGACCTCGCGCAGCGGCGGGCGGCCGTCCTCGACGGCGTCGGCGTCGATCGCGAAGAGGCGCACGCGGTCCTGTCCGCGGTCGCTGACCACGGCCAGGTCGGTGGCGCTCCCGCCGACCGGGAAGCCGCGCACGATGTCGACGTTGTTGAAGCGCCCGGCGGGCCGAGCGCCCTCGGCGGCGGGGGCGTCGATGTGCTGGACGAGGTCGCCGTCGAGGTCGTAGACGTCCAGTCCGGCGTTCTTCAGGGTGCCGATGACGAGGCTCTCGTCGCCGTCGTCGGGGTGGACCCACACGGCCGGGTCGTCGGCGTCGGCCTCGCCGCCCTCCTCGTCGTCGTACACGGGCGGGGTGCGGTCCTCGGCCTCGACGACGGGGATCCCGTCGGCGGGAGCGGAGGGGGCGGCGGGGGGCGCCGGTGCGGCGTGGGCGGCGGCACCGGCGAAGAGCAGCGGCGAGGCGAGCAGCGAGGCACAGACCACGGGAAGGGGGCGGTTCACGGACTCCTCCGGGGGCGGGGGATCGGGACCCGGGAATGCTAGGGAGCCGGGGTGAACCCGCCGTGTCACCGAGGCGAACGGGTCGGCCGCGCGGCGGGGGCGCCTGCGCGGCCGACCCCGGCCGGGATCCGAGGGGTTCCGGCCGTCAGCAGGGGCGGGAGGGGGCGGGGGATGTCAGACCGACAGGTGGATCAGGTAGACGTACTTCCCGCCCGCGCCCTTGTTCAGGTCGGTGTCGTAGCGTTCCCACGGCTTGGGGACCATCGGGTTGGCGTCCCCGCTGATCAGCACGTCGAGCGCCTGGATCGGCTGCCCCTCGGAGGGGTCGTGCGTGTAGCAGGCGTAGATGTACTCACCGCCGGCGCCCTTGTTCAGGTCGACGGGGATCTTGATGTAGTTCGGCGGGGGCTCCTGGTCGCGCGAGAGCAGGAAGTAGATGTTGGTGATGGGGACGTACTGGCCGTTGTGCTCGTAGGCGAAGTAGAGGTAGGCGCCGCCGGCGCCGGCGTTGAGGTCCTTGGTGATCTTGATCCAGCCCTCGGGGGCCGGCTGGTCCCCCTGCAGGACGGTGAGGCTGGTGACAGCCATGACATCGACCGCCTTCTCGTCGGATTCCCTGGGACGCCCTGGAATTTCCGCATTCACGGAACGGGGCACCCACGACTCAATCCCCGAACAAGATCGAAGAACAGAGCCGGGCAACGAGGAATACCGGCCATCCCCGAACCGTCGACCTGCGGACAAACATCGGCGACGCCCGAGAGTTTTCCTCAGATCACGAAGCCTTGGCAGGTCGCAGCCCTAAAATGAGAACGAGGACACACAACACCCGAAGGCCGGAAACGGCCATTTTCCGACATTTTTTCATGTCCCCGCGAACACCGGAACACCATCGAATACGAATTTTTCGCCATTCACCCGCATTGGAGCGGTTCGAAACTCCGGGCTGTTCGAGCGCCCGGAGAGGCACCACTGGACTCCTGCGGCGGACGGGCGGCGGAGCGAGCACGGGTCCACGGGGCGCACCGCCGCCCGGTTCAGGACTCCGGCCCCGCAGGGGACGGGAGCCGCCCGACGGTAGGACCGGCCGAACGCCTGAGACACCGTCCGCCGATGCGGTAGAAAGCCCCTGTGGACATCGAACTGGTACAAGGCGACATCACCGAACAGCATGTCGATGTGATCGTGAACGCCGCCAACTCGTCCCTGCTGGGCGGCGGGGGCGTCGACGGCGCCATCCACCGGCGGGGCGGCCCGGAGATCCTGGCCGAGTGCCGCCGCCTGCGGGACACCCGGTACGGAAAGGGGCTGCCCTCGGGTGAGGCGGTGGCCACCACGGCAGGCCGCCTGCCGGCGCGCTGGGTCGTGCACACCGTGGGCCCGGTGCACAGCGCCACCGAGGACCGGTCCGCCGTCCTCGCTTCCTGTTACACGCGCTCGCTCAGGGTCGCCGACGAGCTGGGGGCGACGACGGTCGCCTTCCCCGCGATCTCGACCGGCGTGTACCGCTGGCCGATGGAGGACGCGGCCCGCATCGCCGTAGAGGCGGTACAGGCCGCGTCGACCGGTGTGCGGACGTGCCGCTTCGTCCTGTTCGACGCCCCGGCCTACGCGGCTTTCGAGCGCGCGCTGTCCGCGGCACGGGGGTGATGCCCGGCCCTCGCGTGGGCCCCGGCGCCCGTCAAGCGGCGAAGTCCTCCCGATGGGCCCGCACCCACTCGGCGAAGGGGCGCGCAGGGTGTCCGGTGATGCGTTCGACCGTGTTGGTGACCGGCGCCGGAACGCCGACGGCGGCGGCCTCGGCGTCCAAGAGCACGTCGAGGACCTCCGCGGGCATCCACTCCTCGCGCCGCGCCATCGCCTCCTCCCGGCTCGGGACGTCGATGGGGACGGGGGTCCCGAGGGCGTCGCCGACGGCGTCCACGATGTCGCGCAGCCGCATCGACTCCGGGCCGGTGACCACCTGGAGCCGGGCGCGGTGCCGGTCCCTGGTGAGGAGGTCGGCGGCGACCTCGGCCACGTCGTCCAGGTGGACCGGGTTGACCTGCGCGTCCGGATAGGGCAGGGCGACGCGGCCGCTCTCCTTGATCTGCCCGGCCCAGTCGCGCTGGGCGTTGCCCGCGAGCCAGGCGGGGTACAGCAGGGTGGACGGCGGCCCGGCCTCCTCGACCGCCTCCTCCGCCGCGCGGTGCGCCCGGCCGATGATGCGGTCGTGCTCCCCCGCCTCATAGGAGGCCGGAGAGGACAGCAGTACGAGGTGCTCGACCCCCGCGGCACGCGCCTCCTCCAGGAACCCGCGGAGGTCACCGCTCAGTGTGGCGGCGGCGTAGAGGAACACCGCGCGCACATCCTTCAGTGCCGCGCCTGCGTTCCGGGGGTCGGCGACGTCCAGCTCGACGGTCTCGACGCCGGACGGCACCGCGAGCGCGCCCGCGTCCCTGGCCGACGCGCGGACGCGGTGCCCGGCCGCGGCGAGCACGCTCACCACGCGTTCGCCGATGTTCCCCCGGCCCCCTGTGACCAGCACGGTCATGGCACATCCCTTCCGCCGAGCGCCGCTTCGGCGGCGTCGGCCCCGATAGACTCGTGCCTGCATCGAAAAGGTTTGCTTTAGAAGCAAAAATATTTTGGGAGCAAAGATATTGTCAACGGAGCACGGCCCCGGCGCGGACGGTCCCGACGAGGACGGCCTCACCGCCGACGAGGGGGTCCGGACCATGCTGCTGCTGATGCCCCGCCTGGTGGGCCGCGCCAAGCGCACTCCGGTCCCCGAGGCGCTGCGCTCCCTAGACCTGGCGCCGCGCCACCTGTCGCTGCTGGCGTTCCTGCTCTTCGAGGGGCCCCTGACCGTCAACGCGCTCGCGGCGCGGCTGGAACTGGCCCCGACGACGGTCAGCCTGATGGTCGGCGAGCTGTCCCAGAAGGGCGTCGTGGACCGCGGCGAGGATCCGGCGGACCGGAGGCGCACGATCGTGTCCCTGGCCGAGGCCAACCGGCAGGCGGTGGACGACTGGCTCGCCGTCGGCGCCCGCGCCTGGCGCACGGCGCTGGAGCCGCTGAGCCCCGCCGAACGCCGAACGGTGGTCGAAACCCTGCTCACCTACGAACGCGAGGTCGCCCGGGAGGGCTGACGGCCGCTTGGGCCCCGCCGCCCGTCGGGGGCGATTCCCCCGAAGACTCCATAGAATCCCCACATGGCACGGCACGGGATCGCCCTGGCGACCGCCTTCACGTTCCTCATCCCCCTCAGCGCCTGTTCCTTCTCCGAAGAACCGTTGAACCTCGACTTCGAGGCGACGGCGATCAGCCCTGACGAGCCCTTCACGTGCGAAGGAGAGGACGACTGCGACGAGCCCGGCGCGGTGCGGTGGTCGTTGCCTCTGGAGGGTGACTACTTTCTGTACTGGCCCGAATACAGCGACGCTTTGCCGCCTTCCATCTCCGCTCACTCCGAGCCCAATGCCGTGAGCGGGGCCTACGGCGACGGTGTCCTCTACTTCATGGAAGGGAACCGCATCACGGCCATCGACACCGCCGTACCAGCGGTTCTATGGACTGAGGCGGTCGACCCGGACCACGCGGGAGACATCTTCTTCCCGCACATGGTCGGCGACGACATCGTCCTCGCCGCCGAAAGGCTCCACGAAAACGACAACGCCGGGGCCGA
>NZ_JAQFWQ010000095.1 GCF_027706725.1 Nocardiopsis endophytica
GCGGGTCCCGGCGACGACCGTTCGAGGGATCGGGGACGGCCGGCCCGGTCACCCCTCCCGGCGGGCGAAGGGTGGGGCGTGTTCGGGGCGGACGCCTACTCCGATGGCGTAGGCCAGCGGCAGGGACGCCGGGGCGAAGTTCCGCAGCAGGTTCACCGGGAGCGCCGGCGGGCCCTCCCGTTCGCCGCGCAGGATCGGGTCGACCACCCGGCGGTGCATCGTGAGCTGCAACCCCTGGGTCACCATCGTCGGCAGCGACCGCCGCCGCTGCACCGCGAGCAGGTCGCCCACCGACACCCGCCGCTCCCTCAGCGGCTCGGCCAGCCGGGTCCCCGCCGCCACCGCGTCCTGCACCGCGAGGTTGATGCCCACACCTCCCACCGGCGACATCGCGTGCGCCGCGTCGCCGATGCACAACAGCCCCCGCCGGTACCACACCGGAAGCCGGTTCACCTGCACGTTCAGGTGCTTCACGTCGTCCATCGAGCGCAGCTCGCCCACCCGGTCGGCCGCGCCCGGAAGCAGGCGCGCCACGTCGCCGCGGAACGCCTCGATGCCGCGCTCCCGCAACTGCGCGTCGGTGCCCTTGGGCCCCAGGTAGGCGATCTGCATGTACCCCTCGCGCGGGATCACCACGATCATCCGCCCCTTCTCCAGGCGCGGCGTCAGCGCCTCGCCTGCGGGGGAGGCGCCGGGCAGCCGGAACCACCACGCGTCGATGTCCACCGGGAACTCGTGACAGGCGAGCCCCGCCGAGCGGCGCAGCAGCGAGTCCCGGCCGTCGCAGGCCACCACCAGGTCGGCGCGCAGCTCGCCGTCGCCCTCCGGCCCCCTGATGTGCACACCGCGGACCGCGCCGCGCTCCCGGATGATCCCGGTGGCCTCGGTCTTCATGCGCAGCGTGAAGGACGGCTCCTCCGAGGCCGCCTCCGCCAGCAGGTTCAGCAGGTCCCATTGCGGCACCATCGCGATGTAGGGGTGGGGAACCCTCAGCCGGCGGATGTCGCCGACCGTCACCTGCTCGCCGTCCCCGAAGGGCAGCACCACCTGTTCCAGGCGGCTCTGCGGGATCCGGGAGAACCGCTCCCACAGCCCCAGCTCGTCCAACAGGGTGAGGGTGGAGGGGTGGACGGTGTCGCCGCGGAAGTCGCGCAGGAAGTCCCCGTGCTTCTCCAGCACCGTCACGTCCACGCCCGCCCGGGCCAGCAGCAGCGCCAGGAACATCCCCGCCGGCCCACCGCCGATCACCGCGCACGTCGTCGTCTCACGCCTACCGGCCGCATCACCCATGGCGACTCCGATCGTCGGGCCGCGGCCCCTGCCTCACGGGGCCGCCGTCGTTCCCTTCCTCTACCCCGTGGACGCGGCGGGCGCGTCCTCAGCGGCGGATGTAGCCGGTTTCGGTCGCGGCGGCCACGGCGGCCGTGCGCGAGTCCACGCCGAGCTTGGTGTAGACGTGCGCCAGATGGGACTTGACGGTGCCCTCGGTCAGGTGCAGCCGCTCGGCGATCGCGAGGTTCGACAGGCCCTCGGCGACCAGCCCCAGCACCTCGATCTCCCGGCGGGTGAGCGCGTTGCCCGGGGCGCGCAGGCGGGTCATCAGCCGGTCGGCGACCGAGGGCGCCAGGGTGGTGCGCCCGGCGGCGGCCCCGCGCACGGCGGCCGCCAGCTCCTCGGGCGGCGCGTCCTTGAGGAGGTAGCCGGTGGCCCCGGCCTCGATCGCGGGCAGCGTGTCGGCGTCGGAGTCGTAGGTGGTGACGACCAGGACCCGCGGCCCGCCCGCGCGCGCGGTGATGGCGGCCGTCGCCTCGGCCCCGCTCATGCCGCCGCCGAAGCGCAGGTCCATCAGGACGACGTCGATGTCGCCCTCGGCGGCGCGCGCGACGGCCTCCTCGGCGGTTCCGGCCTCGGCGGCGACCTCGATGCCGGGCTCGGTCTCCAGCACCGCGCGCAGTCCGGCGCGCACCACGGGGTGGTCGTCGGCGAGCAGCAGGCGGGCGGGGGAGGGGGCGGTCGGATCCTGGGTCATGTCGGCCTCTTCGCTGGTGCGCCGCCGTCCTCGCGGCGGCCGGGTCCCTGTTCGAGGGCGGTGGGATCGTCGGGTGGGGCGACCGGGACGCGGGCGGTGACGGTCGTCCCCCGGGCGGGTGCGGTGTCGACGGTGAACGACCCGCCCAGCGCGCGCATGCGGGCGCGCATGGCCGCCAGTCCGAACCCGCCGCTCTCGGCGTCGGGCGCGTGCGGCAGGGCGGCGTCGAAACCGGTGCCGTCGTCGGCGACCTCCAGTTCAGCCCCCGGTTCGGCCTCCGCGTCGGGTGCGCCGCCGGTGAAGCGGAGGGTGACGTCGGCATGGGCGGCCTGGGCGTGCCGGACGGTGTTGCCCAGCGCCGACTGCGCGATCCGCAGCAGCTCCACCTCGAGCGCGGTCGGCAGCGGCACGGGCGTGCCCTCCAGGTGGAAGCGCGCGGTGACCGGGTGCCGCTCCGAGGCGGTGTCGCACAGGCGCTCCAGGGCGTCGGGCAGGCTCCGCCCCTCCAGGTCCGGCGGGGTGAGGGCCGCGACGAGGCGCCGCGCCTCGGCGAGGTTGTCGGCGGCCGCCTGGCGCGCGCGGTCCACGTGTGCGGTGGCCGCCTCAGGGCGGTCCGGCAGCGCCCGTCCGGCAGCCGTGAGCAGCAGTTGGATGCTGGAGAACCCTTGGGCGAGCGTGTCGTGGATCTCCCGGGCCAGGCGCTCGCGTTCGGCCAGCACCCCGGCGGTGTGCTGGGCGCGGGCCAGGTCGGCGCGGGTCTCGGTCAGCTCCTCGATGAGCCGCCGCCGCTTCTCGCTCTCGCGGTACAGCGCCTGGTAGCTCCACACCACCGCCACGGCGACGGCCGCGCCGAGCGTGGGCCCGAGGGCCGCGGCGGGGGCCGGACCGCCCTGGTGGGCGGCGAAGGCGGCGATCGCCGCGACGGCCGTGGCCGCCACCGCCGCCAGCCCGCCCCGGCGGGAGAGCAGGTGCAGCTGGACCAGGTAGAGGGGGAAGGCCAGCCACACCGCCTCGGCGGACAGCACCAGCAGCACCAGCCAGAACGCGCCCAGCACCGCGAGCCACACCGCCGACGCGCGGCGCGAGGCGGCGACGCGGGGGATCAGCGGGCCGGCCGCGTACACCGCCCCGGTGGCGGCCGCCGCGGCGGCCACGGCCCAGGCGTCGGGGCGCCCGTCGAGCACGGCCCGGCCCGCGACCAGTGCCAGCAGCCCGGCCACCAGCAGGTGCAGGCACCAGGCGAGCACGCGGAGGGTCGGAGTCAAGCGGTTCACGGTGCCCTCACCCTAGCGCCCCCGAACCCTGTGGCCTGGGACGCCGCCCTGGTCCCGCGGCGTCCGGGCCGTGCGCCGGCCCCCGGTCACCGGCCGCGCGCCTCGTGGACGACCTCGGTGAACAGCTCCGTGAGCGCCGCGATGGCCACCGCCTGCACCGGCTGGGCGCGGCGGACCAGGACGATGTGGCGCTCGACGGGGTCCGTCAGCTCGATCCGGCACAGCCCGCGGGGGCGCAGGAGGTCCTCCATCAGGGAGGTCAGGGGCGTGACACCGAGGCCCTGTGCGGCGAGTTCCAGCGAGGTGCGCGTGTCGGTGACCTCGTGCACCACCCCCGGCTCGAAGCCCGCCAGCCGGCAGGCCGCGTAGATCGCCCGCGCGTACTGGGTCTCCTTCGGCGGCAGGATCCACTGCCAGTCGCGCGCGCATTCGAGCGGCACCTCGCACGGCGAGTGCCGGTCGGCCGCGACGGCCAGCCCGAAGCGCTCCGTGTGGAGGCGGACGATCTCGGTCTGCGGCTCCCGCGGAATCGGCGCGTGGGGGTAGTCGATCCCCAGGGCGAGGTCGACCTCGCCGTCGCGCACGGCGGCCGCCGTCCCGTCGACACCGAACTCCCTGCTGGTGACGGTCAGCTTCGGGTACCGCCCGCGGGCCTTGGCGATCGTGGGGACGAGCAGGGCGGCGGCGGTCGTGGCGAACGTGCCCACGCGGACGGTCCCGGCCACCTCCTGCTTCTCGGTGTCGAGCGCGCGTCGGGCCTCGGCCACCGCCTGGAGCACCAGTTCGGCGTGCTCGGCCATGATCATGCCGCTGCGGGTGAGCTGGACCTTGCGCCCGGCCCGGACCGTGAGCGCGGTGCCGGTCGCCTTCTCCAGGTTGGCCAGCTGCTGCGAGACGGCGCCGGTCGTATAGCCCAGCGACGCGGCGGCCGCCGCCATGGTGCCGCACCGGGCGAGTTCGCGCAGGGCGCGGAGCTGCCCCATCGTCACATCCATCGAGAGAACCTAAACGATCGACCGGAAGAACATTCGATAGACCTACTGCTTCCCTATGCGTACCTTATGGGGCACGGCGGCCGAGTGACCTGGATCACCGGTTCTCACCTGGGAGAACTTCGTGCCTCGTCGCCGGGTCCCGTATGCGATCGATGCTGAAGGGTGACTCATGCAAGCTGAAGCCGCAGGTCGGACCGGGCTCCCCGAGAGCGCGGAGGTCGTCGTGGTCGGCGGGGGGATCATGGGCGCCGCCATCGCCCACCACCTGGCCGAGGCGGGCGTCACCAACGTGGTCGTGCTCGAGCGCGGCCGGGTGGCGTCCGGGTCCTCCGGCAAGCCCATCGGCGGTCTGCGGGCCCAGTTCTCCGACCCGGTCAACATCGCCCTGGGGGCGCGGAGCCTGGAGGCCTACGCCCGGCTCGGCGAGGCCACCGGCGCCGACATCGCGATGGAGCGCGTGGGCTACCTGTTCCTCCTGCGGGACCCCGGGCACATCCCCTCGTTCGAGCGCAACGTCGCGGTGCAGAACGAACTGGGCGTCCCCAGCCGCATGGTCTCGGCCGCCGAGGCCGAGCGCCTGTGCCCCTACGTGCGCGGGGAGGGCGTCCTGGGCGCCGCGTTCTCGCCGGACGACGGGCACGCGCGGCCGGCGGAGGCCGCCTGGGGCTTCCTGAACACCGCCGCCCGGCGCGGGGTGCGCCTGTTCGAGGACACCGCCGTCGTGGACATCACGACCACCGCCACGGGCGACATCCGGCAGGTCGTGACCGACCGGGGGGCCGTGCGCACCGACACGGTGATCGTGGCGGCGGGGGCCTGGTCCAAGGCGGTGGGTGCGATGGCCGGGGCGGAGCTGCCGGTCGAGCCGCTGCGGCGGCAGATCGCGATCACCCGCCCGCTGAGCCCCCGGCCGCCCCGGGTCCCGTTCACCATCGACTTCGCCACGTCGATGTACTTCCACAACCACGACGACGGCCTGATGCTGGGCATGTCCGACCCGGACCAGGAGTACGGGTTCCACACCGACTACTCCGACGAGTGGCTGGCCGGCTTCGAGGACGCGGCCCGCGCCTGCGCCCCCGGCCTGGTCGGCCTGCCCATCGAGCGCGGCTGGGCGGGGCTGTACGAGATGACCCCGGACTGCAACGCGCTGATCGGGGAGAGCCGCTCGGTGGGCCGCCTGCTGTACGCGACGGGGTTCTCCGGGCACGGCTTCCTCCAGGCCCCGGCGGTCGGCGAGGTGGTCCGCGCCCTGTACCTGGGCCAGGAGCCGTTCGTGGACGTGGCGGCGATGTCCGCCGACCGGTTCGACGACAGCCCGCTCCGCCGGGAGTTCAACGTGGTCTGACCTAGACCCGCCCCGCACCGACCACCCGGCCCGAACACAGCACGAGGAGGGGAGCGCATGCCCGCCCTGCAGACATGGCAGCTACGTTCCGAATTCGCACGCAGACTCTCCGTCATGTACGGAGCGGAGGTGCCCGCCTACACCACGCTCGTGGACGTCTCCCACGAGGTCAACCGGGACCTGCTGGCCAAGGACGCCGAACAGGCCCAGCGGCTCGGCGGCATCGACCGCGTCACCGCCGAGCGGCACGGCGCGATCCGCGTGGGCACCCCCGAGGAGCTGCGCCAGGTGGGGCAGGTATTCGCCGCCCTGGGGATGCACCCGGTCGGCTTCTACGACCTGCGGGAGGCGGCCTCCAGCGCGGTCCCGGTGGTCTCCACCGCGTTCCGCCCCATCGACGAGGACGAGCTCGAACGCAACCCCTTCCGCGTGTTCACCTCCGTCCTGACCCCCTCGGACCGCCGCTTCTTCGACGCCGGCCTCCAGCGCCGCCTGGAGGAGTTCCTCTCCCGGCGCAGCCTGTTCCCGCCGGAGCTGATCACCCTCGCCGAACGGGCCGAGAGCGAAGGCGGGCTGGAGCGGGCCGACGCCGAGCGGTTCCTGGAGCTGGCCGTGCGCAGCTTCGAGCTGTCCTCCGAACCGGTGGACCGCGGCTGGTACGAGGAGCTCGAACGCGTCTCCGCCGTCGCCGCCGACATCGGCGGCGTGACGTCCACCCACGTCAACCACCTCACCCCGCGTGTGCTCGACATCGACGAGCTGTACGCGCGGATGGGGCGGCGCGGGATCACGATGATCGACGACATCCAGGGCCCACCCCGCTGGGACGGCCCCGACGTGCTGCTGCGCCAGACCTCCTTCCGGGCCCTGTCCGAGCCCCGCCGGTTCCGCGAGGCGGACGGGTCCGTGGCCGACGGCACGCTGCGGGTCCGCTTCGGCGAGGTCGAGGCCCGGGGCATCGCGCTCACCCCGCGCGGCCGCGCCCTCTACGACCACCTCGTGGAGGAGGTCGACCGGCTCCGCCGCGACACCGGCCGCCCCCGCGCCGACGTGGCCGCCGAGGTCTGGACGCACCGCTTCCCCCGCTCCGAACACGACCTGGCCCGCGACGGCCTGGCCTACTTCACCTTCACCGCGGCCGGCCGCCCCGGGGGCGCGGCGCCGCCCCCCGAGTCCCTGGCCGAGCTGGTCGACCAGGGCTGGGTGCGCGCCGAGCCGATCGTCTACGAGGACTTCCTGCCCCGCTCCGCCGCCGGGATCTTCCAGTCGAACCTGACCGGCGACGGCGCCAAGGACACCACCCAGCAGGCCGCCGTGCTGGACGGGCAGTGGATGTCCGGCGTGCTGGAGCGCACCCTGCACGACCCCTACGACCTGTACGCGCGCCAGCGGGAGCGGTCCCTGGACGCCGTCCGCCGGGAGCTCGGCGCCCCGGGCGCGGGCACCCGGCCCTGAACGCCGCCGCGAACACCGCGAACACCGCACGAACACCGTCCCGACCACCGACGAAGAACCGTCCGAGAAAGGCGACACCCGTGTCCGACACCTCCGAGAACACCCTCCCCGGCACCGCCGAGCTGGCCGAGCGCGCCCGCCGGGCCCTGGCCGCCTGCGGCGCGGCCGGCTACGAGGGCTCCGGCCCGAACGCCCTCTCGGCCCGCTCGCCCATCACCGGCCAGGACCTGTTCACCGTGGCCGGCGGCACCGGGAGCGACGCGCACGAGGCGATCGCCGCGGCCGGGGCCGCCTTCCCCGCCTGGCGCGACACGCCCGCCCCGGTGCGCGGCGCCCTGGTCAAGCGCCTCGGCGAGCTGTTGACCGAGCACAAGCAGGACCTCGCCGACCTGGTGACCATCGAGGCCGGGAAGATCGGCTCGGAGGCCCTGGGCGAGGTGCAGGAGATGATCGACATCTGCGACCTGGCCGTGGGCATGTCGCGCCAGCTGGAGGGGCGCACCCTGGCCTCCGAGCGCCCCGGGCACAAGCTGCTGGAGACCTGGCACCCGCTGGGGGTCGTCGGCGTCATCTCCGCCTTCAACTTCCCGGTGGCCGTGTGGGCGTGGAACACCGCCGTGGCCCTGGTGTGCGGCGACACCGTGGTGTGGAAGCCCTCCGAGCTCACCCCGCTGACCGCCCTGGCCTCCACGGCCCTGCTGGAGCGCGCCATCGCCGACACCGGCGCCCCCGAGGGCGTCCACCGGCTGGTGCTCGGCGGCGCCGACGCGGCGGCGCCCCTGGTGGACAGCCCCGACGTGCCGCTGGTGAGCGCGACCGGCTCCGAGCGGATGGGGCGCGAGATCGCCCCGCGCATCGCCGCCCGCTTCGGTCGCGCCATCCTCGAACTGGGCGGCAACAACGCCGCGATCGTCACCCCCTCGGCCGACCTGGACCTGGCCGCCCGCGGCATCGTCTTCTCCGCCGCGGGCACCGCCGGGCAGCGGTGCACGACCATGCGCCGCCTCATCGTGCACGAGGACGTCGCCGACGAGCTCGTCGCCCGCCTGGCCAAGGTGTACACGGGGCTGAACATCGGCGACCCGTTCTCCGAGGAGACCCTCGTCGGGCCGCTCGTCGGCGAGCGCGCCCACGCGGCCATGCGCACCGCCCTGGAGCGGGCCGTCGCCGACGGGGGAGAGGTGGTCGCGGGCGGAGGACGGCGCCTGGCCGGCGCCGCGCAGGACGCCTACTACGTGGAGCCCGCCATCGTGCGCATGCCCGGGCAGACCGACGTGGTCAAGGAGGAGACGTTCGCGCCGATCCTCTACGTCCTCACCTACCGCGCCTTCGACGAGGCCCTCGCGCTGCACAACGATGTCCCCCAGGGGCTGTCGTCGAGCGTGTTCACCACCGACCAGCGCGAGGCCGACCGGTTCACCGCCTCGGCCGGGTCGGACTGCGGCATCGCCAACGTCAACATCGGCACCTCCGGCGCCGAGATCGGCGGCGCGTTCGGCGGGGAGAAGACCACCGGCGGCGGCCGCGAGTCGGGCTCGGACGCCTGGCGCGGCTACATGCGGCGCGCCACCAACACCGTCAACTACTCCACCGAGCTGCCCCTGGCCCAGGGAGTGAACTTCGGATGAGGCTCAACGAGCTCGACCACGCCGACGAGTGGGGGCCGGAGAAGATCGTCACCGTCTCCGACACGCGCACCGGCATGCGCGGCGTCCTGGTCATCGACAACACCGCCCGGGGCATGGGCAAGGGCGGCACGCGGATGGGCCCGACGCTGACCGTCACCGAGGTGGCGCGCCTGGCCCGGGTGATGACGTGGAAGTGGGCCGCCGTCGACCTGTTCTTCGGCGGCGCCAAGGCCGGCGTCCGGTTCGACCCGGCCTCGGCCGACAAGGAGGCGGTGCTGCGCGCCTTCGCCCGCGCCCTGTCCAGCGAGGTGCCCGAGGAGTACGTGTTCGGCCTCGACATGGGGCTGACCGAGCACGACGCCGCCGTCATCCAGGACGAGCTGGGCGGACGCGGCACGGCGGTCGGCAGCCCGCGCGAGCTGGGCGGTGTGCCCTACGACCAGTGGGGCGTCACCGGCTACGGGGTGGCCGAGGCCGCGGACGAGGCCGTCCGGCGGCGGGGTTCGGACCTGTGCGGCGCGCGCGTCGTGGTGCAGGGGTTCGGTGCCGTGGGGGCCGCGGCGGCCGAGCGGCTGCACGAGCTGGGGGCGCGGGTCGTGGCCGTGTCCACGGCCGAAGGCGCGCTCCACGCGCCCGACGGGCTGGACGTGCCCGCGCTGCTCCGGGCGCGGGCCGAGTGGGGCGACGCCCTGGTCCACCACGTCGGCTGGGCCGGGCTCCTGGCCATCGGGGAGGAGCTCACCCTGCCCGCGGACGTGCTGATCCCCGCGGCGCGGCAGGACGTGGTCGACGTCGCCGCGGCCGCCGACCTGTCGGCTTCGGTCGTCGTCGAGGGCGCCAACCTCGCGCTGACGCCCAAGGCGCAAGCGGTCCTGGCCGAGCGCGGCGTCAGCGTCGTGCCGGACTTCATCGCCAACGCGGGCGGCGTGGTGGCGGCCGCCTACGCGATGGACGCGCGGTCGTCGGTCTTCCCCGTGGAGCCGGGCACGATCCGCGCCGCGGTATCGGAGCGGCTGCGGGCCAACACGCTCCACGTCCTGGACGAGGCCGAGCGCGGAGCGCTCACCTCACACGAGGCGGCGCGACGGCTCGCCGAGCGGCGAGTGCGCACCGCCATGGAGATCAGGGGGCGCGTCCCGTCCCCGTAGGGCGTGTCGCGTGGACCAGGTCCGCCGCGCTGCCGGGCTTGGTCCGCGCAACACGCCCTCGGGGCCCACGCGCCTCCCCCATCCCCCTTTGAAGAACAAAGAGGTTCGCAATGAGCACTGAGAGATTCGGATCGAGGTTCGCCTTCCTGGCGGCGTCCATCGGCATGGCCGTGGGCGCGGGCAACATCTGGCGGTTCCCCCGGGTCGCGGCCGAGTGGGGCGGCGGCACGTTCGTGATCGCCTGCATCCTCATCAACCTGGTGTGGGCGGTTCCGCTGCTCATGGCCGAGTCCTACATGGGCTCCAAGAGCCGCCTGGGCACCATCGGCGCGTTCCGCGAGTTCGTGGGGCGGAGGTTCGCGTGGATGGGGGGCTTCATGACCCTCGTCACGCTGGGCATCGCGTTCTACTACTCGGTCATCTGCGGCTGGGCGCTGCGGTACTTCGTGCACGCGCTCACCGGCGCGTTCGGCGACCCCGCCCTGGATACCCAGGCGACCTGGGACTCCTTCGCCGCCAGCCCGGTGCAGACCATCGGGTTCCACCTCCTGTCGATCGCGCTGGTCGGCGTGATCGTCGCCCGCGGCCTCAAGGGCGGGTTCGAGAGCGTGCTCAAGATCGCGCTGCCCGCGCTGTTCGTCATCATGGCGATCCTGGCCGTCCGCGCGGCCATGCTGCCGGGCGCCGGTGCCGGCATCGCCAACATGTTCGCCATCGACGGGGCCGACTTCCTGGACGTGCGCGTCTGGCTGGAGGCGGCCTCGCAGGTCGCGTTCTCCACCGGTGCGGGCTTCGGCCTGTACCTGACGTACTCCGTCTACTCCCGCAGGAACCGGAACGCGGTCAGCAACGCGCTGACCGTGGCCGGCGGCAACTTCATGGTGTCGCTCTTCGCCGGTGTGGCGGTGCTGGGCACGCTGTTCGCGCTCGGCTCGGCCGCGGCCGCCGACGAGGCCATCGCGGGCGGCAACCAGGGGCTGGCGTTCATCTACTTCGCCCGGCTGTTCCCCGAGATGACGGGCGGAGTGATCTTCTCCGCCCTGTTCTTCCTGGCGCTGTTCATGGCCTCGGTGTCCACGCAGATCGCCTTCACCGAGCTCGCCGCGCGCAACCTGATGGACATGGGCGCGCGCCGTCCGGTCGCGGTCGGGGCCGTGGTGGGGGTCGCGGCGCTGGGCGGGATCCCGTCGGCGCTCAACGTCGACTTCCTCAGCAACCAGGACTTCGTCTGGGGCGTCGGACTGCTGGTCAGCGGCTTGATGATCGCCCTCGCCATGCTGAAGTACGGGCTCGGCAAGGCCCGCGCCGAGCTCCTGGGGAGCTCCCGCTCGGCCGCCGGTGCGTGGTGGTCGGCCGCCATCGCCGTCGCCCCCGTCCTGCTCACGGTGCTCCTGGGCTTCTGGGTCTACCTGTCGGTGTCCGAGTACGCCCCGGACACCTGGTGGAACCCGTTCGACCCGTTCAGCCTGGCGACCATGCTCGCCCAGTGGGCGGTGGCGCTGGCGATCGTGCTGGTGCTCAACGGCTTCCTCTCCCGCAGGACCAAGGCCGGCCCCATGTCGGGGGCGCCCGAGGAATCCGAAGACTCGGAGGAGCCGGAGGAGGGCGCGGAGGCGTCCCGGGCCCGAGCCGAATCCGAGTCCGACCGCTAGGGGGTGTCGCGTGGAGCACGACCTGCCGCGCGAGGGCCGTGCTCCGCGCAATGCCCCCTGGACACCCGATCACCGCCCACCCATGGAGCCGGAGGACACAGATGCCGACCAGCGGTAGCCGGAGCGGCGCCGCCCGCCACAGCCGCGGCGCCGCCGAGTGCGAGCGCGACCTGCGGGCGGAGCTCGGCCCGGACGCCGACGCGATCGTCGACTTCGGTGCGGGCCGCCGCGCCCAGTACTCCGGCGACGCCTCCAACTACCGGGTGGTCCCGGCCGGGGTCGTCACCCCGCGCACGGCCGAGGAGGTCGTCCGCGCGGTCCGGGTGTGCCACCGCCACGGGGTGCGGCTGGTGCCCCGCGGCGGCGGCACCAGCGTCGCGGGCAACGCCATCGGCGAGGGGGTCGTCCTGGACCTGTCCCGGCACATGGACCGGATCCTGGAGCTGGACCCCGAGAAGGGAGTGGCGCGGGTGGAGCCGGGGGTCGTCCTCGACGACCTCCGGGCGGCGGCCGCGCCCCACGGGCTGACCTTCGGCCCCGACCCCTCCACCCACAGCCGCTGCACCATCGGCGGCATGATCGGCAACGACGCCTGCGGCTCCCACTCGGTGGCCTGGGGCCGCACCAGCGACAACGTCGTCGAGCTGGACGTCGTGCTCGCCGACGGGACGCGGATGACCGTCGGGCAGCACACCGCACAGGAGATCGACGCCATCGTGGCCGGCGGCGGCGAGCGCGGCCGGGTCTTCGCCGGGCTCCGCTCCCTGGTGGACCGCCACCTCGCCGACATCCGCCTGGAGCTCGCGCGGTTCCCCCGCCAGGTCTCCGGCTACCCGCTGCACCGCCTCCTGCCCGAGAACCGCTTCGACCTCGCCAAGGCGCTGGTGGGCACCGAGGGCACGTGCGCGGTCGTCGTGGCGGCGACCGTCCGCCTGGTGCGCGTCCCCCCGCACCGCTGCCTCACCGTCGCCGGGTTCCCCGACGCGGTCGCCGCGGCGCGGGCCGCACCGGCCCTCCTCCGGGCCCACCCGCTGGCGGTGGAGGGGATGGACGCCTCCCTCGTCGAGGCGGCGCGCAGGAAGAGCACGCAGAACCTGGACGCCGTCGAACGGCTGCCGCAGGGCAAGAGCTGGCTCTACATCGAGACCGGCGGGGACACCCCCGAGGCCGCCGAGGCCGCCGCCCGCTCCCTGGTGGACCGGTTCGTCGAGGACCCCGCGAACGCGGCCGTCGTGCCCGAGCCGTCGGCGCAGCGGCAGCTGTGGCGGATCAGGGAGGACGGCGCCGGGCTCGCCACCCGCCTGCCCGACGGCGGCGAGGCGTGGCCCGGGTGGGAGGACGCCGCCGTCCCTCCCGAGAACCTGGCCGACTACCTGGAGGGGTTCGAGGAGCTGATGCGCCGCCGCGGCCGCCGCGGCGTCGTCTTCGGGCACTTCGGCGACGGGTGCCTGCACGTGCGCATCGACTTCCCGCTCGCGTCCCCGGGCGGGGAGGAGGAGTTCCGGGGCTTCATGAAGGAGGCCTGCGAGCTCGTCGTCCGCCACGGGGGCTCGTTCTCGGGGGAGCACGGCGACGGCCGGGCCCGCGGGGAGTTCCTTCCGCTGATGTACAGCGCCACGATCATCGAGGCGTTCGCCGAGTTCAAGGCCGTCTTCGACCCGGAGGACCGGCTGAACCCCGGGGTGGTGGTGCGGCCCCGCCCCGTCGACGCCGACCTGCGCGTCCGCCCGCGCCGGGGGCTGGACATCACGCCGGTGTTCTCCTATGAGAACGACGGCGGCGACATGGCGGCGGCGCTGCGCAGGTGCGTCGGCGTCGGCAAGTGCCGGTCGCACCACCCGACGGGGGTGATGTGCCCCAGCTACCAGGTCACGCGCGACGAGAAGGACTCCACCCGGGGGCGGGCGCGCGTGCTCGGCGAGATGCTCTCCGGCGGCGTCATCGAGGACGGGTGGCGGTCGGCCGAGGTGCGGGACGCGCTCGACCTGTGCCTGTCCTGCAAGGGGTGCAGCCACGACTGCCCCACCCAGGTGGACATGGCCACCTACAAGTCCGAGTTCCTCCACCACCACTACCGCCGGCGGCTGCGGCCGGCGTCGCACTACTCGATGGGGTGGCTGCCCCTGTGGGCGCGGCTGGCCCGCCCATTCGCGGGCCTGGTGAACCGGGTGACCGGATCCCCGGCCGCCGGGCTGCTCAAACGGCTCGGCGGGATCGCCCCCGAACGGTCCATCCCCGAGTTCGCCCCCGAGTCCTTCTCGGCCTGGTTCCGCAAGCGCACCCCGGCCCCCGGCGCGGGGGAGCGCGGCACCGTCCTGCTCTGGGCCGACTCGTTCGGCAACGCCTTCAACCCCGGGCCGCTGCGCGCGGCCACGGAGGTCCTGGAGGACATCGGGTTCCGCGTGGTCCTGCCCCCGGGCACCCAGTGCTGCGGGCTCACCTGGGTCACCACGGGGCAGCTCGATGTGGCGCGGGCCGTCCAGCGCCGCACCCTGAAGGCGCTCGCGCCCCTCCTCGACGGGGT
The DNA here is from genome assembly GCF_027706725.1 of Nocardiopsis endophytica. GTDB lineage: Bacteria > Actinomycetota > Actinomycetes > Streptosporangiales > Streptosporangiaceae > Nocardiopsis_A > Nocardiopsis_A endophytica. The sequence continues at coordinate 14,054 of NZ_JAQFWQ010000095.1, forward strand.
GGACGCGGTCGTGGGCGTCGAACCCAGCTGCACGGCCGCGCTGCGCACCGACCTGCCGGACCTTCTTCACGAGCACCCGGCGGCCCAGCGGCTCGCGGGGATGACGAGGACGTTCGCCGAGGCCGTCCACGAGCTCGCCCCGGACTGGTCTCCCCCGGAGCTCCCCGTGCGGACCCTGCGCCAGACGCACTGCCACCAGCACGCGGTGATGGGGGACACGGCCGACGCCCGGCTCCTGGCCCGCATGGGCGTGGACGACACCAGGCTCGACTCCGGCTGCTGCGGCCTCGCCGGGAACTTCGGGTTCGAGAAGGGGCACTACGAGGTGTCCGCCGCGGCGGGGGAGCGCATGCTCCTGCCCGCCGTTCGCGCGGCCGAGGAGGGCGTGCGCGTGCTGGCCGACGGGTTCAGCTGCCACACCCAGATCCGGCAGGGGGCGCAGAGGCACGCCCTGCACCTGGCCGAACTGGTCCGCGAGGCGCAGAGGGGGACGACGGAGGCGATGGAGGCGACGGAACCGTCGTGATCCCGGTGCGGCCGGGGGCGCGCCCCCGGCCGCCTGACCGCCCAGCGGCCCCGCCGGTGTCCGACGCACTGGCGGGGCCGCACCGTCATCTGCCGAAAGTTGGAGAAGGGCCTCTTTCCTCCGGGCGGACAAGAGCCCACTCGTTCCTGATGCCCCGCCGGGGGCGTGTGACGACAGTGGAGGGGTTGTCACATGTCATCGGGAAGGGACGACCGCAGATGTTCGTCGCCTGGAGGGACCTGGGGTTCGCCAAGGGGCGCTTCGCGCTGATCGGGGCGGTGATCGTGCTGATCACGCTGCTGGTGGGGATGCTGTCCGGGCTCACGGCGGGCCTGGCCCGGGAGAACGTCTCGGCGGTGACCGGGCTGCCCGCCGACCTGATCGCCTTCGACCGGGCCGAGGGGGACGGCGGCCCGTCGTTCTCGGACTCGGCCGTCACCGAGGGCCAGTGGCGGGAGTGGGCGCGGGCCCCCGGGGTGCAGAGCGCCGAGCCGCTGGGCATCACCACGACCAAGGCCGAGACCGGGGACGGGGCGAGCGCCGCCGTGTCGGTGTTCGGGGTGCGCCCGGGAGGGGGCCTGGGGCCGGTGCCGGGCGGCTCCGGCGACGACTCCGCCGTGCTGTCCGAGGGCGCCGCCGAGGACCTCGGGGCGGGCGAGGGCGACACCGTCACGGTGGCGGGCCGGGAGCTGGCCGTCGTCGGGGTCGGCGGGGACGCCTCCTTCAGCCACACCCCCGTGGTCTGGACGAGCCTCGGTGCCTGGCAGGGCATCGCCCCGCCGAGTGGGCCCGGAGTCCCGTCCGACGGCACAAGCGGCACCAACGGCACCGGCGGCGGTGGGGACGGCGGCGGGACCGCGACCGTGATCGCCGTGACGACCGATGGGAGCACCGACGGAGGCACCGGCACCGACGCCGCCCTCGCGGACACCGACGAGAAGGCCGGGACGACCACCGTCGCCAAGGCCGACTCCCTGGCGGCCATCGGCTCCTACACCTCCGAGAACGGCTCCCTGCAGCTCATGCGCGGGTTCCTGTTCGCCATATCGGCCCTGGTCATCGGCGCGTTCTTCACCGTGTGGACCATCCAGCGCGGCCCCGACGTCGCCGTCCTCAAGGCGCTCGGCGCCTCCACCGGGGCGCTGCTGCGCGACGCCCTGGGGCAGGCGCTGGTGCTGCTGGTCGGCGGGACGGCCGCCGGGACCGCGGCAGCGGCGGCGCTGGGCGCGGCGGTGTCCGGATCCGACGTGCCGTTCGTGCTGACACCGGGCACCGTGCTCGCCCCGGCGGCCGTGATGGTCGCCCTGGGGGCGCTGGGCGCCGCCCTGTCCGTCCGCCGCATCACCTCCGTCGACCCGCTGACCGCCCTGGGGAGCGCACGATGAGCCTGGAACTGAACGAGGTCACCCTGACCTACCCCGACGGCGACGGGCGGCTGACCGCCCTGGACCGAGTGTCGCTGGACGTGCCCGGCGGCACCCTGGCCGCGGTCGTGGGCCCCTCGGGGTCGGGCAAGTCCAGCCTGCTGGCCGTGGCGGCCACGCTGATCCGGCCGGACTCGGGCACCGTGGCCGTGGACGGGGTCCGTGTGGAGGGGGCGGCCCCGGCGAGGCTGGCCGAGCTGCGCAGGCGCCGCATCGGCATCGTCTTCCAGCAGCCCAACCTGCTCGCGTCGCTGACGGCCGCCGAGCAACTGCAGGTGATGGCGCAGATCGACGGCCGCCCGCCGCGCAAGGCGCGCCCGCGCGCGCTGGAGCTGCTGGAGGCGGTCGGCCTGGCGGACCTGGCGGACCGGCGTCCGCACCGGCTCTCGGGAGGCCAGCGCCAGCGGGTGAACATAGCGCGCGCGTTGATGAACGACCCGGCCGTGCTCCTGGTGGACGAGCCCACCAGCGCCTTGGACCACGAGCGGGGTGCGGCGGTGATCGACCTGATCGCGCGCCTGACCCGTGAGCAGGGGACCGCCACGGTGCTCGTCACGCACGACCGGGGCCACCTGGACGCGGCCGACCAGGTGGCCGAGGTCCTCGACGGCCGCCTCACGGCCCCGGCCACGACCGGTTGAGCGGGGAGCGCGGGGGCGCCGGACCACCCCGAGCACGGATCTGAGAAGGCCCGCGAACAGGCAGGCGTGCTCATCGTTGATCTCGGGAGAAACGACGCTTCCGGGCCGGTTTTAGGGGCGCATTTCCCGAGATCAACGACGCAGGGGCGGCGGTCGGCGGCGGAGTCGGTGAGATCGGCCCCGGCGGTCCGCCCGCCTATCCGGCGCCGGCTCTGAGCGGCCTGGGCGGCCTGGGCGGCCTCGGGCCAGAGTCAGGACGGCGAGGCGCGGACGACGCTGGTCCGGGCGCTGGAGCGCTGGTTCGGCCCGGCGGCCTGACCCGAGGACGTCCGCCGGGGCGGCGAGAACCCCCGGGTACCACCGGCCACCGGCCCCCGAAGGCCTCCCGGCACCGGGCACGGCGGCGGGTGCGGGGGAGCGCTCGCCGGGGCCGGCTGTCAGAAGGCGGCGTCTGAGGCCGTGCCCACCGCGCCGGTGGACACGGTGGACAGGGACCGGCCCCCGCGGGAGTGGCCCGTCCCGCTGGTTCGAGGGGGCCGAGTGCGGTCCGGGGCCGTCCCGGGCCGCGGTCGGCCCCTGCCGTCACCGTGCGGCGGTGCCGCTTTCGGTGCCCTCCGAGTCCGCGATGGCCTCCGGGGCGCCGAGGGCGTAGGCCTTGGGGCCGCCGGGGGCGTGGGCGACTCCGGCGACGATCCTCTCGAACATCGCCGTGGGGGCGCGACGGGGGATCAGCCGGGCCAGGCGCATCATGGTGTCGGTCTGGAGCAGCGTCCGCGGGCCCGAGGTGGCGATGCTGCCGGTCGCCCCGTCACCGGCCTTGACCGCCTGCTTGTTCCTGGCGCGCTCGTAGGCGGCGAGCGCCGCCCCCAGGTCGGGTTCGCCGCTGGGCCCCGCCGCCCCCGTCGCGTCGGCGAGCGCGTTCGCCAGGGCCGCGACGTCCTCCATCGCCTGGCTCACCCCCTGGGCCAGGATCGGCGGCATGGCGTGGGCGGCGTCGCCGATGAGCACGCACCGGCCCTTCCACCAGTGCAGCGGCGGGTAGTGGCGGCGGTGCGGGAACAGGGCCAGGTCGTCCTCGGTGAGGGCGTCCAGCAGGCCGCGCACCTCGGGCGCCCACCGGGCGTAGCTCCGGCGCAGCAGCGGAAGCGCGCGGGCCGGGTCGTCGTGGCCCTCCCCGGCGGGCTGGTCGAGGTCGATGAGCCACAGCACGCGGCCGTCGGCCACGGGGGTCATGCCGATGCTGCCCTCGCGCCCCATGTACATGGTGAACCGGTCGTCGAGGTGGAAGGGGGCGGGGATGAGGCCCTGCCAGGTGGCCGCGCCGGTGGGGCGGGCGCGCGCCTTCGCCTCGGACCCGGCCACGTGGGCGCGCACCGCCGAGTTCACCCCGTCGGCGCCGATGAGCAGGTCGCCGGTGAACTCCCGGCCGTCCTCGGTGGCCACCCGGACCTCGCCGTCGCCGTCGGTGACGCGCACGGCGCGGGCGCCGAAGCGGATGCGGTCCTCGGGGACGCCGTCGGCCAGGCGGGTCACCAGGTCGCGGCGGGTGATGGCGATGGTGGGCGCCCCGTAGGCGGCCTCAAGGCCGCCGGTGGAGACCGTCATCGCCGGCCTCCCGGAGGAGCTGCGCACGGCGACGCCGGTCAGGGGGTGCTCCGCCCCTGCCGTATCGGTGCCCAGTCCGCGCAGGATCGCGGTGCCGTTGGGCCACAGGACGACCGCGTACCCGCCGTCGCGCAGCCCGGGGGAGCGCTCCAGGACGGTGACGTCGTGCCCGGCGGCGAGCAGCGCCCGCGCGGCGGCCAGCCCGGAGATCCCGGCGCCGGTGATGAGTACGCGCATGACCACACCCTCTACGTCGAGTAGTACGACATTCAGTAGTACTAGATGGCGTCGGGGTCCTGTAGGGGGCAGCCCTCTGCTGGCCGAATGCGGCCAGGACAGGCCGTTCGCACGTATCCGGCGGCGCAGTCCGGGACGGCTCCTGGGACACCGAAGATCCTGTATCAAGGCGGCCATGGAAGTACCGTGAGGAGCATGGCTCAGATGCCGGACGCCTCCATCGATCACGAGGCCGGTGCGGCCTACGTGGCTCTGAGGGAGGCAGCCGTGGCGCACACCCGCGACCACGGCGGGTTCATCGCCGACTACGACGAAGACGGGCGGGTCGTCGGCCTTGAAGTGCTGACGTTGGAACGACTCCCAGACCTGGACGCGGTCCTGGCGCTGTTCCCTGAAGAGGAGGATCGGATCCGTGAGGGGATGAGGGAGCTCGCTGAACAGGTGTAGGGGAGTGTCGCGCCAAGCCGGGAGTCCGGCGCGGAGCCATCTGTGCCCGATCGGTCACACGGCGCCGCGGCCTCCCACCGCACCGGCAGGCCTCCAGCGGGCGAACCATTCGGCGGCGCTCGCCAAGGCGGCCGGGAGCGGGGGGATCTCCGGGTGCCAGGCCCTCTCCCATTCCAGGGACACCCACCCCGACCACCCCCGCAGCACGCTCGCGCACCACTCGATCGGGACCGCGCCCTCGCCCGGCGGCACCGGGGTCCACCCGCCTCCGGCCGCCGCCACCGCGTCCTTCACCTGGAAGTAGCCCAGCCGGTCGCGCAGGACCAGCCGTGTCCGCGACGGCGCCTCGCCCATGCGCCACGGGTGCAGCGCGTCCCACAGCACGGCCACCGGCTCTGCGGGGTCGAACGGCTGCACCAGCCGCAGCGCCGCCTCGCCGGTCGGGTGGGAGTCGTGCGTCTCCACCAGCAGGCGCACGCCGTGGTCGCGCAGGTCGGGCAGGACGGCGCCGATGCGCTCGTGCGCCGCGCCCTCTCCACCGCGCCCGTCGTGCTCCTGGCCGCCGCCATCACCTCCGCCCTTGGCGCCGCCCGGGAAGACCCGCACCGACGGCGCCCCCAGACGCGCCGCCAGCCGGACCAGCGCGCGCAGCTCCTCCACCACCGGGCCGTCCGGGCCGGGCGCGCACACCCGCGCGTATCCGGCCAGGCAGGCGACCTCCAGCCCCGCGTCCCCGATGCGGGCCCGCACCTCGCGCTCCCGCCACGGGGGCATACCGGGGCGCACCTCCTCGTCCGGGTGGGCCCGCAGCTCGATGCCGTGGCAGCCGTGGGCCTGGGCGGTGCGGACTGTGTCGGCGACCCCCGCCCCGGGCATGCCCAGCGTGCTGAACGCGAACTTCCAGGTCACCGCGCCTCCTTGTGCTCGATGCGCACCGGCGCGAACGCGATCCGGGTACGCGCCCCGTCGGCCCACTCGGCCACCAGCGCGCCGCCGTCCTCGGTGACGGAGGCGACGGCCGCCTCGGCCGCCTCAGCGGCCTCGGCCTGCGCCCCGCCCGCCTCTCGGCCGCCGTCCTGCGGCGCCGCCGCCCCGTCCAGCAGGGCCAGCGCCGCGAACAGGGACGTGCCCGACGCCGTCCCGGTGAGGCGGGGCAGCCGCGCCGAGGGCGTGAAGGCCGTCCCCGAAGGCGCCGACACGCGGTCCCTCCCGGTCCACCCGTACAGGGGCACCAGCACCGATTCCACCGGCCCGCCGGGGCCGACCGCCCATCCGGTCGCCTCGGCCCCCAGCCCCTCCGGCGCCCCCACCACCCGGTGCACCCGCAGTTCATAGCGGCCCCGGACTACGGTGGCGCTCTCCACACGCAGCGCCGGCAGGGCCGGGACGCCGCCCTCGAACACGGGCCGGTGCCAGGAGACCGCCCACCCCCACCCCTCGCCGTGCCCCGCCCCCAGCGGCCGGACGCGGCGGCGCGCGCCCGGCCTGCCCCGCCACACCAGGGTGAAGCGGTTGTCCGCGGGATCCGCGCCCGAGGTGGGCCCGGTGCGGGTGGAGTAGGCGAGCCGGTCGTAGTGCGGGTCCTCGGGCGCCTTCTCCTCCTCGAAGGGGCGCAGGTGGGAGCTGCCGTGGTTGTGCACGCGCACGATCCCGTCGGCGCCGGTCGCCTGCACCAGCAGGCCGGGCGCCGGGAGGGCAAGCGCCCGGTCGCCGCCCTCGCTCGGGGCGGCCCGCTCGGTGTCGGTCCACAGCGGGTGGTCCGCGGGGGCGAGCAGCCCCACGAACGCCTTGGAGGCCCAGTAGGGCGAAGCGGGCCCGGAGTAGGGCTGCAGCGTCGCCGTGTGCGGGCCGTGCCAGCCCAGGCTGAGCAGCCCGTCATCGCCGACGGCCCCGCGGTCGAGGAAGTAGCGCAGGCACCCGCTCATCAGCCGCCGCGAGACCCCGGGCGACAGCGGCGTGCGGCCGGTGACCGCGCCGAGCGCCACCGCCGCCGCCGCGGCGAACCGGTAGGTCAGCGACCGCCCCATGTGCAGGGGCGCGCCGTCGGCCCCGAAGAGCAGCCCGTACCCCTCCAGGTGCTCGCGCAGGCGGTCCCCGTAGCGGGAGGAGGTTCCGGACAGGTGGTCGTCGAGCACCGGGTACAGGTGCATCGCCCACCCGTTGTAGTGGTCGAAGGCGCGGCCGTCGCCGTCGGTGTACCAGCCCTGCCCTCGATACCACTCCTCCAGCAGCTCCAGCGCGCGCTCCCGGGCCCGCGCGGTCTCTGCGTCGCCGCGCCCCACCGACTCCAGGAACCCGGCCACGCTGTAGGGGAACAGGTACCAGTTGCACGGGGCGGGCAGGGAGCGCAGCGCGCCGCGCAGCCATGCCTCGGCCCGGTCCTGGACGGCGCCGTCGAGCCGGTCCCACAGCCAGGGCCGGGTCAGGCGCAGCCCCAGGGCGACCGACGCGGCCTCCACCATGGGCTGGCCCTGCACGTCGTAGTCGAGGATGAGCGGCCAGGACTCGTGGTCGGCGCCGCCCGGGCCGCGGGTGCCCGCGGCGAGCCCGTCGGCGTAGCGCTCCAGCCACCCGTGCGGGTCGGCGCCGTCGGCTCCGGCGACCCGGAACGCCGCGGCGAGCAGGGTGCGGGCGTAGCCTTCGAGCCCGTCCGAGCGCGTCCCGGACCGGGAGGGGCGGCCGGGCAGGTCCAGGCGCGCCCCGTGCGGGCTCGCGTGCCGCCAGGCGGCGGCCAGCAGGCCGTCGGCGGCCGCCTCCCAGTGGGCGCGGGTGTATCCGGTGCGGGGGCTGCGTTCGCGGTCCTCTTCGGGCAGGGCCAGGGCGGCGGTTGCAGGTGTGTTCAAGCGATCCGCTCCAGGTGCTCGCGGTGGACGGGGTGGGCGAACCCGGCGCCGGAGGCCCAGCGGGCGAGCTCGGCCGCGGCGTGCTCGGCCAGGCGCGTCCACTCGTTGCCCTGGGAGCCGGCCAGGTGCGGGGTGATCAGCACGTCGTCGCAGTCCCACAGGGGGTGGTCGGCGGGCAGCACCTCGGGGTCGGTGACGTCGAGCACCGCGCGCACCCGCCCGGCCCGGGCCGCGTCGGCCAGGGCGTCCTGGTCGACCACGGCGCCGCGCGCGGTGTTGATCAGTACGGCGTCGGGGCGCATCGACCCGATCAGCTCCCGGTCGACCAGGTGGCGCGTTGAGGGCAGGAGCGGGGTGTGCACGCTGACGGTGTCGCTGCGGGCGAACAGCTCGTCCAGGGCGACCGGCTCGGCGCCCAGGGCGGCCGCCTCGGCGTCGGTGACGTAGGGGTCGTGCAGCAGGATCCGCAGGTCGTGCGGGCGCAGCAGGTCGATCACCCGCCGCCCCACCAGCGAAGCCGACAGGATCCCGACGGTGCGCTCGTGGTTGCCCACGGCGCGGGGGGTGTGCAGCATGTCCGCGCGGCGGCGCCCGGCCTTGTAGTCGCGGGCGCGCTCCAGCACCCGCTTCCCGGTGAGCAGGATCATCGCCACGGTGTACTCGGCGACGGGCACGGCGTTGGCCGCGGCCGCCGAGGAGACGGCGATGCCGCGCTCCCAGCAGGCGGGGGCCAGGTGGCCGCGCACCGACCCGGCGGTGTGCACGACGGCGCGCAGCCGGGGAGCGGCGGCGAGCGCGTCCTCGTCCAGCAGCGGGCAGCCCCAGCCGGTGACCAGCACCTCGGTGCCGGCCAGGACCGCGCGCGCCCGCGGGTCGGTGAAGTCGTCCAGAACGGGGCCGGGCGCCAGGTCGCAGACCTTGTCCAGGGCGGCCATGGCGCGCCCGTCCAGGACGGCCTCGGCCGCCCGGGGGGACATCGCCAGGGCGGCCTTCGGGCGCCGGGTCACTTGACCGCCCCCGCGGTCAGGCCCGACCGCCAGAACCGCTGCAGCATCAGGAACGCGGCGATCAGGGGCAGGACCGCCAGCAGCGACCCGGTGATCACGACCGGGTAGTACTCGGGCGAGGTGGTGGCGGCGCTGTTCCAGTTGTACAGGCCCAGCGTCACCGGGTAGAGCTCCTGGTCGGACAGCATCACCATGGGCAGGAAGAAGTTGTTCCAGATCGCGGTGAGCTGGAACAGGAACACGGTGACGGCGCCGGGCAGCAGCATGCCGAACGCCACCCGGAAGTACAGGGCCAGCTCACCGGACCCGTCCATCCGGGCGGCCTCCAGGACCTCCCGGGGGACGTAGCCGTCGCTGAAGATCCGGCCGAGGTAGACGCCGAAGGGGTTGAAGAGCAAAGGGATGAACACCGCCCAGAACGTGTTGACGACTCCGAGGTTGGAGGCGAGCAGGTACAGGGGCAGGGCCAGGACCGTCTGCGGCACCATCACCGCGGCCAGGACCAGGCCGAACAGCTTCTCCTTGTGGCGGAAGCGGTAGGTGGAGAACGCGTAGCCGCAGGCGGTGCTGACCAGCGCGCTGAGCGCCGCCCCGCCGACGGCGTAGACCAGGGTGTTGAGGTACCAGCGGCCGTAGACGCCGCCGTCGGTGGCGAACAGGTCCACGACGTTGGACCAGGGGGAGAAGCCCTCCAGGGAGAGCAGGCGGCTGGAGAACAGGGCGTCGGTGTCCTTGGCGGCGGCCAGCACCAGCCACACCACCGGGAGCAGGGTGTACAGGGCGAACACGGCGACGACGGCGTTGGTCACCGCCCGCCCGGCCAGGCGGGGGCCCGCGGAGGGCCGAGTGGGAGGGCCTGAGGGGTGCCGGGTGGAAGGGCCTGCGGAGGGCCGGGCGGAGTGGCCCGTGGACGCGCTCATCGCTCCTCCTCGGGGCCCACGGACCGGTTCGTCCACCGCGTGACGGCGTAGGACAGGGCGATGGTGCAGGCCAGCAGCACCACCGACGCGGCCGCGGCGAGCCCGTAGCTGTTGCGGTTGAAGGCGGCGTCGAAGATGTACATGCTCGGCGAGAACCGCGAGTCGATCATCGACGTGGACTGGCCGAGCAGCATGGGCTCGGTGAACAGCTGCAGGGTGAAGATCAGGCTGAACAGGACCACCGTGACCACCGCGGAGCGGATCTGGGGGGTCTTGACCAGCAGCGCGGTGCGGACCGGGCCCGCCCCGTCGACCACAGAGGCCTCGACGACCTCGCGGGGCAGGGCGCGCAGGGCCGTGTAGAAGATGACGGTGTTGTAGCCCAGGTTGCTCCACAGCACGACGTTGACCAGGGAGGGCAGGACGGTGTCCACCCCCAGGAGGTCGACCTGGAGGCCGCCACGGGACAGCAGGTCGATCACCGGGCTGATGCCGGGGGTGTACAGGTAGAGCCAGATGACGGCGGCGATGAGGCCGGGCACGGTGTGCGGCAGGTACAGGCCCAGCTGCGCCCAGGCGCGCAGGCGCACCGCCCCCGAGTCCAGCAGCAGGGCCAGCACCAGTGAGGCCGCGACCAGCAGCGGGATGTAGATCAGGCAGAACAGCAGCATGCGGCCCAGCCCGGCGGTGAAGGTGGGGTCGGCGAGCACGGCGAGGTAGCTGCGCAGGCCGACGAAGGAGGGGTTCGGCGGGCCGAAGCCCAGGCCGCTGCGGTCGTCGGCGAACAGGCTCAACCACACGGCGGTGCCGACGGGGACCAGGAAGACGGCGGCGAGCAGGACGAAGAACGGTGCCATGAGCACACCGCAGGCGACGAGCTCGCGCCTGCGGGCCGAGCGGCGGCCGGTGCCCGCGCGCCCGGCGCCCCGGGAGGGGCGCTGCGCGGGGGCGGAGGGGGTGGTTCCGGTGCCGGTGCGGGTGGTGGCGGTGTGCGGTGTCGTCGGGCCGGCTGGCGGGGGTGCGCCCGTGCCCATGGGAGTGGCCTCCTCTGTGTGGGGGGCGGGGCCTGTGTGGGGGGTGGGGGCTGTGGGTGCGGCAGGGTCTGTGTGTGGAAGGGCCTTCATGTGTGCGGCCGGGCCGGGGCCGGGGTGTGCGGCCCGGCCGGGGTCAGCCGCCCTGCTCGCTGATGGACAGGCCCAGCGCCTTGAGGTCCGGGGTGGTGCCGTCCTGGGCCGCGCGCACCGCGTCCAGGAGCGTGCCCCGGCCGGCGCCGGCCCGGGCGAAGTTGTCGTGCATGAGGTTGAGGGTGGAGGTCATGCGCGGGCCCCACACCCAGTCGTCGCGGACCTTGAGCGCCTCCTCGGCGAAGAGGGCGTAGATGTCCTGGTCCCCGTAGTAGTCGGGCAGGGCCTCGCGGGCGACCTCGACGAGCTCGTCGACCACGGGGAAGGCGGAGCTGGTGCCCGCCGACAGCCGGGCGCGCATGGCGTCGGGGTGGGACACCTGCCACTCGATGAACTCCATGGCGGCCTCGGGGTGGCGGCTGTCGGCGGTGACGGTGAAGGTCGAGCCTCCGTGGTCGCCGAGCACCCCGGCCCCGGGCTCCCACTCGGGCAGCGGGGCGACGGTCCACAGGCCCTTCTGGCCGGGGTGGGAGGACATCTGCGCACCGGCGTCCCAGGCGCCGCTGAGCCGGACGAGGACGGTGCCGTCGCCCACCTGGGCGGGGTACTGCGGCCCGCCCACGGAGTTGGCGAAGACGACGTCGTCGTCGATGAGCTCCTGCCAGTACTCGGCCACCCGGCGGGTCGGCGCGTCGGTCATGGCGACGGTCCAGGTGTCGCCCTCGGTGGCGAACCACTGGGCGCCGGCCTGGCAGGCGTAGGAGGCGAACTGGGTGCCGCCGTCGGTGGGGAAGACGGTGATGCGGCTGCCGGGGATCCGGTCGCGGACGGCGCGGCCCAGGTCGGCGAAGTCCTCCCAGGTGCGGGGGGCCTCGAAGCCGTGCTCGTCGAACAGGTCCCGGCGGTAGTGCATGACCATCGGCTCGATGTCGAGGGGCAGGGCGTAGATCCTGCCGTCGAAGGTGGCGCGCTCCAGGGCCTGCGGGAGCAGGACGTCGCGGGTGCGGTCGCTGACCAGGCCGGTCAGGTCGGTGGCCACGCCGTCGATGGCGAAGCCGGGGAGCTGGGGGTATTCGAGGGTGGCCACGTCGGGCGCGTTCCCGGCGCGGGCGGCGTTGCTGAGCTTGGCGTAGCCGCCCTGCGTTCCGGCGGGGATCTGCTCGAAGTCGACCTGGACGGTGTCGTGGGTGGCGTTGAAGGCGTCGACCACCTCCTGGCTGCCGCGGATCGCGGACCAGAAGGTGATCCGGGTGGGGCCGCGCCCCCCGGAGGGGCGGGGCCGGTCGGGGGCGCACCCGGCGAATGCGCCGATCGCGGGCAGGGCCAGCCCCGCGGCGAGGACGCCGCGACGGCTCGGAGCACCGCTCATCAGTGCCTCCTGCTCCTGTGGTCCAGGGTGGGACACCGTGATTCTCGCCATATGAACGGATACCGGTCAATAGGTCGAACGAAAGGAAAATCCGATCAAACGATCAGAATTGGTGTGGGTGCGGACGTGAGCGCGGGCGCCGGCGTGGGTGCGGAGACGAGGTTGCAGGGTCGCAGCGGGGCCAGCGCCCTATGCCCGCCGCCCGGCGCGAGGAGGAGGGCGGAGGGGAAGGTGGGCGGCCCGCGCGGTAGCGCTGCCGGGCGGTGGGCGTGCGGGTGGTCGCCGTGGTCGGCGGCGACGGAGCGAGCAGGGCGGATCCCTGGCCTGGCCTGCCGGACGGCGGGTCGCTCGCGGTTCCGGTGGGAGGGCGGCCCAGCTGGTACCCCGCTCAGGGGCCCCACCCGGGCGGCGGGCAGTCGGGGCACAAGGCCGACAGCAGCGACGACAAGAGGCCAGCGGCCCTCAGCCCAGCGCTGTCGGGCGCGGCCCGTGCGCGTGGTCACCGCCTTGAGCGGCGACGGAGCGAGCAGGACGGATCCCCGGCCCCGCCTGCCGGACGGCGGGCTGCTCGCGGTTCCGGTGGGAGGGCGGCCCAGCTGGTACCCCGCTCAGGGGCCCCACCCGGGCGGCGGGCAGTCGGGGCACAAGGCCGACAGCAGCGACGACAAGAGGCCAGCGGCCCTCAGCCCAGCGCTGTCGGGCGCGGCCCGTGTGCGTGGTCACCGCCTTGAGCGGCGACGGAGCGAGCAGGACGGATCCCCGGCCCCGCCTGCCGGACGGCGGGTCGCTCGCGGTCCGGGCGACGGCGCGACACCCCTGCCCGGCGATGATCTCGACAAGAGTGCTGTCATTCCGGCAGTTTTGACAGCACTCTTGTCGAGATCATCGAGGGGGCGGCCGGTGCGGGGGCGCGCTGGTGTTGATCTCGGGGAAGTCGGGGTTATCGTGTCCGG
>NZ_JAQFWQ010000096.1 GCF_027706725.1 Nocardiopsis endophytica
CACGAGCGCGGGCGGGCACGCACCTCCGGTACCGCGCTGCCGCCCGGACCGCGAGCAGCCAGACGGACGGCAGGCAGGGCCGGGGAGCCGCCCCGCTTCTGCCGTCGCCGCCGTCCACGGCGACCACGCACACGCGCCGCACGCGTCATCGCTGCAGAAAGGCTCGCCCACCTCCGTCGTTTCTGCCTTTCTCCCCGCACGTCACCGGTCCGCTTCCCGGCAGGGGCCCAGGAGCGCCCCGTGGACAGGCCCCCAGGAACCGGTCCTGAGGGGCGCCGCCACCTGCGCGGCCGTCCGACGCGTGGGGATCGCCTACCGGCCCTCATGGCCGGGGGCAGGGCGTGCGGCCTGGGGCCTTCTAGTACTCTGCTCCTCGGCGGTCGATCTTCACTGCGCGCATCCGGCGCGCCGGGCCGCTCGGCGCCCGGCCGGACTCCCGGCTCCGAGGCGCGGCATCCGGCGCGTCCGTTCGGCAGCCCTTCCGTGCCACCCCGCATGGTGCGGAGCCTTCCCCGGAACGTCGCCGTTTCGACGAGGAAGGTAGACGTCACTTGACGGACCCTGCCGCGCGCCCGGCGTTCGACGGCCTCGGCCTGCCCGAGGAGCTCGTCGCGACCCTGGAGCGCAACGGTGTGACCCGGCCGTTCCCCATCCAGGCGGCCGCCATCCCCGACGCCCTCTCCGGGCGCGATGTGCTCGGCTGCGGGCGCACCGGTTCGGGCAAGACCCTGGCCTTCGGGCTGCCGCTGCTGGTCCGCGCCTCCGCCCGCCGGGCCGCGCCCAAGCGCCCCCGGGCCCTCGTGCTGGTCCCCACCCGTGAGCTCGCCCACCAGGTGCGCGACTCGCTCATGCCCTACGCCCGCGCGGTGGGCGCGCACATCGGCGACGTCGTCGGCGGCACCCCCTACGGCCGCCAGATCACCGCCCTCAGACGCGGCGTCGACCTGCTCGTCGCCACCCCCGGCCGCCTCACCGACCTCATCCGGCAGGGCGCCTGCGACCTGGGCGCCGTGGAGGCCGCGGTGCTCGACGAGGCCGACCAGATGTGCGACATGGGCTTCCTCCCGCAGGTCCGCGACCTGCTGGACCGGGTCCGCCCCGAGGCCCAGACCCTGCTGTTCTCGGCCACCCTCGACGGCGACGTCGACAAGCTCGTCCGTGCCTACATGTCGGACCCCGCGACCCACTCGGTGGACCCGCCGACCGCGCGCGTGGCCACCATGGACCACCACTTGCTGCGCGTCCTGCCCCGCGACAAGGACCGCGTCGTCACCGAGATCGCCGCCCGCGACGGGCGCACCATCCTGTTCGTGCGCAGCAAGCACCGGGCCGACACCATCAGCGAGCGCCTGGCCGGGGCCGGGGTCCCCGCCGCGTCCCTGCACGGCGGCAAGTCGCAGAGCGTGCGCAGCAGGACCCTCGCCAAGTTCCGCGACGGCCGCATCCGCGCCCTGGTCGCCACGGACGTGGCCGCCCGGGGCATCCACGTCGACGGGATCGACCTGGTGGTCAACGTCGACCTCCCCAACGGGCACAAGGACTACCTGCACCGGGGCGGGCGCACCGCCCGCGCGGGCGAGTCCGGCCGCGTGGTCTCGATCGTCCAGCCCAACCAGCGCCGGGTCGCGCGCCGCCTGCTCGGCGACGCCGGGGTGCAGGCCGAGCAGCACCTCGTCAACCCCGGCGACGACCTGCTGGCCAAGGTGACCGGGGCGCAGCAGCCCTCCGGTGTGCCGTGGGTCGAGCCGCCCGAGCCGGAGCGCCCGCGCCGCCGCGGCCCCCGGCGCGGACCGCGCCGCAACGGCCCCGGGAACGGCCACCGCCCCCGGGGAGGCCGCGAAGGGGCCCACCGCTCGGGCGACTGACCGGAGGCGACCGGCCGCAACCTTGACCGCCGTCGGGGTCGCCTCAGGTTCCTCGGTGTGTGTTCGGGATGTGTCCCGCCGAGCGGTGTGGAGTCGCCCCCTTCTGCGGGAGGCGACCTTTGGAAGGCGCGCGGTAGGCGGGTGTGCTCGGCGTTGATCTCGGGAGAAACGACGCTTCCGGGCCGCTTTCAGGGGCGCATTTCCCGAGATCAACGGCGTAGGGGGCGCCTGTCCGTGCGGGCTCTCGGTCAGTCGCGGGCGCCGAACTCCAGGCACCGGCGGTGCACCTCCGCGAGGGACCTGCGGGCGTCCTCGTGCTCGCCCTCCTCGGGCGGCAGGTCCCTCAGGCGCCACACCGCGTCCTGCACCTTCCACCTCATGCGGTCGCCCTCGGGTGACATGCCCGGCGGGCCGAACTCCCGGCGGATGGCCGCCAGGCAGTACCTCCCCAGCTCCTCGGGCGTGGCCTCCGCGCGCGGGGGAGGCGGGACGGTGCCCGCGTCGGGGGAGGAGGTGGGTCCCTCGCCGGGGGAGGCGTCGCCGTCGTCGGCCCCGGCCTCCTCAAGGGCGGTCGAGTCGGTCGCGGCCTCAGGGCGGTCCGTGTTGCCGGCGAAGCCCACCGCCTCCTCGCGGTCGGCGTCTCGGACGAGCTGCTCCTCGGTCACCGTGTCGTCCATGATCCCCAGCGCGAGCGCCAGGCACCCGCCGAGCACGAACACCACGGCGCCCACAGCGACCCACACCCACGCCGGGCCGAGCGCCAGCGCCACCCCGGCGCCCGCGAACCCGGCGACCATCAGGCCGACGCAGACCCAGCTCCGCCCGTGGCCGAGATGGGAGGCGCCGTCGCCGTCCATGGCCGCTCCTAACCTCGCCCGCCTCTGCTGGTGCGGTTCCCGCGCGCCGCGCCCGGTAACCCGGAGGCGGGGGAATTCAGAGGTTTGTGACTGTGTAAGGGAAACGTCTGATTCGGGTGTACAGTCTCCTGTGCGCGGGGTCACCCCGTATTGCTCAGCGTGTCGCTGATCAGGACGAACGCGCTGCGCACCCAAGATGGAAGCGGTGGACGCCCACGGGGATCCGGGGGCCGCCGCTCGCGCCGGCCTCCCCACCGGGCGGCCGCACCGTCGCTGCCGGCCCGCACAGCCTCCACCCGGGAACCCCGGGCGGTGCGCCGTGCCCGCCTCGAAGGAGAACTCCACCGCGTGGACGCACTGAACGACGCCATCGTCGCCGTGAACGATGTGTTCTGGGGATACCTGCTCATCCCCTTCCTGCTCATCCTCGCCGTGTACTTCACGGTGCGCTCGGGGGTCGTGCAGATCCGCCTGTTCCCCGAGATGTTCCGCGTGCTGCGCGGGCAGCCGCCCACGGCGGCCGACGGCAAGAAGGCGATCTCCTCCTTCCAGGCGTTCGCCATCTCCGCCGCCTCGCGTGTGGGGACCGGCAACATCGTCGGCGTCGCCACCGCCATCGCCCTCGGCGGCCCCGGGGCCGTGTTCTGGATGTGGCTGATGGCGCTCCTGGTCGGCTCGGCCGCCTTCGTCGAGTCCACCCTGGCCCAGCTGTTCAAGGTGCGCGACCGCACCGGCTTCCGCGGCGGCCCCGCCTACTACATGCAGTACGGCCTGGGCGCCCGCTGGATGGGCCTGATATTCGCCGTCGTCATCACCGTGACCTTCGGCTTCATCTTCAACTCGGTGCAGTCCAACAGCATCGCCGACGCCATCTCCAGCTCCGTGGCCGCCGTCGGCGTGGAGGCCGGGCCGGGCCTGCTGTGGGGCGTGGGCGTCGCGCTGGCGGTCCTGGTCGCCGCGGTCATCTTCGGCGGCGTGCGCCGCATCGCCCACGTCGCCCAGCTCCTGGTGCCCTTCATGGCCCTGGCCTACCTGGTCATCGGCCTGATCGTGGTCGCCATGAACCTGGACCAGATCCCGCGGGTGCTCTCCGACATCGTCTCCGGCGCGTTCGGCGTCCGGGAGTTCGTCTCCGGCGGCATCGGCGCCGCCATCGTGCAGGGCATGCGCCGCGGCATGTTCTCCAACGAGGCCGGCCTGGGGTCGGCCCCCAACGCCGGCGCCACCGCCGCGGTCAGCCACCCGGTCAAGCAGGGCCTCGTGCAGACCCTGGGCGTCTACTTCGACACCCTGCTCATCTGCTCCATCACCGCGTTCATCGTGCTGGTGGCCGACCCCTCCTACGGCGAGCGCGAGGGCGCCGCGCTCACCCAGGCCTCGCTGGAGGCCAACCTGGGCGTGTGGGCGGTGCACGCGCTCACCGTCATCCTGTTCCTGCTGGCCTTCACCTCGGTGCTGGGCAACTACTACTACGGCGAGTCCAACCTGCGCTTCATGTCCGCCTCCAACGGCGTCGTGAACGGCTACCGCGTGCTGGTGCTGGTCATGGTGTTCGCGGGCGCGGTCGCCCCGCTGGACCTGGTGTGGACCATGGCCGACGTGTTCCAGGGCATCATGGCCACCGTCAACCTGATCGCCATCGCCCCGCTGGCGGGCATCGCCTTCCTGCTGCTGCGCGACTACACCGTCCAGCGCAAGGAGGGGCGCGACCCGGTGTTCACCCGCGACCGCCTGCCCGGCGTCGCGGGCGTGCAGTGCTGGGAGAGCGAGACCGACCTGGCCAGCGAGCCCGGCGGCCGCCTCTAGGCTCCGCCCCGCCGAACCCGGACGGCCCCGGTCCCGACGCGGACCGGGGCCGTCGCGTGTGCACGGGGGGATGGGAACGGGCCGCCGATCCTGTGGAAAGCGTGCACTCCGGGCCGCGGAGGCTGTACCCTCGGTGCCACCTCCGCCGCGCCCCGAGCGAAGACCGGCCTCGACGGCCGACGACGACCCCCGAACCGGCGGGCGCACACGACCGGCGGGCGGCGCGGCAACGCGCCGCATCCCTGAGCGCGGACGATAACCGTTTTCGGTAGCATTCGCCGGGTAGCGCGCGCCGCACCGCCGCACCAGTCCACCCGATACGGAGTGCACACGTGTCCGACAGCCCACCGGGCCCGGCCCGGCCGCCGGCCTCCTCCCTCGGCGACTCGATCGTCGCGGACTGGGACGGCCCCGGCGAGGAGCTCCCGCCCCCGGAGTGGGGGCGCCCCCGCGGCCCCCGGCGCGCCGCGACCGTCTGGCTCTTCGCGATCCTCATCAGCGCGATGGCCGCGGCCAACGCCTGGCTCGCCGGGGGCCTGGAGCACGAGGCCTTCCTCGCCTGGGCCACCGTCTTCACCGCCATCTCCTTCCAGGCGCTGCCGTTCCTGGTGTTCGGCGTCGCCCTGTCCGCGGCCCTGACCGCCTTCGTCCCCGCCTCGTTCTACCGCCGGATCATGCCGCGCAACCCGATGGCCGCGGTCCCCGTCGCCGGACTGTCCGGCGCCGTGCTGCCCGGCTGCGAATGCGCCTCCGTCCCCATCGCCGGGGGCCTCATCAAGCGCGGCATCGCCCCCGCGGCCGCGCTCACCTTCCTGCTGGCCGCCCCCGCCATCAACCCGGTGGTCCTCGTGGCCACCGCCGTCGCCTTCCCCGGCCAACCTGAGGTGTGGGTGGCGCGGCTGCTGGCCTCGCTCGGCGCCGCCGTCGTCGTCGGCTGGATCTGGGCGCGGCTGGGCAAGACCGACTGGCTGCGCCCGCCGCGCGCCGCCCACGACCCCGGCGCCTCCAAGGCCGAGGTCTTCCGCGACTCGATGGTGCACGACCTCATCCACGCCGGGGGCTTCCTCGTCGTGGGCGCCATCGCCGCCGCCACGCTCAACGTCGCCGTCCCGCGCGAATGGGTCAACGGCGTCGGCGACCTGCCCGTCGTCGGCGTGCTGGTCCTCGCCGCGCTGGCGATCCTGCTGTCGATCTGCTCCGAGGCCGACGCCTTCGTCGCCGCCAGCCTCAACTCCTTCTCCCCGACCGCCCAGCTCGCCTTCATGGTGGTGGGCCCCATGGTCGACCTGAAGCTCATCGCCCTGCAGGCGGGCACCTTCGGCTGGGGCTTCGTGCGCCGCTTCGTCCCCCTCACCCTCGCCGCCACCCTGGTGTTCACGTTCCTGATCGGAGGGCTCCTGCTGTGAACCGGATCGCGCAAGGCCTGGTCCTGGTGCTGCTCGGCGCCGCCGCGCTGGGCACCACGCTCGCCTCCGACCTGTACCTGAACTATGTGCAGGAGCTGTTCCGCCCCTTCCTCATCGCGGCCGGCGCGGTGCTGGTGGTCCTCGGCGCGGTGGTGATCGCCGCCGATCTGCGCGCGGCCGCCCGGGGCGACGACGCCGAGGACGCCGCCGCCTGCGGGCACGGCCACGGCGCCGAAGGCGGGCCCCGGGTGGCCTGGCTCCTGCTGCTGCCCGTGGTGTCGGTGTTCGTGGTGGCCCCGCCCGCCCTGGGCGCCTACACCGCCTCCGCGCAGGGGGCCTCGTCGGCCCCGGACCGGGTCGACCTCAGCGAGTACCGCGACGACCCCTTCACCGAGGCGGGGGACGGCCCGGTGGAGCTGGAGATGCGCGAATTCGTCTCCCGCGCCTGGACCGACGAGGACCGCGCCATGTCCGGCAAGACCATCGAGCTGACCGGGTTCACCGTGCCCCACCCCGAGGGCGAGGGGTGGTACCTGGCCCGGCTGGAGATGGCGTGCTGCGCCGCCGACGCGGTGGTCAACCGGGTGCTCATCACCGACGAGCCCGCCCCCGAGACCGACAGCTGGTGGCGGGTGCGCGGCACCTGGGACGAGCCCGAGGGCGACCTGCAGGACGTGCGCGACCACCGGTTCACCGTGGAGGAGATGGAAGAGGTGGAGAACCCGCCGGACCCCTACGAGTAGGGCGGGCGGGTCCCGCCCCTCACCCCTGCCCGGGCACGGCCCCCGGCCCCGCCGGGCCGCGCGGGGGCGGCGGCGCCGCGGGGGCGCCCAGGTCGGCCGAGATGCGCGCGGCCACGGCGGCCACCTGCGGGCCCAGCTGCCGCACCCGCGCCGCTGGCAGGCGGCTCACCAGCGACGACACGCTGATCGCGGCGATCGGGTCGCGGTTGTGGTCGAACACCGGGGCGGCCACGCACCGCACCTCCGGCTCGTTCTCCCGGTCGTCGATGGCGTAGCCGCGCTCGCGCACCCGCCGCAGCTCCTCCACGAACACCTCCGGGTCGGTGACGGTGCGCGGAGTCGCCGGGGACAGCCCCTCCTCCAGCACGTCCCGCACCAGGTCGGGCGGGGCGAAGGCGAGGATCGCCTTGCCGACGGCGGTGCGGTGGGCCGGCATCCGCGCGCCGATCCGGGAGGCCATCCGCACCGTGGTGGTGTTCTCCACCTTGTCGGCGTACACCACGTCGTGCCCGTCGAGCAGCACCAGGTGGCAGGTGTGCCCGGTGCGCCGCATCAGGTGCCGCAGGTGGTCCGAGGCGACCGAGCGCAGGTCCATCTGGTCCAGGTAGGCCTGCCACAGCGACAGCGCCGCCGGGCCCAGCCGGAACCGGCCGCTGTCCCGGTCGCGCGCCAGCAGCCCCGCCTCCAGCAGCGGCGCCGACAGCCGCAGCACCGAGCTCTTGTTCACCCCCACCCCCTCGGCGAGCTGGGTCAGGGTCGCCCCGCCGCTGGCGGCGGGCGTCGAGCGGACGAACTCCAGGATGGCCAGGGCCCGGCGCAGCGACACCGAGGCGTTGCGGCGGGGGGCGGCTTCGGCGGTCAACCCTTCACGGCTCCTCCCAGGCCCGAGGCCAGTCGGCGCTGCACGAACAGGAAGAACACCAGCACCGGCAGCGTCATCAGCACCGACCCGGCCATGATGCCTCCCCAGTCGTTCTCGTCCGGCTTGAAGAACGACAGCAGCGCGATCGGCAGCGTCTGGTTCTCCTGCGCCGAGATGATGAACGTCCGCGCGAACAGGAAGTCGTTCCAGGTCATGATGAAGGAGAAGATACTGGTGGCCACCACCCCGGGTGCGGTCAGCGGGAACAGCACCCGGGTGACGAAGGCCAGGCTGCCCGCGCCGTCCAGCCACGCCGCCTCCTCCAGCTCCCGGGGCACCGCCGCGACGAACCCGCGCAGCATCCAGACCGCCAGCGGCACCGCGAACGCGGTGTGCACCAGCATCAGCGACCCCAGGTGGTTCAGGCCCAGGCCGGGAACGGCGCCGCCGATGTTGCGCATCAGGAAGAACAGCGGGATGGTCAGCGCCTCCACCGGCACCATCTGCGCGGTGATCACCATGATCAGCAGGGTGGTGCGCATGCGGAACCGGTACCGGGTCAGCGCCACCGCCGCCAGGAACGCGCACAGCGTGGAGGCGACCACCACCACGGCGGCCACCAGCAGGCTGTTCAGCAGGTACTGGCCGAACCCGTCCACTAGCAGCACCCGGCGGAAGGAGTCCAGCGTCGGCTCCAGCGTGTAGGGCCGCGGGTCGCCCGCCTCCAGGGCGGTGCGCGGCTTGAGGGCCGACAGCACCATCCAGTACAGCGGGAACGCCACCGCACCGGCGATGAGCAGCCCCGCGCCGTCCGTACGGATCCGGCGCAGCGTCGCGACGCCTCGCATCAGAGCACCTCCCCTTGGCGGCGCAGAGTCCGCAGGTACAGCAGGGTGATCAACAGCAGCAGCACGGTGGTGACCACGCCGATGGCCGAGCCCAGCCCGTACTGGCTGGAGGCGAACGCCTGCTGGTAGGCGTAGACGTTGAGCACCAGGTTCTGCCCGGCGATCCCGCCGCCGCCCGTCATGATGTAGATCTGCGTGAAGATCTTGAAGTCCCAGATGATCGACTGGATGGTCACGATCGTCATCGCCGGGCGCAGCATCGGCAGCATCACCGACAGGGCGATCCTCCCGGTCGAGGCGCCGTCCAGCCGCGCCGCCTCGATCACCTCCTCGGGGATCGCGCGGATGCCCGCGTACAGGGTGACCATGACGAACGGGAACGAGCACCACACCACCTGGGACCACACCAGGCCGAACGCGGACCACTTGCCGTAGGTCCACGAGTGCCCGGTGAACCCCTCCAGGCCCAGCCCGGCCAGGGCCTGGTTCACCGGCCCCAGCAGCGGGTCGAACAGGAAGAGCCACACGGCGCTGCCGGTGACCGCGGGGGTGGCCCAGGCGCCCAGCGCCGCCAGGAACAGCAGCGTGCGCACCCACGGCGACAGGCGGGTGGCCAGCACCGCCAGGCCCCCGCCGACGGCGAGCGTGCCCACCACGCAGGCGGCGGCGAAGACGACGGTGTTGGCCAGCACCTCCCAGAACTGCGCGTCGGAGAACAGGCCGGTGTAGTTCGCCAGGCCGGTGAAGCGCAGCGGTTCGGCGCCGGTGACCTGCGGCTGGCGGTAGTCGAAGAAGGAGACCAGCACGAGCTGGTACAGGGGGTAGACGAGCAGCGCGCCCAGGACCGCGAGGGCGGGCACGAGGTACATCCACGGTTCGAGGGAGCGGCGCCGGAGCCCGGGGGAGGCGGCCCCCGGGCCCCGGCGCGCGGGTGCGGGCAGGCCCATACGGCGGGTCACTCCCCGGCGAAGGCCTCGTCGAGGGAGGCGGACGCCTCCTCGGCGGCCTCGTCCACGTCCGCGTCCCCGGAGGCCACCCGCTGCACCATGGTGGGCAGCACGCCCTCGGCGTCGATGGAGGCCCAGGCGCCGGTGGCGGGCACGAACCGGGTCCCGGCGTCGATCGTCTCGATGAACGGGGCGATGTCCTCGTCCTCGGCGGCGATCTCCTCGCGCACATCGGTGAAGGTCGGCAGGTTGCCCATCGCGCCGTACATCTCGCGCTGGTACTCCTTGCCGGCCAGGAGCTTCATGAACTCCACCGACAGGGTGCGCTTGTCGGTCCCGGCGAGCACGCCCAGGTTGTTCCCGCCGGCGAAGGCGGGGGCGATGCTGCCCGGCTCGGTGCCCGGCAGCGGGACCACGGCGGCGTCGTCGGCGACGTCGCTCTCCTGGACCGCCTTGAGGTTGAAGTTGCCGCCGATGGTCATGGCGGCGTTCCCGGCGACGAAGTTCTGCACGCTGTCGTTGCCGCCCATCTCGGCGCAGGTCTGCGGCGGGCACACGTCGTCGGAGAGGATCTGGGTGTACAGCTCCAGGCCCTCCTTGGCCTCGTCGGAGGCGATGGCGGAGGTGTAGGTGCCGCCGTCCTCCTCGGCGATGTCGCCGCCGTGCGCCCAGACGAAGGGGAGGAAGCCGTAGGTGTAGGCGCCCCCGGTGGAGACACCGAGCATGTCGGGGTCCTCCTCCCGGACGGTGCGCCCGGCCTCGACGACCTCCTCCAGGGTCTCGGGCGGCTCCAGGCCGAGGTCGTCGAAGACGTCGGTGCGGTAGTACAGGGCGCGGGCCCCGAGGAACCACGGCACGCCGTAGGTGCCGTCGCCGACCCGGGCGGTGGCAGCGACGTCCTCGGCGATGTCGGCGTGGTCCTCCCAGTCCGACAGGTCCTCGGTGACGTCGAGGAATCCTCCGGCCTCGACGTACCCGGCCAGGTCGGTGTTGCCGTACTCGGCGACGTCCGGGGCCGAGGAGGGGTCGTTGAACGCGGCGCGGAAGCGCTCGGCGCGGGTGTCGACCGGGATGTACTGCACGTCCACGGTGACGCCGTCGTGGGCGTCCTCGAACTCGGCGACGGCCTCGTCGACGACCGCCTCCTTGGGCTCCTGGTCGACCTCGGAGAACAGCCAGACGCGGAGGGTGCCCTCCATCTCATCGGCGCCGGAGGAGGCGCCGTCGGTCTGGGCGGGGGCGCAGGCGGCCAGCACCGCGGCGAGCCCGACGAGGGCGGCCGCGCGGACCGGGCGGGTTGGTCGCATCGGGTTCTCCTTCGGGGGAAAAGGGTGAGACCGGACGGAACAAGCCGGTGGCCCATGAATGTAAGGAAGGTGTACAGATCCCCAGAAGAGGGTGGGCCCAATGTTGTGCACTGCACAAGTAGGGGGCGACTATGCACGACGCCGCAGGTCACGGCGATGCCGTCTGGGCCCCTGAGAGTGCGACGCGAAGGCGGGGATGTGGGGGCTGCACCGCCGTGACCGGCGTCGGTGTGCCCGGCGGGGCGGACGGTGCCCTGTTCGCGCCCGTCGGCCGGGCGGGGCCCTGGAGGGGGTCGGGCGTGTCCCGGGCGTCCCGTGGGAGCGCTTCCATAAGTTCTTCGAACCCCCTTGTTGTGGTCTGGGGGAGTCTGTAGCGTTTACCATCCATTCATTCCGTGACGTCACGGTGGCGCGCGGTCACATGAATGGGTCCCGCGATATTCCCCCCTTCCCCCAGCCGAGCCGGGCCGATCCGCGCACGGCCCCACGCCGTGGACGCCGGACGCGCGGCCCGGGCGCGCAGTTTGGAGCCGTCGGATGGACCCGACCATCGCCCCCCGAAGTCCCCGCCTTCCCCGAACCCCCCGGTCCCGTCGGCCCCGCGCGCGGCGCGGCCCGGGCGCGACCGTCCTCTCGGCCGCCGTCGCCGTCCTGACGGCCGCGGGGCTGGCCGCGCAGCCGGGCGCGGCCCTCGCGGACGCCCGGCCCGCCCAAGCGTCCCCGTCCTCTTCGGAGGCGCAGGCCGCACCCGGCGACCTGGTCTGGTCCGACGAGTTCGAGGGGGCCGCCGGGAGCGCTCCCGACCCCGCCAAGTGGCGCCACGAGACCGGCGACCACGGGTGGGGCAACGAGGAGCTCCAGAACTACACCACCAGCCGGGACAACTCCGCGCTCGACGGGAACGGCCATCTCGCCATCACCGCGCGCAGGGAGAGCGACGGCTCCTACACCTCCGCCCGGATGACCACTCAGGACCGGTTCGAGCGCGCCTACGGGCGTTTCGAGGCGCGCATCCGCATCCCCGAGGGCCAGGGCATCTGGCCCGCGTTCTGGATGCTCGGGGACAACTTCCCCGACACCCCCTGGCCCGACTCCGGCGAGATCGACATCATGGAGAACATCGGCCGCGAACCCCACCTCGTCCACGGCACGGTGCACGGACCGGGCTACTCGGGCGGGGAGGGCATCGGCTCCTCCTACGCCCACCCCCAGGGCTGGGCGTTCGCCGACGACTTCCACGTCTTCGCGGTCGACTGGACCCCGGACGCCATCACCTGGTCGGTGGACGGCGTCGCCTTCCAGACCCTCACCCCCGCCGACCTGGGCGGCGACCGGTGGGTCTTCGACCATCCGTTCTTCATGATCCTCAACGTCGCGGTCGGCGGCACCTGGCCTGGCTACCCCGACGAGACCACGCGATTCCCCCAGCGGATGCTCGTGGACTACGTCCGCGTCTACGACAACGGCACCGGGTCCGGGGAGGCGGTCGGCACCATCACCGCGCCCACCGGCATCTGCGTGGACGTGGCGGGGGCCGACACCGCCAACGGGACGCCCATCCAGGTCGCGCACTGCAACGGCAACCAGGCCCAGCAGTGGACCATGGCGGCCGACGGCACGGTCCGCGCCTTCGGCAAGTGCATGGACGTCGCGGGCGGCGGCACCACCGCGGGGACCGACGTGCAGTTGTGGGACTGCAACGGCACCGGTGCGCAGACGTGGACGTACTCCCCGGACACGCGGGAACTGCGCAACCCGCAGTCGGGGATGTGCCTGGACGGGCGCGGCGGGAGCCTCGCCGACGGCACGCGGTTGCAGATCTGGACCTGCAACGGGGCCCAGAACCAGCAGTGGACGGTGCCCGCCTGACCGCTCACGGCTCCGGTGGGGGCGCCCGGCCGCGCGGCCGGGCCCCTCACACCAGGAGCCGGCACGGATGGGCGGGCGCGCCGCAGGGGTCCGGCCCCGCCGGCTCCGCCGCTCGAGCGCCCGCCCTGCGCCGTTGATCTCGGGAAAAGCGCCCCTAAAAGCGGCCCGGTAGCGTCGTTTCTCCCGAGATCAACGCGGAGCGCACCCGCCTGTCCGCGCGGGCTCTAGAAGTCGAAGACGCGGTCGGTCCCGACCTTGGCCCTGCACAGGTTGCCGAAGGTCTCGGTGTAGTCGACCGGCCGCTCGAACCAGTTCCCCTCGGCCGACACGACGACCGGCCGGTACTCCAGTGTGCAGGCCTCACCCGTGTCGCGCAGCCGCTCGAAGTCGCCGCCCGCCTCGGTCAGCGATTCGCACGCCACGGCCCGGTCGGGGTGCGACCCGCCCGCGGGGTGGCATTCGAGGGTCGCCCTCCCTCCGCCCGGACCGTCCTCGTACTTCCATTCCAGGCTCATCCGTGCGTACGGGCCGCCCTCCTGCTGCTCCAGGATCTGCTGGGCCCCGTTGATCGTCTTCGCCTCCTCGTCGGCGAGCGCCGGGGATACGGCGGCCAGCGCGGCGGCCCCCGCCGCGGCCAGACCCGCCAGGGCCGTTCTCGTCCTCGGTTTCGGCATCGCGGTCCTCTTCCTCGTGTCTGCGCGCGGCTCGACGTGTCCGCGCTCCGGTGCCCGACGCCGGCGTCCGCCTCCGCGCGCCCTGAGGGCTCCGCGGTGCCCCCGCGCTCGGGCCGCAGCGTCCGCGCGCCCTCCGTCCACGGCGCGCGGACCGCTACCGCCCGTCATTGAACCGTGACTGCGCGCTGTGCGCGGGTGATTCGGAGAAATCACCGCGTGTCCGTCCCCGGTGCGGCGGTAAAAGCTCGACAAAACCCCCAATCCGCCGCCCGTGTCCTGTGTGGGCCCCTCCGCCCCCTCCTGCGAGGATCGGTGGGCCGGTCGGTCGAGGGGCGGGTTCCCATGGGCATGTGGCGGCGGCTGCGGCCGCGCTCGATCCGGGGGCGGGCGACCGCCGGATCGCTGCTCATCGTTGCCCCGCCGCTGGCGCTGGCGCTGTTCCTGGCCGGGATCGGGGTGCACCACGAGAGCGAGCGGGTGCGCTTCGACCGGGCGAACGCCGCGGCGCGCCAGGTCGCCACCCGCATCGAGAGCCAGGGGTATGAGGGCGCCGTCCCGCCCACCGCCGGCGTGCTCCGCATCCAGGTGGTGGACGACGACGGACGGGTCGTCGCGGCGAGCTCGGCCATGCAGGGCAGGCCCCCGCTCGTTTCCGCCCGGCCCGAGCGCGGCGACTTCCTCGTGGAGGAGACCCTGTGCCCGGCCGAGGAGGGCGACGGGTGCCTGAGCGTGGTCGGCGTCGAGACCGACTCCGACCCCTACGGCCCAGTGATCGTCTACGCCGCGGTGTCCTATGCCCGCGGTGCCTCCGCGCCGCTCCTGGAGGTCATCCTGGCGGGGGTCGGGGCGCTGGCGCTGGCCGCCGTCGGGTGGATGGCCTGGCGCGGCGCCGGGAGGGCGCTGCGGCCCGTCGAGAGCATCCGGCGCGACCTGGAGCGGCTGTCCGCGGGCGACCTGGGCCGCAGGCTGCGCATCCCGACCACCGGGGACGAGCTCGCCGAACTGGCCCGCACGGGCAATGCCACCCTCGACCGGCTGGAGCGGGCGATGGACCGCCAGCGCAGCTTCGTCTCCGACGCCTCGCACGAGCTGCGCAACCCGATCGCGGGGATGCGCACCCGGCTGGAGGTGGAGCTGGCCGACCCCGACCCTGAGCCCGGGTCGGCCCGGGGCGCCATGGAGGGGCTGCTTCAGGACGTGGAGCGGCTCCAGCGCATCGTCGGCGACCTGCTGGAGCTGGCCCGCCTCGACGCCGACGTGGCGGCCGGGAGCACCGAGGTCGACCTGGCCGGGCTGGTGCTCGCGGAGGTGGAGCGCCGGGTGTCGGCCGTGGAGGTGGGCACCGACCTGGAGCCGGGGGCGCGGGTGCGCGGCGACCGGGTGCGCCTGGGGCGGGTGCTGACCAACCTGCTGGCCAACGCCGAGCGGCACGCGCGCGAGCGCATCCTCGTCGTGGTGCGCACCGAGGGGGACACCGCCGTCATGGAGGTGCACGACGACGGGGCGGGAATCCCCGAGGCCGACCGGGAGCGCGTCTTCGAGCGGTTCGCGCGGCTGGCCGAGTCGCGGCGCAGGGACCCCGGCGGTTCGGGGCTGGGCCTGGCGATCTCCCGGGCGGTCGCCGAGTCGGGCGGCGGGACCCTGACCGCAGGGGAGAGCCCGGTGCTGGGCGGGGCGGTGCTGGTGATGCGCCTGCCGACGGCCGGGGACGGGGCCGGCGGGCGCGGGGCGGCCGAGGGGGAGTCGGCCGGGGCCGCGGCGGATAGAGGCGGACCGGGAAGCACGGAAGCCGAAGGGGAGGACGGTCGATGAGCGAGCGGGATCCGGAGTGGGAGTCCGAGCGGCTCGGAGGCGACGACGAGCGCCTGCGCCGGGAGCGGCGGGAGGAGGACCGGCGCGCGGCGGAGATGGGCGACGACGAGCAGGAGGTCGACGTCGGCCTGTGGGAGCGGTACATCGAGGATCCGCCCGAAGGCGAACTGGACGTGACGGCCGAGGAGGCGGAGGAGCCCGGCGAGCTGGGCATCTCCGAGGAGCTGGCCGAGGAGAGGCGCAGGGGCGAGCGGGACGCGCCGCTGAACGACTACGAGGAGGGCGAACAGGACGGCCCGGAGGGGGAGGCCGTCCGGATCCGCCGCGAAAAGGAGTGACAAGGCGCGCGGACAGGCGGGTGTGCCCGGCGTTGGTCTCGGGAGGAACGACGCTTCCGCGCCGAACACAGGTTTTGGGTTATTGGGGTGCCGTCGTCCTCCCCGGCCAGGGCGGTGGCCGCAGTGGTCCATGGTCACGGGCGCGCCGGTGCCGCTGGTGCTCCCGGGACCATGCCGGGGGAGCACCGACCCGCTCCGGGGCGAGCGGCCCGAGCCCCCACACACCGAAAACCCAAAAGGTGAGGCGCCGAATTCAGGGGCGCATTTCCCGGGATCAACGCCGCAGGGGCGGTGTTCGGCGGGCGCGGTGCGGCGCCCGGGCTCACAGGCGCGGCAGCGATGTCGGCAGGACCTCCTCCTCGGTGCGTTCGCGTTCGCCCCGCCCGTCGAGTTCGGCGTCGTAGGGCGCGATCGCCCCGCCGTCCGCCTCCTCGTCGACCCCGGCGTACCGCAGCACGGCCGCCGTCGCCGCCGCCTCGTCCTGCGCGGTCAGCGACGTGATGGACGCGTAGTGGTTCGCCCCCGGGGCCTCGAACAGGTGGCTGTCCTCGGTCCTTCGGCCGGGGCGGAAGCGCTCCGCGCTCCACGGGTCGTTCTCCCCGTACACGAACAGCATGTTCTCCGCCCGCTTGCGCACCCACCGGTCCGTCCCCTCCGTCAGGGCGGGGTCGAACGGGCCCATCTCCACCTCGGCGGGCACGTGGTCGCGCGCGTCCAGGTCGGGGTAGCGGAGCAGGTGCCTCAGGTGCGGCGCCCGGGGGCGCGGGTCACCCAGCTCGGTCCCGGCCTGGTAGTAGTACGGCGAGTACCGCCCCAGCACCTGGTCCGTGAAGAACGCGAACCCGTACGCCTCGTGCAGCCATGTCCACAGCTCGTCGTCCGACACGTCGGTCGACGGCACGGACGCGCAGTTCTCCGCGTCGCCGTACTGCCAGAAGCCCCACGGCAGGTCGAGGACGACCGCCTCCAGCGCCTTCTCGGCCGACCCCATGATCGTGAAGGTGGAGTCGTGCTCCTCGGCGTACTCCTCGTAGCGCTCGACCATCGCCTCGCGCCGCTCGAGGGTCTCCGCCTGGACCGCCTTCAGCGCCTCCCGGCACTCGCGCGGGCCGACGCGCTGCAGCATCCGCTCGTAGGCCGTGTCCCCGGGCCGGTCGGCGTCGTTGGGGGCGACGTAGGCGACGACCCCGTCCATGTCGCCGGGGTAGAGGCGCTCGTAGAACACCGCGGTCATGCCGCCCTTGCTGCCTCCGGTGGCGATCCACTCCTCCGGGTAGAGGGGTTCGAGGGCGGTGAACAGCCGGTGCTGGTCGGCGGCGGCCTGCCCGGTGTTCAGGGCCGACCAGTCCGTCCCGGTGTCGGGGACCGATTCGCCGAAGTAGCGGTACTCCAGCGACACCTGGTTGGCGTCGGCGATGCGGGTCGGCTCCGAGCGCGACGGCTCGGGGTCCGCGGGCAGGTCGTAGCCGGAGGTGGAGTAGACGGTGGGGCGGTCGGTGCCCCGGTGCAGCACGGTCAGGCGCTGTTCGAACGTGCCGGAGCCGGGGTCGCCGTGGTCGGTCGGCTGGGTGTAGGCGAGGACGAAGAACCGGTGGTCCTCGGCGGGCTTCTCCTCGATGAGCCGCATGCCGGGGACGGCGAGCAGGCGGTCCAGGATGTCTCCGGCCGACCGGTCGGCCCTATCGGCCCGGTCGGAGGCGGGGGCGCCGACCGGGGCGGCGGCCACCGCGGGGGCGGGGGCGATGAGGGGGCCGGCGAGCAGGGCCGCTGTGGCGGCCGCGGCGGCACAGAGGCGGGGGGACGGTCTGCGCAAGACGCACCTCTCGGTCCGGGGGCGGTCCGGCCGGTGCGCGGTCGGCACCCGACCGCAAGCAAACCTAGACAGATGCGATGAACAGGGCAATGGGCCCCCGGTGGGCCGGCGGGCCGGGCCCTCGTCGACGGTGCTTCACCTGGGGACGCCGACGGCGGGTCCACTGGCCGTCCCCCGGCGCGGACGCGATCGAAACGGGGGGCGTTCCGTCTCGGATTCGCCGAATCCGATCGGCGGGGCCGGGCCGGCCGCGGTGGCCTCCCTGATTCGGCCGGTCCTCGTTCCCAGATCGTCAGGGGCCGCTTCGCCTGCTGAAATGCCCTCCTGCTCCCTGATGGTCGCATTCCGCACCAGGAGGAGCGCGGTTCCGGGGCTGTTCTCGTTTGCGCGAGCGCGGGTGAGGGGCACGACCACCGCGCGGTGCCGTCGTGCCTGTTCAAAGGGGGCGCGTCCGGCGCGTCGCGACCGTCTTCCAGCACATGCGGGGGCCACACGATGACCACAGTCTCCTTCGACCACACCACCACTGAGCACGGTCCGGCACACGCCCGGTGCCTGGCCTACGCGGCGGAACTCGCCTATGGGGAATCCGAACAGGCCCGTCGGCAGGCGGCCGAGTGGGGCTTCGACCGATTCCGGTTCATCGAGGCCGACTTCTCGCCGCCTTTCGCCCTGGACCACACCCAGGCCTACGTCATGGCCAGCCAGGACATGATCGTCGTCACCTTCCGCGGCACCGAGCCCGCCCAGATCTGCGACTGGCTCTCCGACGGCAAGGCCCCCATGGTCGCCCACCCGTCCGGCAAGGGAAGGGTGCACTGGGGGTTCCACACCGCCCTGGAGGCCGTCTACCCCCGGATCCGGGAAGCGGTCGAGGAGTTCAGGACGAACGGCCAGACACTGTGGTTCGCCGGACACAGCCTCGGCGGCGCCCTGGCGATGCTCGCCGCCGCGCGCGCCCACTTCGACGATTCGCCGCTGTCGCCGGACGGCGTCTACACCTTCGGGCAGCCGCGCACCTGTGACGGCGACCTGGCCGACGCCTACGACCGGGCTCTCAAGGGGCGCACGCACCGGTACGTGAACAACAACGACATCGTGCCGCAGGTGCCGCCTGAGCCGCTGTACGAGCACGTGGACCGCGAGTGGTACTTCGACGCCGACGGCCGCCTGCAGGAGAAGAAGTCGATGGGGCTTCTGGGAGGGATGGCCGACAAGGCCAAGGGATACGCCCTCGGTGCGGCCGCGTTCAAGCCCGGCGCCGACGGGCTCACCGACCACTTCATGAGTGCCTACCTCACGTGTGTGGACAACGCCGCCGATTGACGCGGGGCACACGGCCGTGATCCGAGGCGCCCCACCCGCTCGGGAATCCGGAGGCCCCCGGGCGCCTCCGTGACTCCGTTGCGGTTTCCGGTCCAACGGGATCCTCCGGCGTCCGAGGACTCCGATCATGCGGGCGCTCCCGGGATGAAGCGTACGGACGGCCTCCCTTCCGGGCCGCGGGGTTCCACCTCGGACCGCACGCCGTACACGTCGGCGATCAGCTCCTCGGTGATCACCTCGCCCGGTGGGCCCGCGGCCACCGGGCGGCCCTCCTTGAGGACCAGCAGGCCGTCGCAGAACATCGCCGCCAGGTTCAGGTCGTGCAGCGCCACCACCGCGGTCACCTCCAGACGCGCCACCAGGTCCAGCACCTCCAGCCGGTGGGCGATGTCCAGGTGGTTGGTCGGCTCGTCCAGCAGCAGCTCGCGCGGCTCCTGCGCGAGGGCCCGCGCGATCTGGGCGCGCTGGCGCTCCCCGCCCGACAGCGTGCGCCACAGTTCCCCGGCCCTGTCGGCCAGTCCGACCCGATCCAGGGCGCGGGCGACCGCGTCGTCGTCGGCCCGGGACGCCGACGGCCACCCGCTCCGGTGCGGGATCCGGCCGAGTCCCGCCA
This sequence comes from Nocardiopsis endophytica, assembly GCF_027706725.1. Lineage (GTDB taxonomy): Bacteria > Actinomycetota > Actinomycetes > Streptosporangiales > Streptosporangiaceae > Nocardiopsis_A > Nocardiopsis_A endophytica. Next base: position 19,087 of record NZ_JAQFWQ010000096.1, read on the forward strand.
CCTCGGCGACCGTCAGGTCGGTCTCGGCCGAGGCGTCCTGCTCGACCACCGCGATGCGGCGCGCCGCCTCCCTGCGCCCCACGCGCGGCATCGGCACACCGTCGAGCTCCACCACGCCGGACGCCGCGGGCCGCAGCCCGGCCAGCAGCCGCAGCAGGGACGACTTCCCCGACCCGTTGGGCCCCAGGAGGCCGGTGACGGACCCCGGTTCGGGGGCGAGGCTCACCCCGTCGACGACCAGCCGTCCGCCGACCGCCCACGACACCTCACGCGCGACCAGGCTCACCGGGCACCTCCCATCGGCGTGTGCCGAGACCGGCCCAGCGCCCGGTCCGGCCCCGCGGGCGAGCGCCCGACCCGTGTGCCGAGCCCGACGCGGCGCTCCTGCGCGCGCGGTCGGCCCCGATAGAGGATGAACATGAACGCGGGCACTCCGATCAGCGACGTCACCACCCCCACGGGAAGTTCCTGCGGGGCGAACGCGGTGCGGGCCAGCGTGTCGACCCACACCAGGAAGACCGCGCCGGCCAGCGCGCTCGCGGGCAGCACGCGCACGTGGCCCGGACCGGTCAGGGCCCGGACGGCGTGCGGCAGGACCAGGCCCACGAAGCCGATCGCCCCGGCGGCGCTGACCAGGCACGCGGTCAGGAGCGCGGTGGCGGTCAGCAGCACCAGCCGCGCCCGCCCCACGGCCACCCCCAGCGCGGCCGCCGCGTCCTCCCCGAACGCGAACGCGTCCAGCTCCCGCGCGCGCGACACCGCCACGGCGACGACGGCCACCAAGGCGAGGGCGGAGGGCCACACATCACCCCACCGCGCGCCCCCGAGCGACCCGAGCAGCCAGAACAGCACCCCGCGCGTCTGCTCGGCGTCCGCGGACGAGAACACGATGACGGAGGTGAGCGCCGAGAAGAGCTGCATCACGGCCACACCCGACAGCACCACCTTGGCGGTCGTGCCCCCGGACAACCGGCTGAGCAGGAGCACGGCGGCGAACGACACGCACGCGCCGGCGAACGCGCCTCCCGACAGCGTCAGCAGCCCGCCTCCGGCCCCCAGGACGACGACGAGGACCGCGCCGGTCGACGCGCCCGACGACACCCCCAGCACGAACGGGTCGGCCAGCGGGTTGCGCAGCAGCGACTGCAGCACCGCGCCGCACACCGCGAGCCCGGCCCCGCACACGGCGGCGAGCAGCGCGCGCGGCAGGCGCAGGTCCCACACGATGCCCTCGCGGATCGGCGTCAGGCCCGACGGCGGGCCGCCGATCCGGGACCAGGCCACGGCCGCCGCCTCGGACACGGTGATCCCCGCCGGGCCGACGGTCGCCGCGACGGCGACCGACAGCGCCAGGACGGCGATCCCGAGGGCCGCCGCGGCGGCGCCCCTGGCCGCCCTCACGGCGACGGGGAGGCGGACGCGGACGGCTCGGCGGCGTCGGACGACAGCGCTTCGGCGACCTGCTCGATGCCCTCCACCGTCCGGATCGACGGGTTCATCGCCGCGCCGCTCACGACGATGTAGCGCTCCTCCCGCACCGCCTCCATCTCCTTGGTGACCGGGTCGCTCTCCAGGAAGGCGATCTTGTCCCCGGCGCTCTCCGCGGTCTGCGCCTCCCGGGTCAGGTCGCCGAGCACCAGGTGGTCGGGGTCGCGGTCGGCGACCGTCTCCCAGGAGACCTGGGGCCACTCGTCGGCGGTGTCGTCGAGGGCGTTCTCCGCGCCGACGGCCCCGGTGATGATCCCGGGGGCGCCGCAGCACCCGGCCATGTAGGGCGACCGGGAGTCGGAGAACCAGTACATGAGCGTCACACCGTCGGCGTCGGCCTTGTCGGCGGCCGCCTCCACCCGGTCCTGGAGCCGGCCGACCAGCTCCTCGCCGCGCCCCTGGACGCCGAACAGGGCGGCGAGCTCGCGGATCTCCCGGTAGACGGTGTCCATCTCCAGCGGCCGCTCACGGGACCCGTCGCCGCCCGAGGAGTTGTCCTTGCCCTCGCAGTCGGAGGGGGAGAGGTAGGTGGGCACGCCCAGCTCCTCGAAGTCGTCCCGCTCGGCCACGCCGCCGGTGCCCAGGGTCGAGGCGAACGACGCGGCGACGAAGTCGGGCTCGGCGCCGAGGACGCTCTCGAAGGAGGGCAGGTTCTCGGCCAGCCGCGGTACCTTCGCCTCTTCGTCCTCCAGCCCCTCCATGACAGGGTCGGTCCACTTGGCCGTGCCGACCATGCGGTCGGCCAGTCCGAGGGAGAGCAGGATCTCGGTGGTGCCCTGGTCGAGGGAGACCGCCCGCTGCGGCGGGGCGGACACCTCGACCTGCCTGCCGCAGTTCTCGACGGCCCCGGCAGAGCCGGGGGCCGCGGCGCCCGGCTCCGCCCCGCCCGGGCCGGGGGCGCACCCGGAGAGGACGAGGGCGGCCGCCGCCAGGGCGGCCGAGGCGGGTACGCGCGGTCGGCGCGCGGCGCCGGTTCGACGGGCGGCGCCGGGCCGGAGGCGCGCGAACGGGGACGGGCGGATGGGCGGGCGGGGGCGTCCCGCCGGGCGTGCAGTCGCCACGGAGGCCTTTCCGTGCGTGGGGCCCATGCGCGGGGCCTGCGGACACGTGCTTCCGGACCGCCGGGGCGGCGGCCGTCGGAGTCGGCCGGGTCTTCGGACTCGGGTTCGTCCGGACGGGGCGCCTTCCCGGGACGCGTGCGCGTCCCAGTGGCGTCGTGCCCCGTCCGTCCCCCTCACCGCTGCGCGTCAGTCCCGGATTCGCACCGGGTTCCCTGTACACCCCCGCGGGGGCGGCCGACGGCTCGAAACGCTAGCAGCAGGGTGCCGTCGCGCCGGCGGCGAGGTGCGGTCCGCGCGGCTCGACGGGGTCGGGAAAGCGGGCGCAAGAACTTGCAGGCCGTGGCGGGAGAGGGTGCGGCCGAGGGCATCGTGGGCGTGTGAGGCCGTTCACAACACCGCGGATTGCTGCTATGTTGCAGCGCACACTGAAAGTTCTTGCGTAATTAGCAAGAACCTTACGTGGGCGGCGCGCCTCTCCGGTGGGGCGCGGCCGCCTGCTCCCCCCGCACCCCCGCACCCGAGGAGAGCTCCATGCCCCTCACCCTCCGAAGAACCCTGGCCGCGGCCGCGGCGCTGCTGATCGGCGGCGCCCTCATGGCCGCGTTCGTCCTGCGCTCCGAGCCCGGCGGCGCGCCTGCCGCGACCCCCGCCGCGGCGACCGCGGCCTCCGCCGCCGCCCCCGACGACGGCGGCCCCGTCGTCCACCTCTTCCAATGGCGCTGGGAGTCGGTCGCCCAGGAATGCGAGGACTTTCTGGGCCCCAACGGCTACGCCGCCGTCCAGGTCTCCCCGCCGCAGGAGCACGTCGTCCTGGAAGGCGAGGGCTACCCCTGGTGGCAGGACTACCAGCCGGTCAGCTACCGCCTCGACCAGACCCGGCGCGGGACCGCCGCCGACTTCCAGGACATGGTCGACCGCTGCCGCGGCGCCGGCGTGCGGATCTACGTCGACGCGGTCGTCAACCACATGACCGGCACCGGCTCGGTCGGCTCCGGCCCGGGCAGCGCCGGGACCGAGTACGAGAAGTACGCCTACCCCGACCTGTTCGGCGACGGCGCCTCCGGCTACTCCGAGCAGGACTTCAACACCGCCGAATGCGGCCGCGACATCGAGGACTGGAACGACCCCTGGGAGGTGCGCACCTGCGAGCTCCTCGGGCTGAGCGACCTGGCGACCGGCGACGCCTACGTCCGCGAGACCCTGACCGCCTACCTGTCCTCGCTCGTCGAGATGGGCGTGGCCGGGTTCCGGATCGACGCCGCCAAGCACATGCCGCCCGAGGACCTGCAGGCCGTCGTGGGCGGGCTGCCCGGCACCGTGCCCGGGTGGGACGAGCCGCCCTACGTCTTCCAGGAGGTCATCGCCGACTCGGCCATCGGCGAGGACGAGTACACCGGCATCGGCGACGTGACCGAGTTCGACTACCAGCGCGGGATCGGCCACGCCTTCGCCGACGGCGACCTGCAGGCCGCCAAGGGCGTGGGGGACGGCGCGCTGGAGTCCGACAGCGCGGTGGCCTTCGTCGTCAACCACGACACCCAGCGCAACGAGCCCACCCTCACGCACCGCACCGACCGGGACCGCTACGACCTGGCGCAGGCGTTCCTGCTGGCGCACGGCTACGGCACGCCCAAGGTGATGTCGAGCTACGACTACACAGCGAACGACCAGGGGCCGCCCATGTCGGGCGACGGCACGACCGCGGCCACCGACTGCTCGCAGGAGGCCTGGGTGTGCGAGCACCGGGCGCTCAACGCCATGCCGACCTTCGCCAACGCGACGGCGGGCGAGGCGGTCTCCTGGCTCGACGACGGTTCTCAGCGGGGCCGGGCGGCGCTGGAGCGCGGGTCCGCGGGCTTCGCGGCGTTCAATGCGACCGGGGAGGAGTGGGCCGCCGGGTTCAGTACCTCCCTGCCCGACGGGACTTACTGCGACGTGGCGTCCGGGACGTTCGCCGACGGCGCCTGCGACGGTGCGACCGTGCAGGTCGAGGGCGGTTCCGTGGACGTGGCGGTCCCCGCCGAGGGGGCGGTCGCCCTGCACGTCGGCGCGATGGTGGAGGGCGACGGCTCCGGCGACGACGGGTCCGGCGACCCGGGGGAGTGCTCGACGGTGGAGGCCGCCTTCGCTCCGAGGGTCGAGACGGACTACGGGCAGACCGTGTACGTCGCCGGATCCATCGACGAGCTGGGCGGATGGGACCCGGACGGGGCGCTGGAGCTGGCGACCGGCGAGTCCGTGTACCCGGTGTGGCAGGGGACGGTCGGCCTGCCGCCCGGTGCGGAGTTCGAGTTCAAGTACATCAAGAAGGACCCGGACGGCACGGTGACCTGGGAGTCCGGCGAGAACCGCAGGGGCACGGCCTCGGGCGGCGGATGCTCGACCGAGTTCACCGGCGACTGGCGCGGCTGACGCGGTAGCGGAGCCCTGAGCCGGACGGGCGGCCCGGCCCCGAGGGGGCCGGGCCGCCTCGCCGATGACGGCGGGCCTTGGCCGCTGGTCGGGACTCCGAAGGCGGGGAGGGCCGGGTTTCGGATCCGGCGGGCACGCCGGGGCGTGGTGGTGTGACCACCTGATCCCTGCTGAGGCGACCGCTTCACCACGCCGGATGTCCGGCCCGATGTTCGGAAGGGGCCTCCGGCGGCAAGGCACAGACCGGGACCGCCGAAGGCCGGAGAACTCCCTGCGCCGCTACGCCTCTTCGCCGGGGCGGTCGGGCAGGCCCAGGCGCAGGTGTTCGACGTGGTTCAGCGCCTGGTCGATGAGTTGGGCCACGTGGTGGTCGTAGAGCGTGTACACCACCGACCGCCCCTTGCGCTCGCCGGTCACCAATCCCAGGTTGCGCAGCAGCCGGAGCTGGTGTGAGCAGGCCGACTGCGTCATGCCCACCGCGTCGGCCAGCTCGGTGGCGGGCAGCGGCCCCTCCCGCAGTCGGGACAGGATCAGCAGGCGGGACGGGGTGCCCAGGGCCTGCAGGGTGGCGGCCACCTTCTCGGCGGCGGCCGCGTCCAGGGCGGGTCTGGCCGCGGGGGCGGGGGTTGCGAGTTCGTGGCCCATACCGCCATCCTACTTCTATGAACTAATGAAGACTTGTTCATATGTTCCTGTATAGTGGCGCCCCGACCGACCGCGGCGCCCTGCCCGGCCCGCTCCGCCCCGACCGCACGAGGCCCGACGATGCCTTCGACCTCCGCCCCGACCGCGCCCGAACCGGCGGCCCAGCTCGCCGCCGCGCCGCGCCGCCACCGCACCCGCCTGCTGGAACTGCCCGAAGTGCGCTGGGCCGCCGCCGCGCTCGCGGTGTTCCTCACCGCCCTGCCGCTCGACCTGCTCGGCGGCCCGCCCCTGCTCACAGGCCTGCTCTACGCCGCCGTCTACGCGCTGGGAGGCTGGGAGCCCGCCCTGGCCGGCCTCAAGGCCCTCAAGGAGCGCACCCTCGACGTCGACCTGCTCATGGTGGTCGCCGCGCTCGGCGCCGCCGCCGTGGGCCAGGCCGGGGACGGCGCCCTGCTCATCGTCATCTTCGCCGTCTCCGGCGCCCTGGAGGCGGTGGCGACCGCCCGCACCGAGGACTCGGTGCGCGGGCTGCTCGACCTCGCCCCCGCCACCGCCACCCGCCTGGGGGACGACGGGCGGGAGGAGGTCGTCGCCGCCGAGGACCTGGCCGTGGGCGACACGGTCCTGGTCCGCCCCGGTGAGGCGGTCGGCGCGGACGGGCGCGTCATCGACGGCCGCAGCGAGGTCGACCAGGCCACCATCACCGGCGAGCCGCTGCCCGCCGACAAGGCGCCCGGCGACGAGGTCTACGCCGGGACCCTCAACGGGTCCGGCGCGCTGACCGTCCGCGTGGAGCGCGAGGCCGGGGACGCCGTCGTCGCCCGCATCGCCGCCATGGTCGAGGAGGCCTCCCGGACCACCTCGCCCACCCACCGCTTCATCGAGCGCATCGAGCAGCGCTACAGCATCGGCATGGTCGCCGCCACGATCGCGGTGTTCGCGGTGCCGCTGGCCTTCGGCTCCGAGCTGGACGCCGCGCTCCTGCGCGCGATGACCTTCATGATCGTCGCCTCGCCGTGCGCGGTGGTGCTGTCGACCATGCCGCCCCTGCTGGCGTCGATCGCCAACGCCGGGCGCCACGGCGTGCTCGTCAAGTCGGCCGAGGCCCTGGAGCGCCTGGCCGCCGCCGACGCGGTCGCGCTCGACAAGACCGGCACGCTCACCGAAGGGGCGCCGCGCGTGGCGGACGTGCTCCCGCTCGGCGGAGAGGACCGGGCGTCGCTGCTCGCCCTCGCGGCCGCCGCCGAACGCCCCAGTGAGCACCCGATCGCCCGCGCCGTGGTCGCGGCGGCCCGGGAGGAGGGGCTGGAGCCCGCCGAGGCGCGCGACTTCTCCTCCGTCCCGGGGGAGGGGGTGCGGGCCGTCGTCGGCGGCGACCGGGTGGCCGTGGGAAGCCCCGCCCGGCTGCTCGGCCGGGCGGACGGCGGTCCCGGCACTGTCACCGCCGACGACGCGCACGAGCGTGCGCGCGAGGAGGCCGAGAGACTGGAGGCGCAGGGCCGGACCGCCGTGGTCGTGCTCCGCGGCGACCGCCCCGCCGGGGTGCTGGGCCTGGCCGACCGGATGCGCGACGGCGCCGCCGCGGCCGTGGCGGCCCTGGCCGCCCGCACCGGGCGGCCGCCGGTGCTGCTCACCGGGGACGCCCCGGCCGCGGCGCGGCGCACGGCCGAGGAGGCCGGGATCACCGAGGTCGAGGCCGGGCTGCTGCCCGAGGACAAGGTGGCCCGGGTGCGGGCGATGGAGGACGCCGGCGCCCGCGTCATGATGATCGGCGACGGGGTGAACGACGCGCCCGCACTGGCGGCGGCCCACACGGCCGTGGCCATGGGGCGGTCGGGCTCGGACCTGTCCCGGCGCACGGCCGACGCCGTGGTGGTCCGCGACGAGCTGGAGGCCGTCGCCACGGCGGCGTCGCTGGCCCGCCGGGCGCGCCGCCTGGTGGTGCAGAACCTCGTGATCGCGGGGGTGTTCATCACCGCCCTGGTGGCGTGGGACCTCTTCGGCCACCTGCCCATGCCCCTGGCGGTGGCGGGCCATGAAGGGTCGACCGTCATCGTGGCCCTGAACGGCCTGCGCCTCCTCGGCGAGGGGGCCTGGAGGAAGGCGGCGACGATGTAGCAGAGGGCGGCGACGAACGTCGGCGGCCCTCGCGGCAGCGCCGTCGGCCGCGCCGCGCGCGGGCGGTCACCGGAGTCGGCAGCGACGGCGACAGCGGGGCGGTTCCCCGGCCCCGCCCGCCGTCCGGCGGGCCGCAGGCGGTCCGGGCAGGCGACGCGACCGGGTGGGCGCCAAGCCCACCCGCGCCCCTCGGTGCCCTCGTTGCTCTCGGGAAAACCGCCCCTACCGGGGCGGTTTTTGCGTCG
>NZ_JAQFWQ010000097.1 GCF_027706725.1 Nocardiopsis endophytica
GCCCCTAAAAGCGGCCCGGTAGCGTCGTTTCTCCCGAGATCAACGCCGAGCACACTCGCCTATCCTCGCCGGCTCTTAGGCGCGATCAGGTGGTGAACCTACCACTCCCCCCACCGGGGACGGCCCCTACCCCTGAAGGGGCGATCCCCCATCAGACCAGGTCAGCGCGGGTCAGTGCGGGTCAGCGCGCGCGGGCCGCTCGGGCGATCCCGCGGACGAGGCGCTCCAGCACCGGGCGCGGGGTGGCGAAGTTCAGCCTCACCCACCCGTGCCCCGCCTCTCCGCACTCGGCGCCGTCGACGACCGCGACGCCGCCGTGCTCGCGGATCCATCCGGCCGGGTCGTCCTCCGGGACCGTGCCGCGCAGGTCGATCCATGCCAGGTAGGTCCCCTCCGGGGGCCGGTACCCGGCGCCCGGCAGGTGCTCGGCCAACAGGTCGCCGAGCGCGCGCCGGTTGCCGTCCAGGTAGTCCAGGACCTCTGCGAGCCACGGCGCGCCGTGCCGGTAGGCGGCGGTATTGGCCGCCATCCCCAGAACACTGGCCCCGTGCAGGGTGAAGGGCTCCATGCCCTCCACCACCTCGGCGTCGGCATCGTTGGTGATGATGAGCTGCGCGCACTTGAGGCCCGGAATGTTCCAGGCCTTTGAGGCCGATGTCGCCGTGACGCTGTGCCCCGCGGCGGTGGGCCCGATGGACGCGTAGGGCACATGGTCGTGCCCGGGGTAGGTGATGGGCGCGTGCACCTCGTCGGCGAACACGCGTCCGCCGTGCCGGTCGACGACCTCGGCGATCCCGGCCAGCTCGCGCGGCGTGAACACGCGCCCGAGGGGGTTGTGCGGGTTGCACAGCACCAGCAGGTCTCCCCCGCGGCGGAACGCCCCGGCGAGGGCGTCGGGGTCGAGGGCCCAGCCGCCCTCCCCCTGCACCATGGGGACCTGGATGATGTCGCGGCCCAGGCGTCCCGGGATGGTCAGGAACGGCATGTAGCAGGGCGTCGGAAGGATGATCGGGCTCCCGGGCCGGGAGAAGTGCGCGACCGCGGTCTCGAACGCGCGCAGCACATCGGGCACCGTGTGGATCCGCTCGGCGGGCACGCTCCACCCGTAGGCCTTCTCCAGCCACCCGCGACACGCATCGGCGAGCTCGGCCGAGGCGCCGGGCGGGGGGTAGCCGAAGGCGGCGCCCTCCACCGCTCCGCGGAGGGCCTCCAGCACCGGCTCGGCGGTGCCGAAGTCCATCTCGGCGACGAACGCCCCGAGCACGCCCTCGCCGTACTTCGACCACTTCAGCGTCCCCCGCGCCCGCAGCTCCTCGACCGTCAGGGCATCGAACCCCTCTGCCAGGCCCATACGCCGTCCTCTCCGTCGTCCGCTCCGGCTCCGCGCCGCGTCCCCTCCCCGGTCTTCCCAGATGCGGGCGCGTCTCCCGGGCGTACCGCGCCGCGGTGTGCGACGGTGGCCGCACTCGGCCAATGATTGCGCATTACGAAACTGATTGCGTGATGGTCAACCGTGCTCGAGAATGTGAGTGCGGGTTCCCCAACCAGTCCGAACGTCGGGTTCCTCGCCCCGCGCCTCCTGCGGGAGGACGTTTCCCGAGCGGGCCGAGGGCCGCAAGGGGTGATGTCGTTGCCAATGCCGACCGACCTGGAGATCGCCCGCGGCGCCGCTTTGGAGCCGCTGTCGAGCGTCGCCGACCGCATGGGGCTTCCGGAGGACCAGCTGGAGCCCTACGGCGACCATGTGGCCAAGATCCGACTCTCCGCCTTGAGCGCGCTGGCCGACCGGCCCCGCGCCCGCTACGTCGTCGTGACCGCGGTGACCCCCACCCCCTTGGGCGAGGGCAAGACCACCATCACGGTCGGCCTCGGCGACGGCCTCAACCGCATCGGCCACCGCACCGCCCTCGCGCTGCGCCAGCCCTCCATGGGGCCGGTGTTCGGCATCAAGGGCGGCGCGGCCGGCGGCGGCTACAGCCAGGTCGTGCCCATGGAACGGCTGAACCTGCACCTGACCGGCGACATCCACGCGGTCGGCGCGGCGCACAACCTGCTGGCGGCCCTGCTGGACAACCACCTGTTCCGGGACAACCCGCTGGACATCGACCCGAACGACATCTCCTGGCGGCGGGTGGTGGACATCAACGACCGCTCCCTGCGCGACATCGTCACCGGGCTGGGCGGCCGGTTGGACGGGGTGCCCCGGCAGACCGGGTTCGACATCACCGCCGCCTCCGAGGTGATGGCGCTGCTGTCGCTGTCGTCGTCGGCCCAGGACATGCGCGCCCGGCTGGGGCGCATCATCGTGGCGGGCGACCGGGCGGGCAAGCCGGTGACCGCCGAGCAGATCGGCGGCGCGGGGGCGATGGCCGCGGTCCTGCGCGAGGCGGTCAAGCCCAACCTCCTGCAGACCCTGGAGCACACCCCGGTCCTGGTGCACACCGGCCCCTTCGGCAACATCGCCACCGGCAACTCCTCGGTGGTGGCCGACCTGATCGGCCTGCGCAGCGCGGACTACCTGGTGACCGAGGCCGGGTTCGGGGCCGACATGGGCGCCGAGCGCTTCTTCAACATCAAGTGCCGTGTCTCCGGCGAGGCCCCGGACGCGGCGGTCGTGGTGGCCACGGTGCGCGCGCTCAAGGCGCACTCGGGGCGCCATGCGGTGGCCGCGGGCCGCCCGCTGCCCGAGGGGATGCTGGAGGAGAACACCGACGACGTCCGGGCCGGGGCCGCCAACCTGGTCAAGCAGATCGAGAACTGCCGGCTGCACGGGGTGTCGCCGGTGGTGGCGGTCAACGCCTTCCCCACCGACCACGCCTCGGAGCTGGAGGAGGTGCGCCGGATCGCCGCCGAGGCGGGGGCGCGCAGCGCGGTGTGCACCAATGTGGTCGACGGCGGGCGCGGCGCCGAGGACCTGGCCCGGGCGGTGGCCGAGGCCGCCGAGGAGGAGTCGCACTACGCGCCCCTCTACCCGGAGGACGCCACCATCCGCGACAAGGTGGAGGAGGTGGCGCGCCGGGTCTACGGCGCCGACGGGGTGGAGTTCTCCGAGACCGCCGACCGCCAGGTGCGCGCCTGCGAGCGCAACGGCCTGGGGCGCCTGCCGGTGTGCATCGCCAAGACGCACCTGTCCCTGTCGTCGGACCCGTCGCTGCGCGGCGCCCCGACGGGGTGGACCCTGCCGGTCCGCGAGGTCCGCCCCGCGGCCGGAGCGGGATACGTCTACCTGATCTGCGGGACGATGCAGACGATGCCGGGGCTGGGGAGCTCGCCCGCGGCCTACGGCGTCGACCTCGACGAGGACGGGGAGATCACCGGACTGTCCTGAGTCCGGTCCCGAGCGGGGGCGGCGGGACATCGGGGGTCCCGCCGCCCCGTCCCCGTCAGGCCGCGACCGATCCCGTCCCGCGGTCCCAGACCCGGTGCCCGGCCAGGAGCGACGCCAGCGCGCGCGTCAGCTCGCCGTGGTCGGACCCCCGGTGGGTGGCCACGCCCTGGTCCACCACGGCCTGGCCGGTGGCCGGGGCCGCGACGCGCAGGTCGGGCAGGGTGGTGTGCGACAGCACGTCCACCCCGTCGTTCAGCGCCGCGATCGGCTTGTGGTGCTTGAAGGCCTCGGCCGCGAAGTGCAGCGTGGGCCCGTGGGAGGACAGCTCCGCCGCTGCGTCGGCCCCGCCGGGCACCGCCACCGCGTCGTAGAGCACGGAGGAGACAGTGCCGATGGCGCGGTCGGCTTCCAGCGGGGTGCCGTCGGCGGTGCGCAGCGGCCCGTCGTGCGGGGCGAGGACCTCGGCGACGGCGCCGCCGTCGGCCATGGCCCCGCGCAGCGCCTCCACGTCGTGGGCGTCGACGCCGTCCGCCGCCAGGACCGCCACTGTGCGCCCGGTGATCTCGTTCATCGCCGTGCGCGCCTGGCTCAGCGCCGGGGAGGAGCGCCCGTGGTTGGGCACCGCCTCCTTCTCGGGCGGGTCGACCCCGACCCCGGCGGCCACGTCGCGGGCCAGCCCGTGGTCGACGTGGTTGAGCCGCTCGACCACCCGCTCGCGCACCTGGAGCGTGTCGCACTTGCCCAGCTCGAAGCGGAACGCCTCGACCAGGTGGGCGCGCTCCCAGTCGGACAGGCTGTTGTAGAAGAGCGTGGCCTGGCCGTAGTGGTCCTGGAAGCTGTCGCTGCGCTTGCGGATCTTGGCCCCGTCCACGCGCTCCTGGTGGTGGCGGTAGGGGTCGGACCCCAGCGCCGGGCAGCCGCCGCCCAGCGAGTTCGGGTAGTAGCTGGTGGTCCCCCGGTGTACCCGGTGCTGGCCGTACCCGTCGCGCTGGTCGTTGTCGACCGGGGCGAGGGGCCGGTTCACCGGGAGCTGCTGGAAGTTGGGGCCGCCCAGGCGGATGAGCTGGGTGTCCAGGTAGGAGAAGTTGCGGGCCTGCAGCAGCGGGTCGTTGGTGAAGTCGATGCCCGGCACCACGTTGGCGGTGTGGAACGCGACCTGCTCGGTCTCGGCGAAGAAGTTGTCCGGGTTGCGGTCGAGCACCATCCTGCCCACCGGGGTGACCGGCACCTCCTCCTCGGGCACGATCTTGGTGGGGTCGAGCAGGTCGATGCCGAAGGCGTGCTCGTCGGACTCCGGGATGAGCTGCATGCCCAGCTCGTACTCGGGGTAGTGGCCCCGCTCGATCGCCTCCCACAGGTCGCGGCGGTTGAAGTCGGGGTCCTTGCCCGCGATGCGCTGCGCCTCGTCCCAGACGAGCGAGTGCGTGCCCAGCTTCGGCGTCCAGTGGAACTTGACGAAGGTGCCGCGCCCCTCGGCGTCGACCAGCCGGAAGGTGTGCACGCCGAAGCCCTGCATGGTGCGGTAGCTGCGCGGGATGGCCCGGTCGGACATCAGCCACATCATCATGTGGACGGTCTCGGGCTGCAGGCCGACGAAGTCCCAGAGGGTGTCGTGCGCCGACTGGGCCTGCGGGATCTCGTTGTGGGGCTCGGGTTTGACCGCGTGCACGAAGTCGGGGAATTTGATCCCGTCCTGAATGAAGAACACCGGTATGTTATTGCCGACCAGGTCGTAATTGCCTTCGCGGGTGTAGAACTTGGTCGCGAAGCCCCGGACGTCGCGCACGGTGTCGGCGGACCCGCGCGATCCGGCGACCGTGGAGAAGCGGACGAACACGGGCGTCTTCAGCGACGGGTCGCACAGGAACTCCGCGCGCGTGTAGTCGGCGAGGGACTCGTACACCTGGAAGTGGCCGTATGCCCCGGCCCCGCGCGCGTGGACGACGCGTTCGGGGATGCGCTCATGGTCGAAATGGGTGAGCTTCTCCCTGAACTGGAAGTCCTCCATGAGGGTCGGGCCGCGCTCGCCCGCGCTCAGGGAATTGTCGGTGTCGTCGACCCGGACCCCGGTGTCGGTGGTCAGAGCCCCTGCGGAGTCGACGCGGTCGCCCTCGAGCTGGCGGTCCTTGTCATCGGTCCGTGCCTCTGGGGTCTCGGACATCGTGTTCTCCTCCCCCGGTTCTCTGTTCGCGTGCGCGGGGCGCGCCGCCCCCGGAGCGCCCCGCGCGTCGTCGTACCGTGCCGCCTGCGAAGACGGCGGGCCGCTCAGTGGCGGGCGATCTCCTGGACGAGGCGCTCGCAGAACGCGTCCAGGTCGCCCGGGTCGCGGCTGGTGGTGACGGCGCGGTCGGTGACGACCTCCTTGTCGACCACCTCCGCCCCGGCGTTGCGCAGGTCGGTGCGGATGCTGGGATAGGAGGTGACGACCCGCCCGCGCACCACGTCGGCCTCGGCGAGGATCCACGGCCCGTGGCAGATCGCCCCGATCGGGCGCCCGGTGGTGGCGAAGCCCCGGACGAACTCGACGGCTTCGGGGACGATGCGCAGCCGGTCCGGGTTGATGGTGCCGCCCGGCACGACGAGTCCGTCGTAGTCGTCGGGGTCCGCCCCGGTCACCCTGCGGTCCACGGTGAACGTGTCGCCGTGCTCGATGTCGCCGTTCATCGCCTGTATGGGCCCGGGGACGACGGACACCAGCTCGACCCGGGCCCCGGCGTCCTCCAGGGCGTGGCGGGGCCGTTCCAGTTCGACCTGCTCGACGCCGTCGGTGGCGAGCACGGCCACCGTACGGCCTTCCAGTTCGCCGGTCATGGCGCTTCCCCCTCCTCGGCGATCGCGGCTCGCCCGGTCCGGCTACCCCCGTGTCCCGCGGTCATGCGCGGGCGCCGGGGCGGGAGGGGCGCGCGGGGCGGCCGTTGCGCCGCCGGGGGCCGGGGCCTAGGGTCGCTTGCGCCCCTACCCCCTCGCGCATCGGGAGGACCCTTGCGCAGCAGGCACCTGGCCGCGGCCGTTCCGGCGGCGGCCCTGATGGCGACCCCCTTCCTCCCCTTCCTCCGCACCGGCGGCCTCTGGCTCGGGCTCCCCCCGATGCTCGTCTGGGTCGTGCTGTGGTGCCTGCTGGTCACCCCCGCGCTGCTGTTCATCGCGCGCGGCGCCGAGCGCGAGGAGGGCGGGGCATGAGCACCACTCTCGCCATCGCCCTGGCCGGGATGGCCGTGATCGCCCTGTGCGGGATGCTCGGGCGGCGGCGCCCCTCCGGCGACCTGGCGGACTGGACCGTGGGAGGGCGCAACTTCGGCGCCGCGACGGTGTGGTTCCTCCAGGCGGGCGAGATCTTCACCGCCTTCACCTTCCTGGGCCTGGTCGGCCTGGTGTTCACCGGCGGCGTCGCCGCGCTGTACGTGGTGCCCTACCTGGCGGTCGGGTACATCCTGCTGTTCTTCGTCGGCCCCCGCATCTGGCGTCTGGGCAAGGAGCGCGGCTACCTGACCCAGGGCGACTTCCTCTCCGACCGGTTCGGCAGCCGCGCGCTGGGCGCGGTCTCGGCGGTGTTCGCGCTGCTGTTCCTCTTCCCCTACCTGCAGCTCCAGATCACCGGCCTGGGGCTGGTCCTGGAGCTGGTGACGGGGGACGCGGCTTCCGGCGCAGTGAGCATGGCGGCGGGGACCGCGCTGGTCGTCGTGTTCGTCCTGTGGGCCGGGGTGCGGGGCGTGGTGGCCACCGCCTACCTCAAGGACGCCGTCACCCTGGTGGTGATCGCCGCGCTGGCGGTGGCGGTGCCGGTCCACTACGCAGGCGGTGTGGGCAGCGTGTTCGAGCGCCTGGCCGCCGAGCGGCCGGAGCTGTTGACGCTGCAGGTCGAGGGGGCCGGTCCGGTGTGGTTCTTCTCCAGCGCGCTGGTGAGCGTGCTGGGGTTCGGGCTCATGGGGCTGCCGTTCCTGTGGAACAGCGTCCTGAGCGCCGGGAGCGCGCGGGCTCTGCGGCGCAATTACGCCTTCCTTCCGCTGTTCACCGTCGTGGTCGCGTTCCCCATGGTCATCGGGTTCACCGCGGTGCTGGTGCTGTCCGGGGACACCGAGCCCAACGGGTCGCTGCTCACCCTGGTGCGGGAGATGCTGCCCGAGCCGCTGGTGGGGATCGTCGCGGTCGCGGCGCTCATCGCGTCGATGGTGCCCGCGGCGAGCATGGCCATCGGCATCTCGACGCTCGTCGCGCGCAATGTCGTCCCGGCGCGCTCGCCCCGGGTGCAGTTCTGGACCAACCACGCGACCGTGGTCGCGGCGTGCCTGGCGGCGCTGCTGCTGGCGCTCCTGCGGCCGGACCTGCTGGCCAACCTGATCCTGCTGACGTATGCGGGCCTGGTGCAGATCACGCCCGCGATCGCGCTGGGCCTGTGGCGCCGGCGCCCGGTGCACCCGTGGGCGGTCCTGGCGGGCATGGCGGCCGGGGTCGCGGTCACGCTGGCGCTGTCGACGGTCTACGGGGCGGCGATCGCCGGCGTGAACTCCGGGCTGTACGGGCTGGCGGTCAACCTGGCGGTGGTCGGGGCGGGTGCCCTGGTCCAGCGCGCGCTCGGGCGGCCGGAGGCGGCCGATCCGTCCTCCCGGGCGGCGGTCGGCGCAGAAGGGAACCGGGTGGGGCGGGACTGAAGTCCCGCCCCACCCGGCCGATGCAACCCTTGTCGCGTCTTCTGCCCACCGGTGTTCGGTTTATGCGCGCGGACGAGAAGGAATCCGCAAGGTTTCCGGGAATCGGACGCACGGAGACGGAGCGGTACGGAGCGGTTGCGCGGAGCGGTTACGCGGAGCGCCCTCGGGCGGCGCCTTCGCCGTGGCCGCGGAGGGCCTCCTGCAGCCTCCGCCCGAGGGCGCCCCTGCCCCGGTGGACCGCCGCCATGCCGCGCAGCTCGGCCAGCGCGTCCGGCCCCTCCCCCAGGGCCGCCATGACGTCCAGATAGCGGTCGAGCGCCCGGACGGCCTCTTCCTCCAGCGGTTCGGCCACCGCCCTGCGGAAGGCCGCCGAACCCAGGCCGTCGGCGGCGGGCCCACGCCACAGCGCCAGGGCGTCGTGCAGGTCCGCCGCTCCGCCGCGCAGGTCCGCCCGGTCGACGCGCCGCAGCGCGCGCTGGACCAGGGCGCGGAAGGCGGACAGGTCGAGCCGGTCGGGCCCGAGGTCGGCGCGGTAGCCGGCGCGGGTGGTGCGGATGAGGCCGGGGCATGCGGCGTGGCGCGCCAGCGCGCTGCGCAGCCGGGCGACGTAGGTGTACACGGCCGCCTCGGGGTTCTCCGGGCCGCCTCCGCTGAGGATGTAGGGCACCAGCTCCCCTGCGGGGATCCCGGCCCCGGCGCGGGCGAGCAGCGCGGCCAGGAGGGTGCGCTGCTTGCCTCCGGGGAGGGGCACGGGGTGCGAGGCCCGCTCGGCCCGGACGGGGCCGAGGATCCGGAAGGCGGTGTCTGCGGGGCCCCCGCCGCCCCAGGCGGGCGTGGCGGAGGCGCGGGCGGGGGTTGGCCTCACTGTCGGTCCGCCTCCGTCGGTCCGTCGCCGCGGGTGGAGCCCGGGGCGCCCGGGATCGCCGGACACCGGTAGCGACGGCCCCACCAGGGCGCCGTCACTATGGGCGATTATGATCTTACATTCCGCGATCCTCCGTGCCCAGGGCGGATCGGACGGTTCCGCCCCCTGGTCAGCACAGGCGCATGGCCTCCTTGAGCCGGTCGCGCACCATCCCGGCATGCGGGTGGGTCTGCGCGCCGGCGCGCCGGACCAGGAACCCGGTGTTGATCGGGGGGTCCTCCGGCTCCAGGAGCGGCACCAGGGCGCCCGAGGCGAGCTCCCGCAGGCACAGGTACCGGGGCAGCACGCTCACCCCCACCCCCGCGGCGACCGCCGCCGCCACGCCGCGCAGGTCGGGCACGGTGATGGCGGGGGTGGCGGTCAGCCGCTCCCCGAAGACGTGGCGCCAGTAGCGGCGCAGGATGGGCAGGTCCTCGGCGTAGGACACCAGCGGCACCCCGGCGAGGGCGGCGGCCCCCTCGGCGGCCAGGCGCTCCCGGTCCAGCCGCTCGGCCCAGGAGGGGGCGGCGACGAGCACGAAGTCCTCGTCGGCGAGCGGCTCGGCCACCAGGGTGCGCCCGCGCGGCCGCACCGAGGAGACGACCAGGTCCAGGCGGCCCGCGCGCAGCCCGGCCAGCAGGTCGTCGGCCAGGCCGGTGGCCACCCGCAGGCGCAGGCCCTTGTCGACCAGGGGCGCCAGTGCCGGCAGGCCCGCGGCGCAGAGCATCTCGGCGGGCCCACCGAGGTGCAGGGGCGGGACGGGGGCCGGGGCGTCGGGGGTCCCGGCGACCTCCTCCAGGGCGTCCATCGGCCCGGCGAGGCGCCCGGCCAGGTCGTCGGCGACGGGGGTGGGCGCCACGCCGCGCGGCAGGCGCTCGAAGAGCTGGCGGCCCATCCGCTCTTCGAGGGCTTGGACCTGGGCGGTCGCGGTGGGTTGGGAGACCCCGGCCAGACGCGCCCCCGCGGTCAGCGAGCCCGCCCGGTAGACGGCGAGGAAGGTGCGCAACCGGTCGAGGTCGGGGCGCCCATTGGTGGTCCGATCGCTCATTCCGCCGATCTTATCGGCTGTGTGATGGCTCCCCGGCGGAGACGGCGTCGGCTGCGGACGGTCCCCGCAGCGGGAGCGGCAAAGAACGGCCGTTCTGCCCGGCTCCTGCCCCGACCGGGATCGACCGGGGCAGGAGGGGATCGGAGCGGCTCCGGCGGAGGGCCGCGCGTCGGCTCCCCTCGGTCGGCACCCCCAGAGGTGGACGTGCCACCGCCTGTGTACACCCCGCGATGTAGATCGATTGCAGCGCGCAGAGTGAGGCGCGGAGCGCGGCCGGCTTCCTAGGCTCACTCATCGTGGGCCGCCGAACGCGAGCGGCAAGGTGCACGGCATCGGTGCGACAGGAGGAGTGAAGGTGAGCGGTCGAGCAGCGCAGGGCTCCCGGGGGCGTCTGGGCCTACCGGTACTCGGGATCATCGGGCTGGCCCTGCTCGGAGTCCCCCGGGTCGTCGCGCACGATCTGGACCTCGTGGGGGCGGCGGGCAACGCCTTCCTCGTCTGGGCGCCGCTCACCGTGTGGGTGGCCGTCGCCCTGTGGCGCCGCGTCCCCAACCCCCTGGTGACCCTGATCGCGGTGGGCGTCGCCTACGGGGTGCTGCTGGCGGTGACGCACCAGGCCACCTGGGCCTGGGCGTTCGACACGCCGCCCGCGCTCGGCGGCAACCTGGAAGGGGCCCTCCCTCCCGCGGCCGAGGCGTTCCTGATGCGCGGGTTCTCCTTCGTGAGCAGCCTGTTCGTCGGCACCCTGGTAGGGGCCGGGTGCGGCGTGGTGGCGTGGCTGGTGAGCCGGGCGATCCCGGGCTACCCGCGCACCGCGGGCTGACCCGGCCGGGCCGGACCGGCCCTCCCCCGCTCGTCACGGACATGCGCGAACCGACTACTCTAGGTGCACCCCGCTCGCGCCCTGTCTCCGACTCCGAGTACCGGGAGTGCCCCGTGTCCACCACCGCCCTGTCCCGCGCCCACGCGGCCTGCTACGCACCGGCCGACTGGCGCCCGGCCGTGGCCGCCGTCCCCCGCAGCCTCTTCTCCGCCCGCCCCCTGTGGTCCCCGGACCCGGTGGGCCCCGACCCCGCCCTGGCCACCCTGCTCACGGTGCTGGACGGCGCCGGCATCGGCCCGGGGATGCGGGTCCTGCACGTGGGCTGCGGGAGCGGCTACGCCACCGCCCTGATCTGCCACCGGACGGGCGACCCCGCACTGGTGACGGCGACGGCCGCCGACCCCGCGGAGGCGGCGGCCGCCCGCTGGCGCCTCGCCCAGGCGGGCTGCCCGGCGCAGGTGGTGATCTCCCGCCCCGAGCAGGGGTACGCCCGGCGCGCCCCCTACGACCGGATCGTGTCCACCGCCCCCGTCGGCCGCCCGCCCGCCGCCTGGCGGGCGCAGCTCACCCCGGGCGGCAGGGCCGCGGTCCCTCCGCAGATGTGACGGCCGCGGCGATCCGGCGCCGGCACGGGCGGCATGGGCCGCCGGGGGCCTCCGGTACCGGTGGCGGATGCCGTGATCCCCACCGGTACCGGAGGCCCACTCGGCCCGTTCCGGGCGGAGCGGGCCTCCGCGGCGGGTACGCCTAGCGCGTGCCACCGCCGTGCGGGCGGTGGGTGCGCCGCAGGGCGCACCTGGACCCCATCCAGACCGAGACGGGGGCGGGGCGCACCGCGCACGCCGCCTCCACCTGGGGCCTGTCCACCAGGCTCCGGCCGGTCGCCGGATCGATGCGCAGGCGGTCGGCGATGCGCTGCCAGGTGCCGTCGGCGCTCCAGCGCCTGTACCACCCGGCGGCGGCCTCCCCTTCGGCGGTGGTGCCGCCCAGCTCGTGCCAGGGGCAGCCGGTGCGCAGGCGCTCCAGCACCGCCTCGACCACGGGGCGCAGGTCCTCCGGCGCCCCTCCTCCCCCGGCGCCGGCGTTCATCAGCGGCGCCAGCAGGGACCATTCGGTATCGGTGATTCGGTCACGTACGGCCACGCCTCACCAGCCTGCCACTCGCGGCGCGGCCGCGCCACCGCCCCGGAGCGGTCGGCCCCCTCGCCCGGGCGGGACGCAGCGGGGCGCCGCCCCGCGCCGTGCGGGTGCGGCGCCCCGGTCGCGCCTCACACCTCCTTGTGGCTCATCCACATCAGGACGGCCGCCGTGACCAGGCCGTACAGCAGGTGCCCGAGCAGGCTGGCCCACGCGTTCGCGGTGATCTGGAACAGCGGCATGCCGAGCATGGCCGGCATGAGGGCCAGGCCTCCCACCACCCACCAGAAGAGGCCGTAGACGGCGCCCGCGGCCAGTACCGGCCCGGGGCGGTCGGCGATCGCGCCCGCGATGAGGCCGAAGAGCACACCGAACCCGGCCGAGATCACCAGGTGCACCGCTCCCCCGGCGACCGCGTTCTCCGTGCCCACCAGCATGCCGACCATCGGGAGCATTCCCGTGCCGGCCATCAGGGCCCCGAAGACGATGCCGCCCGCCAGGCCGGAGACCAGGCCCCGCCAGGCGTGCACGAGCGCGTGCGAGCGGGCGTGAGCGATCGTGGACATGGCATTCACCTCCCGTGAGGGCCGCACGTCCGCGGGCCTCCCGCCGGGCGCGGGGTCCTCGTCCACTCCTGGGCTCCATTGTCGCCCTGGCGTGCCGTCGGAGCATCACGGATCGGGCGCCGTTGTGCAACGGATCCCGCTCGATCGGGGCCCACACCCGGATCCGCTCCGACGCCTCTACCCGGTCACCGGTGTGAGTCCGTACCGGGACAGGATCGGGTTGATGGGCAGGAAGAACGTGGTCCCGCCGCTCGAGCAGTTGCCCGAGCCGCCCAGCGTGAGCCCTTGGAGGTGGCCGTTGGAGTAGAAGGCCCCGCCCTGGTCGCCGGGTTCCGCGCAGACGTTGGTGCGGGTCGCGTTGTACACGTGGCCGTCAGGGGTGGTGATGGTCTGGTTCTTCGCCTGGATGACCCCGCAGTGCCACCCGGTGGTCGACCCGGTCCGGCAGACGGCGGCGCCCACGGGCGCCTCGTTCGTCCCGCGGACGGTCCCCCGCGCGCCGCCGTAGGTGTTGATGTAGGGGGTGGGCCTCCAGTTGTCGTCGGCCTCCACGAGCAGCGCCCCGCTCGCCTCGGAACTCCAGGCGACGGTCCCGGTGCCGCCGTCGCGGCCCCTGACCCTGTCGCCCGCCGAGCCGCAGGACGGGTCGGCCAGGAACCCGACCGTGACGACGGCGCCGATCGTGCAGCGCCTGCCGGTGGGAGCGGAGTCGTTGTAGAAGGGGTCTCCGGCCACGATCTCCGCCTGCTGGGTGTCGGCCCCATCGGCGGAGGCGGGGGCCGGTACCGCGAGGAGCGCGGCGGTGGACACGGCCGCCAGCGCCGCGGCGCCGACGCAGGCGCCCCTCAGGGCGTGCAGGGTCCGTTCGAGGGGCCGGGTTCTCGTGGGCGTGAGGGGGATGTGGGGCATGGCGTTCCTCGCAGTGCGGGAGGACGTCCGGGGCCGGTCTGCGCGGCGCCGGGGCCGCCGGGTGCGGCGGGACACCCGCGACGATAGGCGCGGTCCCCGCCCCTGCCCAGACCCATTGCGGCGCCCTCCGCCCCACCCCCCTCCCGCCGACGATTGCCCTGGGCACGGGCCGGGCACCGTCTCCATGTGGAACCGATGCTGGCGCGCACGGTGCCCGTCCTGCCCGAAGGCCCGCACCTGGTGTACGAACCGAAGTGGGACGGCTTCCGCGCGCTGGCGTCGACCGGCCCCACCCGCATCACGTCGCGCCGCGGCCGCCGCCTGGACACGCGCTGGCCGGAGGTCGCCGCCGCCCTGGACGCCCAGCTGCCCGGCGGGCTCCTGGTCGACGGCGAGATCGTCCGCTGGGCCGGCGGCCGCCTGGACTTCGCCGCCCTGCAGCGGCGCAACCGCGCCTCTCCCCGCTCGGCCCGGCGCCTGGCGGCCGAGGAGCCGTGCCACATCGTGCTCTTCGACCTGCTGCGCGAGGACGGCGCCGACCTCACCCGCCGCGCGCTGCGCCACCGCCGCTCCCGGCTGGAACGGCTCTTCGACGGCGTCGACGACCCGCACATCGTCCTGGGCTGGCAGACCGGCGACCCGGCCACGGCGCGCGAATGGTTCGACGGGCTGGCCGACACGGGGATCGAAGGGCTGGTCATCAAGGACGACCGGCGCTCCTACCGGCCGGGCCGCCGGGGGTGGGACAAGCTCAAGCGGGTCGCCACCACGGAGGCCGTGGTGGGGGGCGTGGTGGGCCGCCCGGACCGTCCGTGGGCCCTCATCCTGGGGCGCCGCGACCCGGGGACGGGAGCGCTGCGGCCGGTGGGGCGCACCTCCGACCTGGACGAGGCGCAGCGTGAGGGGCTCGACGGCCTCCTGGCCAAGGCGGGCGACGACCACCCGTGGCCCCGTACGCTCGGTCCCGCCTGGGGGCGGGAGTCGCGCCAGCCCTACACGCGTGTCGAACCGGAGCTGGTGGTGGAGATCGAGCCGGACGCGTCTGTGGCGGGCGGCAAGTGGCGCCACCTGGTGCGCTACATCCGTCCCCGCCCCGACCTGTCGCCGGGCGAGGTGCCGTGGGGCCTGGAGATCGAGTCGGACCGGGGCGACTGACGGACACCGGCACGGGGCGCGTGGGCCCCGGAGGTTCAGCGCGCCGCACGCGAAGGTGCGTTCCTCGCCTCCTCCACCGCCTCGGCCAGCTCGTCCCGGCTCATCTTCGAGCGCCCCTGGATCTCCAGGTCCCCCGCCTCCTTGAGCAGTTCCTTCTTCGTCCGCTTGCCGGTCCGCTCCGCCGCTCCCCCAGGCTCCTCGGCGCGGCGCGGGCTGGGCGCACGCGCGCGCGTGGCCCCGCCGCCCTTTTCCTTGCCGCCTGTGCCCTTCCCGTTCTTCTTCCGCTCCTTGAGGCTCTTCCGGAGGGCGTCGGTCAGCTCGACGACGGTGCCCCGCTCCTCGGGCTCCTCCTCTTCGTAGGTGATGGTGCGGCCCTTGCTCTTGGCCTCGATCAGCTCCTCCAGCCGCTCCTCATAGGCGTCGCTGTAGTCGGACGGCTCCCAGTCCGCCGCCATGGCCTCCACGAGCTGCTCGGCCAGCTCCAGCTCCGAATCGCTCAGGTCGGTCTCGGCGATCGGCGGCATCACGTCCTCGGGGTCGCGGACCTCGTCCGGCCACCACAGCGTCGACGCCGAGAGCACGCCCTGCTGCGGCCCCACGAGGACCAGGTGCTCGCGGTCGCGCATGATGAACGTCGCCAGGCCGAGCCGTTCGGTGCGCTCCAGGGCCGAGCACAGCAGCCGGTAGGGCTTCGCCGCGGCGCGCTCCTTGGGGCCGATGAAGTACGTCGCCGCATACCAGAGCGGGTCGACCTGCCTCCGGGGGACGAACCCGCGGATCTCCATCGCGCGGGAGCGCGCCGGGAGGATCGACTCCAGGTCCTGGGGCTCCAGCACCACATAGTCCTCCCCGTCGCCCTCGTCCACGCGCGCGCCGCGGACGATGTCGTCCCGGGAGACCTCCTTCCCGGTGCGCTCGTTCACCCGCTTGTAGCGGATCCGGTCCGATGTCCCGCGCTGGAACTGGTGCATGACCGGGCCGTGCCGCTCGCGCGCGCTGTAGAGCCGTACCGACAGCGAGACCATGCCGAACGTCAGGGTGCCGGTCCAGACAGGATTGACCACGTCAGCCACCCCCTCACCGCCATCATCGCCCGTGACGGGTAAAACACGGCTCCGTCCGGGTAAAGGGGAACGGGAACCGCACCGGGGGCCCACAGCGTCGCAGGGGACGTGAGTGACGAGATGACACCGGCGCACGGTCGGCACCGCCGGCACGCCGCCGAGAGCGCCCCGGGGCCGGACTTCGCCTCCGCCCTGCTGGAGGCCTTCTCCCGCGAGCGCATCCGGGCCGAGCACATCGCCCCGGCCGGGATGCGGATGGAGCTGCCCGGGGGCGGCACCACCGACCTCGACCTGGGCGACGCCTTCCGCGAGGCCGCCGGCCTGCCGCCCGGTGACCTGCCCGAGTTCGCCGCGGGCGTGGTCCGCGGCATGATGCGCGGCTTCCGGCGCCGCGGGGTCCCGCTGGGCACGCACTACCCGCTTCCGCAGGACGACACCGCCGGCCACACGGTGCTGCGGGCCCTGGAGGGACAGGGGTTCACGGCGGTCTTCCTCGACCCGGGGACGATCGGGCTGAAGGCTCCCGACGGGTTCGCGGGCAAGATCGACGCGCGCGGCTACCGATCGGCCGTCGAGGGCCGTCCGGCCGCCGAAGTCGAGGCGCTGGCCGCGGACTTCGCCCGGGACTGCGCACGGGACCTGGGGCGCGCCGCGCACCAGCCCGAGTCCGTCACGGGCGATGGGGTTCAGGCCCTGCGCCTGCGGTTGTACCCGGAGTCGGCCCTGACCGAGGAGGTCCGCGCCGGACTCGTGACGCGCGAGCTCGCGCCGGGGCTGTGGGAGACGGTCGCCGTCGACTTTCCCGACAGTGTGCAGGCGCTCCAGCGCTCCGCCCTCGACCGGACCGGGGCCTCGCCCGAGCGGGCGTTCCAGGACGCGATCCGCAACTCGGTGGAGGAACCCGCGGAGATCACCCCGCACGAGGGGCCCGGTGGAATCCCGCTGGTGCACATCGGGGGCGACCACCCGTACATGGCGGCGCACGTGCACACGCTCGACCGCGCGCTGGGCGGGGTGCCGCCGTCCGGGGCACTGGTCATCCTCCCGGTGCCGCAGGTGGTCATCGCCCACCCGATCGGGGGGCACCACCCGGTCGCCGCCCTGGAGACGCTGCAGGACGTGGCCGCCCACTACGTCCAGGGCGACAGGCCCATCACCGACCAGGTGTTCTGGTGGCGCCCGGGCGGCGGCCCCGACGGCCGACCGGACCTGCGGCCCGTGCGGGTGGAGGTCGACCACGAGGCCAGGAGCATCGCCCTGTACGCCGACGACGACTTCCACCAGGTCGTGGAGGCCTTCTCCGCCCAGCGGTGATCCGGGGCGCGGAGCGGCCGGGCGGGCGCATACGGCGGGGATGAGGCGCCATGGGCCCGCCGTGGGCCCGCCGTGGGTCAGCCGTGAGGCCGCCGCCGGTCAGTCCCAGCCGATGCCCAGGACCCCGCCGCCCATTCCGTGTTCGGCGATGTGCACCGACCCGCAGGGCGCGGGGTCGAGCTCGCCCTCGACCACCTCGGGCGAGGCCGGGTCCGGCTGGGAGAAGCGGAAGCACCGGCGCGGCAGCGCGCTGGGGTCGAAGCGGACGTCCAGGACGTAGGTCTGTGCGGGATAGCGGAACGCCCTGCGGAAGTCCCTGCTGGCGGTCGGGTCGGTGATGGTGAAGGCGTACTCGATGAGCTGCGTCTGCCCGGCGTGCAGCGCCCGGTCGAAGAGCAGTTCCGCGGCGACGAGGGGGTCGCTGGGGTGGCTGCGCACCCGCCCCACGGTGCAGCCCTCGACGGCCTCGGGGCGGATGGCCGACGGGGGAACGCCCGGTTCTCCGCTGTAGACGACCGTGCACCGCTCGGGTCCGTCGTCCAGCGCACGCAGCACCATGCGGGTCCCCACCCGCCGGATCGACCGGTCGGCCCCCACGAGGACGCTGTCCATCTGGCAGAACGCGCGCAGCGCCGTGTCGCACGCGACCGGGGCCCCGATGCCCGGCGGAAAGGGCACGGGGTCGCCCGGGCCGGGGAACGCACGGCCCGGGCGGTGGGCCCACCGCCCGCGCGGGCGCGGTGGGCCGAGCAGCGCGAGCAGCGAGCCGTCGGGGAGGCGCAGGATCTCCTCGATGGCACCGAGCGCGCGCAGCGAGTCGGGGCGCTCGGGCCTGCTGCGGCCCTGCCTCCAATAGCTCAGCGCGGTGAGGCTGACCCGCACCCCGCGCGCGCGGATGCGCCGCTGCAGGCCCTCCAGGGTCAGCCCGCTGTCCTCGACCGCCGCGCGCAGGGCCTCGTGAAAGGGGCCGACGCGCAGCAGCTCCATCGTCGTGTGACTCACCGGCTCCGGCGGCCGCGTGCGGGCGACCGGTGCACTCCCGTCGGCCACGGCCACCTCCGTGCGCTCGGGCCCGTTCCAGGACGCCCTTCTCTTACCACGCGTTCCCGTGGTCGGCCACGGCCCCCATCGGGACGGGCACGGTCCAGGGCGTCAGGCGCGGGACCGGTCCTGTTCGGCCGCGTCCAGACCCGCCTCGATCACGGCGCGCATGATGCGGGACAGGCGCCGCTCCCCCAGCCTCGGGGCGCGGCGGGCCATGGCGGCGACGAGGCTCCGCTCGCGCTTCTCGTCGCGGCCGGCGAAGCCGCCGACCGGCTTGAGGCGCTGCACCTGCGCGGCCAGCAGCGCGCGCCGTTCGAGCAGCTCGGCGAGCTCTGCGTCGACCTGGTCGATGCGCCCGCGCAGTTCCTGCACCTGAGGGGCGTTCGCTTCGGCGGCGCCATCGGTGGGGGTCATCGTCGCTGATTCCTTTCGGCCTATGGGCGGTCGACCGCCCTGGCCAAAGGGGAGCCGACCGCTGGAAAAAGAAAAAGAGCGGAAGGCGTCGCCTTCTCGCTCTCAGCCGGCTCGGGACCCGTCGACCGCTCTGCTCACGCTCCAGCGGCCGGCCGCACCCGGGCCGGCTCGATAAACGTATAGCGGTGCTTCTGGCAGGTCACGACGGAGAGTGTACCGCAAGCGCGCGGGGCGCCCGCCTCCCCCGCCGACGAGGCAGCCAAGGGGGGCCGCCACGAGCCCGCCACGGAGCCGGGACTCCCCGTTCCGCGACACACGCGCCCGCGCACCGGCCGAGGCCGGTGCGCGGACTACCGTGAACGCATGCCATCCCTGAACGACACCCGCGTGCGCGACTTCCTGATGGAGGGCACGCGCACCGCGAAGCTCGCCTACACCGCTTCCGACGGCCGCCCCCTGGTGGCTCCGGTCTGGTTCATCGTCGAAGACGGGGAGATCGTGTTCAACACCGGCAGGGAGACCGCCAAGGGGCGCTCCATGGCCCGTGACCCGCGTGTGGCGGTCAGCGTCGACCTGGAGGAGCCGCCGTTCGCCTTCGTCCAGGTGCAGGGGCGCGTCGCGCTCTCGGAGGACCCCGGCGAACTGCTGCGGACCGCCACCGAGATCGCAGGACGCTATATGGGGCGGGAACGCGCCGAGGAGTTCGGCCGCCGCAACGGCGTCCCCGGAGAGGTCGTCGCGCGCCTGCGCCCGGACAAGGTCATCGCGCAGTTCGACATGACGGAGTGAGCGCGGGGCGAGGGGAGCCGGGCGCGGGCGCCGGGCGGGGGCGCCGGGCGGCTCAGGCGTCCGGGCGCCGCGCGCCTCCCCGCTCCCACAGTTCAGCGCCGCGCACCCCCGCTGCCTCCGGGTCGAACACGGGGTCGCGGCCCTGCCTGCGCTGGGCGTCGTAGTCGCGCAGCGCGGCCAGTGCGGGCCTGGCCAGGAACAGCAGGCACAGCATGTTCACCCACGCCAGCGACGCGTAGCCGACGTCGCCGACCGCCCACACCAGGTCGGCCGACTCCACCGACCCGTACAGCGTCACCGCGAGCACCGCGCCGCGCAGGACCGCCAGCGCGGCACGGGGCGGCGCCGCCCCGAACAGGTAGGTCAGATTCGTCTCGGCGATGAAGGTGAAGGCGATCAGCGCGGTGAACGCGAACAGGGCCAGCGCCACGGCCACGAACAGCGGCCCGGCGCCTGCGAAGAGGGTGCCGACGGCGCCCTGGGTGAAGGCGGGCCCGGCCTCGGTGCCCGGGACGTGTTCCACCACCGTGCTCCCGTCGGGCGCGGTCACGTTGTAGTTCCCGGTGACCACGATCATGAGCCCGGTGGCCGTGCACACGAACAGCGTGTCGACGTACACCGAGAACGCCTGCACCAGGCCCTGCTTGACCGGGTGGGAGACCTCGGCGGCCGCGGCGCCGTAGGTGCCCTCGCCGACCCCCGCGACGTTGGAGAAGACCGCGCGCCGCACGCCCCAGGCGACGGCGGCGCCCACGATGCCGCCGAAGACCGCGTCGGCGCCGACGGCGCTGGCCGCGATGAGGCGCAGCGCCCCCGGAACGGCCGAGGCGTTGGCCGCCAGCACGGCCAGGGCCGCCGCGATGTAGCCGACGGCCATCACGGGCACGAGCTTGTCGGCGGCGGCGACGATGCGGGCTCGCCCGCCGACGATGATGAAGCCGAGCAGGGCCGTCAGGACGGCGCCGGTGATGCGCGGGTCGAGCCCGGCGGCGGTGTCGAACGCCGCGGTGATGCTGTTGGCCTGCACTCCGGGGGCCAGGACGGCGTACAGGGTGAGCGCGGTGAGCGCCGCGACGACGGCGAGCCACTTCTGCCCCAGGCCGCGCTCGATGTAGTAGGGGATGCCGCCCCAGTAGCGGCCGTCGACGCGGCGCTTGTACATCTGGGCCACGGTGGCCTCGACGAAGGCGAGGGCGCCGCCGAGGAGGCCCATGACCGCCATCCACACCAGGGCCCCGGGGCCTCCGGCCGCGACGGCGGTGGCGACTCCGGCGATGTTGCCGACGCCGATGCGGCTGGAGAGGGTCAGCATCAGCGCCTGGAAGGAGGAGACACCCGCCTCCGTGCCGGACCCTCCGCGGATCTGGCGGAGCATGTCGGGGACGCGGCGGAACTGCACGCCCCGGGTGAGGACGGTCAGGACGAGTCCCAGCCCGAGTGCGAGGACCACGAGGGGGTCCCACAGCCGGTCGTTGAGCGTGACGAGGAAATCCATGGCGGACCGCCTTCCGGTCGTCCGTGGGTCGGCCCGTCGACGGCGCTCAGGGGGGGCGGCTCGGCGGGTCTGCGTTCCGTATGCGCGGAGGACGAGCACCGGCCCTGAGAGCGCGCGGGCGGGCCGTGGGGGATGGGGAGTGGGCGAGTGGGCGGGACGCGGCCGGACGGCCGTCCCGCGTCGGTGGCGCCGGGAAGCCCTGACGGCGCAGGGGCGTCGCGTCGTGGCCGGACGGCCGCGCACCGGGTGGGCGACGCGGGCAGGGGCGTGGGCAAAGGCACGGGCAGGGGCAGGAGCCGTCCGCGCCGTCGGACGCCGCCCGTGCGGGCCGGTGCAGGCCCCATGCAGGCCGGTGCGGGCCCGTGCCCGGCGCCGCGCCCCGTCCCGCCTCGTCAGGTGCTCTTCCTGCGCTACAGGGTGAACCCGCGCGGGAACGGGTCCCGGGGGTCGAGGAGGTACTGGCCCATGCCCGTGATCCAGGCGCGGCCGGTGATGGTCGGGACGACGGCGGGCAGGCCGCCGACGTCGGTCGTCTCGATGAGGCGCCCGGTGAAGCGCGTCCCGATCAGGGACTCGTTGACGAAGTCGCGGCCCAGGGGCAGTTCTCCGCGCGCGTGCAGCTGGGCCATGCGCGCGCTGGTGCCGGTGCCGCAGGGCGAGCGGTCGAACCAGCCCGGGTGGATGACCATTGCGTTGCGGGCGTCGGCCCCGTCCCGCCCGGGGGCGACGAGCTGTACGTGCTTGCACCCGGAGATGCCGGGGTCGGCCGGGTGCACCGGCCGCGCCTGCTCGTTGATGGCCGCCATGATCGCCATCCCGGCCTCCATCATCCGGTCCCGCTCGGCCCGGTCGAAGGGGATGCCCAGGTCGGCGATGTCAACGACGGCGTAGAAGTTGCCGCCGTAGGCCATGTCGTAGGCGACCTCGCCCAGGCCCGGCACGGTGACCGAGGCGCCGGTCTCCACCGGGAACGCCGGGACGTTGCGGAAGGTGACCGCCTCCGCCCGGCCGTCCTCGACGGCCACGTCGGCGGTGACCAGCCCGGCCGGGGTGTCCAGGCGGACGCGGGTGACCGGCTCGGCGACCTCCACCATGCCGGTCTCCACCAGGACGGTGGCCACACCGATGGTGCCGTGGCCGCACATCGGGAGCAGGCCGGAGACCTCGATGAACAGCACACCCCAGTCGGCGTCGGGGCGCAGGGGAGGCTGAAGGACCGCCCCGCTCATGGCGGGGTGCCCCCGGGGCTCGTTGACGAGCAGCTCCCGGATGTGGTCGAGGTGCTCGGCGAAGTGGGCGCGGCGCTCGGCCATGGTGGCGCCGGGCACGGGTGCCACACCGCCGGTGATGACACGGGTCGGCATCCCCTCGGTGTGGGAGTCGACGGCGGAGAAGTAGCGCGCGGCCCGCATCTCAGGCCGCCGCGGGGTGCGCGTCGAGGTGGTCCATGGCGCGGCGCATGTCGGCCTCCAGATCGGCGAGGCGCTGCCCGGTGATGGGGCCGCGGGGCGGGCGGCAGGGGCCGCCGTACCGGCCGACCATGTCCATGCCGTGCTTGATCGCCTGCACGAACTCGGTGCGCGAGTCCCAGCGGAACGCGCCCACCAGGGGCTCGTACAGGGCGCGCGCCTCCTCCAGGCGGCCGGCGCGCGCGAGCCCGTACAGCCGCACCGAGGCGGCGGGGAAGACGTTGGGGAACCCGGCGAACCAGCCGGTGGCGCCCATGAGCAGGGATTCCAGGACGACGTCGTCGGCTCCGGCGACGACGGCCAGGTCCGGTGCGCGTTCGCGCAGTTCGAGGACGCGGCGCACGTCCCCGGAGAACTCCTTGACGGCTACGACGTTGTCGATGGCGGCGATCTCGGCGACGAGGCCGGGGTCCAGGTCGACCTTGGTGTCGAGGGGGTTGTTGTAGACCATGACGGGCAGGCCGACCGAGGCGACCTGCTCGAAGTGGTGCAGGACGGCGGCGCGGTCGGCGCGGTACATGGTGGGCGGCAGGCACAGGACGCCGTCGGCGCCGTCCTCGGCGGCGCGCTCGGCCCACATGCGGGCCTGGTGGGCGCCGACGCCGTGGACGCCGACGACGACGGCCCCGTCGCCGCCGACCGCCTCGACGGCGGTGCGTGCGACGGCTCTGCGCTCGTCGGGCTCCAGGGAGGAGTACTCGCCTAGGGAGCCGTTGGGGCCCACACCCCGGCATCCGCTGTCGATGAGCCAGCGGCAGTGTTCGGCGTAGGCGTCGAGGTCGACGCGCAGGCCTGCGGGGGCGCGCTCGTCGGGTGCGTAGGGCAGGGCGGTGGCGACGATGACGCCGTCGAGCCTTTCGTCGGGCATGGTGCGTCTCCCTGGTGGTGGCGGCGGTAGTGGCGGTGTTCGTGGCGGTGTTCGTGGCGGTGGTGGCGGCAGCAGCGGTGGTAGTGGCGGCGGTCGTAAGGCGGCCGGGTGGGCCGGGCGGAGTCAGGTGTCGCCGGCGAGGTCGCCGAGGCGGATGGGGACGGCGATGGGGCGGCGGTCGAAGCGCCGGGCGTCGTCGTGGGTGAGGCCGATGAGGTCGGCGGTGTTGCGTCCGCAGATCCGCCCCTGGCACAGGCCCAGCCCGGCCCGGGAGGCGAGTTTGAAGGCGCGTCCGCCCGGGGCGGAGCGCGCTGCGGCACGGAGGTCGCGCAGGGGTACCTCCTCGCAGCGGCAAACGACGGTGTCGTCCTTGGGCCATTCCTTCCAGCCGGAGCGGACGGGGTGTGCGGCGGAGAGCGCCGCCGCGAACCGGCGGCCGGTGCGGACACGGCGCAGGGCGCTCAAGGGCGGGGCGACGCGGTGGCCAGCGGCGCGCGCGGCGGCCGTACCGGCGACCTCCCCTTCGGCGGCGGCGAGCGCGGCGCCGCCGATGCCGGTCGGTTCTCCGGCGGCGAACACGCCGTGCGTGGAGGTGGCCTGCGCGGCGTCGACGAGGACGAACCCGCCGGTGGTCGCGCAGCCCGCAGCGATGGCGAGTTCGAGTCGCGGGGTGAAACCGAAGCCCAGGCAGAGGGCATCGGCGGCGATGGTGTGCTCGGTGCCGGGGAGCGGGCGCCAGTCGGGGTCGAGCCGTGCGGTGGTGACCGCTTCGAGGGCGCCGTCCCCGTGGGCCGCGATGACGGCGGTGCGGGTGCGGTAGGGGACGCGGTGGCGTGCCAGGGCGGCGGTGTGCCCGGCGAGTTCGCCGAGTTTGCCGGCGCCCGCGGCGGTGCCCGCGGGGTCGCGCAGCCAGCCGGACACGGGCGCGTTCGCTTCGAGGACGGCGGCCACGCGCGCGCCGACGCCGTGGAGGGAGCGGGCGACGGGGAGCAGGAAGGGTCCGGTCCCGGCGACGACCGCTGTGTTCCCGATGGCGGTGCGCTGGGATTTGGCGAGGGCTTGGGCGGCTCCTGCGGTGACGACACCGGGCAGGTCCCACCCGGGGAACGGCAGGACGCGGTCATGGGCGCCTGTGGCCAGCACCAGGACGGGGGCGTCGATGGTGCGGACGGCGTGGTGCGGCACGGCGCGGTCGACAGAGGCTCTCGGCCCGTCGTCCGGGGCGGCCACGCCCGCACCGGCGGAGCCGTCGGCGGGGCCGGTGCGCAGATGGAGCCGTGCGCCGCCGCCGGAGAGCGGTTCGAGCGCCCACACCTCGGTGTCGGGGAAGTGCTCGACCTCGCCGGGGAGGTCCGGGGCCGACCGGCCGTCCTCCTGGACGCCGAGCGCGTCGCCGCGTAGGTACTGCCCTCCCGGCGCGGGCTCGGCGTCGATGAGGCGGACGCGGGCCCCGGCGGCGGTGGCGGCACGAGCGGCGGCCAGCCCTGCGGGCCCGGCGCCGACGATGGTGACGGAGGGGTTCGCGGTCATGACGGGTTCTCCGCTCGACGCAGGCCTCCGGGCGCTCGTCGTGCCGTAAACCGGTCCAGGGGTGCGATGGCCGCGCGCGGTCCGGGGCTGGCCGCGCAGGGCCCGGGGCTGGCCGCGCACGGTCCGATGGCGGCACCTGCGACCCGCTCCGAACCCTGCCCTGCCTTCGGGAGCCCCGCGCGCTGCACAGTGGTCGCGATGGTCGCGCTCACGGGGCCCACTGGCCGAAGCGCGCTCATGACGGGTTCTCCGCACCGTGCTGAACGCGGATCTCGTCGCCGTCGGCGACGCGGCGGCGGCAGGCCCGCACGTCGGATTCGCCGTTGACCACGACGAGGCAGTCGAAGCACACGCCGATCCCGCAGAAGATCCCGCGCGGCCGCCCGGCGCCACGGGTGGTGCGCCAAGAACGGCGCCCGAGCCCGATGAGGAGCGCGGCCACGGTCTGCCCGGGGACCGCGGTGGTCCTCTCGCCATCGACGGTCACGGTCAGCCGATCACTCACGACCGTCCTCCTCTCCGCCGGTGCACGCCGGGGCCGCCCGCGAGGAGACCTCCCACAAGAACCCGGGAGGCCACCCGGCACCGCAACGGGCGGAGCGGCCGGGGACGGCGACAGCCCTCCCGCCTCCGACCGGCACGGTCGGTCGATCACTCACGAGCGCTCTCCTCTCCCTGGAGTGTGTGGCTCGCCTTCCCCGTCGGCCGTGGTGTCCGCTGTGGCGGGCGGAGGGTCGAGCGCGACGCCCGGCCGGTCGGCGCGGAACGGGTGCGGGTCGGTGTCGGCCGGTGTGCCGGTGACGAGGGCGGCGAGCAGGTGCCCCGTCCCCGCGGCCAGGCCCACGCCCGCCCCTTCGTGGCCGGTCGCGTGCCACAGGCCGGGGATGCGCGGGTCCTCCCCGATGACGGGCAGGTGGTCGGGCGTGTAGGGGCGGAACCCCCCGTAGGCGCGCATCACCGGGACCCGTGCCAGCGCCGGGAACAGGGCCACCGCCTTGCGTGCGATCGCGCGCAGCACCTCGACGCGTACGGTGTCGTCGAATCCGACCCGCTGGCGGCTGGAGCCGATCAGCACCGTCCCCGCGTGCGTGGACTCCACCACGGTGGAGGTGCGCAGGTCGGCCTCCCCCGCGCCCACCGCGCCCACGTAGTCGGCGTCGTACACCTTCCGGCGCACGGTTCCCGGCGGGAGCGGAGCGGTCACCAGCACCATGCCCCGGCGCGGCCGGACGTCGACGGGGGCGCCTGCCAGGCGGGAGAACTCGCCCGCCCAGGGGCCGCACGCGTTGACGACGGCGCCGCAGCGCAGGGTGCCCCGGTCGGTGCGCAGTCCTGCGACCGCGCCGGACGCGCCCCGTTCCAGGCCGAGGGCGGCGGTGCCGTGGCGCACCTCCCCGCCGCGGGCGCGCACGGCGGCCAGGAGGGCGGTCGCGGCGGCGACCGGCTGGAGCTGGGCGTCCTGCGGGTAGAGGACCGCCGCGCCCACCTCGGGGGACAGGCCGGGCTCCAGGCCCCGCGCCTCGTCGCCTCCGATGACGCGGGCGTCGATCCCGGCGGCACGCTGGGCGGAGGCGAAGGCGGTCAGCGGGTCCTCGGCCCCGCCGCCCAATGCCGCGACGAGGCCGCCCTTGGGATCCCATTCGGGGTCCGGGGCGTCCGGAGCGACGGCCGCGGCCCCGCGGAGGACGTCGGGCCAGTGGCGCAGGGAGGATCGGGCGAGTTCCAGCTCGGGGCCGGGCTCCTTGTCGGAGACCAGCACGTTGCCCTCACCGCTCGCGGTGGTGGCCCCGGCCGGGGCGCCGCGTTCGACGACGGTGACGCGCAGCCCGGCCCGGCCCAGGGCCTCGGCGCACGCGGCGCCGACGATGCCCGCGCCCACCACGACGGCGTCCGGATGTCCGGTCACGTCGCACCCCCAAAACGGGTGTTCAATGAAATGAACACCCGCGAGGCTAGACAGGCGGTGTGATCCACGTCAATCCCCGTCAGCCACTCTCCCCCGGATGAGCCGTGCGGACACAGGGGTCCGGGCACGCACGAGCAGCGACGCGGCAGGGTGCACGGGCCGTGACCGCTGGAGTGCTGTCATGTCCCTCGGACCTGCACAGCGAGCACTGTCGCCCCGGACTGTCGACCCGGGCTGACGGCGCGGGGCGTGTGGGCGAGCGGGTGAGCGGCTGGGCTGGTACCCCGCTTGAGGGGCCCGGCCGGGCGGCGGCCTGCCGGAGCGCGGGGTGGAGGGCGGCGACGACGGAGGAGGGCGGCCCCACCTGCAGCGACGTCGGGCGCGGCGCGTGTGCGTGGTCGGCGTTGATGGCGGCGACGAAGTGAGCGGGGTGGTTCCCCGGCCCCGCCTGCCGGGCGCGAGGCCCCTCGCGGTCCGGGCGGCGGCGCGACCGGGTGGGTGCGTGGTCGGGCAGGCACGCGGCCACCCGCGCGCGTGGCGGCCGCCGGCCCGGTGCCCCCTGCCCGGCGATGATCTCGACAATAGTGCTGTCATTCCGGC
>NZ_JAQFWQ010000098.1 GCF_027706725.1 Nocardiopsis endophytica
TTTTTGGCTGATCAGGCGTCGGTTTCACGACACAGGATGCCCCCGCCCCCTCGCCCGCCCCCTTGGCGATGATCTCGACAGAGGTGCTGTCAAAATCGCCGGGATGACAGCACCTCTGTCGAGATCATCGCAGGGTAGGGGAGCACCGGGCCGACGGCCGCCATGACCGCGGGCCACCACCGCCCCACCCGCCCGCGCCGCCCCACCCGGACCGCGAGGAACCCGCCGGACGGCTGGCGGGGCCGGGGAAGCGCCCCGCTTCTGCCGTCGCCGCCAAGACGGCGACCACGCACACGCGCCACGCCCGACAGCGCTACGGCGAGGGCCGCCGACCTTTCCTCGTCGCTGCCCTTGCGACCTTGCACCCCGGGGGCCCGCCGCCCGGCCAGGGCTCGAGAGTGGGGTACTTGCCGAGCCGCCCCTCCTGAACCGCGAGTGACCTGCCGGACGGCTGGCGGGGCCGGGGAAGCGCCCGGCTCGTTCCGTCGCCGCCCTTTACGGCGACCACGCACACGCGCCACGCCCGACAGCGCTACGGCGAAGGCCGCCGACCTTTCCTCGTCGCTGCCCTTGCGACCTTGCACCCCGGGGCCCACCGCCCGGCCGGGGCCGTGAGTGGGGTACTTGCCGAGCCGCCCACCCCCGGACCGCGAGCGACCCGCCGCCTGGCAGGCGAGGCTGCGGAACCACCCGGCCATGACGCCTCCTCGCTCCCCTCGCCGACCGGGGGTCAGAGCAGGGACTTCTGCACCTTGCCCATCGCGTTGCGCGGCAGGGCCTCGACCACGCGCACTTCCCTGGGGCGCTTGTGCACCGACAGGCGGTCGGCCACGTAGCCGATCACCTCCTTCTCGTCGATACCGTCGCCCACCAGGTACGCCACGATCCGCTGCCCGAGGTCGTCATCCGGAACGCCCACCACCGCGGCCTCGCGCACGGACGGGTGGTCCAGCAGGGCGGACTCCACCTCGCCGGCGCCGACGCGGTAGCCGCCGCTCTTGATCAGGTCCACCGACACGCGCCCCACGATCCGGAACCGTCCCTCGGCGTCCACTGCGGCCGCGTCCCCGGTCGAGAACCACCCGTCGGCCGTCCACGCCTCCGCCGTCGCATCGGGCAGCCCCAGGTACCCGTCGAACATCGTCGCCCCTCGCACCTGCAATGCGCCGATGCTCTCCCCGTCGGCCGCGACCGGGCCGCCGTCCTCCCCGCGGAGCCGGGCCTGGACACCACTGATCGGACGGCCGACCCACCCGGTCCTCGCCGATTCATCCGCCCGTGACGCCAGAGTGATGAGCGATTCCGTCATCCCATAGCGCTCGACGGGGGCGAGCCCCGCAGCCGCCTCCATCGCCTGGGCGACGCCGGCCGGGAGCCCGGCGCTGCCCGACACCAGGAGCCGCGCCGACCCAAGGGCCTTCGCCGCGTCGCGCTCGCGGGCGATGCGCGACCAGACCGTCGGCACTCCGAAGAACAGCGTGCCCCCGGCCTCCGCCGCAGCGGCATAGGCCTCCGGGCGCGGGCGCACCGTGTGCACCAGCGGGCTGCCCGTGCGCAGCGCCCCGAACAGGCCGAGCACGAGCCCGTGGACGTGGAACAGCGGAAGGCCGTGCACCAGTACGTCGTCCCGCGTCCAGTTCCAGGCGTCGGCGAGGCCGTCGAGGTCGGCGGCCACGGCGCGGCGCGGGATCAGAACTCCCTTGGGCGGGCCGGTGGTGCCGGAGGTGTACATGATGAGGGCGGTGGCCTCTGGGCCCGGGTCTGCGGGGCGGAACCCGGCGGGGGCGCGGTCGGCCGGGTCGGAGGGGACGCTCGGGACGGTGACCTCGTCGAGGGCGGGTCCAGCCCACAGCGCGGCCTTGGAGTCGCCGAGGATGTGCCGCCGCTCCGCCGTTCCCGCGTCGGCCGGGACAGGCACGACCGGCACCCCGGCGAGCACGCCCCCGACCACAGCCACCACGGTGGAGAGCGAGGCCTCCCCGTGCACGGCGACGGCGGGCGCGCCCGCGATGCGCGCGGCGAACGCCGACGCGGCCTCCCAGAGTGAGGGCCGGTCGATCGACTCCCCGCCCACGCGTACGGCGGGGACGTCGGTCCGCCCCTGGTCGGCGCTGCCCAGCAGCATCGCGCACCTCCTCCTCACGCCCGCGGGACCGCCCCGCGCAGGTCGGCGCGGAGACAAGACTGCCACGCAGGAGTGCGGGGGCGTGGGGGAGGTGGGCGGATCAGGGGGCGGGGCGGGCGGCGGTGTGGCATGGTCGGGTCCGTGTTCCTTCCACGCGACCAGGTCGCTTTCGCGTTCGGGCCCGCTCCGGTGCTGCTGATGGGCGGGGCTCCGGTACACGGGCTGCTTCCGGTCCTCCGCGGTGCGGGGGACGGCACGTTGCCGGTGTGCGACGGATGGAGGATCGAGGCGGGCGTGACCATGCTGGTGGTCGACGGCCCGGGGGACGACGGGCTGTTGATCCAAGGTGCGGTCGACGTGGACGACGCGAGAGACGTGGCGGCCTGGGGCGCGGCCGTCCAGGAGAGGGACGGGGCGCTGGTCCTGTCGTTGGACGAGCTGCCGGAGCGGCCTGACTGGCCGCGCCTGCTGAACGACGGCATCGCGCGGGGCGGGTTCATGACGAAGGCGTGAGCAGACTCCGGAAAGCACGCGCCGGAGCTGCGGGATCGTGCCACAGTGGTCGGGGAGTAGAGGTTCGCCGCCCAACACCGCAGGTGAAGGAGGGTGCTCCCCGCACGCGCGGGGATGGTCCCCCGGGCCGCTTGGCGGCCCACCACTTGTAGCGGTGCTCCCCGCACGCGCGGGGATGGTCCCCTCGGACTCACCCCGCTACCGGTCCGACCGACGTGCTCCCCGCACGCGCGGGGATGGTCCTGCACGTGCTCTTCCAAGATCTTTTCAGAGTGAGTGCTCCCCGCATGCGTGGGGATAGCCCCAGGTCCCAGTACCCCTTGATGAGCGCGATCGCGTGCTCCCCGCCCGCGGGGATGGGCTGCGTAGGGCACGGTCACGGTGGGGCCGGTGCGGTCGGTGGTGATGTGCTCCCCGCTCGTGCGGGGATGGACCCGACGGGGTGGCCAAGGCGTCCTGCAGACAGGGGTGCTCCCCGCGCGTGCGGGGGACCGCCTTCCTACTCGGGTCGGGGTTGGGTGACCTCTACATTCGGCACCCGAGGCGGCGTGCGGGAGCCCCAGGGGTGACGCCACGTCACACCCACGACGTGACGTGCCGCCACTGCCGCGGCGGTCCCATCGGCGGTGGAATCGATGGTGTCCCCGGCACTCGGTCTCGCTGGTCGACCGGTGTGTGGGCCGGGGGCGACGTCCGTTCCCGCCACGGCTTCACCGCCGTTGAGGAGGCCTCCGCCATGTCCGCCACCGGGCCCGACCACCTGACCCCGCCGACCGGTTCCGCAGCGTCCGCATCGCCCCTTCGACCCGGCTGGCCCGAGATCGCCGTCGGGCTTCTCGGGCTCGTGGTCGCCACGTCGGGGCTCTTCCTCTTCGGCGAGCACGGCCCCGTCAGCCTCGACCCCGTCGCCTTCGGCCTGGTCGTCGCCGCCTGGTCGGGAATCGCGGGCCTCGTCGGCTTCGGTGCGGCCTACGCCGTCCGCCGCCGTCCGCTCGCCGCCTTCGGCGTGCGCCGCACGACCTGGCGCTGGATGCTCGTCGGCGTCGTGGCCGGTGTGGTCGCCCTCGGCGCCAAGACGGCCGTGAACGCCGCCATCATCTCCTTCACCGACTTCGAGGCCACCAACCCCCAGGGCATGTACTTCGACGCGGCCGGCGGCGGCGCCTTGCCCCTGGTCCTCACCTTCCTGTTCCTGGCGATCCTCACGCCCATCGGCGAGGAGTTCCTCTTCCGCGGTGTCGTCACCAACGCGCTGCTGCGCTACGGCCCGCTGGTGGGCGTCCTCGGGAGCTCGGCCGTCTTCGCCGTCTTCCACGGCCTCAACTACATCCTCCCCTCCGCCTTCATCGTGGGCGTCATCGCCGCCGAGGTGATGCGGCGGAGCGGATCGATCTGGCCCGCGGTGGCCGTGCACACGGTCAACAACACCGCCCTGCCACTCCTCGTCCTCTTCACGCAGGGCACGTCCGCTGCCTGAGGGGGCGACGAGGGGCGAGGGGGCGGTGCGCTCACCGGCCGGGCGGGCGCGCGGCGATCACCTCCGCCAGCGCCGTCCCGGCGCGGAGCAGGGCGACCATCCGGTCGGCGATCGCGCCGATCCTGCTCTCCAGCACCGCGAGCGGCTCGTCCAGCCCTTCGAGGCCGCGCACGGCCTCGATGGTCCTGCGCACGTCCGGGACGCGGTACCCGGCGGCGCGCAGGGCGGCGGTGATGCGGGCCTCGCGGACCGCCGCGAGCGGGTACCGGCGTGCCGCGCCCGCCCGCGTGGCGACCCGTTCCGGTGCGACGAGCCCGCACTTCTCCCAGAACCGCAAGGTCGACGCGCGCACCCCCAGGGCCCCGGCGAGTTCGCCGATCGTCATCACGTCTCCTGCGGAGGGCTCGGCGTCCGACGCCGCCTCGGCGCTGATCGCCAGCAACGCGTGCCGCGCGGCGAGCGCCTCCTCCCGCTCCCTGCCGAGAGCGGTGTGCAGGGCGGCGACGGCTGCCGCCGCATCGTCGTACGCCGACGCGCGGATGCCCCGCATCGTGCGCCGGGCGGTGACGGGCCCAACGGCCGCCGCCAGATCGCGGTAGGCGCACAGGTCGCGCACGTGCTCCGGAGAGAAGCCGCGGTACCCGTTGGCGGCCCGGGGCGCCGGAGGGATGACGCCCTGGGCCTCGAGGTCGCGGATCTGCTGGACGGAGTAGCCGGTCGCGGCGGAGACCTCCCTGGTACGGAGCGGTCCGGCCGCCGTCCCGCCGTGCGCTCCCGCCCCGCTGGCCATCGGTCAACCCTCCATAAGCACTTCAACCCCACACTTCAACCATGAGTATGCAGCGGATCCTCGATGCCGTGCGCGCCCTGGACGGCGTGCTGGAGCTCGCGCCCACGGAGGGCAGCGGGTTCCCCGAGCTCGCCTGGGGCGACCACTTCTTCTACTACGCGCCCGACGGGAAGGTGCCCGAGCGGGAGCAGCCCTACGCCACGATCGTGACGAAGGACTACCCGGACGACACCGCGTCCGACCTCGACCCGGAGGGGAGGTGGCGGCTGAACATCCACGTGGGCAAGGCCGTCGCCGCCGAGGTCGCGGGGGAGGGGCCGGAAGGGGCGGTGGGGCCGCCCGACTTCGCCGCCGCCGACGTGTTCCTGCCGCACCCGGTGTATGGGTCCCTGGGGTGGATCGCCGTCGTCGTGCCGGGGGAGCGGACGTTCGACCGGGCCGTAGAGCTTCTCCGCGATGCCCACGAACAGGCCCGGAAACGGGCCGAGCGCCGTTCCGCGGTCGGTGGGAGCGGCGGGGGCGCCGAGGGCTGAGCGCCCACCCCTTCGGAGTGGAACGACCTCCTTGGACCTCCTTGGGCCCGGCTCGGCAGGCGCTCTGTGCCTTCGGGCCGGGTCGGGCCGGGAACCGCCCTCCTCTCCGTGCCGGAAGAGGCGTACATTGACGGCCATGGCTGTTGTCGAGACCGACGGACTGTCCATCGCCGAAGCCGCCGTCTACACCGGCCTGACGGCGGACACACTGCGCTACTACGAACGGATCGGGCTGGTCGGCCCCGTCCCCCGGGACGGCGACGGCAGGCGGCGCTATGACCGGGACACACTCCACTGGCTGGAGACCGTGCTCGTCCTGCGCGACACCGGCATGCCGGTGCGCGACATGGTCCGCTACACGCGGCTCGCCCGCCAGGGGGACGCCACGGCGGACGAGCGCCGCCGCATCATGGCCGAGCACCTCGAGCGCCTGCGCGCGCAGGAGGAGAACGTCGCCAGGGCGCGCCGCTTCGTGCAGACGAAGATCGACGTCTACGACGGCGTCCTGAAATCCTGCGCACCGCCACCCGATGAACCGGGCGACCGCGCACGCCCCTGACCCCTGACCGGGCTCCCGCCCGCGGGGACCGTTCCCCGCGGTGGGGCCCACCGCCCCGGCGCCGTCGTGCCCGACCCCTGTCGGAGACCGCTGCTTTGTTGACGCGGAACGTCCGGCCTCAGCCTGGCCGAGGCGGCGGCCGCAGACCGGGCGGGCCACCAGGCGGAGCCCGACGAGCGGATCGCCTTTGCGCAGCTGGCCGCCGAACTCGCCGAGCTGGGCCTGCCCCTGGGCACCCAGGACTTCGACGCCCTCGACGACACCGGTTACACCGTGGCCCCGGAGGCCCTCATGGACGAGCTGATCGAAGCCGAACGGGAGAAGCGCGGACTCGTTTGAGCGCGGCGACCCGGGAACGGGGCGGCGCCGGACGCCGGACAATCACGGCGATCCGCTCACCGCGATCCGGTCACCTCCTCCCGGGTGATCCCCAGGGCGGTTCTTCTGACCTCATCCCGGCCCAGCAGTTCCGCGCTGTCCCGGACCTCCACGGCCACGCCCTCGTCCTCCAGCCAGAACGCCTCCGCGGCTCCCATGAACCCGGGCGACCCCAGGTGGTCGAACTCCTCCAGCTCCCACTCCCGCGCATCGCGTTCGTGGTATTCGGCCAGGAACTCCCGCAGTTCCTCCGGCCCGGTCAGCGACGCGGCGCGCATCACCAGCACCTGGAGCTCCACCCGGAAGCCCCCGTCGGCCAGCGCCCTCTCCCACGTGCGGGCGGTGAAGTCCACACCGCCCCAGGTGTAGGAGTACTCCGAGGCCTCCACCTCGGCGCCCTCGGCCAGCGCCGCCGGCACGTGCCCGATCGCGAATCCGTCCACCGTTCCCCCTTCCGGCCCCGGCCCCGGCCCCGGCTCCGGCCCCGGCGCCGCTGCGGCGGCCACGGCCACGGCCGCGAGCACGGCGGCGAGCACCGCCGCCCACGCGCGCACCGTACCTCTCACGTATCGCATGCGCCTCGCACCTCCCTTCCCGGTCCGAAGGCCCTCTCCGGTCCGGCGGCACCAGCGTGCCGCCCCGGAAGGCGGCGCGGGGGCCGGGTTCCGCGCCTGTGGACGACGGCCCCGCACCGTCCGGGTCCGACACGCGTCACCGCTCGTTAACCAAGGGTCATTGCGCGGCTCGCCTCGACAGGGGACGCTCGAAGCGCCGCAAGGCGCCGAAGACCTACCCCGCTCACCGAGGAAACGGAGCCCCATGACGCACCGAACCCCCCGGCGTGTTCTCGGCCTGTCCGCCGCAGCCGTCGCCGCTGCGGCCGCTGCCGCCCTGCTCCCCGCCGCACCGGCCGCCGCCGCGTCGCTTCCGCCCGGCATCCCCTCCGCCTCCGAGGCCCGCAGCCAGCTCGACGGACTGCAGGTCCGCCCCGAAGGCGCCTCCGAGCCCTACGACCGCTCCCTCTTCCCGCACTGGGGGGCCGTCGACGGCAACTGCAACGCCCGCGAATACGTCCTGCGCCGCGACGGCGAGAACGTGGAGACCGACGACGCCTGCCGCGCGGTCTCGGGCACCTGGTTCAGCGCCTTCGACGGCGAGACCACCACCGACCCCTCCACCTTCGACATCGACCACCTGGTCCCGCTGGCCGAGGCCTGGCGCTCGGGCGCCGACACCTGGTCCTCCTCCAAGCGCTGGTCCTTCGCCAACAACGTGGAGGGCCCCCTGCTGTGGGCGGTCACCGCCTCCAGCAACCGGGAGAAGAGCGACCAGGACCCCTCCGACTGGCAGCCCTCCCGATCGGCCGTCCACTGCGACTACGCCAAGTCCTGGATCAACGCCAAGCACCGCTACGGCCTGGCCGTGGACAGCGACGAGAAGGCCGCCCTGACGGGCATGCTCGACCGCTCCTGCTGACCGGCGCGTTCGAGGCGCGCACGACGGCGCACACGAAAGGGGCGCCGCCCGCCACTCGGCGGGCGGCGCCCCCGGCTGAACGGCCTAGGGTCGGTCGACGAGGACGGTGCCCGCGGCCGGGGTCTGCGCGGCGGCCCCGCCGCCGTACAGCTGCTCGACCCGCGAGCGCTCCTGGTCGTTCGGGGTGGCGTTGGTGCAGCCCACCCCGCCCGTCGAACCGGACATCAGGGACGAGCAGGGCCCGGGCTTGACGTCCGGCAGGCCGAGGTTGTGCCCGAGCTCGTGGGAGGCGATGCGCACCGTGTCGTAGCCCTCCTGCACGGCCTGGCGGCCGAACCACACGGTGGCCGACCCGCCGGGCCGCACCGGGCCCAGCGTCGCCATCGGCCAGCCGTCGGTGGCCACGATGGTGATCTCGGCGCGCCGGCCGGGCTCGGCGGGCACCAGTTCGACGTTGTCCACGGCCGCGTTCCATTCGGCGGCACCGGCCGCCACCGCGTCCTGGAACTCTGCGGCACCGCTGGCGTCGTAGTACAGGACGGTCTGCTGGACGGCGGCGTCGCCGCCGGGTGCGGGTGCGGGGGAGGCGGCCGCCGGGGCGGCGACCGCGCCGCCGCCGATCAGCGCGGCGACGGTGGCGATGACGAGGGTGAGCGGGGATACCCGTCGCGTCATGTGCGGACTCCTTGCGGGTGGGGGAGCGTCGGCCCTTTTGGGGCTCGCGTGAGTCTAAGTCCGCCCATGTCCTACTACAAGGGGTGTTCACCTGGATTCCGCGCGTCACGGAAGGGGGTGCTCCGCCCCCGTCTCCGCGCCCGACCGCTTGACCTCCGCTTTCGTCGAGGCCCTTCGTCCCGGTCAGATCAGCGCCCTGCAGGTCCGCGTATCCGAGGTGGGCGCCCCCGAGGTCCGCGTGCCGCTCCTACGCCGTTGATCTCGGGGAATGCGCCCCTGAAAGCGGCCCGGTAGCGTCGTTTCTCCCGAGATCAACGCCGAGCGCACCCGCCTATCCGCGCGCCTTCTAAGCGCGAATGCGTGACCTCTCTGCATGCCGGGGTCGACCGCCC
This sequence comes from Nocardiopsis endophytica, assembly GCF_027706725.1. Taxonomy (GTDB): domain Bacteria; phylum Actinomycetota; class Actinomycetes; order Streptosporangiales; family Streptosporangiaceae; genus Nocardiopsis_A; species Nocardiopsis_A endophytica. Next base: position 8,919 of record NZ_JAQFWQ010000098.1, read on the forward strand.
CTCCGTGACACCGCAGGTCGCAGTCCCCGCTCTGAGGGGCGTCACCGCTGTGCTTCCGGCCTCTCGGGGCGGGCGTGGCCGGTCAACCGTGCCAGGACGACGTCGACCACGTCCTCCACGTACCTGTCGGAGATGGTCGACTCACCGGTCAGGCAGCGGTGGGTGAGCATCGCCGGGCCGACCTCGGCCAGCAGGTCCAGGTCGTCGGCCGGGTCGCCGCCCTCGGCCAGGGCGGTGCGCAGCACCTCCCGGATGCGCACTTTGCAGGGGGCGACCACGTGGTCGTTGACCAGCGCGCGCATGAAGCCGGTCTCGGATCCCACCTCCGAGGCGACCGCCTGGAAGAGCGTTCCGCTCGTGCGGTTGAACACCGCCTGCAGGAAGCGCAGGAGGGCGACGAGGTCGGTGCGGGTGTCGCCGGTGCGCGGGACCTCATCGGGGTCGGGCAGGGTGTCGCGCAGGGCGTCGCGGACCATGGCCTCCTTGTCCGGCCACCTGCGGTACAGGGCGGACTTGCCGGTCCCCGCGGCGGCGGCGACGCTCTCCATGGTCAGGTTCGCGTAGCCGGTGGAGCGCAGCTCCTCCAGGACGGCGGCGAATATCGCCCGCTTGAGCTCCTCGCCCCGGCGCCGGGTCCGGGCAGGGGCCTCCGCGGCCGGATCGGCAGCGCTGGGCCGCATCGGTGGACCACCTCTCTTCCCGAGCCGAGCGCGGTCACCATCCTAGGGCGGGCCGCAGGGCCCCGGCCCGCCGTGCCCTGTTCGCGTGCCCCCGCACTTGTAGTGGACGTCTACGTTCACTATATAGTGGACGCGGACGTCCACTAATGGTGCCTCGTCGGCGCCCTCCCCACCCCCCGGAGGAAGAACCGTGTCCACAGCATCCTCGCCCTCCGCCCTGGAGGGCGCGCCGGCGCCCGCCGCGCCTCGGTGGCCCGGCCTGGCGCTGGTGGTGATCGTGGGAGTCGAGCTGATGCTGATGCTCGACATGACGATCATGAACATCGCCCTGCCCGACATCCGCGAGGGCCTGGGCTTCACCCCGACCGGGCTCGCCTGGGTCGTCAACGCCTTCGCCCTGGCCTTCGGCGGACTGCTGCTCCTGGGCGGCCGCGCCGGGGACATCCTCGGGCGCCGCAAGGTCTTCACCGTCGGCGTGCTGATCTTCACCGCCGCCTCGCTCATCGGCGGCCTGGCCGTCTCCGCCGAGATGCTCGTCGCCGCCCGCGCCCTGCAGGGCGTCGGCGCCGCGCTGGCCGGACCCAGCACCCTGGCCCTGCTCATGACCCACTTCGAAGAGGGGCCGCCGCGCAACCGGGCGCTGGCGGTCTACTCCACCGTCACCGGGTCGGCCATGGCCCTGGGCCTGCTGGCCGGGGGCGTGATCACCTTCCTGGCCTCCTGGCGCTGGGTGCTGCTGGTCAACGTGCCCATCGGCATCGCCGTGGTGGCGCTGGTGCCGCTGGCGCTGCGGGAGGCCGAGCGCAACGAGGGGCGCTTCGACATCGCGGGCGCCCTGGCCTCCACCGCTGGCCTCACCGCACTGGTCTACGGGTTCCTGCGGGCGGCCGAGGGCGCCTGGGGCGACCCGGTCACCCTGGCCTGCTTCGCCGGGGGCGTGGTCCTGCTGGGGCTGTTCGTCCTCAACGAGGGCCGTGCCTCCCAGCCGATCATGCCGCTGCGCCTGTTCGCCGAGCGCAGCCGCGCCGCGGGCCTGCTGAACATGCTGCTGGTGCCGGCCACCCTGTTCGCGATGTTCTTCTTCCTGGTCCAGTACCTGCAGGAGGTCCTGGAGCAGTCGCCGATCATCGCCGGGCTGTCGTTCCTGCCCATGGCCGTCGCGGTCTTCGGCGGCGCCCAGATCGTGCTCAAGCTGGTGCCCAAGACGGGCCCGAAGCCGATCGCGGCCACCGGCGTGGCGCTGATCAGCGCCGCGGCCTTGTGGCTGACCGTGCTCAGCCCCGACGGCGGCTACCTGACCGGGGTCCTGGGGCCGATGGTGATGTTCGGCATCGGCGTCGGATTCAGCGTGGTCCCGCTCAACATGATCATCGTCTCCGGTGTGCCCGCCGAGGACTCGGGGGCGGCCTCGGGGCTGCTCCAGGCGCTCCAGCAGATCGGCGGCGCCCTGGGCCTGGCGGTGCTGGTGGCCGTGTTCGGCGCGGCGAGCCGCGGCGCCGAGGCGGCCGGAGAGGGGGCGGCGGCCGTGATGACCGAGGGGATCTCGGGCGCGTTCATGGTCGGCAGCGTCTTCACCTTCGTCGCCCTGGTGGCCACCCTGATCGGCATCGACGCGGCCAAGACCAAGGCCGCCGCCGTCGGCGGAGGCGGCTGACCCCGCCCTGCCCCGCGGGGACGGGCCCGCGCCGCCGGCGGTGGCGCGGGCCCGCTCGTTTGTCCGGGGGGGGGCACCCCCAGGGGGCTCAGAGCACTGTGGGCGACGGGCGGGAGAGCGGATGCGCAGCGGGGCGGAGAAGCGCCCGCAGGGGGGCCGGTGCGCGGGGGAGAGCGGTCGCGGCCGGAAGGGCGGGCGGCGGTGGCACGGCGCCCGGATGAGGGGACACCGGCGCCTCCCTGCCGGGGGCGTCCGGCCGGTCCGGCTGCGGAAGGGGACCGTCGGCCGGGCGGCGCGGTGCCGGGCGGGGAGGCGCGTCATGACTACCGGCGGAACCGGGGGAGCCCGGTTCGGTAGGGGGCCTGGGTCGGGGCCCAGATGTTCACAGGGTCAGGGGCCGTCGTTCATCCGTTGCAGCCGCAGGAGCAGCCCGGCGCGCAAGAGCACGAAGAGCCGTGACCGCACGAGCATCCACCCATGAATGCGTCACCTCCCTCTTCTTGGGAGCATCAGCGGTCCGCGCCGCCTTGTCAACGGCCCGGTGCTTTACGGCCGCCGCCCCCGGCGCGGGCATGAGCGCCGGTCGCGCGCCTGCGCGCATTGTGCGGGCGTCGTGCGTGCACCGCGGATGCGCACGTCCCCGAGGGGCGCGTTAAAGGTCCGACAATTCCGTCGGCAGGCGACGTCAAGAACCCGTAAGTCCGTCTTGTCCGGTGATGTCCAGGGCGTTGAATCTCCCTTCGGGGCGAACGCGCCCTACCCCCCGCTCGCAATTCCCCACGGATCTCCCCGGAGATCCCCATGAAAGGAGACGGCTCCGATGGCCGACTTCGTGTTCGTGGGCGTGGCGGCGGCGTTCTTCGCGCTGTGCGTCGCCTACGTCCGCGGCTGCGACCGCATCATCGCGGCAGGCAGGGACGCGGACGCCTCCGCCGAGGAGGCCGACCACCGGCCCGCGCACGATCGGACCGCCGCGGCGGCCGCCGCAGAGGTGAGCCCCGAGTGAGCCCGGACAACGTCATCGCGCTGGTCCTCGCGCTGCCCCTGGCCGGATACCTGGTGGCCGCGCTTCTTTTCCCGGAAAGGTTCTGATGTCAGGCGCCGCCTGGTTCCAATTCGCCGCGCTGATCGCGGCCCTCCTCGCCACCGCCCCCTTCCTCGGCCGCTACATGGCCAAGGTCTACGGCGACGGGGAGAAGGCGCCCGGCGACCGGTTCTTCCTGCCGGTCGAACGGGCGGTGTACCGGCTGTGCCGGGTCGACCCGGACAGCGAGCAGCGCTGGACGTCCTACGCCCTGTCGCTGCTGGCGTTCAGCGCCGTCTCCTTCCTCGCCGTCTACGGGCTGCAGCGGCTCCAGCCGTTCCTGCCGCTCAACCCCGTCGACCTGCCGGCGGTCGAGCCCCGCGTCGCGTTCAACGTCGCGGTCAGCTTCGCCACCAACACCAACTGGCAGGCCTACGGCGGCGAGAGCACGATGAGCCACCTCACCCAGATGCTGGGGCTCACCGTGCAGAACTTCGTCTCGGCCGCGGCGGGCATGGCCGTGATGGCCGCCTTCCTCCGCGGCCTGGCCCGGCGCCGAGCCGCCACCCTGGGCAACTTCTGGGTCGACCTGACCCGCGGGACGCTGCGCATCCTGCTGCCGCTGTCCACCCTGGTGGCGCTGGTGCTCGCGGGGTGCGGGGTGATCCAGAACCTCAACGGCCACACCGTCGTCACCACGCTGGAGGGCGCCGCCCAGACCATCCCCGGCGGCCCTGCCGCCTCCCAGGTGGCGATCAAGCAGCTCGGCACCAACGGCGGCGGGTTCTTCGACATGAACTCGGCCCACCCCTTCGAGAACGCCACCGCCCTGTCCAACTTCGTGGAGAACTGGGCGATCCTGGTGATCCCGCTGGCGCTGGCCTTCACCTTCGGGGCGATGGTGCGCGACCGGCGGCAGGGCCGGGCCGTGTTCGGCATCATGCTCGCCGTGTGGGCCGTGATGTCCATCGGCACCATGGCGCTGGAGGCCGGGGGCAGCCCCCGGCTGGAGGCCCTGGGCGTGGACCAGAGCGCCGCCGCCGACCAGTCCGGCGGCTACCTGGAGGGCAAGGAGGTCCGGTTCGGCCCCGCCGCCTCGGGCCTGTGGGCCGCCTCGACCACCGGCACCTCCAACGGGTCGGTCAACGCCATGCACGACAGCTTCACCCCCGCCGGCGGCGGGCTGGCCATGGTCCACATGATGTTCGGCGAGGTCAGCCCCGGCGGCGTCGGCGTCGGCCTGAACGGGCTGCTGGTGATGGCGGTGCTGGCGGTGTTCATCGCCGGGCTCATGGTCGGGCGCACCCCCGAGTACCTGGGCAAGAAGATCCGGGCCGCGGAGATGAAGCTGGTCGTGCTGTACGTGCTGGCCATGCCCACCGTGCTGCTGGGCTTCGCCGCCGCCTCGGTGCTGCTTCCCACCGCCCTGGCCTCGCTGAACAACACCGGCCCGCACGGCCTCTCGGAGATCCTCTACGGCTACGCCTCCACCGCCAACAACAACGGCTCGGCGTTCGCCGGACTGGACTCCTCCACCACCTGGTACACCACCACGATGGGCCTGGCCATGCTGGTCGGCCGGTTCTTCCTGATCATCCCGGTGCTGGCGATCGCCGGATCCATGGCCGCCAAGCGCCCCGCCCCCGCCACCGCGGGCACGCTGCCCACCCACACCCCGCTCTTCGCCGGAATGGTCGTCGGGGTGATGGTCATCGTGGCCGGACTGACCTTCCTGCCCGCCCTGGCGCTTGGGCCCATCGTCGAGCAGTTGTCTCTGTAGGAGAACGACCGAAGTGCCCGAAACACAGCAGGCGGCCCCCGCGGCCGCCCCTCCCGCCGGGCCCGACGGGCCCGGCACCCGCCCCGCGGGGCGCCGCACGGCCGTGGACGGCGCCATGGTGCGCCGCGCCGTGGCCGACTCCTTCCGCAAGCTGCACCCCCGGGTGCAGGCCCGCAACCCCGTCGTGTTCGTGGTGCTGGTGGGCAGCGTGCTGACCACCGTGCTGTTCGTGCGCGACCTGCCGTCGGCGACCGCCGCCCAGAGCGTCTTCAACGGCCTGGTGACCGCCTTCCTCTGGTTCACCGTGCTCTTCGCCAACTTCGCCGAGGCCATGGCCGAGGGGAGGGGCAAGGCCCAGGCCGCGGCGCTGCGCGGCGGCCGGGCGGCGACCACCGCGCGCCGCCGCACACCCGGCGGCACCGAGGAGGTGCCCGCCACCGAACTGGCCGTGGGCGACGTGTGCCTGGTGGCCGCGGGGCAGACCGTGCCCGGCGACGGCGACGTCGTGGAGGGCGTGGCCAGCGTCGACGAGTCGGCCATCACCGGCGAGTCCGCGCCGGTGATCCGCGAGTCCGGCGGCGACCGCTCCGCGGTCACCGGCGGCACCCGGGTGCTCTCCGACGAGATCGCGGTGCGCATCACCGCCCCGCCCGGGCGGACCTTCCTGGACCGCATGATCGCCATGGTCGAGGGCGCCGAGCGCAAGAAGACCCCCAACGAGGTCGCGCTCAACATCCTGCTCGCCGGGATGACCGCCATCTTCCTGCTGGCCGTGGCCACCCTGCAGCCCTTCGCCGCCTACTCCGGCGCCGAGCAGAGCGTGGTGGTGCTGGTGGCGCTGCTCGTCTGCCTCATCCCCACCACCATCGGCGCGCTGCTGTCGGCCATCGGCATCGCGGGCATGGACCGCATGGTGCAGCGCAACGTGCTGGCGATGTCGGGCCGGGCGGTGGAGGCCTCCGGCGACGTCGACACCCTGCTGCTGGACAAGACCGGCACCGTCACCCTCGGCGACCGGCAGGCCGGGGACCTGGTGCCCATGCCCGGCGTCACCGATGCCGAGCTGGCCGCGGCGGCGCTGGCCGCCTCCCGCGCCGACACCACCCCCGAGGGCCGCTCCATCGTGCGGTACGCCTCCGAGCGCCACGGGGCCGGCGCCGACGCCGGGACCGCCGCCGGCGAGCCGGTGCCCTTCACCGCCGAGACGCGGATGAGCGGGATGGACGGCGAGCGGGTGAGCATCCGCAAGGGCGCCGCCGACGCGGTCCGCACCTGGGTCGAGGGGCGGGGCGGGCGGGTGCCCGACGCCCTGGACGCCGCGGTCGGCCGGATCTCCGCCACCGGCGGCACCCCGCTGGCGGTGGCGAGCGCGGACGGGGACGGGGCGCGGGTGCTCGGCGTCGTCCACCTCAAGGACGTCGTCAAGCCCGGCATGCGCGAGCGGTTCGCGCACATGCGCGCCATGGGCATCCGCACCGTCATGATCACCGGCGACAACCCGCGCACCGCGCGCGCGATCGCCGACGAGGCCGGGGTGGACGACGTCCTGGCCGAGGCCCGGCCCGAGGACAAGCTCGCCCTCATCCGCGAGGAGCAGGCGCGCGGCGCCATGGTCGCCATGACCGGCGACGGCACCAACGACGCACCGGCGCTGGCCCAGGCCGACGTGGGCGTGGCCATGAACACCGGCACGCAGGCCGCCAAAGAGGCCGGCAACATGGTCGACCTCGACTCCGACCCGACCAAGCTCATCGAGATCGTCGGGGTCGGCAAGCAGCTGCTGATCACCCGCGGCGCGCTGACCACCTTCTCCATCGCCAACGACGTCGCCAAGTACTTCGCGATCATCCCGGCGATGTTCTCCGGGGTGCTGCCCGCCCTGGACGCCCTCAACATCATGGGGCTGTCCTCGGCGAACTCGGCGATCCTGTCGGCGGTGGTGTTCAACGCGCTGATCATCGTCGCGCTCATCCCGCTCAGCCTGCGGGGGGTGCGCATGCGCGCCGGGACCGCCGCGGCCACGCTCCGCCGCAACCTGCTCGTCTACGGCCTGGGCGGGCTCATCGCCCCGTTCATCGGCATCAAGGCCATCGACCTCGTCCTCACCGCCCTGGGGGTGTCCTGACATGCTGCGCCAACTCACCGCGGCGGCGGGAATGCTGCTGGTCTTCACCGCCCTCACCGGGCTCGTCTACCCGCTGGTGGTCACCGGCGCCGCCCAGGCCGCCTTCGGGCACCGGGCCGACGGGTCGCTCATCGAGCGCGACGGCGAGGCGGTCGGCTCGGAGCTGATCGGCCAGCCCTTCGAGGGCGAGGGGTACTTCCACCCGCGCCCCTCGGCGGTCGGCTACGACGGGGCCGCCAGCGGCGGCGACAACCTCGGCCCCTCCGACGAGGGCCTGCTGGAGGGCATCGAGGCGCGCACGGAGGAGTATCGGGCCGAGAACGGCCTGGCCGACGACGCCGAGGTGCCGGTGGACGCGGTCACCGCGTCGGCCTCCGGGCTCGACCCGCACATCACGGTCGCCAACGCCCGCCTGCAGACCTCCCGCGTGGCCGAGGCGCGGGGGATGGACACCGGCGAGGTGGCCCGGCTCGTCGACGACAACACCACCGGGCGCACCCTGGGCGTCCTGGGGGAGAAGGGCGTGAACGTCCTGGAGCTGAACCTGGCGCTGGACGAGGAGGCGCCCGCGTCCTGACGCCGAGGGACCATCCTCCCTGATGCGGCCGCCCGGTACACCCTCCGCCGGGCGGCCGCCGGTGTGTCCCACTGGCGTTCGGCCCCGTCCGTCCCGACCATTCCGGTATGGGAATCACACACGCGAGGACCGTGACCCTGCCGGTCGCCGACCTCGACCGGGCCGGCGAGTTCTACACCGAGGTCCTGGGGTTCGCCGTTGTCGCGGACCGGACCGTGGGGCCGGTGCGCCACCTGGAGGTCGCCCCGCCCGGGGCGCGCACCGGGTTCGCGCTGTCGGTCGCCGAGCAGGGGTGCGGGCACGGCATCGTCCTGGAGAGCGACGACGTCGACGGCGACTGCGCGCGCCTGGCGGCGGCGGGGGTGCACGTCGAGGAGCCGGAGGACCACCCGTGGGGGCGCCAGGCGGGCTTCACCGACCCCGACGGCAACGCCTTCGTGCTGGCGGGGCCGGTGCCCGACGGGTACTGATCAGCCCTCCAGGCCCTGCGCCTCGGCCGCGTTCTCCACGATCTCGTCCAGGACGGCCTCGGCCTCCTCCCGGCCGATCGTGTCGCCCAGAATGCTCAGGCTGAAGCGGACACCGGGCAGGTGGTACTCCAGCTTCTCCTGGAGCTCGGAATCGGTGTGGTCGGCGACGCCGCCGAAGCGCTCGGTGACCTCCGTGTCGTAGAAGCCGTCGCCCTGCGCCTCGCCGGAGGGGTCGCCGCCCTCCTCGTCCACGGCGCTGGGCTCCTCGCCCACCTTCAGGGAGGCCACGCGCGGCAGGGGGATCTCCAGGTCGTCCCTGCCCTCGCCGAAGATCTGGCAGCTCAGGTGGCCGTCGAGCACCCCGCCGCTCTCCCGGCCGGTCGCCCAGTCCGCGCGCGCGGTGACCGCGTCGGCGAAGCCGATCTCCTCGCAGTCCTCGGGCATCTCCAGCAGGTCGGGGCCGGCTTCGGTCGGGCTCGGCTCGGGGGAGGGCTCGGCCGCGGCCTGCTCCCGGCCCTCCTCCGCGCCGTCCGCACCGGCGCCTCCTTCGGAATCGGCGCCGCCCCCGCAGGCCGACAGGGCCAGGAGGGCAGCGGCGGCCGCGGACGTGAATGCGGTGAAACGGACGGGGGATGCCGGTTCGGTGGTCATGTTCCTCATTCTTCGATTCCTCTGCAGCGACGACGACCGTACAGGAATCTCTAGAAACGCCGGAAACCGGAATATCGGTGTGAATTTCGCGACACCCCGCCCTTGAATGCGTTCCGTGAATGGCGCCCCCTCGGGAAGGCGGGAATTCCAGGTCGCGAATGCGTGGGGGCGGGTGGCGGCCACTCTGCGTGTCCCCGCCTTGGCCGGACGTGGCCGTGCGGTGGCCGGGTGATCGCCGGGCCTTCGCCGGGCGGCGGTGTGTCGTGCGGCACAGAGCCGTCCCCCGTGGTCGCGGGGGTGGCCGGCCGATGTACGATAACGATTATCGTTTTCAAACGGAGGAAGGCGAGGTCCCCCAGATGAAGCAGGCCCTGCCCGCGCGAGTCGCCCTGGTCGCCGGGCTCCACGCCGACGCCCGGAGGCGGGCGGTCGACCGGCTGCTGGAGGCCGAGCCCGGTGCTCTCGCGATCCACCACGACCTGGACCGCATCGGCGACGGCGAGGTGTACCGGGTGCTCCGCGACCGCTGGGGCACCGTCGAGCGCACCCGGGTCGACCTGGTCCACTCCTGCGTCTCGTGCACCCTGCGCGAGGACCTCGTGCCGCTGCTGTGCGGGCTCGCCGAGCGCGGCGAGCACAGCCTGTACGTGGTCGAGTCCTGGGACACGGTCGCTCCGCGCTCGGTGGCCGAGGCCCTGACCGCCACCGTCGTCGACGACCGGCCCGTCACCGCGTGGGTGCGCCTGGCCGGGGTCGCCACCGCCGTGGCCGCCGACCGGCTCGTCGCCGACCTCGCCTCCACCGACGACGTCGACGACCGCGGGCTGTCCGTGGCCGAGGAGGACGACCGCACCGTCGCCGAGGTGCTCGCCCAGCAGGTCGAGTACCCCACCTGCCTCGTGCTCGACGTCGGCGAGGGGGCAGGCGAGGCGGCCGGGGGCGAGCGCTGCACCGCGGTCCTCCTCCAGCTCAACCCGGCCGCCCTGGTGGTGCCGCCGGAGCGGGAGGCGCTGGCCGCCATGGCCGAGGGCGGCTTCGACGCCGAGGCCGCCGCGGCCCGGATGGACCCGGCCACCGCCCAGCCGCCGGACTCCTGCGAGGCGGGGGAGGTGCGCACGGTCACCTGGCGCCGCTCGCGCCCGCTGCACCCGGACCGGCTGCACCGGGCGCTGGACGACGTCGTCGCCGCGTCGCTGCGCAGCCGGGGGCGGTTCTGGCTGGCCAGCCACCCCGACACCATGCTCGCCTGGGACGCCGCCGGGGCGTCGCTGTCGGTGGAGCCGTGCGGCCCGTGGCTGGCCGCCCTGCCCGACGCGGCCTGGGACCTGGTCTCCGAGCGCCGCCGGGCGGCGGCCGCCCTGGACTGGTGCGCCGAGCACGGCGACCGCTGCCAGTGCCTGACCTTCACCGGCGTGGGCCTGGACGCCCGCCGCCTCACCGAGGTGCTCGACTCCTGCCTGCTCACCGACGAGGAGCTGGCCCGGGGCTACAGCCGGGACGAGGTCGGCGACGACCCCTTCGACGAGATCATCGCGGCCGCCCTCTGAGGCGGCGGCGACCCACACCCGAGACCGAGGAGCGCCCGTGAAGCCGCGCCGAGACGTGCGCACGCGCCGCAAGCCGAACCCGCTGGCGGACGTGGACTACATCGACTACAAGAACACCGACCTGCTGCGGAAGTTCATCTCCGACCGGGGCAAGATCCGCAGCCGCAGGGTCACCGGGGTGACCGCCCGGCAGCAGCGCCTGCTCGCCGCCGCGATCAAGAACGCCCGGGAGATGGCCCTGCTGCCCTACCCCGACCAGGACCGCGCCCGCCCCGGGCGCCGCTGACCGGGCGGGGCCGGCGGCACGGCACGCACCCGTCGGCCCCGCCCTCCCGCACGGCCGTCCTCAGCAGTAGAACGTGTAGCTCTCGGCCTTGTTGTCGAAGCCCTGGAGTTCGAGGTTGCCGTAGCGGCCGGGGCGGAGGTCCACGTACCCGCCGCCGAAGCCGTCCAGGTCCCACAGGCGGACGGTGCACCCGGTCTCGTTGATCACGGACGAGATCTCGTTGTCGCCGTCCCAGCCGTCGATGTCGCACCCCTCGGCCGGGCACTGCGAGGGGCGGGTCTGGACGTAGAGCGAACCCGTGTAGTCCGGGTCCTCCCACATGCGCACCTCTCCCGGGGCGGCCTGCGCCTCGGCGGAGGCGGGGGCGCCGGCCGCCGCGGCCGTTCCGGAGGCGAGGACGAGGCCTGCGGCGCCCAGGGCGATGGATTTCCTGCTCAACACGGTGGCACGTTCCCTTCGATTCGCTGTGAGCGGGGTTCTGGAAGCGGTTTCTGTGTCGTTTCTGTGTCGCTGCAGGTGAAAGAGGGATCGGCCGGTGGGCCGATGTCCGCATCAGCCTACGACCGCTTTTCCGCCCCGGCCATGCCGTTGCCGCATGCGGACAATTCCGAGAATGGTCCGCCTGGGGGTCTCCGCGGTGCTACCGCTGATCGCGGGAACCCTTTATCAATAAATACCATCGGATCTCGCATTATATTTTCGATGAGCGGAATATGGGTATTCGGCGGGGGGCTGCCGCGCGACCTGGGGTGGTGAGCGCTTTCCAGGCCCGGGGCGCCGGGTCCGCCGCGCGGAGGCGCCCGCGGCGGTTCGCGTGCCCTGGCACTGGCGCCGGGGCGGCCCCGTGGCGTAGTTTGGAAAGCGCTTTCTCGCGTGGTGCCGGGGACCGAGCCCCGGCGCCCGGCGCGCGGGAGGACACGTATGGCGGGAGAACACATGACTGATCGCGTTGTCGGTGTGGCGATGAACGGCGTCACCGGCCGCATGGGCTACCGCCAGCACCTGCTCCGCTCGGTGCTGGCGATCCGCGAGGCCGGAGGGGTGCGCCTGCCCGACGGCGGCCGCATCCTGCCCGAGCCCTACCTGGTCGGGCGCTCGGAGCAGCGGGTCGGCGAGCTCGCCCGGCGGCACGGCGTCGAGCGCTGGTCCACCGACCTGGACGCGGTTCTGGGCGACCCCGGGGTGGAGGTCTACTTCGACGCCCAGATCACCAGCGCCCGCGAGGCGGCGGTGCGCTCGGCCCTGGCCGCCGGCAAGCACGTCTACGCCGAGAAGCCGGTGGCCTCCACCCACGCCGCCGCCCGCGACCTGGCCAAGCTCGCCCAGGCCTCCGGCGCCTCCAACGGGGTGGTGCAGGACAAGCTGTTCCTGCCCGGGCTGCTCAAACTGCGGCGCCTGGTCGACTCCGGCTTCTTCGGGCGCATCCTGTCGGTGCGCGGCGAGTTCGGCTACTGGGTCTTCGAGGGCGACTGGCAGCCCGGCCAGCGCCCGAGCTGGAACTACCGCGCCGAGGACGGCGGCGGCATCGTGCTCGACATGTTCCCGCACTGGCACTACATCCTGGAGAACCTGTTCGGCCGGGTGCGGGCGGTCACCGTGCGCACGGCCACGCACATCCCCGAGCGGCGCGACGAGGACGGCGAGCCCTACCGGGCCACCGCCGACGACGCCGCCTACGGGATCTTCGAGCTCGACGGCGGCGCCGTCGCCCAGTTCAACTCCTCCTGGGCGGTGCGGGTCGACCGCGACGAGCTGGTGGAGTTCCAGGTCGACGGGACCCACGGCAGCGCGGTGGCGGGGCTGCGCGAGTGCCGCGTGCAGCACCGCACGGCCACCCCCAAGGCGGTGTGGGACCCGGATGCCCCCGACCTGGCCGACTACCGCTCGCAGTGGCAGCGCGTCCCCGACAACCAGGAGTTCCCCAACGGGTTCCGCGCCCAGTGGGAGCTGTTCCTGCGCCACCTGGCCACCGGCGAGCCCTTCGGCTACGACTTCGCCTCCGGTGCGCGCGGCCTGCGCTTCGCCGAGGCCGGACTGCACTCCGCCGCCACCGGCACCCGCGTCGAGCTGGACTGGGAGGACGAGGCATGACGGGCACCTCGGAAAGCCTTTCCATACGACTTCCGGACGGCAGGGGCGGCCTGGCCGAGTACCGGCCCGCCGCCGCCCCGGCGGTCCCCTCCTCCGGGCGGCCGCCGCGGTCGCGGCGCTGCATCGCCGCCGCGCACGTCGTCGCCGACCCCCTGGCCGGGAACGCCCCGGGCGCCCCGGCCCGCCCCGACTGGGAGGCCACCCTCGCCTTCCGCCACCACCTGTGGGACACCGGCCTGGGCGTGGCCGACGCGATGGACACCGCCCAGCGCGGAATGGGCCTGGACTGGGCCGCCACCGCCGAGCTGATCCGCCGCACCGGCGCCGAGGCCCGCATCCGCGGGGCCGACCTGGTCTGCGGCGCCGGGACCGACCAGCTCGACCCCGCCGAGGGGGACGGCCTGGACCCGGTGGTGCGGGCCTACACCGAGCAGCTGGAGACGGTGCAGGAGGCCGGGGCCCAGCCCGTGGTCATGGCCAGCCGCGCCCTGGCCGCGCGCGCCCGCGGGCCGCGGGACTACGCGGAGGTGTACCGGCGCGTGCTCGCCCAGGCCTCGCAGCCGGTCGTGCTGCACTGGCTGGGGACGGCCTTCGACCCGGCGCTGGCCGGGTACTGGGGCGCCGACGACCCGGCCGAGGCCATGGACCACGTCGCGGCGCTGATCGCAGAGCACGCCGACCGCATCGACGGCATCAAGGTGTCGCTGCTCGACGCGGGCCTGGAGGTCCGGCTGCGGCGGATGCTCCCCGAGGGCGTGCTGCTCTACACCGGGGACGACTTCAACTACCCCGAGCTGATCCTGGGCGACGACGAGGGCCACTCCCACGCGCTGCTCGGGGTGTTCGCCGCGATCGCCCCGGCCGCGGCCGAGGCGGTCCGGGCGCTCGACACCGGCGACACCGGCCGGTACCGGTCGCTGCTGGAGCCCACCGTCCCGCTCGCGCGGCACCTGTTCTCCGCGCCCACCTACAACTACAAGACCGGCATCGCCTTCCTGGCCTGGCTCAACGGCCACCAGCCGGGGTTCACGATGGTGGGCGGGGCGCAGAGCGCACGGGACATCCCGCACCTGTGCACCGCGTTCCGCCTGGCCGACCGGGCCGGGGTCCTCACCGACCCGGAGCTGGCCGCGGCGCGGCTGCGCAGCCTGCTCGACGTCGCGGGGGTGGAGCGATGAGCGCCGCCGACCCGCGCCTGGCGCGGCTGTCCATCAACCAGGCCACGGTCAAGCGGCTCAGCGTCGCGCAGGCGGCCGACGCCTGCGCCCGCGCCGGGGTGCCCGCCATCGGCCTGTGGCGCGAGCCCGTCGCCGACGCCGGCACGGCCGCGGCCGCCAAGGCCGTGCGCGACGCCGGGCTGCGCGTCTCGTCCTACTGCCGCGGCGGCTTCCTCACCGGCCCCGACCGGACGGCCGCCCTCGACGACAACAGGCGGGCCCTGGACGAGGCGGCCGAGGTCGGGTCCCCCTGCCTGGTCATGGTCGTGGGCGGGCTCCCCGAGGGCGACCGCGACCTGGTGGGAGCGCGGGCGCGCGTCACCGACGCCCTCGCCGAGCTGGCGCCCTACGCCCTGGAGCGCGGGGTGCGCCTGGCGCTGGAGCCCCTCCACCCGATGTTCTGCGCCGACCGGTCGGTGCTGTCCACCCTCGGCCAGGCGCTCGACATGGCCGAGGCCCTGCCCGAGGCCGCCGCCGGCGTGGTGGTGGACGCCTACCACGTGTGGTGGGACCCCGAGGTGTACGGGCAGATCGCGCGCGCCGGGGCGCGCATCGCCTCCTACCAGGCCTGCGACTGGGTGCTGCCGCTGCCCGCCGACGCCCTGCTGGGGCGCGGCATGGTCGGCGACGGCCACGCCGACGTGCGCGGGCTGCGCCTCGCCGTGGACCGCGCGGGCTATGACGGCGACATCGAAGTGGAGATCTTCAACGAGCGCGTGTGGCAGGCCGACGGGGACGAGGTCGTCGCCGAAGTGGTCCGCCGCCACCTGGCGCACGTGGTCTGACCCCCCACCCCCCACGCCTACGGGAGGCATCCGCAATGCAGTTCGACGGCATCCTGTTCTTCCCCATCACCCCCTTCGACGACAAGGGCGCCCTGGACGAGGAGGCGCTCGACCGGCACATCCGCGACGGCATGGTGCACGGGCCCGGCGGCGTGTTCGCGGCCTGCGGAACCGGGGAGTTCCACGCACTGGGCGCCGAGGAGCACGCCCGCGTCACCGCCCGCGCGGTCGAGGCGGTCGGCGGCCGGGTCCCCGTCGTGGCCGGTGCGGGCGGGAGCGTGCGCACGGCCGCCGAGCAGGCCGCGGCCGCCGCCGACCTGGGCGCCGACGCGGTCCTGCTGCTGCCGCCCTACCTGGTGGGCGCGTCCCAGCGCGGCCTGGTGGAGTACGTGCGCGCGGTCGCCGAGGCAGCGGCCGTGCCCGTCATCGCCTACCAGAGGGCGAACATGGTGCTCACCCCGGAGACGGCGGCCGAGGTGGCGCAGATCCCCGGTGTGGAGGGCATCAAGGACGGGGTGGGCGACCTGGGCGCGATGCGCCGTATCGTCCAGGCGGTGCGGGCCGTGCGCGGGGAGGACTTCGCGTTCTTCAACGGGCTGCCCACCGCCGAGCTCACCTTCGCCCCGTACCGGGCGGTGGGGGTCCCGCTCTACTCCTCGGCGGCCTTCGCCTTCGCGCCGGAGGTCGCCACCGCGTTCTACCGGGCGGCGCACGCCGGGGAGCCGCTGGCCGACCGGCTGCTCACCCGCTTCTACGAGCCGCTGGTGGCGCTGCGCGACCGCGCGCCCGGGTACGCGGTCGCCATGGTCAAGGCGGGGGTGCGGCTGCGCGGCGGCAGGGCCGGTGCGGTGCGCCCGCCGCTGACCGACCTGACCCGTGAGGAGGAGGCGGTGCTCGCCGAGATCATCGACGCGGGCCTGCGCGCGGTCGAGGGGGAGTGAGCACGGTGCGGATCGAGTCCGCGGCGGTTCGCGCCCACCGGTTGCCCCTGCACCGGTCCTGGGACGGGGGCGTGGACAAGAACGACCTGGTCGTGGTGGAGGTGGCGGCCGACACCGGGCACACCGGGACCGGCTTCGCCTGGACCCCGGGCGCGGGGGCCGGGGCGGTGCTGGCGCTGGTGCGCGACGACTGCGCGCCCGCGCTGGTCGGGTGGGCCCCCGACCCCGGCGTGTGCTGGGACGCGCTGCGCGCCCGGCTCGCCGATGCGGGGTCGGGCGGGGTGAGCGCGATGGCGCTGGCGGCCGTCGATATCGCCCTGTGGGACCTGCGCGCGAAGGCCGTCGGACTGCCGCTGGTCGAGCTGCTCGGGCGGCGCCGGGACGCGGTTCCCGCCTACGCCAGCGGGGTGAACCTGGACTACCCGAAGGACGAGCTGCTCGACCAGGTGCGCGGGTGGAAGGCGGCCGGGCACCGGGCCTTCAAGGTGAAGGTGGGCTCGGCCGACCCCGCGCGCGACGCCGACCGGGTGGCGGCGGTGCGGGAGGAGGTGGGCCCGGAGGCGGTCCTGATGGTCGACGCGAACCAGCGCTGGGACCTGCCGTCGGCGGTGCGGGCGCTGGGGGAGCTGGAGCGCTTCTCCCCGGCGTTCGTCGAGGAGCCGCTGCCCGCGGAGGACCTGCGGGCGCACGCCCGCCTGCGGGCCCGGACCGCGCTGCCGTTCGCGATGGGGGAGAACCTGCGCACCGAGCGGGCGTTCGCCGCGGCGCTGGAGGCCGGGGTGTGCGACGTGGCCCAGCCCAACGCGGTGCGGGTCGGGGGGATCACCCCGTTCCTGCGGATCGCCGGTGCGGCGGCCGAGGCGTCGGTGCCGGTGGCGCCGCACCTGCTGCCGGAGCTGTCGACGCAGCTGGCCCTGTGCGTGCCGCGGGTGGCGATGGTCGAGGACATCGACCGGGCGTGGCTGGAGGACCTGGGGGCGCTGGAGCGCCCGAGCGGGGTGAGGGTGAGCGCGGGCGCGGCCACCGCGGACACGGGGCCGGGCCACGGCCTGGAGTTCCGAAAGGACCTGCCCCCGCTGCCGGAGGGGTAGGGCATCCGGTCCATGGGGGGGCAGGGCGGTGGCGGTCGGAGGCGATGTCGGAGGCGCTGTCGGAGGAGATTTCGGAGGCGATGGAGGGAGCGGGGCGGTTCCCCGATCCTGCTTGCCGTCCGTCCGGTCGCTCGCGGCCCGGGGGTGGGCGGGCGGCCGAGCAGGTACTCCGCTTCAGGGCCCCGGCCGGGCGGAAGGCCGCCGGAGTGCGGCGTGGAGGGCGGCGACGAGGAGAGGTCGGCGGCCCGTGCGGCAGCGTTGTCGGGCGCGGCGCGTGTGCGTGGTCGCCGTGGTAGGGCGGCGACGGCCAGGGCCGGGCGGTTCCCCGGCCCTGACTGCCGGGCGGCGGGCTGCTCTCGGTCTGGACGGGGACGGCCCAGCCGGTGCCCCACTCACGGACCCCAGCCGGGCGGCGGGCCACCGGGGCGCGGCGTGGAGGGCAGCGACGACGAAGGCGGGCGGCCCGTACCGCAGCGCTATCGGCCGTCTGGCGTGTGCGTGGTCACCGTGGATGGCGGCGACGGCGACAGCCGGGCGGTTCCCCGGCCCCACCTGCCGTCCGGTGGGCCCCTCGCGGTCCGGGTAGGCGGCGCGACCGGGCGGGCGCGTGGCTGAGCGCGTTCGTGGCGGCCGCACCCCCGGTGCGCCCCAGCCCGGCGATGATCTCGACAAAGGTGCTGTCAAAACCGCCGGAATGACAGCACTCTTGTC
>NZ_JAQFWQ010000099.1 GCF_027706725.1 Nocardiopsis endophytica
AGTCGGGCTTATCGTGTCCGGTTCAACCCCGAGTTCCCCGAGATCAACGCCGAGCACACCCGCCAATCCGCGCGGGCGCTAAGCCGCCCCGGCGGACTCGCGTAGGCGGGTGGTGTCGGCCTCGGCCTTGGCGCCGTTGCCGCGGACCAGGACGACCACGACCAGGGTCAGTGCGAACCCGGCCGCGCGCAGGGACAGCATCAGCGGGTCGTCCGGCAGGGCCTCGCTGAAGATCAGTGTCCCCAGCACCACCATGAACACGTTGCCCGCCACGTTCGCCACCGGTGCGGTGATCGACGCCCGCGCGCGCTGCATCGAGGTCTGGAACAGCACGATCCCGACCGCCCACCCCAGCGCGTACAGGTACGGGAAGGGTGAGGCCAGCGCCGGGAGCACCGCCCCGGCAAGGCCTTCGTCGGCCAGCAGGCCGCCCAGGGCCTTGCCCTGCAGCCCCGCCGTGCCCTGGGCCAGCCCCGCCGCCGCGCCCATCGCCGCCGCGGACACGTAGCGCCCTCCGCCCGACGCCAGGGCGACCGCGCCCACGCACGCCACCACCGTGCCGATGCTGACGGCCAGCAGGAGCGGCAGGTCCGGCACGGTCCCGGTGTCGCCCCCCTCGCCCAGGGACAGGCTCAACAGCAGCAGTGCCACCGGCATCAGCCCCAGCGCCGCCTTCTCCCCGCGCGTGATGGGGTCGCCCAGCACGAGCGCCGTCAGCAGCAGCATCACCGCGATGCCGCCCGCGAACGCCGGCTGGACCACCGACACCGGCGCCAGCCCCAGCGCGACCACCAGGCCGAGGCTGCCGAGCGCCGCCATCGCGCAGCCGCCCACCCAGCGCGGGTTGGACAGCAGCACCTTGGCCAGGTGCAGGGGGCGCCGTACCCCGATGGACGGTGCGCCGTGGAGCGCGCGCTGCTCGACGGCGAGTCCGATCGAGTAGACCGCCGCCGAGAGCAGGGCCGCGAGCAGTCCGAGCACGGGTCCCGCCTTTCTGGAACGCGTTCGCGCGCCGGAGAAGTCCGGTGCGTGTCGTCCGATGGTAGTTGACGGCGTGTATATAACCAGTTCTAGTCTGGCTGCATCGGCGACCGACCCCCCAGGGAGCTGCCATGGCGATCGGACTGACCGGAGAGCACGAGGAACTGGCGGAGGCGGTCCGCGGCTGGATCGGCCGCCTGGACGCCGGCTGGGAGGACGACGCCGGTGCCCACGCCCCGCCCCCGTTCTGGTCCGGCCTCGCCGACCAGGGCCTCCTGGGCCTGCACCTGCCCGAAGAGTACGGCGGCCAGGGCGCGGGGCTGCTGGAGCTGGCCGTCGCCCTGGAGGAGGCCGGACGCGGCCTGCTGCCCGGCCCCTACACCCCGACCGTGCTCGCCGCGGCCCTCATCGACCGCTGGGGCGCCCCCGGCCTGCGCGCCCGCCTCCTGCCGGGCCTGGCCGACGGGGCGACCGTCGCCGCCCTCGCTCTGGGCCCCGCCCTGGAGGCCGGAGCGGACGCCGACGGGCGGCTTCGCCTGACCGGCACCCTGCGCCCGGTCCCCGGCGGCGCCCAGGCGGCCGTCGTCGTCGCCCCCTACCGCCGGGACGGGCGCGAGGGGTGGGCCGTGCTGGACGCCGCCGAGCTGCGCGCCGAGCCCCTCACCCCCCTCGACCGGGGACGGGCCGTCGCCGCCCTGCACGCCGACGGCGCCGCCGTCGGGGGCGACGCCCTCCTGGACGGGCTGGACCGGCGGGACGCCGAGGGCGTGGCCGCGGTCCTGCTCGGCGCCGAGGCCGCCGGGGTGGCGGCCTGGTGCATGGAGACCGCCGCCGAGTACGCCAAGGTCCGCGTCCAGTTCGGCCGCCCCATCGGCGGCTTCCAGGGCGTCAAGCACCGCTGCGCCCGCATGGCCGTCGCCGTCGAGCAGGCCCGGGCCGCCGTGTGGGACGCCGCGCGCGCCTATGACGAGCTGCGGGACGGCACCGCCGGCACCGACCCCGACCACGCCCGGTTCGCCGCCGCCGTCGCCGGGCTCACCGCCCCCGACACCGCCCTGGAGTGCGCCCGCGACTGCATCCAGGTGCACGGCGGAATCGGCTTCACCTGGGAGCACGACGCCCACCGCTACCTGCGCCGCGCCTCGGCCCTGCGCGTCCTCGCCGGGGCCGCCGCCGACCGCGCCGCCGACGCGGCCGACCTCGCCCTGGCCGGACGCAGGCGCACCGTCTCCATCGGCCCCGACCTGGGCGCACAGGAGCAGCGGGCGCGCATCCGCGCCGACGCCGACCGGCTGGCCGCCATCGGCGATGAGCGCGAGCGGTTCACCGCCCTCGCCGACGAGGGCTGGGTGATGCCGCACCTGCCTCGGCCCTGGGGCCGCGACGCCTCCCCGCTGGAGCAGGTCCTCATCGAGCAGGAGTCGCGCCGCGCAGGGGTGAAGGGCCCGCGCCTGGCGATCGGCGCCTGGGTGCTGCCGTCCCTGGCCGTGCACGGCACCCCCGGGCAGCAGGAGCGCTTCCTGCGGCCGACCCTGCGCGGCGAGATCACCTGGTGCCAGCTGTTCAGCGAACCGGGCGCCGGGTCGGACCTGGCCTCGCTGTCCATGCGCGCCGACCGGGTCGACGGCGGGTACCGGCTCACCGGGCAGAAGATCTGGACGTCGATGGCGCAGGCCGCCCAGTGGGGCATCTGCCTGGCCCGCACCGACCCGGACGCCCCCGGCAAGCACGCGGGCATCACCTACTTCCTGGTGGACATGGCCGCCGACGGGGTGGACGTGCGGCCGCTGCGCGAGCTCACCGGGCAGGCGCTGTTCAACGAGGTCTTCTTCGACGGCGTGTTCGTCCCCGACGACCAGGTGGTGGGCGCGCCCGGCGACGGCTGGCGGGTCGCCCGCACCACCCTGGGCAACGAGCGCGTGGCCCTGTCGTCGGGCGGCGGCATCGGCGCGGGCCTGGACGAGGTGCTCGGCTTCCACCGGGCCGGGCCCGAACCCGACGGCTGGGGCGCGGCGCCGCCCGCCGACGCCTCCGCCGACCGCGAGGCGAAGGTGCGGGTGGGGCGGCTCGTCGCCCAGGGCCAGGTGCTGGAGCTGCTGGGCCTGCGGATCACCCTCAAGCGGCTCTCCGGCACCGAGCCCGGGGCCGAGGCGAGCGTCCGCAAGCTGCTGGGCGTGGAGTTCTCCCAGCGCGCGGCCGACCACCTGTGGGAGGCGCAGGGCGGGGCGGCGGTCTGCGAGGAGCCCGGCGAGGCCACCGGGGTCTGGGCGTGGTACATGCTGTTCGGCCGGTCCATGACCATCTACGGCGGCACCACCGAGGTGCAGCTCAACATCATCGCCGAGCGGCTGCTCGGCCTACCGCGGGACCCGGAGGACTAGGAAGGCGTGTCGGAAGCGGACGGCGGCCCCGGCGAGGGCGCCGATGAGGAAGACGGCAAGGGCGCGGGCGGTGGGCCCCCGGACGCCCCCGGCGGAGGGACCGGGCGCGGCGGGTGGGCCCACCGCCTCGCCCTGCCCCGGTTCGAGCCCACCCCGCTCGGCCTGATCGCGATCGGCCTGGCGGCCATGTTCGCCACCCTGCTGGTGATCCAGGCCGCCCTGGGCACCTTCCGCCCGGGCGGCCCCGCCGATGAGCCGTCGGCGCCGCCCGCGACCGGCACCCCGCCCGAGGGCACCGCGCGGATCCTGGTCGTCGGCGACTCCATCGTGCAGGGCAGCAGCGGCGACTTCACCTGGCGGTACCGCCTGTGGCGGCACCTGGAGCGGTCCGGTGTCGACGCCGACCTCGTGGGGCCCAACGACGACATGCTGGACGTGAACACCGGCAGGCCCGGCGACGACCGCTACGCCGACCCGGACTTCGACACCGACCACGCCGGGGTGTGGGGCGCCACGACCGAGGAAGCGGCGGCGGCGCTCGGCGAGTACGTCGCCGAGTACGACCCGCACTACCTGCTGTTCATGGCCGGGGCCAACGACTTCGCGGAGGGCTCCACCCCGGCCTGGGCCCTGGAGGCGGTGCGGGACGCGGTGACCACCGCGCGCGTGGCCGACGGCGACGTGCAGATCGTGCTCGGCCAGGTCACCCCCGTGGCCGGGACCGGGCGCGACGAAGAGCTGAACGACAAGGCCCGCACCTTCAACGAAGGGCTGGAGGAGCTGGCCGCCGAGCTGAGCGGGCCGGTCCCGGTGACGGTGGCCCGCACCGCCGAGGGGTACGACCCGGAGAGCGACAACTGGGACACCACCCACCCCAACGCGCGCGGGGAGCTGAAGATCGCGGCGGCGTTCGCCGACGCCCTCGCCGACCCGCTGCGGCTGGGCGAGCCCTATCGGCGCCCGCTGCCGGACGTGGCGGTCGGGCCGCGGCAGGCCCCGGAGGTCGAGGTGGAGGACGAGGGCGGCGGCGAGGTGCGGCTGAGCTGGGAGCCGGTGCCGGGGGCCACCCGGTACGAGGTGCGCCAGCGCCGGGTGCGGCCCGATCCCGACGACGAGGTGGCGCTCCCGGCGCAGGTGGCGGGCGGCGACGGCGAGACGCGCACGGCGACGGTGGACCGGCTGCTCAGCGGGGCGGAGTACGAGTTCACGGTGCGGCCGTACAAGGGCGACGACGCGGGGCACGGGTCGGACCCGGCCCGGGTCGAGGTCGACCCGGACCCGCCGGGGGCGCCGGACCGGCTGCGGATCAGCGGAGCGGACGGGGACGCCCCGGAACTGGTCTGGGAGGAGGCCGAGGGGGCGGGGCACTACGAGGTCCTGCGCCGCGAGATGGAGTGCCGGGGCCCATCGCCGCCCCCGTCGCCCTCCGAGCCGTCCGGGAGCCCCGACCAGGACGGTTCGGAGGAGGAGCCCGAGTGCGACCCCGTCGACGACGAGGGCCCAGGGGAGGGGGACGGATGGTCGACGGCGGCGATCGTGGACGACGGGACGAGCTGGCCCCTCCCCGAGGTGCGCGACGGCGGATACGAGTACGCGGTCCGCTCCCACCGGGACTACGTGGCCGGCGGCTACTCGGGAACGGTGGAGTACACCGGCTGAGAGCCGACAGCCGTCGATCTCGGAAAATGCGCCCCTAAGAGCCCGCGCGGATAGGCGGGCGCACTGGTGTTGATCTCGGGGAAGTCGGGCTTATGCTGTCCGTTTTTACCCCGACTTCCTCGAGATCAACGCGGGGGCTGGTCCTGTCCGGGACCGGCCTACCGGCCCCGGTCCCTTGCCCTGTCCACCCCCGGTGCGGGATAACGGGCCCATCGGATCCACCGAGGACGGGGGAGGGATCGGTGGCGACGATCGAGCGCGTCGACCCGCACGACGACGCCGCGTTGTCGGCCTGGTACCGGGCGCTGCGCGCCGGTGCGTCGGCCGGGCGCGGCAGTCCGCTGGTGGCGGCCTACGAGGAGCTGCGCTCCTCCCTGCGCGAACCGGGGTCGGAGGCGCAGCGCTCCGCGTGGGCGGCCGTGGACGGGGGCGCGGTCGTGGGCAGCCTGCTCTTCGCCCTGCACGGCCGGGAGAACCCGGAGCTGGCCGACGTGGACGTCAACGTGCCCGCCGAGCACCGGGGGAAGGGCTACGGCGGCGCGCTCCTCGCGCACGCCGAGCGGCTGGCCCGTCAGGGCGGGCGCCGCGTGCTGCTGGCGGAGGCGTTCGTGCCCTCCACATGCGCCCCCGAGGAGCACCCCGGCGCCGGGTTCGCGCTGCGGCGCGGCTTCCGCAGCGTGCACCGGGAGGACCACCTGGTGCTGGAGCTGCCGGTGCCGGAGGAGCGGCTGCGCGCCTTCATGGAGCGCACCCGGGACCGGCGCCCCGGCTACCGGCTGTCGACCTGGAGCGGCGGCTGCCCGGACGGGGAGGCGGCGGCCGTCGCGGCGATGCGCACCGAAATGGAGCGGGCGGTGCCCCAGGGCGACCTGGAGGGCGAGCCCCGTGTCTGGGACGTGGCGCGGGTCCGCGCCGTGGAGGCGCGCACCCGGCGCCAGGGTTACGCCTCCATCGCGTCGATGGCCCGCGGCCCCGGCGGGGAGCCCGCCGGCTACAGCCAGCTCTTCGTCCCCGCGCACAACCCGGGCGAGGTGTACCAGGACGACACGGTGGTGCTGGAGGCCCACCGGGGCCGCGGTCTGGGGGAGGCCCTCAAGGCACTGAACCTGCTGCGCCTCCAGGCCGAGCACCCCGGACGCAGCCGGGTGCATACCTGGACGGCCGAGGTGAACACGTCGATGTGGGAGATCAACCGCCGCTTCGGCTTCCACCCGGTGGAAGTGGCCCACCGCCTGCAGAAGGTCGCCTAGACCCTCCGCGATGATCTCGACGGAATCGCTGTCGAAACCGCCGGAATGACAGCACCTTTGTCGAGATCATCGGGGATCCCCGCCGTCTGCGGGCGGGAACAGGGCGGCCGCCGCCACGACCGCCGGGAGCGCCAGGTCCGCCGCCCATACCGGGGCCACCCGCAGCACCGCCGTCGTACAGGCTGCGCCGACGGCCAGGGACAGGATGATGCCCGCCTTCAGCGCGAGCGCCGCGTCGGGACGGTTGAGCAGCGTCAGGTGGCCCAGCATCCCCGCCAGCACACCCGTCACGTAGTTCACCGAGACCCCCGCACCCGAGCGCTCCACGACGGCGCTCTGCATGCCCATCGCCACCGCTGCGACCGCCGTCATCGCGTCGATGGGCGCGCCGAGCATCCATGCGGTGGACAGACCCGCGATCAGCACCGACTCCGCGACCAGGATCCACCGCCTGCGGCGCCGGAAGACGTGGTCGGCGAGGGCGAACCCGGCCGCCAGTCCGCCGAGGAACGCGGCGAAGGCGATCAGCGACCGCAGCGTGGTGGGTCCGGTGCCCTCGGCGAAGGACACCCCGAGCAGGACCACGTTGCCGGTCATGTTGGAGGTGAAGACGTCCCCGAACCCGAGGAAGCTCAGCGTGTCGATGACCCCGGTCACGAAGGCCAGCGCGAGCAGCGACGCTCCCAGCCGGTGCCGTGACGCCGCCGTCGCCGCCCGTCCTGCGCCGCGCCTGAGGCGGCCCCGTGTCCGCCCCTTTCCTCCGCCGTGGCCGGGCACCGCGGTCAGGACTCGCCCGCGGCCAGCAGGGCGCGGAAGCGGGCGTCGTGCTCGTCGGCGGGCGGGTCGGCGAAGTCCCCGACGAACACCGCCACGGCGCGCCGACCGGTGCCCTCGGTCTCGTCGTGCCCCTCGGCCCCCTCGATCTCGGCGAGGATGCTCCGCCAGGCCGTCAGGTTGGGGTGCCGGACGTCCGTGCAGGCCTCGGCGGGGGACATGAGCCGGACGGCTTCGGCGAGCACGTACGGCGGGAGGTCGTAGGTGCGCGTCCCCGAGGCGTGGCCGCACACCATCCCCAGGACGACGGCCGACAGGAAGCCCGAGCGCCGGTTGACGACGGGGAAGGACGTTCCGTCATCGCCTACCAGCCCCACGCCGAAGGCGACGGGCGGCTCCCACCCCGGGATCGCCTCCTCGAACCTTTTGCGCGCGGCGGCGAGGTCATCCTTGGTCGGCCATTGAGCAGTCATGGGACGCATGGTGCCACACGGCCGACGACGTGGTCAGATGCGGTGGACTTCGGTGAGGTCGATATCGATGTCGAAGGGGACGGTCAGCTTCAGCCGATCGCGGTGGATACCGGTCAGTGCGTACTGCTGCGTGGCAGGGTCCAGTTCGTATACGTAGACCACCGGCTCCCCGTTGACCTTCTCGACCCTCCAGAAGTGCGGAATGCCCGCCTCTGCGTACAGCAGCGGCTTTCGCTTGCGATCGCGTTCCTCAGACTCCTTAGAGACGACCTCGACCGCCAGGCGCACCGCATGGGGCGGGTAGGAGGACTTCTCCTCTCCGACCGCCTCGGCGTCGATGACGGCGACATCCGGCTCCGGGCGGTTCTTCTCGGTGATCGTGATGCCCATTTCCCGCCGGACCCTCAGGTCGCTCGGACAGCGGGTGCGCAGTCCCACTTGCAGGACCGACATGAGCAGTTCGTGGAGTTCGAGCTGAGGGCTCACGAAGACCAGGCTCCCGTCGATGAGCTCGGTGTGCGGAGGGAGATCCGGGATCCGGTCGAGGTCATCGGCGGTCCAGCCCTCAGGCGGGGGAACCGGCCACACACGGGAGGAAGGCGCGGCCTCGATCGGTTCCTCTTCCACGGGAAGGGCACTCATGTCGTCGCCTCCGGGGGTCGGATCGCGGTCGTCGCCAACGCTAGCCATCGCCATCCTCCCTTGACGGGTGTTTCTCGGATTCTCCCACCTTCACCTGCCCTCACCCGAAGGGCGCACTGTGTTGCGGCGAACCGCATTGCTAGATTCGCCTGACCATGAGCGGCGACGACGCGGTATCCCACCGGAAGGGGCCCATCCAGGTGGGCCTTCCCTGGCTGGTCGGGCTCCTGCTCGGGGTGCTCGCGGTCGGGCCCGGGCTCGAGCGCGGGTTCGTCCTGCGCTACGACATGGTCTTCGTGCCGAACCCCCCGCTCGGCCCCGTGCAGCTCGGGGCGGGGGAGGGGTTCCCCCGCGCCGTGCCCAGCGACGCCTTCGCGGCCCTCCTCTCCAAGGCGCTCCCGGCCGACATCGTCCAGTCGGTCCTGCTCCTCGCGATCTTCGCCCTGTCCTGTGCGGGGGCCGCCCGGCTCGTCCCCGGCCCACTGGTCGCCCGTCTGGCCGCCGGGGTCCTCTACGCCTGGAACCCCTTCATCGCCGAACGTCTCCTCCTCGGCCAGTGGGCCCTCCTCCTCGGCTACGCCGGGCTGCCGTGGGTGCTGTCCGCCGCCGCCCGCCTCGCCAAGGCCAAGGACCTCCCCCGCCTGGTCACCGCGCTCGTCCCGGCGGCGATCGGCGGGTTCTCCTCGACGGTGCTCTCCGCCCTGGTCGCCGTCCCCACGGCGCTCGCCCGGCCCGGCAGCGCCCGGCGGCGCCTCGGTTCAGCGCTGCTCGCCGTCGCCGCCGTCGCCGTCGTCTCCCTGCCCTGGCTGCTGCCCGCCCTCTCTGCGGCCGACGGCGGCGCCCGCACCGACCCCGGGGCCGTCGACCTGTTCGCCGCCCGCGCCGACACGCCCTTCGGCGCCGCCGGGTCGCTGCTCACCCTCGGCGGCATCTGGAACGCCCGGGCCGTCCCCGACCT
Source organism: Nocardiopsis endophytica (assembly GCF_027706725.1). GTDB lineage: Bacteria > Actinomycetota > Actinomycetes > Streptosporangiales > Streptosporangiaceae > Nocardiopsis_A > Nocardiopsis_A endophytica. The sequence goes on from NZ_JAQFWQ010000099.1 coordinate 9,119, forward strand.
CTACGGCCACCCCTTCTTCGCCGCCTGCCGCCTGGCCCTCACCCTGGCCGCCCTCGCCGGGTGGGTCCGGCTCCTGCGGCGCGGCTCCCTCGGGCCCGCCGGGCCGGGGCTGACCGCCGCCGCGCTCGCCGGGTTCGCCGTCGCCCTGCTCGGCACCGCCGACCCCGGCCGCGACCTGCTGCGCGCGCTCATCGAGGCCTGGCCCGGATTCGGCGCGCTGCGCGACGGGCACCTGTACACGGCCCCCCTGGCCCTGCTGCAGGCGGTCGGCCTGGGCGGGGCCGCGATGTGGCTGGCGGAGGGCGCGGGGCGGGCCGACCGCTTCGGCACCGTCGCCGCCGCCCTGCTCCTCGCCGCGCCCCTCGTCCTGCTCCCCGGCCTGGCCTGGGGCGCCGCCGGGCGGCTGGCCCCCGTGCACTACCCGGCCGAGTGGACCGAGGTCCAGCGCCGCGTCGACGCCGACCCCGCCCCCGGGTCGGTGCTGGTCCTGCCCTGGAGCGCCTACCGCGGCCTCGAGACGACCGGCCCCGGCCGCACCGCCGTGGTGCTCGACCCCGCCGTGAAACTGTTCGAGCGGCCCGCGGTGTGGAACGATGACCTTCGGGTCGCCGACGGCGGCACCGTGCGCGCCGCCGAGGGGGAGGACCCCGCCGCCCGCGCGGTCGCCGAGGCCGCCGCCCGGCCGGGCGGCGCGGGCGCGCCGGAGATCGGCGCGCTGGGCGTGCGGTACGTGCTCATCGAGCGCGAGGCGCCCGACCCGACCTCAGCGGACGGCCCCCGGCACCTGAGTGAGAACAGGTTCTCGCCCGCAATCCGTGCCTCGGAAAAGGTCCATGACGGCCCCCTCCTGACCCTGTACCGGCTCCCGGACGAGCATGTAGGCGCGGTAAAAGTGGATCTGTCGGGCTTGGAAGTTACCGGCTGGTTGGTTACAGTTGGGTCCATCCTCTGGTCCCTGATTGCATCGAGTTCTAATCTCGTTTCCATGCGTCCGCTCCGGCCGGTCGGGGCGGAGCCGCGGAAGGAGAACCCCTCGTGATCAAGATCCTCGCCGCCTGCGTCATCGGCGCGGCACTGGCGGGCGGGCTGGCCCTGGTCGGCACCACCGTCGCCACCAACTCCTCGGCGACCGCCGAGCCGGTCAACGAGTCCCTGTACAACTACGGCGACCGCTGAGCGCCGGGCCGGCGGGCGGTCCCCGCGCGGACCGCCCGGCCGCCGGCCCACGCGCCTTCGGCGCCGTTCCCGCACCGTGCTCCCATCTCCCCTTCCGACCCTGCGATCCCCTACCCCTGGTGACCGGCGTGTAGCGGTCGGTGAAGTGCTTTCGTCGGGGGGAGCGGGCGGAACAGGAGAGCATGTGGTCCACCCTGACCCGTACACCCCCCTCGTCCCCGACGCCTCCTACGGCCCGCCGGTGACCATGGCCCCCGAGGCCGTGCCGGACCCGCGCCCGTCGCGCGGCCCCGACGGCGGCGCCGACACCGGTGCCGACGACGAGGCCGGGCTCGGCCCCCGCCTGGACGGCCGCCGCCTGGTGGTGGTCAACTGGCGCTGCCCCTGGCAGTCCACGGCCGGAGGGGCCGAGGAGTACGCCTGGCGGATCGGCCGCCACCTGGTCGGCCGCGGCGCGGTGGTCACCTTCCTGACCAGCCGCGAACCCGACCAGCCCCGGGTGGAGACCCGCGACGGCATCGTCATCCGGCGGATGGGCGGGAAGTTCACCGTCTACCCGCTGGTGCTGCTGTGGCTGCTGCTCTGGCGCCGGGAGTTCCACGCCGCCCTGGACTGCATGAACGGCGTCCCGTTCTTCTCCCGCCTGGTGCTGCCCCGCCGCACCCGCGTGGTCAGCGTCGTCCACCACGTGCACGACCTGCAGTTCAACGCCTACTTCAGCCGCCCGGTGGCCTGGCTGGGCCGGTTCATCGAGTCGACGGTGGCCTCCCTGGTCTACCGGCGCTGCACCACCGTCACCGTGTCGGAGTCCTCCCGCCGCGCCATGCGCGAGAAGCTGGGCTGGCGCGCCCCCATCACCATCGTGCACAACGGCCGCCCGCCGCTGCAGCCGGTCGCCGGGGCCCACGCCCGCACCCCCGGCCACCCCGCAGCGGACATGGGCGCCCCCGCCCTGGTGAGCGTCGGCCGCCTGGTGGTGCAGAAGCGGGTCGCCCGCATCGTCGACGCCGCCCTCGCCCTGCGCGAGGAGCACCCCGGCCTGCGCGTGCACATCGTCGGCCGGGGCCCGGAGGCCGACCCCATCGCCGAGCGCGTCGGGCGCGAGGGCCTGCACGACGCCGTGCGCCTGCACGGCTTCCTGCCCGAGGACGACAAGAACGCGGTGCTGGCCGGGGCGGCCCTGCACGTCACCGCCTCGGAGTTCGAGGGGTGGGGGCTGACCGTGATCGAGGCGGCGGCCCTCGGCGTGCCCACGGTGGCCTACGATGTCGACGGCCTGCGCGACTCGGTGCGCGACGGCGAGACCGGGTGGCTCGTGCGCGAGGGCGAGGACCTGGCCCAGGTCGTCGGCAAGGCGCTGGCCGAGCTGAGCGACCCGGAGCGGGCCGCGCAGGTGCGCCGGGCCTGCCGGGAGTGGGCCGCCCGCTTCACCTGGCAGCGCAGCGGCGCCGCGATGGCCCGGCTCATCGCGGAGGAGATCGAGGGCACCGGCGGCACCGGCGGGGCAGTGCGACAGGCGGGTACAGAGGCAGGCACGTGACCTTCACCGACGGCAAGGCGGACGGCCGCACGGCGGGCACCGACGGTGCCCTGGTCCGCAGGCTCAAGCTGCTGGCGGTCTGCCTGCTGCTGACCGGGGCCGCGCTCAGCCTGGACCCGCCGCTCATCGTCGGCGACACCAAGATCGACCTCACGGTCAACCCCACCGGGTTCCTGGAGCGCGCGCTCTACCTGTGGGACCCCTCCTACTTCGGGCAGCTGCAGAACCAGGCCTACGGCTACTTCTTCCCCAACGGCCCGTTCCACGCCCTGCTCATCGCGCTGGACATGCCCGAGTGGATGGTCCAGCGCACATGGATGGCGGTGCTGCTGTGCGCCGCGTTCCTGGGCACCGTCAAGGTCGCCGAGGCGCTGGGCATCGGCACCCTGAACACCCGCATCGTGGCCGGGACCGCCTACGCCCTGGCCCCCCGGGTGCTCACCCTCGTCTCCTACAACTCCGCCGAGCTGCAGCCGATGCTGCTGCTCCCGTGGATCCTCCTCCCGCTGATCCACGGGAGCAGGCGCGGGACCCCGCCCATGCGCGCGGCCATGCTCTCGGCGCTGGCGTTCCTGCTGTGCGGCGGCACCAACGCCGCCTCCGAGCTGGCCGTCCTCGTCGTCCCGCTGCTCTACCTGCTCACCCGCGCCCCCGGGCCGCGCAAGCGCCGCCTGCTCCTGTGGTGGCTGGCGGCGCTGTTCTGCGTGTCGTTCTGGTGGCTGGTGCCGCTGCTGATCATGGGCCGCTACGTGTGGTCCTTCATGCCCTACACCGAGGACGCGGCCACCACCACCGGCATCACCTCGCTCACCAACGCGCTGCGCGGCGCCTCCAACTGGATGGGCTACGTCCCCTCCTCGGCCGGGCGCCCGGCGCTGCCCGCCGGGGCCGAGCTGTCCACCGAGCCGTGGCTGGTGGCGGCCACCGCGGTGGTCGCCGGACTGGGCCTGGCCGGGCTGATCTGGCGGCGCACCCCCGAGCGGCTCTTCCTGCTCACCTCGGTGCTGGCCGGGACCGCGATCGTGGTGGCCGGGTACACCGGGCAGCTCTCCGGGCCGCTCGGGCCGACCGTGCAGGGGCTGCTCGACGGCGTTCTGGCGCCGTTCCGCAACATCCACAAGTTCGACGCGCTGATCCGGTTCCCGCTGGTGCTGGGCCTGGCGCAGCTCCCGGTGGCCATCGGCTCCGACGCCGCCGCCCGCCGCGGCGGACCACTGCGCGCGCTCTCGCCGCCGCCGGGCACCGCCTACCGGGCCACCGCCGGGGTCTGCGCGGTGGCGTTCGCCGCGACCCTCACACCCATCGCCACGGTCGGCATCGCCACCCCCGGCGGCTTCGAGCGCATCCCGGCCTACTGGTACGACGCCACCCGGTGGATCGACGAGCACTCCACCGGCGGCACGACCATGGCCGTGCCCGGCTCCGCGCGCGGCGAGTACCAGTGGGGCCGCCCCATGGACGAGCCCATGCAGCCGCTCCTGGACAGCGCGTGGACCAACCAGCAGATCATCCCCTGGGGGTCGGCCGGCGCCTCCCGCCTCACCCAGGAGATCGACCAGCGCATCTCCTCCGGGCGCGGGTCCGAGGGGCTGGCCCGGGCGCTCGCCCGGATGGGCGTCACCCACCTCCTCGTCCGCAACGACCTCCAGCGCGACGGCAACAACGGCGGGTGGCCCGCGCGCGTGCACCAGGCGCTCGAGGACTCCCCGGGCATCGTGCGCCGCGCCTCCTTCGGCCCGGCCGTCGGCGACGACGAGGCGGTGCCCGCCTCCCGCTGGTACGACCAGCCCTACCAGGCCCTCGAGGTCTACGAGGTGCGCGGCGCCGCCCCCACGGTCGGCACCGTTCCCGCCGACGGGACCATGCGGGTCACCGGCGGCCCCGAATCGCTGCTCACCCTGGCCGAGCAGGGGGCGCTCCCCGGCGACCGGCCGGTGATCATCGGCGACGACCCGGGCGCCGAGGACATCGCCCCGGAGGACACCGTCGCCGCCGACTCGGCCCGCCGCCGCGAGATCGTCTACTCCGACGTGCGGCGCAACACCAGCGCCACGCTGACCGCGGACGAGGACTACGAGCGGGACGCCCCCGCCCCGGACATCTCCGACCCGGCCTGGGACGGCTACACCGCGGTCGCCGAGGACTCCGGCATCGCCTCGGTCACCGCCTCCTCCACCGAGGCCGGGGCGGACGCCAGCCCCGGCACCCGCGACCCCGGGCGCAGCCCCTTCGCCGCCCTGGACGAGGCCCCCGATACCTCCTGGCGCTCCAGCTCCTTCACCGGGGCCGAGGGCCAGTGGCTGGAGGTCGGGTTCGAGGAGCCGCGCGAGGTCGGCACCTTCACCGTCGCCTTCGAACGGCTCGCCGGGGAGCCGCCGCCCTCGCGCATCAGCATCATCACCGACGCGGGCCGCACCACCGCCGCCGTGGCCGACGACGACGGGCCCCAGGAGTTCACCGCCCCCGAGGGCGAGACCGAGCGGCTGCGGATCCGCGTCGACGAGCTCGCCTACGAGCCCGAGTACCGCTTCGGCACCCGCGTGGGCATCACCTCCGTCGAGATCCCGGGCCTGGAGGCGTCCCGGTCGCTGGCGGTGCCCGTCCCCGAGGGCGGCGCGGGCTCGTTCTTCTTCACCGGCTCCACCGGCACCGTCCCCGGCTGCATGGAGGGGTCCCGGGCGTGGGTGTGCAACCCCGGCCTGGAGGTGCAGGGCGAGGACGCCGTGGGCATGAGCCGCACCTTCGACGTGGGGGCCGAGGCCGCCGGGCGGCCGAGCACCATCACCGGCCGGGTGGTCGCCGTCGACCCGCGCGACCTGGAGAACGCCGCCAACCGCGCCGGCGGCTACCCGAAGGTGACCTCCTCCTCCACCTCGGTGGGGCACCCGGCGGCCATCGGCCGCAACGCCTTCGACGGCGACGACGCCACCGTCTGGTACCCCGACCCGCAGGAGGACGCGCCCTCCCTGGAGGTCGACCTGGGCCGCGAGCGGGAGATCGGCGGGCTGAAGGTGGAGTTCCCCCGGCCCGACGCGGTCGGCAGGCCCATCCGCATGACCGTCGACACCGGCACCACGGTCCGGGAGGCCTGGCTGGACGGCGACGGCTGGGTGGGCTTCGACCCGGTGGAGGCCGACGAGCTCACCCTGACCTTCGAGCCGCCGGAGGGCCAGCCGCTGGAGGTCTCCCGCATCGCCCTGCCCGACACCGACCCGCTGGAGCCGGTCGAGGGCGGGTCGGCCCGCACCTCCTGCGGGCTCGGGCCGGTGCTGCGGGTGAACGGCGAGCGGGTGGACACCCGCATCTCCTCCGGGACGCTGGAGGACAAGCTGGCCGGGCGCCCGCTGGGCTTCGAGAGCTGCGAGGCGGTCTCCCTGGAGGAGGGGACGGCCACGGTCGGGGTCGAGCCCGGACGCCAGTACCAGGTGCGGTCGGTGCTGGTGGGTCCGGACGGCGGCCCGGGCGCCGGCGGTGACCGGGACGGGGTCGAGACGGCCGAGGTGTCCGCGGTCAACGGCTGGGGGCGCAGCGAGCGCAGCGTCGACGTCGCCGTCGACGAGGACAGCTACCTGGTCGTCAACGAGAACTTCAACGAGGGCTGGGAGGCGGTCCTCGGCGGCGGGGACGGCGCGCCCCTGGAGCCCGTCCGCCTGGACGGCTGGAAGCAGGCGTGGAGGCTGCCCGCGGGGACCTCGGGCACCGTCACCATGACCTACACGCCCGACGCGCCCTACCATGCGGCCCTGGGCATCGGGGCGGCGCTGGCCCTGCTCGTCGGCGTGCTCGCCGTCAAGGGGAGAGTCCCCGTGCCCGGACGCCTGCGGCGCCGCGCCCGCGCCGCGGCCCCCACGGCCCTGCTGCCCGACGCGCTCCCCGCACGCATCCCGCGCGCGCCCCTGGCCCTGCTCGGCCCGCTCTACGGGGCCTGGGTGGCGGGTGCGGCCGGAGCCGCGGTCATGGGCGGCGTGCTGCTGGCGGTGTGGTGGCTCGGCCGCGCGCCGTCGAAGAACCTCAAGCACGCCAAGCCCGGCCGCCCGACCCTCGGCGGCACGCTGCTGCGGTGGACCGCCGGGCCGTGGACCATCCTGGCGTTCCTGACCGCCGCCGGGGTGAGCACGGCGGCCGGCACCTACCTGGCCATGTACCTCCCCTTCCACGACGTCAGCGGCCTGCTCAGCGACCCGCTGCGCGGATGGGTCGCCCAACTGCTGTGCCTGCCCGCGCTGGCCCGGCTCGTGCTGGCGCTGGGCGAGGCCCCGCCCACCTCCGGCATGGGGCCCGGCGCCGACGGCGGCCCCGGGGCCGCGGCGGAAGCGGAACCGGAGCCGGCCGAGGCCGGCCGCGAGGTCCAGGAGGTGGGGGCATGATGCGCTACCCCGCGCCCCCGCTGCGCGGACGCGGCGGCCGGGCCCGGCGGCGCACCGGAGCCGCCCTGGCCCGCCAGGGCGCGGTGATCGCCGTCGCGCTCGGCGCCTTCCTGCTGACGTCGGCGCTGATGCTGCGGTTCTACGTCTACGACCAGCTCGCGGTGATCGGCCCCCGCACCGACCTGACCCTGCGCATGACCGATCCGGAGGCCGACTACCTGGACACCTCCACCTGGAGCACCCAGAAGGGCCGGGAGGTGGTGCGCACCACCGAGATCTCCGGCGGCGCCGCCGCGGGCAACGACGGCTGGGCCACCTGGGAGGTGTCGGTGGACACCGCCAGCGGTTCGGCGATGATCGGCCACATGGACCGCCGGGTGGTGGTCGACCGGTCCACCGGCCGGGCGGTGAACTGCTGCGGCGAGCACGTGGACGGCGACCGGGCGGTGCGCCAGGCCGGGCTGGTGCTGCACTGGCCGGCCGGGGCGGACACGGGGAACCGGCCGCTCTACGACGCCGACGTGCGCTCCGCACCGGCCATGCGCTACCAGGGCGTGGAGGAGGTGGCCGGGGTGCCGGTGCGCCGGTACACGCAGACGATCCCGCCCACCCAGGTGCCCGGCTCGGCGCGGCCGGTGCCCGCGAGCGCGCTGGGCCTGGAGCGCTCGGGCACCGTCGAGGCGTCCCGCTGGCTGGAGCTGGAGCGCACCTTCTGGATCGAGCCGGTGTCCGGGCGCCTGGTGTCGGCAGAGGAGTCGCGCCGCGAGACGCTGCGCACCGAGGACGGCCGCGGGGAGCGGCTGTTCCTCAGCGCGGACCTGGAGACCGACCCCGGGCTGGTGGCGGCCTTCGCCGAGGACGCCGCCGGGCGCGGTTTCACCCTGCGGGCGGTGCACACCTGGGCGCCGATGGGACTGGGCGCGCTGGGCGGCCTGGTGCTCGCCTCGGCCCCGCTGCTGGCGCTGCGGGCCGCACGCAAGGCGGAGGAGGAGGCGGACTCAGCCCCGCTTGCGGAGCACGAGGAGCAGGTTCCAGGTGACGACCTCGCGCACGCCCGGGACGGCCACGACGGGCTTCATCCATGACGGGAGGTAGCGCGGGAGGACGTCGACGGCCTCCACGTCGTCCTTGCCGCGCAGCCAGTGCAGCATCTCCGCCGCCGACACCGCGAACATGGTGCGGCCGAAGTCGTTCTTGGGGCGGCGCCCGTTCTTCCGCGCGAAGCGCTCGGCCGCGTACCGGCCGCCCAGGAAGTGCCACGGGGACGTCTCATGGCCGCCCCAGGGGGACAGCCACAGGGTGTACGACAGGTACACCAGCCCGCCGGGGCGGGTCACCCGCACCATCTCGTCGGCCATGCGGCGAGGGTCGGGGACGTGCTCCAGCACGTTGGAGGAGAAGCACACGTCCACCGAGCCCGTCCGCAGCGGCATCTCCAGAGCGCTGCCGAGCAGGGCGGTGTCCGGCAGCTCGCCGTCGCGCAGGCGCATCTCCCCGGCGTCGGCGTCCACGCACACGCAGCGCGCGCCCTGCGCCCGCAGCTCGTCGGCGAAGTATCCGGGCCCACCGCCCACATCGACCACCACGGCCCCGTCGAGCGGCGTGTACCGGAGGAGCTGGGACACCGTGTCCCGGGCGAGCGTGCCGTAGAAGAGGTCGGGGTCGGTCTGCTCCTTGCGGAACGCCGAGAACAGCGCGACCGACCGCCCGAGGGTGGCCCGGAAGGGGGGAAGCGCGCTCACACGTCCTCCCCGCCGGTCGCGTCAGCCCCGTCAGTCCCGTCGGAGGGGACGGTGACGAAGTGCTTCAGGTGGCGCCAGTGGTCCCCGCCCCAGTACTCGTCGGAGGCGATGATGCGCGGTGCGGGCCGTCCGGCGGCGCGCGCCCCGGCCTCCAGCTCGGCGGCGATCCGCTCCGCCGTCCAGGTGTGCATGCGCATCGGCGCCGGGTAGCGCAGCACCACCCGCTGGGCGAGCCGGATCAGCGGCCAGGGCGCGTACCGGAAGACCAGCCCCTTGAATGTGGGGCGCTCGCGGTCGGGGACGCCCAGCACCAGCGCCGCGCCGGGGCGCGCCACCCGGGCGAACTCGCGCAGGTAGGCCGCGGCGGCGTCCGGCGGGAGGTGCTGGAGGACCAGGTCGGTGTAGACCAGGTCCACCGAGGCGTCGGGCAGCGCCCGCAGGTCGGGGCCGGTGTTCAGGACGTACTCGATGCGGCCGCCGCTGCGGTCCAGCTCCCGGGCGCGCTCCAGCATGGGCGCGGAGATGTCCACCCCCACCACCGAGGCGAACCGGCGGGCCAGGGCGTTGGACAGGCGCCCGGCGCCGCACCCGAAGTCCAGGGCGCGGCCCGGGGAGGGGGCGGCGCCCAGCTCCTCCAGGCGGCCCAGCGCGGCGGCGACCTCGTCCTCGCCGGTGGCCAGGAACTCCTCGGCGTCCCACCGGCCGCCGCGCTTGCCGGGGTCGACGCAGACCGCCCACAGCGGCTCGTCGGCACCGAGCCGGGTCCAGTCCCGGCGGACCTCCTCCAGGCTCACGCGGGCGTCCTTCCGTCGCGGTCCGGCGGGGCCCACCGAGGGGCCCACCGGACAGGTGGATCCTGTTCTCTCCTGCCCCTGGTTACCTGCTGGTATCGCCCCTGTACCAGGGATGATCACAACGAGAGGCGGTGGAACGTGTTGTATTGTTTCACTCCCTTACACGGTGACGTCAACCGGTCGGCCCCCGGGCCGGGGAAGTGAGCGGCATGCGTGCGACCGAGGACGCCCTGGACGGGCGGGCGCCCCAGGACGGGGACGGCGGCGGGCGGGCCGGGCCGACGCTCGCGCGGCGGGTCTCGGCGGCCCTGTCCCACGGGCTCCGCGACCGCATCATCCTCGTCGGCGGCGCGCTGGCCGTCGTCTCCCTCGTCCTCAAGGCCTACGTGCTGCGCGAGGCCTTCTTCATCGAGGACGACTTCCTGTTCGTCGGCGCCGCCGACAGCGGCGGGCTCACCGTCCAGTACCTGACCGACCTGCACAAGGGCCACTTCATGCCGGGGGCCAAGCTCCTGGCCTACATCCAGACGGCCATCGCCCCCTACAACTGGCCGCTGACCGCCGGGGTGATGCTGGCGTTCCAGGCCGGGGCGTTCGCGGGGCTGTTCCGGCTGCTGTGGGTGCTCTTCGGCCGCCGCTGGGGCATCCTCCCGCCGCTGGCCGCCTTCCTCTTCGCCCCGCTCACCGTCCCCGTGCTCGCCTGGTGGTCGGCGGCGCTGAACGCCGTGCCCTTCCAGCTCGCCATCGTGCTGGCCCTGCTGTGGACGGTGCGCTACCTGCGCGACGGGGAGGCGCGCTTCGGCTGGATGGCCGCCGGGGCCGTGGTGCTGGGCATGGCCTTCTCGGTGAAGGCCCTGTTCCTGCCGCCGCTGCTGTTCGTGGTGGCCGCCGCCTTCGTCGTGCAGGGGCGCCTGCCGGGGGTGCTCTGGCGCACCCTCGACCGCGACATGCCCTTCTGGATCGGCATGGCGCTGCTGAGCGTGGGGCACGGGCTCGTCTACCTGTCGCTGCAGGACACCGCGGGCGGCGAGGGGGCCGGGCGGCCCGACGGCGACACGTCGCTGTCCATGGCGCGCCGCCTCCTCGGCGAGACCTTCCCCTCCGGTGCGGCGGGCGGGCCGCTGGAGTGGGGGCCGGTGACGCCCTCCGGCGGCCTGGCCCAGCCCGAGACCTGGGTGGTGGCGGCCGCCTGGACGGCCATCGGCCTGCTGGTCGCGGCCAGCCTCCTGCTGCGGCACCGGGCCTGGCGCGCGTGGGCGCTGCTGGCCGGGTACCTGGTCGTGGTCGACGTGCTGCCCACGCTCATCGCGCGCGGCCGCTACCAGGAGATGGTGGGCTACGACCCGCGCTACGTCGCCGACGCGGCGCTCCTCTTCGCCCTCGTGCTGGCCCTGGCCTTCCTGCCGACCAAGGAGGAGGCCGAGGCGGAGGCCGACGGGAACGGGCGGGTGTACCGCAGGAGCGCGCCGCCCGCGCGCGTGCGGCAGGCGGCGCTGGCCGCGGCGACCGCCACGGCGGTGTTCGTCGGGCTCGGCGGGTACTCCACCTACTCCTTCGCCGACACCCTCACCGGCGACCGGGTGCGGTGGTACCTGGACACCGTCCGCGCCTCCATGAAGGGGGTGCCGGCCGACGCGGGGATCTACCCGCGGCCCGTCCCGGCGGACATCGTGCTGCCGTGGAACGGCGACCGGCGGCTCAGCTCGAACGTGCTCAGCCCGCTGGCGCCCGACGGGCTGGCCGACCGCATCCGCAACCCGCGGCCCTCCGACACCGCGATGGTGTTCAACGACGCCGGGTACCTGGTGGGGGCGCGCCCCTCGCCGGAGGAGAGCGCGGTCTTCGGGCCGCCCGAGGACGAGGAGTGCATCGTCACCTTCGGCGGGCAGACGATGTGGGACGTCCAGACCTTCGGCGGGCCGTCCATGGTGCTGGGCGTGCGCTACGAGTCCGAGGAGGACACCCAGCTGCACGCGGTCATCGGCGACACCTGGGAGACGACCACCCTTCCGGCGGCGCCCGACGGCGGGGCCTGGTACCTGCCGCTGTCCGGGGCCGGGGGCCAGCTGTCGCTCGGTACCGAGGAGGACGCCCTTTGCATGACCTGGGTGACCTACGGGCCGCTGGAGCCGGTCACCGCAGGGGATCCGTGGGGCGCTCAGGAGGACGAGGAGTCCGAGGACGAGGGCTCCGGCGACTCCGAGGACGGCGACGGGGACTCCGGGGACGGGGACTCCGGCGACTGACGCCCGGTCAGGCTCGGCTTGGGGCGCTTGGGCGCCCCGGCCGGGCGCACCCGCCCGGCCAGGCGCTGGCTCGGCTCCTCCACATACCGGTGGGTGAGGGCCGCGAGCAGCACCGTCCCCGCCGTCACCGGCACCATGTCCAGCCAGAACGAACCGGTGAAGATCTCCTGCCCGGTGAACGACCGCCACGAGTACAGCACCACGAACTGCCAGATGAAGATGCCGTAGGAGACCTTCCCCAGGAACAGGCTGACGGGGTGCGAGAGCAGCGTCTCCAGCCAGGCGCCGTCGCGCCACCGGTGCGCGCGCGGGGCGGTGCCCGGCTCGGGCATCACCGCCACCGGGGCGATGATGAAGAACGCGAACCCCATGGCGGTGACCGTCGCGAACGCCGAGATCCACAGGCCGTCCGTGCCCACGAAGCGCGGGCCTCCGGCCGGGGTGGAGTTCAGGGCGTACAGGATCGCGGCCAGGGCCCAGCACAGCGCGGCGTTGGCGTGCAGGGTGCGGCACAGGCGGCGCACCGGGCCGTCGGGGCCCTTCTCCCGCCAGGCCCACTCGGTCAGCACGGCCAGGGCCATGCCGACCGCGAAGAGGCCCAGCGTGCGGGGCAGCCACGCGTTCATGTACGGGCGCGGCTCCGGGTAGAACTGCGGCAGGAACGCCAGCAGCCCCAGGAGCGACAGGGCGCCCAGCCCGATGAGCAGCCGCCGCGCGCGGCGGCCGGCGTCGTTCCCGCGCGCCGCGTACCGGGTCAGCACCAGGGCGATCAGGGGGAGGAGCGCGTAGAAGCTGACCTCCACGCACAGGCTCCACATCTGGCCCAGCCCGTAGGGGCCGGTGCCCACCCACCAGGGGTCGGTGTTGTAGGTGAAGGTAAGGGTGAGGACCTCGACCCAGGGGCGCACCGCGTCGAGCTCGTCGCGCGACCAGATGAGCAGCGCGACCACGGCCACCAGCCAGTAGGCCGGGAGCACGCGCAGCGCGCGCTTCCACAGGTAGACGCGGACGTCGGGGCCGCGCGTGCCGTCCAGGCAGGCGCGCACCCACGGGCGGAACAGCAGCAGCCCGGACAGCGCGAAGAAGAGCGGCACCGCCAGCTCGGCGGCGGACAGCAGGGCGCCGCGCACCCCGGGTTCGAGCGCGGCACCGGTCTCCACGGCGACGTGGAAGACGAGCACCATCAGGGCGGCGATCGCGCGGATCCCGTCCAGCGGCGCGTTGTGCCCGCGGACCTGCGGAAGGGGGGCTCGGGGGACGGCGCTGACCTGCCGCGACGGCGCCGCGGTCACCGGCGCACCCGGCTCTGGCTCAAACTAGAACCTGTTATAAACATTCGGACACGCCCTGGTGACGCTGGCCACTACTGGGGAGTACTCTACCCGAAACTGAAGCAAGTTCCAGATCTGACCCATTCCGCCCGGGAGGGCTCATGCGCCGCACCGTCGCCGCCGTCTGCATCGCATTGGGGGTCTTCAGTCTGGTGCTGGCCCCCCTCATGCGATTCTGGATGGCCAGCGCCGTGATGAAAACCCCGATGGACTACTACAGCGAGAAAGTCGTCCGCGGGGAGAACGTCACCTACTTCAGCGCCGAGGAGCTGGAGCTGATCGAGGGCGCGACGGTCGAGGGCTACACCACCCTGCGCGCGGACGTGGCCGCCAGCGACTCCGACACCGTGGTCTGGGACCAGTTCACCTGGATCGAGGACATCGACCGGGACTTCGCCATCTCCTCCTCCTCCCGGCGGGCCGGCCACGACCGCGTCACCGGCGAGGCGGTGGACTGCTGCGACGCCTCGGTCAACGAGGAGCCGGTCGCCCAGACCGGCCAGGCGTTCAAGTTCCCCTTCCTCACCGAGAAGAAGGACTACGAGTTCTTCGACGCCACCGCCGAGAAGACCGAGCCCATCGAGTTCGCCGGCGAGGAGGAGATCGACGGCGTCACCACCTACAAGTTCGTCCAGGAGATCGAGCCCACCAAGGTCGGCGAGCGCGAGATGCCCCGCTCGCTGCTGGGCATGGACGGCGACGGCGACGTGGTGGCCGACGAGATGTACAGCGTCGACCGCACCTACTGGATCGAGCCGACCAGCGGCGCGCCCATCATGGTCACCGAGGACCAGCACCGCGGCGCGTTCGTCGACGGCGAGGAGCAGCTCGTCCTCTTCGACGGCGACATGCGCATGACCGACGAGACGGTCGAGGAGAACATCGCCAACGCCGAGCAGGCGATCACCACGATCCCGCTGCTGCGCACCACCCTGCCGCTCGTGCTGCTGGCGGCCGGGGTCGTGCTGGTCGGCGTCGGCGCCGTGCTGTGGCTCGTGGGCGGCGGCAGAGGCGCCGCGGTCCGGCACGGGTAGGGCGGACGTGGGCGCGGCCGGGACCGGAGCGCGGGAGCGGGCGGAGGCGCGCGAGGACGCGCCCGCGCCCCGCACCGGCACGGCGCGGGCGCTGCTGCGGGCCTGCCGCCCCAAGCAGTGGCTGAAGAACCTGCTGGTCTTCGCGGCGCCGGGGGCGGCCGGGGTGCTCACCGAGCCCGCCCCGCTCACCTGGTCGCTGGTGGCCTTCGCCGCGTTCTGCCTGGCCGCAAGCGGGACCTACCTGCTCAACGACGTCCGGGACGCCGAGGCCGACCGGGCGCACGAGCGCAAGCGGCACCGGCCGGTCGCCTCCGGGGCGGTGCCGGTGCCGCTCGCCCTGGGCGCCGGCGCGGCGGCGGTCGCCGCCTCCCTGGGGGCCGCGGGCGCGGCGGCCGCGGTCACCGGGCGGTTCTGGCTGCTCGCCGTGCTCATCGCCTACCTGGTCCTGACCACCGCCTACACCTACGTGCTCAAGCGCGTCACCATCGCCGACATCGTGGCCGTGGCCGGGTGCCACGTGCTGCGGGCGCTCGCCGGGGGCGTGGCCGTGGGGGTGCCCTTCACCAGCTGGTTCCTGATCGTGGTGTCGCTGGCGGCGCTGCTGGTGGTGGTCGGCAAGCGCGAGGCCGAGCTGCGCAACCCCCGCGCCGGGGACGGGCGCACCGCGCTGCGCGGGTACACCCGCTCCTACCTGGTGCAGATCCGCACCATGGCCTCGGCCGCCATGATCGTCACCTACTGCCTGTGGGCGCTGGACGGGCAGGGGCAGGGCGGCGTCCCGCCGTTCCACGCGGCGAGTATCGTTCCGTTCATCGTCTTCGTGCTCCGCTACCACCTGCTGGTCGACCGCGGGGTGGGGGAGGAGCCCGAGGAGATCGCGCTGCGCGACCGGCCCCTGCAGCTGTGCCTGGTGTCCCTGGCCGCCCTGGTCGGCCTCGGCGTGTACCTCGGATGAGCGACCGCAGGAGGGGTGCCCCGTGCGAACCCGACGCCGGCTGCTGACCGGGTGGGGCAGGACCGCCCCCACCGCGGCGACCGTGGTGCGCCCGCGCACGGCCGAGGAGGTGGCGGCCGTCCTCCGCGGCGCGGCGCCCGGCCGGGGCGCGGGGCGGGGCCTGGGGCGGGGCGCGATCCCGCGCGGGCTCGGGCGTTCCTACGGCGACGCGGCGCAGAGCGCGGGCGGGCTGGTGCTGGACTGCGCGGAGCTGGCGCCCGGGTTCCGGCTCGACCCGGCCGAGGGCACCGTGACCGCGGCGTCGGGGACCCGGCTGTCGGACCTGATGGAGCGCCTCCTGCCGCTCGGCCGGTTCCTCCCGGTCACGCCGGGGACCCGGCAGGTGACCGTGGGCGGGGCGATCGCCGCCGACATCCACGGCAAGAACCACCACCGGGACTCCTCGTTCGGCGCGCACGTGCGGGAGCTGACCCTGGTCGCCGCGGACGGCGCGGAGCGGGTGTGCGGACCCGACCGCGACCCCGACCTGTTCTGGGCCACGGTCGGCGGGATGGGGCTGACGGGCGTCGTCACCGAGGCGCGGTTCGACGTGCCGACGGTGGAGACGTCGATGATGCGGGTGGACACCGACCGGACGCGCGACCTGGACGAGGCGCTGGAGCTGATGGCGGCCACCGACCACCGGTACCACTACACGGTGTGCTGGGTGGACCTGCTGGCGCGGGGGGCGTCCACGGGCAGGGGGGTGCTCACCCGGGGGCACCACGCGGGCGTCGGCGACCTCCCGGCCCGGGCGCGGCGGGACCCGCTGGGCTTCGCGCCCCGGGCCCTGTTCACCGCTCCGAAGGGGGTGCCCTCCGGGCTGCTGAACACGTGGTCCGTCCGCGCGTTCAACACGGCCTACTACGCGAAGGCGCCGAAGAGGGGGAGGGACGAGATCCAGCCGTTGGGGTCGTTCTTCCACCCGCTGGACGCGGTGCGGGACTGGAACCGGGTCTATGGGCCGTCGGGGCTGGTGCAGTACCAGTTCGTGGTGCCGTTCGGGACGGAGGACGTGCTGCGCTCCATCGTCGCCCGGCTGTCGGCGGCGGGGGCCCCGTCGTTCCTGGCGGTGCTCAAGCGCTTCGGAGAAGGGACCCCGGGCCCGCTGTCGTTCCCCCGGCCGGGGTGGACGCTGGCCCTGGACCTGCCCGCGTCCCTGCCCGGCCTGGGCCGCCTGCTCGACGGCTTCGACGAGAAGGTGCTGGAGGCCGGGGGAGCGATCTACCTGGCGAAGGACTCCCGGGCCAAGGCGGAGACCGTCCACGCGATGTACCCGCGTATGGACGAGTGGAGGACACTCCGCAAGCGGGTCGACCCGGACGGAGTCCTGGTGTCGGACCTGTCCCGCCGCCTGGAGCTGTAGAAGGCGGCCCCACCACGCGCCGTGGTGGCCGTAGAGCACGCCCTGCAATGGACCTCGCCGGGCGGCTGATCGAGTGCAGTGGGATGGCGGCAACGACAGGCGACCGGAGTAGCGAGCGGGTTCAGGTCCTAGCCCCACCGTCCGTAGGTGGGTGGTCGCTGCTGCTTGGCGGGCCCACCCCGCCCCACCCCAACGCGTGCGGTGGTGCCGGTCGGTGAGCCCCTCACGACCCAGAACGGCAGGCGGCTGAGCAGGTACCCCGCTTATGGACCCCCGGCCGGGAGGCGGGCCGCCGGGGTGTGGGGTGGAAGGGCGGCGACGACGAAGGTCGGCGGCCCATCGGGTAGCGCTGTCGGCTACCCGGCGTGTGCGTGGTCACCGTCGATGGCGGCGACGGCGACAGCCGGGCGGTTCCCCGGCCCCGCCAGCCGAGCGGCGGGTCCCTCGCGGTGCGGGGAGGCGGCGCGACCGGGTGGGCGGGTGGTCGCCCGTGTTCGTGGCGGCCGCCGGGCCGGTGCCCCCTGCCCGGCGATGATCTCGGGGAAAA
>NZ_JAQFWQ010000100.1 GCF_027706725.1 Nocardiopsis endophytica
TCCGCCGACCTGACGGACGGCCGGGGCCCGGAGCGGGGTACCAGCCCAGCCGCCCACCCGGACCACCAATAGCCGGACGGACGGCAGGCAGGGCCGGTGAACCGCCCCGCTCACTCCGTCGCCGCCCTCCACTCCACACTCCGGCGGTCCGCCGCCCGGCCGAGGCGCGGAAGCGGGGTACCTGCTGGGCCGCCTGCTCACCTGGACCGCGAGCGACCCGGCGGACGGCAGGCAGGGCCCGGGAACCGCCCTGCTCGCTCCGTCGCCGCCTACTCCGGTGACCACCCGCACGCGCCGCGGCCGACAGCGCTACCGCACGGGCCCCCGGCCTCTCTTCGTCGCCGCCATTCTGCTCGCACTCCGGCGGTCTGCCGCTCGGCTGGTGTCCGTGAGCGGGGTACCACCCCAGCCGCCCCACCCACCCGGACCGTGAGGAACCCGCCGGACGGCAGGCAGGGCCCGGGAACCGCCGAGCTCTTGCCGTCGCTGCCCTCTCCGGTGACCACCCGCACGCGCCGTGGCCGACAGCGCTGCCGCACGGGCCGCCCACCTTCGTCGTCGCCGCCCTCCACGGCGACCATCCGCACGCGCCGCGGCCGACAGCGCTGCCGGGGGCCGCCGACCCTTGCTCGTCGCCGCCCCTGCCTGGCACTCCGCCGGCCTGGCGGACGGCCGAGGCCCGGAGCGGGGCACCAGCTCAGCCGCCCGCGCACCCGGACCACGAGCAGCCGGACGGAAGGCAGACAGGGCCCGGGAACCGCCCCGCTGTCTCCGTCGCCGCCATCCACGGCGACCACCCGCACGCGCCACACCCGACAGCGCTGCCGAAGGGGCCGCCGACCTTTTCCTCGTCGCTGCCTTCTACCTCACACCCCACCAGCCCGCCGCCCGGCAGGGGCCCGCGAGCGGGGAACCAGCCCAGCCGCCGCCTGTCCCCGAGGACCGTCCCGACGCATCGCTCAGGCCGCCGGGACCCGACCGTGCAGCAGGCGCGCGTGCACCCCGGCGGCCTCTGGGCCGGGGTCGACGCCCAGCTCCTCCCGGAGCCTGCGCCGGAGCCCTTCGTAGGCCTCCAGGGCCTCGCCCTGCCGTCCCGCCTGGTACAGCGCCAGCATGTACAGGCCGTGCAGCCGCTCCCGCAGCGGGTGCGCTCGGGCGAGCTCCCCCAGCTCGCCGGCCATCGCCGCCGCGCCACCGGACTCCGCCCGCGCCGCGGCCAGCTCCTCCACCGCCGTCAGCCGCAGCTCCTCCAGCCGGGCGGCCTCGGCCCGGGCGAAGGGCGCCTCGGCGAACTCGGCGTAGGCCGGGCCGCGCCACAGCCCCAGGCCCTCGGCGAGCGCCCCCGGCGATCCGGCCGCGGCGGCGCGCTCGAATCGGTCCGCGTCGACCTCGCCCTCCTCGACGCGGAGCCGGTACCCGGCCGGCGACAACACCACCCGGTCGGCGCCGACGAACTTCCTGAGCTGGGAGACCTTGGTCTGCAGCGTGTTGAGGGGACGGCCCGGAGGGTCCTTCGGCCACAGATCCTCCACGAGCCGGTCGGCGGGGACGGGACGCCCGCCGTGCACGAGCAGGTCGGCCAGCAGGGCCCGGACCTTCCCTTCGGGGACGGCGACCGGCCCGCCGTCGTTCCCATGGACCGCCAGCGGCCCGAGCACCCCGAATCGCATGCCTCCAACCTACTGAGCCGACGCATCAGCTCCCCCGTGCGTGGGGTGTGCGTGGGGCGTGCGCGCTCTCTTCGAGCGTGGTGCTCCGTCACCGACCTGCGCCGACGAAGGGATCCCCGTGCTCCGAACCACCGCCGCCCCTGCACGCACCGGACGGGCCGGACCCGCCGCGTGGGCGGGCCTGGCCGTGCTCGCCCTGCCCACGGTCCTGCTGGGGCTGGACCTGACCGTGCTCCACCTGGCCCTGCCCTCGCTGGCCGCGGACCTGCGCCCCAGCGCCGCCCAGGAGCTGTGGATCGTGGACGCCTACGGCTTCATGATCGCCGGATTCCTCGTCACCATGGGCACGCTCGGCGACCGCATCGGCCGGCGGCGGCTGCTGATGATCGGCGGCGCGGCGTTCGTGGCCGCCTCCGTCCCGGCCGCCTACGCCCCCACCCCCGAGACGCTGATCGCCGCCCGCGCCGCCCTCGGCGTCGCCGGGGCCACCCTCATGCCCTCCACCTTGGCGCTGATCAGCACCTTGTTCACCGACCCGCGCCAGCGCGCGCTGGCGATCGGGCTGTGGGCGACGTTCTTCGCCGAGGGCATGGCCGCCGGTCCGCTGGTCGGCGGCGTCCTGCTGGAGTACTTCTGGTGGGGCGCGGCGTTCCTGCTCGCCGTCCCGGTCATCGGGGCGATGCTCGCCCTGGCCCCGCTGCTGCTGCCCGAGTACCGGGACCCGCACGCGGGCCGCCTCGACCCCGCCAGCGTCGCCCTGTCCCTCGCCGCCGTCCTGCCGGTCGTCTACGCGGTCAAGCACGCCGCCGCGGAGGGACCGGACGCGACGGTACCCGCCGCCGCCGCGGCCGGCGCGGTCTTCACCGCCGTGTTCGTGCGCCGCCAGCGCCGCCTCACCGACCCGCTCCTGGACGTGGCCCTGTTCCGCAACCGCGCCTTCAGCACGGCCCTGGGGATGATGCTGGCCGGGCTGGTGGGCGTGGGCGGCACCATGCTGCTGACCACGCGCCACCTGCAGCTCATCGAAGGGCTGCCGCCGATGGAGGCGGGGTTGTGGTTCGGCCCGCCCGCGCTGGCGATGGTGCTCTCCTCCACCACGGCGCCGGTGCTCACCCGGTGGATCCGCCCGGGCTTCGTGGTCTCCGGGGTGCTCGCGCTGTCCTCGACGGGCTACATCCTGCTCGGCACGGCCGCGCCCGGCGGCGGCCCGGTACCGGTGGTCGCCGCGTTCACCCTTGTCTACCTGGGTCTGGGGGCGATCGCGGCGCTCGGGACCGACCTGGTCGTCGGCGCCGCACCGCCGGAGCGGGCCGGGTCGGCCGCGGCGCGGTCGGAGACCGTCCAGGAGCTGGGGCTGGCGGCGGGGATCGCCCTGATGGGCAGCCTCTCCGCCGCCGTCTACAGCGCCCGGACGGGCCCCGGGGCCCACAGCCTCTCCGATCTGGCCGCCGCGGCCGACGGCACCCCTGGTGGCGTACCGGAACGGGCCGAGGAGGCGTTCATGGCGGGGATGAACGCGGCGGGGTGGACCGGTGCGGCGCTGGTGCTGTCCCTGGCCGCGGCGTCCGCGGTGGCGCTGCGCCGCGTCGGGGCCCACCCGTGAGCACCTCAGGCCGCCGGGACCTCGATGCCGTGGCGCTTGGCGAACGCGGTCCGGCACCCCTCGGCACAGAATCCGTAGAGGACCCCGTCGTGCTCAAGGGTCATCGCGCGCGGGCCGTTCGCCACCTGCATGCCGCACTCGGGGTCGAGCAGCCTCCCCTCGGGGAGGGTGACCCGGCCGTCCTCGAAAGCGGCGCGGAAGTCCGCGGTCATGTACTCCACCACCGACTCCCCCGTGGCGGGCCTCCCGTTCAGGCCGATGCAGCCGTCGGCCACCCCGACCACGTTGATCCACAGGTCGCCGCCGGTCCGCTCCCACCCGTGCGCCTCGTCCACCTTGCGGACGGCGCGGCGGATCCAGCCCATGCAGTGCCGTGCCGACTCCTCCCGCCACTGCTCCGGGAGGGTGACGGTCACCCACACCGGCGGCGGCGCCTCCTCGGCGACCGGCCCGTCGCCGGTCGTCCAGCCGCCGAGCCCGCGGAACGCGACGTGCGTCATGCGGCGGGCCCACCGCATGGTCTCCTCGGCCGCCTCCTCCTCTCCGGCACCGACCAGCCCCGCGACGATCTCCGCCGCGACCGTCCTGCGGTCCTCGTCCGACAGCGCCCCCTCGGGGTGCGCGATCTCGATCAGGAACATGCCGTCCTCCTGTGGTCCTGCGGTCAGTGGTGGCCGTCTCCGCCGTCCCCGAAGCCCTCCGGTTCCCGGTCCAGGAACGCCGTCACCGACTCCACGCGCCCGTCCGGCGCCACCGTCAGCACGTCGGTGCCCTCGGCGAACGAGGTCCCGTCCGGCAGCCGGATCTCCCACAGCAGCCGCACACGGCCGTTGTGGTGCTCGGGCTCCCTGCGGGCGGCGTAGGCCACGGCGCCCATGTGCTCGTTGAAGCGCGCACCGAAGTCGACCAGCGCCTCGGTCCCGTCCATCGCGCCCACCGGCGAGCGGTAGCCCACGTCCCCGGTGAACACCCGCGGTGCCAGCGCGCGCCGCCGCTCGGTCGTCTCCGCGCTCCAGAACTCCAGGTAGCGCTCGACGGCCGCGGCCGTGTCCGGCGCCCGTCCTCCGTCCGCCGTTCCCCCGTCGGTCATCGCCTGCTCCTCCCCGTCGGCGCGGCGCCCTGTGGCGCCGCCGTCACCGGAGAGCCTGGACCGCCCGGCGCGGCCCGTCGATGACCTCTCAGGTCATTGCCGCGCCGACGGTAATGCGCGAGGCTCGGCGCATGACGGCCACCACTGAACCGTTCGGGGAGCTCCTTCGGCGCTGGCGCACGCACCGGCGGCGGACGCAGATGGACGTGGCGCTCGCCGCCGACGTGTCCACCCGCCACCTGAGCTGCCTGGAGACGGGGCGTTCGGCCCCGAGCCCGGAGATGGTCGAGCGGCTGTGCGAGGAGCTGGAGGTGCCGCTGCGCGAACGCAACGCGCTGCACCTGGCGGCCGGGTTCGCCCCGGCGCACGCCGAGCGCCCCTTCACCGACCTGGGCGCGGCCGCCGACGCGGTGCGCTCGGTGCTCGACGGCCAGGTCCCGAACCCGGCGGTGGCGGTGAACGTGCACTGGGACCTGCTGGCGGCCAACCCAATGATGGCGGCGTTCCTGGCGGACGTGCCGCCGGACGTGGCCGAGCCGCGGCTCAACATGCTGCGCGCGACGCTGCACCCCCGCGGCCTCGCCCCGCGCATCCGCAACCTGGCCCAGTGGCGGGCGCACGTGCTGCGGCGGGTGCGCCGCCAGCTCGACCGCACCGCCGCCCCCGGCCTGGCCGACCTGCTGGCGGAGCTGAGCGCCTACCCCGCCCCGGCGGGCGCCTCCGCCGCGGACGGCGCCCCGGAGGCGACCGCCCCCGGGCACCTCGACGACATCGCGGTCCCCATGCGCGTGGCCACCGACCACGGCGACCTGGCGCTGCTGTACACCACCACGGTGTTCGGGGCGGCGCGCGACGTCACGCTGGACGAGATCGCGGTGGAGACCTTCTACCCCGCCGACCCCGCGACGGCCAAGCTGCTGCGGGCCCTCGCGGGGTCGGGGGACTGAGAACCCGTGCGGCTAGGCGGGTGCGCCCCACGTTCGTCTCGGGAGGAACGACGCTACCGGGCCGCTCTTAGGGGCGCATTCCCCGAGATCAACGACGCGGGGGCGCCGGCTCCGACTCACCCCTCCAGGCCCGAGACCCGGCGGCCGACCTCGCGGATCCGCCGCTCCCAGGCCGGAAGGGCGGCCTCCAGGCGGTCGCGGTCGGCCGCGCGGCCGGTCTGGGTCACCACCAGGCGCGCCCCGTGCCCGGTCCCCGCCGACAGCTCCCACCGCACCCGCCCGGCGGCGGTACCGTCGGCGCCGTCGGCGCTCCACGCGTACTCGAACAGCTCCGGCGGCTTGGCCTCGGTGCGGCCGGACGCCGCCACCCCGGGGACGAGGAGCCCTTCCGGCACACCGTCCCCGGCACCGTCCCCGGCAGCGTTCCCGGCCGCGTCCCCGACGACCTCGGCCCACACCTCCTCCGCCGGCCGGGACAGCTGGCGCTCCACGGTCAGCACCGGCCCATCCGGCCCGTCCTCCACGCGGCCCGCGCCCAGACCCAGGGCGTCGATGCGCTCCTCCAGCGCCCCCTGCGGCGGCGTCGGCCAGTCCGGCTCCTCCCCGTCCAGCACCGCGCCCAGCATCCGCAGGCACAGGTCCCAGCCGACGGCGTAGCTCCCCGCGCCCGGCCGGTCGTCGAAGACGTGGGTGAACACCAGCAGGCACCCGTCGCCGTCCGGCTCCAGGTCGATGCGGACCAGGTCGTCGCTCTCCCGGTGCATCTCCTCCGGCGCGTGCTCGCTGAAGGCGAAGCGCCGGGGCGGGTCCAGCTCGACGACCGTCCCGTCCATGACGGTCCCCTCACCGTCGTCGAAGCGCATCGCCCCTCCGACGCGCAGGTCCAGGGCGACCACCGCGAACGGGTACCAGCGGCTCAGCCGCTCGGGCTCGGTGACCGCCCGCCACACCTCCTCGACGGGGTGGGCCAGGCGCCGCTCCATGCGCAGGGCCGGGCGGCCGTCGACGGTCGTCAGTTCGTCCGCGGTCATGGCTCCTCCTCGGGTCCGCGCCCCTCGTCGAGGTGGCGCTCCAGCGCGTCCAGGCTCTCCCGCCACATGCGCCGGTACGGGGCCAGCCACGCGTCCATCTCGGCGAGCGGCGCGGGGTCCAGCTCGTACCACCGGCGCTGGGCCTCCCGCCGCACCCGGACCAGCCCGGCCTCGCGCAGCACCCGCAGGTGCTTGGAGGCGCCGGGCTGGCTGAGCCCCAGGGCCTCGCCGATCTCCCCGGCGAGGTGGGGGCGGCGGCGCAGCAGGTCGAGGATGCGGCGCCGCGTCGGGTCGGCCAGCGCGGTGAACGGGAGGGACATGACGTCAATATACCGCGCTGGTTATATAAAGCCAAGGACATATACGCAGGAAGCGGGGGCGCCGGACGCTCAGCGGAAGTCGTCGGCGTGGTCGCGCGCCCACTGCTCGAAGGTGCGGGCGGGGCGCCCCGTCGCCTGCTCGGCCGTCTCCGGCTCACCCATCGCCCGAACCGCCCGCTCCGCCTCCTGCGCCCACTCCTTCGGGTCCGCCTCGCCTCCCCCGTAGTCGGTGAACCCGAGCAGCATGTCCGCGTTCTCGGCCGCGAAGCCTCCTTGGGCGCGGTAGTACTCCCGGGCCCGCTCGGGGCTGACCCGCTCGAAGCGGACCGGCCGTCCGACCGCCCGGGCGATGGCCTCGACCTGCTCCCGGCGGCTGACCATGTGCGGCCCTCCGAAGGTGTAGGCCTTCCCCGCGTGGCCGTCCCCGGTGAGCGCGGCGACGGCCACGTCGGCGATGTCCGCCTCGTGCACGGGGTTCCACGCCGCGTCGGGCTCCGGGTCGCGCACCACCCCCTCCTTCCGCACGGACGGCCCCCACAGCCACAGCCTGTTCAGGGCGAACTCGCCCGGCCGCACGTGCGTCCACTCGACCCCCGACCGCTCGACGGCCCGCTCGACCGGCAGGTGGAAGTCGGTGTCGAAGCCCGCGGTCACCGCCCCCGACGAGAGCACGGCGATGCGCCGCACCCCCGCCTCCACCGCGCGCCCGACCACCTCCTCGGCCGTCTCGGCCACCGGGAACAGGTCCATGCGCTCGACGCCGCGCAGGGCGTCGGCGAGGCCGTCCGGCCGCCGGAGGTCGCCCCGGGCGACCTCCACCCCGGCCGGAAGGCCGGCCCCGTCCCCCCGGGTGAGCGCCCGCACCGGGACCCCCGCCCCGAGCAGCCCGCGCACCACCAGTCGGCCGACGTGGCCCGTCGCACCGGTCACCAGCACGGTCATCTCCGCCTCCTCGGAATCCGCCTTGTGGGAACCCCCTTCCTATCCCGGCCCCCGGCGGCCCGGAAAACCCGAACAGGTTGTTCGCATACCGCTCCGACCTGCACGAACACTGAACACACCGACAGGCGCCCGACCCGCTTCCCCCCAGGTCGGGCGCCCTGCGGCGAAGTTATCGACCCGTTACCCGGGGCGGCGCCGTCGACCCGCGCACCACCAGGCGGGTCGCCAGCTGCACGTGGTGGGAGTCCGGGCTCTGCCCCCGGGACAGCTGCAGGACCGTGCGCATCGCCACCCGGCCCATCTCGTGCAGCGGCTGCCGCACGGAGGTCAGCGGCGGGTCGGTCCACATCGCCCCGTGGGTGTCGTCGAAGCCGACCACACTCAGGTCGCCGGGCACCGACAGGCCCCGGGCGCGGGCCTCCTGCAGCACGCCCACGGCGACCGCGTCGCTGGCCGCGAAGACCGCCGTGGGCGGGTCGGCGGAGTCCAGCATCCGGGCGGCCATCGCGCGGCCCGCCTCCACGGTGAACGCCGGCGGGTCCGCCGGGGCCGCCAGCACCGGCCCCGGGGGCGCCCCCGCCGACTCCAGCGCCTCGCGGAAGCCGTGCAGCCGCTCGCGCGCGGGCACCGACCCGGCGGGGCCGCCCGCGTGCGCGATCCTCCGGTGCCCCAGGGCCAGCAGGTGCTCGGTGGCCTGCACGCCCCCGGCCCAGTTGGTGGCGCCGACGCTGACGACGTCCTCGTCCAGGGGGTTGATCGGGTCGACCACGACCAGCCCCAGGCCCCGCCGGCGGCAGGCGGCGACCTCCTCCGGGGCCAGCCGCGAGGTGACCACCACCAGCCCGGACCGCCGCCGCGCCGCCAGCCGCTCGATCAGGTCCACCCCCAGCGGCACCGGCCCGGCGGCCTCGGCGGAGGCCAGCGCGCTGGTCACCACCTCGGCGTCCAGCTCCCGTCCGGCCGCCAGCAGCCCGTCCAGCACCTGGAGCGCGTACAGGCTGACCATGGTGTCGAAGACGACGTGCACCGCGGGCGCCGGGTCGGGGTCGCGCGGCCCCGTGCTGGGCGCGTAGTCCAGGTCCCGGACGACCTCGCGCACCCGCACCCGGGTCCGCTCGCCCACCCCGGGCCGCCCGTTGAGCACCTTGGACACCGTCGCCTTGGAGACCCCGGCCGCGGCGGCCACCGCGTCCAGAGTCGGCCTCGCACCCTCCACCGCCCGCCTCCCGTCCGTCGTTTCCGGCCACCCTATACCGAAACTTTTTCGCTGTTTCGCGTCGAAATCGAGACCCCTGCGGGGCGTTGACACCGACATACCCCGTTTCTACTGTGAGGCCACTCACGAAAACTGCCGGAAATACTACGAAAATATTTCGCGCGATCTGCCGCGGTCCGCACCCCCTCGGGCCCGGCGGAAGGGACGGGACCCCCATGGCACCGAGCAGTGTGGGACGCACCCTGACGGCCGCGTCGGCCGTCCTCACCCTGGCCGCGGCCGCCGGATGCGGCGGCTTCGGCGGAGGCGGCGACTCCCCCGGCGGGGCCGGCGCCACCGCCTGGGCCCTCACCGGCGGATCGGAGGAGGCCTTCCGGACCTCCTTCGACTCCTGGAACGAGGCCAACCCGGACCGACAGATCTCCGTCGAGTGGTTCGCCAACGACGCCTACAAGGAGAAGATCCGCACCGCCGTCGGCGCGGGCAACGCCCCGACCCTGGTGTTCAACTGGTCCGGCGGCACCCTCGCCGACTACGCCGCCGCCGGCCAGGTCGAGGACCTGTCCGGGCAGGTCGACACCGTCACCGGGAAGCTCCTGC
The DNA here is from genome assembly GCF_027706725.1 of Nocardiopsis endophytica. Lineage (GTDB taxonomy): Bacteria > Actinomycetota > Actinomycetes > Streptosporangiales > Streptosporangiaceae > Nocardiopsis_A > Nocardiopsis_A endophytica. Next base: position 9,420 of record NZ_JAQFWQ010000100.1, read on the forward strand.
CCTCGGTGGCCGCCAACGGCGAGATCGACGGCAAGGTCTACGCCGTGCCCAACAACCAGGCCCAGCCGGTCGTGCTCTACTACAACGAGCAGGTCCTGGCCGACGCCGGCGTCGAGCCGCCGGAGACCTTCGAGGACATGATGGAGGCCGTCGACGCCCTGCAGGACGAGGACGTCGTGCCCATCGCCCTGGCCGGGCAGAGCGTGTGGCCCGAGCTGATGTGGATCCAGTACCTCACCGACCGCGTCGGCGGCCCCGAGGCGTTCCAGCGCATCCTCGACGGAGAGGAGGGCGCCTGGTCCGACCCGGCGGTCATCGAGGCCGCCACCGCCATCTCCGACCTGGTCGAGGCGGGCGCCTTCGGCGACAACTACGCCTCGGTGGACGCCGACTCCGGCGCCGACACCGCCCTGCTGCACACCGGCAAGGCCGGGATGCTGCTGCAGGGCAGCTGGGTCTACCCGAACATGATCGAGGACGCCCCCGAGTTCGTGGACGACGGCCTGGGCTACACGACGTTCCCCGTGGTCGAGGACGGCTCCGGCGACCCGTCGAACATCGTCGGCAACCCCGCCAACTTCTGGTCGGTCTCCTCCGACGCCTCCGAGGAGGACCGGCAGACCGCGATCGACTACATCAACGACCAGGTCTACGGCGAGGAGAACGTGCAGTCCCTGCTGGACCTGGGCGCCGTGCCGCCGGTCACCGGCCTGGAGGAGCAGATCGCCGAGCAGGACGACCCGGACCACCTGGAGTTCACCTACGGCATGGTGCGCGACGCCGAGCACTTCCAGCTCTCCTGGGACCAGGCGCTCCCGCCCGACCAGGCCCAGGAGCTGCTCTCCAACCTCGACCTGCTCTTCCTGGGCGAGCTGACGCCCGAGGAGTTCGGCGCGGCCATGGACAGCACACTGTGAGGGGCGGCCCCACCCCCTGGATGGCCGCCCCGGCGCTGGTGCTCTTCGGAGTGTTCGCGCTGGTCCCGCTCGCCGGGGTGGTCGTCCTCTCCTTCATGTCCTGGGACGGCCTGGGCGCGCCGGGCTGGGCGGGCGCGGACAACTGGGTGAACGCCGCGGCGGACCCGGTGACCCGCAACGCGGTCTGGCTGACGGTCAAGCTGACCGTGTTCGGCTTCCTCTTCCAGGCGCCCGTCAGCCTGCTGCTGGGGGTGTACACCGCATCGCGAACCCGCCACCGCGAGGTGCTGGCGGTGCTGTACTTCCTGCCGCTGCTGTTCAGCTCGGCCGCGGTCGCCCTCACCTTCAAGGGCCTGCTCGACCCGAACTTCGGCTTCGGCTCCGCCCTGGACCTGCCGCTGCTGGCCCGCGACTGGCTGGGCGACCCCGACCTGGCCCTGGGCGTGGTCGTGTTCGTCGTGGGATGGTCCTTCATCCCCTTCCACGCCCTGCTCTACCAGGGCGGGGTCCGGCAGATCCCCGCCTCCCTCTACGAGGCGGCGCGGATCGACGGCGCCGGCCCGCTGGCCCAGTTCCTGCACATCACCCTGCCCCAGCTCAAGTACACGATCGTGACCTCCTCAACGCTGATGCTCGTCGGCTCCCTGACCTACTTCGACCTGGTGTTCGTGCTGACCGCGGGCGGGCCCGGCGGCGCCACCCGCATCCTGCCGCTGGACATGTACCTGACCGGGTTCCGCTCCTACGACATGGGCCAGGCGAGCGCGGTCGGCGTGGTGCTGGTCGCCGTCGGCCTCGCCCTGGCGCTCGGACTCAACCGGCTCTCCGGCGCCCACCGCATGGAGAGCCGGCAGGAGGGGGCGTGATGGCCGCGCGGACCCGACCCAACGTCCCCGGCGCCCTGGGCGGCTGGCTCTGGCTGGCCGTCACGGTGCTGCCCGTCTACTACATCGTCGTCACCAGCCTGCGCACGCAGGCCGACTACTACGAGGCCAACCCGCTGGTCCCGCCGTCCGACCCGACCCTGGCCGCCTACGGCCGCGTGCTGGACGCCGGCTTCCTCGGCTACTTCGCCAACAGCGTGGTCGTCACGGCCGGCGCGGTGGCCGGGACCCTGGCCGTGTCGCTGATGGCCGCCTACGTGGTGGTGCGCGGCCGCACCCGGTTCGCCCGCAGGGTGTTCCAGACGGTGCTGCTGGGCATCGCCATCCCCATCCAGGCGACCATCGTCCCCGTCTACTACCTGATCGTGCAGCTCGGCCTCTACGACACCCTGGCCGCGCTCGTCCTGCCCTCGATCGCCTTCGCCATCCCGCTGACCGTGCTCATCCTGGTCAACTTCCTGCGCGACGTGCCCGAGGACCTGTTCGCCTCGATGCGCGTGGACGGCGCCGGGGAGTGGCGGATCCTCTGGAGCCTGGCGCTGCCGCTGACCCGCCCCGCCCTCATCACGGTGGGGGTCTACGACGCGCTCCAGGTGTGGAACGGCTTCCTGTTCCCGCTGGTCCTCACGCAGAGCGAGAGCACCCGGGTGCTGCCGATGACCCTGTGGGCGTTCGAGGGCGCCTTCGGGGTCGACGTGCCCGGCCTGCTGGCCGCCGTCGTGCTGTCCGTCCTGCCCGTGGCCGCCGTCTACGCCGTCGCCCGCCGCCAGCTCGTCGCCGGGCTGACCGCCGGCTTCGGCCGCTGACCCGCCCCCGATCCCCGCTCCGACGAAGGAGAAGCATGCCCGAGCACACCCCGCCCACCGCCGAGGAGCGGGTCGAGGCGCTGGTCGCCTCCATGACCGTGCAGGAGAAGCTGGCCCAGCTCTCCTCCTACTGGCCGCGCCCGGAGGAGCGGGAGGGGCCGCAGGAGGGGGACGGCGGCGTCGCCCCCATGGAGCACGCCTTCCAGCAGGGGCACGTCGGCTACGAGGAGGCCTCCGAGCACGGCCTGGGGCACCTGACCCGGGTCTTCGGCAGCGCCCCGGTCTCCGTGCGCGAGGGCCGCGCCCGCCTGGCCGCCCTGCAGAAGCGGCTGACCGGCGGCACCCGCCCCGGCATCGCCGCCATCGCCCACGAGGAGTGCCTGACCGGGGTCACCGCCTACGGCGCCACCGTCTACCCCACCCCCCTGGCCTGGGCCGCCGCCTTCGACCCGGGCCTGGTCCACCGGATGGCCGCGGCGATCGCCCGCGACATGCGCGCGCTCGGGGTGCACCAGGGCCTGGCCCCGCTCATGGACGTGGCCCGCGACCCGCGCTGGGGCCGCGTGGAGGAGACCATGGGCGAGGACCCCTACCTGGTGGGCACCATCGGCACCGCCTACGTGCGCGGGCTGGAGGAGAACGGCATCGTCGCCACCCTCAAGCACTTCGCCGGGTACTCCGCCTCCCGCGCCGGGCGCAACCACGCCCCCGTCCCGGTCGGGCCGCGCGAGTTCGCCGACGTCATCCTCCCCCCGTTCGAGACGGCCGTGCGCGAGGGCGGCGCCCGCTCGGTGATGAACTCCTACAGCGACATCGACGGCCTGCCCGCCGCCGCCGACGAGGAGCTGCTCACCGGCGTGCTGCGGGACCGGTGGGGCTTCACCGGGACGGTCGTCTCCGACTACTGGTCCATCCCCTTCCTCGACATCACCCACCGCGTCACCGCCGACCGGGCCGCGTCCGGGGCCCTGGCCCTGCGCGCCGGGATCGACGTCGAACTGCCCGAGGGCGACGCCTACCCCCGGCTCGCCGAGGCGGTCGCCAACGGGGAGCTCCCCGAGCGCCTGGTGGACCGCGCCCTGCGCCGGGTGCTGCGGCAGAAGGCCGGACTGGGGCTGCTGGAGGCCGACGCCCCGCCGGTCCCCGAGGCGGACGGCGACGACACCGACCTGGACTCGGCCGCCAACCGCGCACTGGCCCGGGAGGTCGCCGAGGCCTCGGTGGTCCTGCTGGAGAACCGGGACGCGCTGCCGCTCGCCCCGTCCGACGGGGGCCGGATCGCCGTGGTGGGCCCCTGCGCCGCCGAACCGCGCACCTTCCTGGGCTGCTACTCCTTCCCCAACCACGTGCTGTCCCGGTACACCGACCGCGGCACCGGCGTGCGGGTCGACCCCCTGGCCGACGCGGTGCGCGCCGAGTTCCCCGGCGCCGAGGTGGAGCAGGCCCACGGCGTGCCCGTCCGCGACGAGGACCGCTCCGGCATCCCGGAGGCGGTGGAGGCCGCCGCCCGCGCCGACGTCTGCGTCGTCGCCGTGGGCGACCTGGCCGGGCTGTTCGGGACCGGCACCTCCGGCGAGGGGTGCGACGCGGCCGACCTGGCGCTGCCCGGCATCCAGGGCGAGCTGGTGGAGGCGGTGCTGGGCACGGGCACACCGGTGGTGCTGGTCTGCGTGTCCGGACGCCCCTACGCCCTGGGCGCCTACGCCGACCGCTGCGCCGCCCTGGTCCAGGCGTTCCTGCCCGGCGAGGAGGGCGCGGCGGCGATCGCCGGGGTGCTGTCCGGGCGCGTCACCCCCGGCGGGCGGCTCCCCATCGGCATCCCCCGCCACCCCGGCGGCCAGCCCGCCCCCTACCTGGTGCCGCCGCTGGGGCGGGCCAGCGAGGGCATCTCCAACATCGACCCCTCGCCGCTCTACCCGTTCGGGCACGGCCTGTCCTACACCTCCTTCGCCTACACCGGCCTGGAGCTGAGCAGCGAGGAGATCCCCGCCGACGGCGGCCTGGAGGCGTCGGTGACGGTCCGCAACACCGGCGGGCGCGACGGCGACGAGGTGGTGCAGCTCTACCTGTCCGACGAGACGGCCCAGGTCACCCGGCCCGAGCGGGAGCTGGTCGGCTACCTGCGGGTGGCGGTCCCCGCCGGGGCGTCCCGCCGGGTCCGGTTCCGGCTGCACGCCGACCGCACCTCCTTCACCGGCCGCGACGGCCGCCGGATCGTGGAGCCGGGCGCGTTCACCCTGTCCGCCGGGGGCTCCAGCGAGGACCTGCCGCTGCGCGCCCGCTTCACCGTCACCGGAGGGGTGCGCCCCCTGGACGGCGCCCGCGTGCTGACCACCCCCGCCGAGGCCGACCCGCCCCGGTGAGCGGCGGGCCGCGCGGGGTACGCTCCCCGCCATGCCCCTCGACATCCCGCACCACCGGCTGACCGCAGGCCCGTACGAGGCCGTCGTGTCCGAGCTCGGCGCCGCCCTGCGCGGCGTCCGGCACGGCGGCCGCGACCTGCTGTTCGACCGGTCGCAGACCGTCCCCTTCCCCCGCTACGCCGGCGCCGTCCTCGCCCCCTGGCCCAACCGCATCGCCGGTGCCCGCTACCGGTTCGGCGGCGAGGACCACGCCCTGCCGGTCGACGAGCCGGAGCGCGGTACCGCCCTGCACGGCCTCGCCCTGTGGAGCCGCTGGCGGGTGGAGGAGCGCGCGGAGGACGCCCTCACCCTCGCCGAGACCCTCTGGCCGCGCCCCGGCTACCCGTTCACCCTGGAGCTGCGCGCCCGCTACACCCTCGGGCCGGACGGGCTCACCCTCACCCTCACCGCCGCCAACGCCGGGCGCGGACCGGCCCCGGCCGGGCTGTCCGCCCACCCCTACTTCACCGCCGGGGGCGGCGTGTGCGACGACTGGACCCTGCACCTGCCCTGCCCGGAGGTGCTCACCGTCGACGAGCGGCTGATCCCCACCGGCCGCAAGCCCGCCGCCGACCTCGGGCTCGACTTCACCGCCCCCCGCCCGATCGGCGGCGCCGTGATCGACCACGCCTTCACCGGGGCCGCGGCGGACCCGGCCCCGGCCGCCGTGCTGACCGGCCCCGACGGGCGCGGGGTGCGGGTGGGCTGGTCGGCCGGGTGCGGGTGGGTGCAGGTCTACACGCTCGCCCTGCCGGACGGGCCGGACCACCGGCGCTCCGTCGCCATCGAGCCCATGACCTGCGCGCCGGACGCGTTCAACAGCGGCGACGGCCTCGCCGTGCTGGAGCCGGGGGAACGGCTGTCCATGGCGATGACCGTCGCCGCCGTGGGCGGGGACTGAGGCGTCACCGCGCCCCCGCCGGAGGGGGGAAGGGCTGGCGGGGGCGCGGCGGTTCCTGTCAGCCCACCGACGGGTGGGCGTTGGCCAGCAGCTCCTGGAACTGCGCGGAGAACCAGTGGCCCGCCAGCGGGGCGTCCGGCAGGGCGCCGGAGGGGTTGTTGCCGTTGCGCGGGTTCCCCTCATAGGTGGGGTCGCACATCCGGTCGAAGCCCTTGCCCTCGTCGTTGGGGATCTCCTCGCTGGAGCCGTCCGACTCGCCGGGCGGCTTCACCCACACATAGGCGTCGATCCCGGGCTCGGGCGCGGCGGTGGGCCGGTGGCCCAGCCCCGCGCCGGCCTGGTTGCACCAGTTGCCGACGTGGATCCTGCGGTCGACGCGGCTCTCCTCGACGAAGGTGTTCACGTCGGTCGAGGAGCTGGGGGCCGAAGGCCGGTCCGGGCCGCCCCACCCGCTGCGGGAGGTGTCGATCAGCATCCCGGTGTCGGCGCTGAACCCGGCGGAGACCGCCTGGTCGCGCAGCCCCTGGGCGAAGGTCAGCTCATCGGCGTACTGGTTCCAGTCGATCCAGTCCGACTGGCGGATCTGCTGGCCGCCGACCGTGTCGCCCACGTCGAAGTGCGGCTCGGTCAGCGCCGAGTAGTTGGCGGTGTTGGTGACGAACCCGTGCACGTCGTCCGGCGAGGCGCCGTGGGAGGACGCCGTCTCGTAGAACAGGTCCATCGCCGGTCCGAGGTTGGTGTCCCAGCCGATCCAACCGTGGTGCCCGGCGTCGACGTAGTTGTAGACGTTGGGGATGTCGCCCAGCGTGTCCAGGGCGTAGGCCACGCCCTCCACGTAGTTGCCGTTCTCGAGCATGGTGTTGCACGCCTCGGTCGCGCCCTCGCCGCTGCCCACGTTGGTGACCAGGTTCGGCAGCGAGTCGGGCTCGATGGTGGCGACGATGCGCAGGTCGGCGTACTTCTCGTCGGAGAGGATCTCGGCGATCGGGTCGATGTACTCCTGCTTGTACCGGTCGATCTCCTCGGGGCCGAGCTCGCCGTTGGAGGCCAGCGCGGCGCAGTCCCGGCCGGGCAGGTTGTAGATGACGGTCTGGATCACCATCGGCCGGTCACCGGAGCTCTGCGCCAGGGCCTCGTCCAGGTGGTCGCGCAGGCCCATGTCCCCGGTGGTGGGGCTGTCGTTGCCCTCGATGGCGCCGATGCGGTCCATCCAGAAGGCGGTGGACTCGTCGGCCACGGCATCTCCGCCGGGCTCGGAGGCGGCGTTCTCCGACCACACCGGGTTGACGTACATGTCGGCCCCGGCGAAGGGGTTGTCGACGCGCTCACCCGGCTGGGGGTCGGGATCGGGGTCCGGATCGGGGTCGGGGTCCGTGCCGCCGGTCCCGTCGCACTCCACCCCGTTCAGCGTGAAGGTCCCGGGCACCGCGTTGTCGCCGCTGTAGTTCCCGTTGAACCCGAACTGCGCGGTGGCGTCGGTGGCCAGGGTGGCGTTGTGCGCCGTCCCCGTCACCTCCACGTGCGCGCCGTCCTGGGAGAAGTCGCCGTTCCAGCCGTTGGTGACCTGCTGGTCCCCGGCGAAGTCCCACTCCAGCGTCCAGGCGTCCAGGGGGTCGCCCAGGTTGGTCACCGACACCTGGGCGGTGAAACCGGAGCCCCAGTCGTTGGCCACCGTGTAGTCCACCGCGCAGCCCGCCGCGGCCTGCGCCGGCGAGCCCACGGCGAACACGGCCGCGCCCAGGGCGAGCGCCGAGGCGCCGGCCGCGGCCCGTCCCGGCCACCGCCGGTGGCGGCGGTGGGTGTGTGCTCTCATCGATCCTCCTCAGGGGATGGGGTGCTGGGACCGGCGCCCAGGGCCGGGCGCCGGTCCCGCCGGACCGGGGCGCGGGGTGCCGCCGGACCGGGGTTCGTCGGGCGCGCGGGGCTCAGGCCCCGCCGCCGGGCGGCAGCAGGTAGGGCTCCAGGTAGGCGTACTTGTCCTGGTCGACGGTGGTCCAGTCGTCCCGGAGGATGCCGCCGGTGTCCCCGGAATTGGGGTTCCACGACCAGTAGGTGAAGTCGATCCCGGTGGGCCCCTCGCCGAGGTAGGACATGAGCTCGCCCAGCCAGACCCGGTCGCGCGGGTCCTGCAGGGTGGTGCCGAACTCGCCGAGCAGCAGCGGGGCGGTCCGCTCGTGCTCGATGTGCCCGAAGAAGGCGTCCCACAGCCCGGGCATGTTGTCCGGGAAGGCGGGGTCGTCGAACCAGTCCTGGTGGGCGACCGAGGTGGCGTACTCGTGCGCCGAGTAGACGAGCTTGCCCGGGTCGCTCAGGCGCACCGGGTGCTCCCGGGTGCCGGAGAGGTTGCCGCCCCACCAGCCGCACTCGGGCGCCGGGGTGCCGGGGACGCAGTCCACGCCCTCGACGATGACCAGCCAGTCCGGGTTGGCCTCCAGAATGGCGTCGCCGGCGCGTTCGGCGGCCAGGCGCCAGTCGCGCTCCGGGTCGCCGCACCCCCAGCACGCCCCTTGCCCGTCGGCGGTGGAGTGCGGCTCGTTGTGCAGGTCGGCGCCGATGACGGTGGGGTCGCCCGCGTACCGCTCGGCGAGCATCGTCCAGTCGTCGATCCACTCGCTCTCCGGCCGCTCGGGCGTGTACCAGAGCGGCGACTGGGAGTCGGCCGCGGGGCGGTGCCGGTCGAGCACGACCCGCATGCCGTGCGCGTCCGCCTCCTCCACGACGCGGTCGATGATCTCCAGTCCGGTCAGGCCCTCCAGGTCGGGGTTGAGGTTGAAGTCGATCCCGGTGGGCTCGGCGCCCGGGTCCAGCGCCTCGTTGGAGTAGGGCAGGCGGATGGTGTTGAAGCCCAGCCCGGCCATCTGGGCGACCATGTCCTCCAGGTTCCGGGCCCAGAGCCCGTGCGGGGCGTAGGTCTCGGTCTCCGAGCCGAACCAGTTGACACCGGTCATCCGGACCGGGTCGCCGGAGGCGTCCACGAGCTGGGCGCCCTCGGCGCTCCAGGGGCCTTCGCCGGGGCCCGCCGGGGCCGGGGCCGCCTGGGCGGGGGCCGCCCCCGCGGAGGGGGCGGCCGGGACCGCGGCGAGGACGGCGGCGACGGCGAGTGCCGTCAGTCGGCGTCGCATGGGGTCTCCTCCTCTTCCTTTCCGGTCGCCGCCGTCAGCCGAACAGCTCGTCGTGCACGGCGAAGGCCGTGGCGATCTCGGTCTGGGACCAGAACCGGTGGTAGGTGAAGGCGGGGGCGGGCCCGTCCGGGTCCTCCAGGTAGGCCTCGACCTTCGGCCACTGCGGGTCGTCGCGGTAGAAGGAGCGGATCGAGGCGAAGGTGGACCCGGGCTCGACCGGGTCGCCGTTGGCCATCTCGCCCGACCAGCCCTGCGGGATGTACACCTCGTCGTCGAAGCGCGCGTAGTCGGCCCGGGTCTCCTCCACGGCGATGCCCAGGTCGTCCCGGTGCTCCAGCAGGGCGTCGAGCAGCCCCTCGGCGGCGGTGCGCGCGGCGGTGTCGCCCGACCCTGCGGAGTAGTGCATCAGCGTCTTGGCCAGCGCGGCGGCCACACCGACGTCCTGTCCGTGCGCGGTGACCTCCACGTGCAGGTCCGGGTTGCCGGTCGGCGAACCGGTCCAGTCGTCGGGGCTGCCGGACCACTCCAGGTCGGACGGGACCGCGAACTCCCCGCCGGCGCCGATCTCGGTGTTCTCCAGCACCCAGGGCACCCAGGCGTCCAGGATCGCCCCGGCGCGCTCGTCGCCGGTGGTGCTGTAGAGCTGGGCGATCCGCTCCATGTTCCACACCTGGAAGCCGAACCAGTTGTTGGACGGCGGGTCGTGCCAGACCGGCTGCCAGTCGTAGTACATGCCGTAGAACGTGGCCGCGTCCTCGGGCGGCTCGGCGTACCGCCCGGCCCAGCTGTTGGTGGCGCCTCCGGCGATGCCGCCCTCGGCCGACTGGAGCCACTGCACGAACTCCAGCTGGCGGTCCATGCTGGTGGCCCAGTCCTCCGCCGCCGTCGGCGACTCGGGGGTGAGCTCCTCGGTCTCCGACAGGGCGTAGGCCGCCACGGGGTTCTGGTAGCCCTGGTGGGCCGAGCTGCCGCCGATCCGCCACGCCCACGGGTACTGGGCGCTCTCATCGGCGCCGCCCCAGGCGTAGTACCAGGACATCAGGTAGTGGGCGCTGTTCTTGCCCTGCCCGCCGGGGCACTCGTGCTCCCCGGCGCAGTCGCCGATCCGCTTGAAGTACTTGTCGTACATGGCGTAGCGCAGGTAGTCGCCCATGCGGGCGGCGTCGTCGACCACCTCGGCCACGGCGCCGGCGTTGCCCTGCTCCTCGGCCCACGTCTGCGCCAGGTGGGCCACCTGGACCGCGCGGGCGTCGGCGTCGGGGGCGTTGGTGTAGCGCCACTGCTGCGAGTACTGCTGGTCGTCGGTGAACAGGTCGAGGAACCCGTTCTCGCCGCCGTGGGCGTAGGTCTCGCACGAGGGGTGCGGGACGGTCTCCCACACCGACTCCTGGGACCCGCGCTGGAAGGTGTTGATGTAGGCGGGGGCGTCGTCGGAGCCGTCGCCGCAGAACCCGTAGCCGTAGGTGTTGTCCACGTCGAGCAGCCAGTGCATGCCGTAGACCTCGTCGGTGCCGTAGGTGCCGCTCAGCTCCTCGGCCAGCGGGTCCTCGCCCGTGGGAACGCTCTGGTCCAGCGCGGACGGGTACCCCTGGGGCTCGTCGTGCTCGGGGCTGTAGGTCGCCGGCGAGGACGGGTCGTAGGAGCCGTTGGTGGGCTGGTCCCGGGTGCCCGGGATGATGTGCTCCTCCAGCGACGCCCACGCGTCGGTGAAGGGCTGCCAGTCCCCGGTCACCCTGCCGTAGGAGGCCTCCAGCCACAGGTAGTAGCTGAACGCCTCGGAGGTGGTGGCGTGCCCGTGGTCCGGCGCCTCGACGATGAGGGTCTCCACCGAGTGGTAGGGCACCAGCAGCCCGTCGAACTCGCGGAAGTAGCCGCTGGCCGGGTCCTTGATCTTGTCGTACTGCTCCAGGAACGCCTCGTCGTAGGCGGAGGCCGAGGCATCGATCTCGGTGACCTCGACCTCGGCGGAGCCGTACCCCTCGGCCGACGCGGTGAGCACCGCCGACGCCGGCTCGCCGCCGTTGTCCGCGGAGGCGACCACCACCTCCCGCGGCTCGTCCCAGTCGTCGGGCCCAAAGGCCAGGGAGGCGCCGTCGGCGACGGTGATGTCCTCGCTGCCGCCGGTGCGCGCCACCTCCACCTGCACGGCGTCCTCGGGCGGGGTGGACAGTTCGAGGGTGAAGGAGGAGGTCCCGCCCTGGCGGACGCTGACCGCCGAGGGGCGCGCGGTGATCGCGGGCTCGCCCAGCACCTGCACCGCCACCGGGGCGGAGGTGGTCGCCGCCCCCTGGTCGTCGACGGCGGTCGCGGTCAGGGAGTACCGGCCCGGCTCGGCGCCGGACCAGTCCGCGGTGTAGGGGGCGGTGTCGTCGGAGGCGATCTCGGTGCCGTCCGCCTGGAAGACGACGCGCTCGACCTCCCCGTCGGCGTCAGAGGCCTCGGCGGCCAGCGCGATCGGGTCCTCGGCGAGCAGGACGGCGCCGTCCTCGGGGGCGGTCAGCGCGACCTCGGGCGCGGTGTTGCCGCCCTCGTCGCCGCAGGGGGTGCCGTTGAGGGTGAATCCGGTGGGGGCGCCGTTGGCGCCGGACAGGGAGGCCTGGAATCCGAACGAGGCGGCCTCGCCGGGGTCCAGGTCGGGGTTCCAGCCCGGGTGCGTGACGGTGACGTCGGCCCCGTCCTGGGAGAACCCACCGTTCCAGCCGTTGGTGATCTGCTGGCCGTCGGGGAAGGTCCAGCCGAGCGACCAGCCGGAGACCGGCTCGTCGCCGTTGACCACGGTGACGGCGGCGGTGAAGCCGCCGCCCCACTCGTCGGCGACCTGGTAGTCGACCGAGCAGGAGGCGGCGGCGTGGGCGGGGGCGGCGGGCGCGAGCACCGCGGCGAGCGCGGCGGTCAGCACGCCCGCGAGCAGGCGGAGGGGTCGGTGCCGGGGGCTCATGGGGGGATACCTCCAGGGGATGCTCCCCATCCCGGCGCGGGGCGCTGCGGGGGGACGCCGGCACGGGCGCGCGGGAAGGAGCGGGAGGGGCGGAGAGCGGGCGTCGGATCAGGGACGGCGGCACTGCCGAGGGGAGCTCCCAAGCGGCGGCGCCACCGCTTGGGAGCGCTCCCACACCGAGAACGGTAGGCAGCCCGCCCGCCTCTGGGAACCCCCTCTCGCCCGCTACGGAAAGCGCCTACCACGAATCCCGTGCCGCACGCCGGTCCCGCCGGAGTTCAGCGGCCACCCTCCCTCCGGTGGCCGGATCCGGCCACCAGAGGGAGGGTGGCCGGATCCGGGGACACGGGGTATTCCGCCGCTAGGATCGCGGCATGCCGAGCATCGCCACCAGCACACGCGTCGACCTGGCCGGACTCCTCGAATTCATCCGGCCCCGCAACCGCGCCCTGCTCATCACCCACCGCTCCGACGGGACCCCGCAGGCCTCCCCCGTCGCCTGCGGCGTGGACGCCTCGGGCCGGATCGCCGTGTCCACCTACCCCGACCGCGCCAAGGCCGCCAACGTCCGGCGCACGCCCCGCGCCTCGGCCGTCGTCCTGAGCGACGACTGGGACGGCCCCTGGGTCCAGGTCGACGGCTCCGCGGAGGTCCTGGACGTCCCCGAGGCCGTCGAGCCGCTCGTCGAGTACTTCCGCTCCATCTCCGGCGAGCACCCCGACTGGGATGAGTACCGGGAGGCCATGCTCCGCCAGGGCAAGTCCCTGATCCGCATCACCCCCGAGCGGTGGGGCCCGGTCGCCACCGGCGGCTTCCCCGCACGCCTCGTCCAGGACTGACCCGGCGTTGATCTCGGGAGAAACGACGCTTCCGGGCCGCTTTTAGGGGCGCATTCCCCGAGATCAACGGCGCAGGTCGGCGGCGGAGTCGGCGGGGCCGGTCCCGCTACGGTCCGCCCGGCTGCCCGCGCGGGCTCTAAGGTGCCCCCGGCAGCCGGTGCAGGAGCGACCCGCGCCCGATGTCGGTCACCCCCAGCGGCATCCACGGCGCCAGGGCGCGCATCAGCTCCGGGGCCCGGCCGCCCTTCGCGGCCTCGTACTCGTCACGGGTCAGCCCCACGGCCTGGAGGAAGGACACCCGCCCGTTCGGCGTGGCGATCGTCCCCATCTCCGGGTCCTCGGTGAACGTGATCGCGGTGATCTGCGACCCGCTGTCGTCCCCGCCCAGCGCCCCTCCGACGCCCATCGTGTGCCCGGGGGCGAACACGTTGCCGGAGTCGAACACGTACCGCCCCAGGCTCTGCAGCAGCACGGCGGGCCACCGCGGCGGCGACTCCTCCTGCCCGGGGGTGCGCGCCAGGCGGAAGGTGAACTCGAAGCCCCACCCGGAGACCTCGGGGTTCTCCGACTCCTTCTCGTACAGCTCGCTCATCCCGTAACCGATCACGTGCCAGTGCGGCACGGGGTCGGTACGCGGGTAGAAGCTGATCCCGTCCAGCGGGTCGGGCCCGCCCAGGGACCACGGGTGCTTCGTCCCCAGGTGCCACTGGGTGGGCTTCTCGTAGATCCGCTGGAGTGCCCCGTCGATCGCGTCCCATCCGGGCGCGTTGCCATCGCTCATGCCGGCACCGACGCGCCCGGGCCGGTGCCGGTTCCCGGTCTCCGGCGCATTCAGCGGACGTGCAGGTCCATCCCCTTCGCGCCCGGCGCCTCGCGGCCCGGCAGCAGCCGCATGTCGTGGTCGTAGTCCTCGTCCAGCCGCCGGAAGGGGACGGGGTCGTCGGTGAACAGCCCCTTGAGGCGCTCGGCGTAGGCGCGCTGGGCCCTCTCCCCCTCCTCCTCGGACAGGTCGTTGCTGTCGAAGTGGGCGAACGGCTCCAGGGGCGACATGCCCGTGAACCAGAACAGCCCGTGCTGGACCGGGTAGAGCACGTCCGACAGGCGCCCGTGGATCCCCCGGTCGGAGAACGCGCCCTCGCGCGCGCCGACCATGACCGACAGCAGCGCCCTGCGGCCCGACAGCGCCCCCTGGGTGTAGGGCGGCGGGTTGTCGGCGCCGTAGGCCCATCCGTAAGTGAAGACCCGGTCGATCCACCCCTTCATCACCGCCGGGACGGAGAACCACCACAAGGGGAACTGGAGGATCACCGCGTCCGCCCAGCGGACCTTCTCCTGCTCCTGCGCGATGTCCGCGGCCAGGCCCCCCGCACGGTCGGCCCGGCCCTGGACGTCCTGTACCAGCAGGCGCTCCCCGCCCAGTTCGGGGAAGTCGTCGGCGTCCAGGCCGGCCTTCCACTTCATCGCGTACAGGTCGGACACGCGGACCCGGTGTCCGGCCGCCTTCAACTCCCTTTCGGCGAAGGAGGTCAGGGAGGCGGTGAGGGAGCGGGGATCGGGGTGCGCGGAGACGATGAGAACGTTCTTACCGCTGTCCACTGCAGTATTCGCTTCGGCCATGGCCCCTACGCTCGCGCGGCCGCCGCCGGGCAGCCAGAACCCTGTGCGTCCGAAGGACCCGCGTTCCTGGTACCCCGGGGACCACCCTCGCGCAGCCCCGCATACTGGAGGGCATGCAGACGGTTGACGGTGTTGACGGCATCGGCGGCGTCCGCGCCCCGGAGCGGGCCCTGGGCGCCTTCCTCCGCGCGCGCCGGGGGCGCGTGGCCCCGGACGACGTCGGGCTGTCGGCAGGCCCCCGCCGCAGGGTCCACGGGCTGCGCCGGGAGGAGCTGGCCCAGCTCGCCGGGATCAGCGTGGACTACCTGGTGCGGCTCGAACAGGGACGCGCCGTGCAGCCCTCGGTGGAGGTGCTCGGCGCGCTCTCCCGCGCGCTGGGGTTGGACGCCGCCGAGCGGCGGCACCTGTACACACTCGCCGGGACGCGAACCGGCGGCGCCCCCGAGATGGCGCCCAGCCCCCAGCTTCGGCGCCTGCTGGCCGCGGCCGACGGGTTCCCGGCGTTCGTGACCGACCACCGCCTGGACGTCGTGGCGTGGAACCGCCTCGGCTCCGAACTCCTGGGCGGGCTCGACGACCCGGATCGGCGCGACCGGAACAACGCCCGGTTCCTCTTCCTGGACCCGGCCGCGCGGCGGGTGTACCCGGAGTGGGAGCCGCGGGCGGCCGAGGCGGTGGGGCTGCTGCGGGACTCGGTCGGGCGCTTTCCCGACGACGACGCGCTGGCCGCGCTGGTCACCGACCTGTTCTCGCTCAGCGCCGACTTCCGGCGCATCTGGGACAGCGGTGTGGTGGTGTCCTGCGGCGCCGGGAGCAAGCGGCTGTACCACCCCGACGCGGGGGACCTGGTGCTCGACTACGAGACCCTGCACGTCCCGGCCGAGCCGGGGGTGACCGGCCTGGTCGTGCACGTGTTCAGCGCCGAGGAGGGAAGCCCGGAGGCGGAGGCACTGGCACGCCTGTCAGAGAGCACCGCCACCTGAACCGGCGTCGTCCGGCCCAGCAGGTACCCCACTCAAGGGCCCCAGCCGGGCGGAAGGCCGCCGGAGTGCAAGGTCGCAATGGCAGCGACGACGAAGGTCGGCGGCCCGCACCGCAGCGTTGTCGGGCGCAGCGCGTGTGCGTGGCCACCGTTGATGGGCGGCGACGGAGAGAGCCGGGCGGTTCCCCGGACCCTGCCTGCCGTCCTTCCGGCCACTCGCGGTCCGGGTAGACGGCGGCTGAGCAGGTACCCCACTCAAGGGCCCAAGCCGGGCGGCGGGCCACTGGAGTGCAAGGTCGCAATGGCAGCGACGAGGACAGGTGGGCGGCCCGCACCGCAGCGTTGTCGGGCGCGGCGCGTGTGCATGGTCGCCGTGGAGGGCGGCGACGGATCGAGCCGGGCGGTTCCCCGGCCGCCCCGGCCGTCCGGCGGGCCCCGGCTGGTCCGGGTGGGCGGGGCGGTGGGCGGGGTTCGCGCTCTTCCGCGCCCGTGGCGGTCGTCGGGCCCGCACCGTGAACCCCGGCACGGCTATGACCTGGGCAAACACTCCGCGTTAAGGGCGGGGAGGGGCGGGAAGCGCGCTCCGCGACACCCGCCAAGTCCCCGCGGCGACGAACACGGCGATACCAGAACAGGATTCGAGAACAGAATGCCCGGTTCATACCCGTTCGACCTGCCGGGATCCCCGCCCGGTGCAGCGACGAGACCGCCCGGACCCCTCGGCCATACACCCGGGGTCCACGAGGGGCCGATATCGACTACACCCGGTGACACCGGCCCCGGCAAACGGCTCCGGTGCGCCGTTTAGGGGCCCTCTGGGGCCGAATCCCGTTCTGGTGTCGCGATGACCGCACCCCCGCACCGCCCGCAAGGCCGGTCCGGCCGTCGAACAGGGCGCGGGAGGCGCCCCGGGCCCCTGGGAACCGGGCGAACCGGTCACCGGGGCGGTAGCGGCCGACCCGGAACCCCCGATCCGGGCGCCTCGGGCACCCCGGGGCCATCCTGGGTCGTAAAACCGACGCCTGATCAGCCAAAAAGCGTCGATTCCACGACGCAGGATGCCCGAACCCCCCTGCCGATGTCCGGTATGCCTGGTTTGCCCCGCCCGGGAGGCCCCCTCCGCGATGACGCTTCTATGTCAAGCGGCCAAGGAGAGTGCTTGTTGCTCGCGGGCCGTGCG
>NZ_JAQFWQ010000101.1 GCF_027706725.1 Nocardiopsis endophytica
GAGTGCTGTCATTCCGGCGGTTTTGACAGCACCTTTGTCGAGATCATCGCCGGGGAGGGGCGCACCGGGCCGACGGACGCCGCGGTCGCCCCGGGCGCGCTCGGCCACCCGCCCGAACCGCCGCCGCCCGGACAGACGGCAGGCAGGGCCCGGAAACCGCCCCGCTCGCTCCGTCGCCGCGATCGACGGTGACCATCCGCGCGCGCTGCGCTCGACAGCGCTGGCGTATGGGCCGCCGACCTTCGTCGTCGCTGCTCTTTGCCTCGCGCCCCCGACAGCCCGGTGGTCGGCCGGGGCCCTTGAGCGGGGTACCGGCTTGTCCGACCCTTCTCGTCCGCTCGGGGGCGGTCGGGCCATCGCCGTTGACCGACCGCCCGTGCTACAGCCGGGACGCCTCCAACAGCTCCCGGGTGTACTCGTGCTCCGGGTGGGTCCACACCCGTTCGACCGGGCCCGTCTCGACGATCCTTCCGCGCCGCATGATCGCCACCCGGGCGCACAGCGCCCGTACCACGTCCAGGTCGTGGGACACGATCACCAAGGTCAGCCCCTCGCTCTCGGCCAGCCGCAGCAGCAGGTCCATGATCTGGCCGCGTACCGACACGTCCAGGGCGCTCACCGGCTCGTCCGCCAGCAGCACCCGCGGCCGAGGCGCCAGCGCCCGCGCGATCGCGATCCGCTGGCGCTGGCCCCCGGAGAAGTGGCGCGGCCGCCGCCGTGCGTCCTGCGGTGACAGTCCCACCGCCTCCAGGACCCCGGCCACTCGCGCCGCGCGCTCCCGCCGCGGCACCCCCGCGCCCACCAGCGGCTCGGCCACGATGTCCCCGACGCGCATCCGCGGGTCCAGCGACCCCTGCGGGTCCTGGTAGACCACCTGCACCGCCCTGCGCAGCGGGCGCAGCCCCCGCTCGGTCGCCCCCGTGACCCGCACCCCGGCCACCTCCAGGCTCCCCTCCGTCGCCTGGTCCAGCCCCGCCAGCAGCCGCACCAGCGTCGACTTGCCCGCCCCCGACTCGCCGACCACGCCGAACCCCGCCCCCTCGGGCACCTCCAGGTCCACCGCGTCGAGCGCGGTCAGCGACCCGCCCCAGGGCCTCACCCCGGTCCCCGGGACGCGGAACCGGCGGGTCAGCCCCTCGGCGCGGATGATCGGCGGGGGTGGGGAGGAGAGGGGGGATCGGAAGGAGGAATGCGAGGAGGGCGAACGGGGGGAGGGGAAGGGAGAAGGGGAGGAGGAGTAGGGAGAAGGGGAGGAGGGGTAGGGAGATCGGGAGGCGGGGGACGGGCGCGGCGCCGCCGCGCGGACCAGCACGCGGGCCGCCTCATGCCCCGGCGCCTCCAGCACCTCCGCGGTGGGTCCCGACTCCACCACCGCGCCCCGGTCCATCACCGCCACCCGCTCGCACAGCCGCGCCACCTCCCGCAGGTCGTGGCTGATGTACAGCACGGCCGCACCCCGCTCGCGCGCCGCCTGCCCGATCAGGTCCAGCACCCGGCGCCGCACCGTGGCGTCCAGCGCGGTCGCGGGCTCGTCGCACACCAGCAGCGCCGGGTCGCCGGCCACCGCCATCGCCAACACCACGCGCTGCCGCTGGCCGCCCGAAAGCTGATGCGGGTAGGCGCGCGCCAGCCGCTCGGGCCGGGGCAGCCCCATCCGCTCCAGCAGCCCCACCGCGCGCTCCCGCGCCTCGGCCCGCCCCAGCCGCCCGGCGTGCACCCGCACCGCCTCGGCCACCTGGCTCCCCACCCGGTGCAACGGGTTCAGCGCCGCCATCGGCTCCTGGAAGACCATGCCGATCCGCCGCCCCCGCACCGCGCGCATCGCCCGCTCCGGCGCCCCGAGCAGGTCGTGGCCGACCCCCGCCAGCCGCACACTGCCCGCCGCCTCCAGCCCGTCGTCCAGCAGCCCCGCCACGGCCAGCGCGGTCAGCGACTTGCCCGCCCCGCTCGCCCCGACCAGGCCCAGGAAGGCCCCCGCCTCCAACCGCAGGTCCACCCCGCGCACCAGCTCGGACGCGCCGCGCCGCACCCGCAGCCCCTCGACCTCCAGGACCGGCTTCACCCCTCCCGCACCCCTCCGGCGTCCAGCAGGTCCCGCAGCCCGTCCCCGACCAGGTTGAAACCGAGCACCGCGACCGCGACCGCCAGCCCCGGCCACAGCGACAGCAGCGGCGCCGACGACAGCAGCCCCTGCGCCTCCTGCAGCATCCGCCCCCACGACGGCGTCGGCGGCTGGGTGCCCAGCCCCAGGTAGGACAGGGCGGCCTCGGCCAGGATCGCGATGGCGAAGGCCACCGACGCCTGCACGATGAGCACGTCGGCGATGTTGGGCAGCACGTGGCGCACCGCCACGGCCACCCGCCCCCGCCCGGCGGCCCGCGCCGCCGCCGCGTACTCGCTCGTCAGCACCGGCAGCGCCGCCGCCCGCGCCAGCCGCGCGAACAGCGGCACCGTGGCGATGCCGATCGCCGCCATCGCCGTCAGCGTGCTCCCGCCGTAGACGGCGCTGAGCATGATGCACAGCAGCAGCGCGGGAAAGGCCAGAACCAGGTCGTTCGCGCGCAGCACCAGGCGCGACAGCCACGGCGGCGCCATCGCCGCGGCCACCCCCAGCGGCACGCCCGCCGCCGCCGCGATCACCACCGCGCTCACCCCCGCCTGCAGTGTGACCCGCGCCCCGGCCATGATCCGGCTGAGCACGTCGCGCCCGAACCGGTCGGTGCCCAGCAGGTGCTCCCCACCGGGCGGCAGCAGGGCCGCCCCGGTGTCCACCGCCTCGGGCGGGTAGGGCGTCCACACCAGCGAGAGCAGCGCGGTGGCGACGACCGCCCCGGCCAGCACGCCGCCGACCGCCAGCGACGCCGCGCCCGTGCGCCGGGGGGACACCGCACGCCGCGCCCGCACCCGCCTCACCGCGCGCTCCTCAGCCGCGGGTCGATCACCTTGTACAGCAGGTCGCTGAGGGTGCTGACGGCCAGCACCACCGCCACCATCACCACCACCACGCCCTGCACCAGGACGAGGTCCCGGTCGGACACCCCGCGCAGCAGCAGGTCGCCCAGGCCCGGCACGACGAACACCCGCTCCACCACCACCGTGCCCGCCAGCAGCGTGCCGATCTGCAGCCCGATGACGGTCAGCAGCGCCACCCCCGCGTTGGGCAGCCCGTGCCGCAGCAGCACCCCCGCACGCCCCACCCCCTTGGCGCGGGCCGTGCGCACATAGTCCTCCCCGAGCACCCGCAGGAACGCCGACCGGGTGAAGCGGGTCAGCACCGCCCCCTGCACCAGCCCCAGCGACAGCCACGGCATCACCATCCGCCGCGCCCACTCGCCCGGGTCCTCGCCGAGCGCGGTGTACCCGGTGGCCGGGAGCCATCCGGCCCGCACCGCCAGCGCGTAGGTCAGCAGCGTTCCCAGCAGGAACGCCGGAACGGCCACCCCGACCTGGCTGAGCACCGCCACCGCCCCGGCCAGGGGCCGCCCGCGCGCCGCCGCTGCCGCCGTCCCCGCCGGCAGGGCCACCGCGACCGCCACCGCCAGCGACCCCAGCACCAGCCAGAACGTCACCCCCGCCCGCTCGGCGATCTGTGGGCCCACCTCCAGCCCGGTCACGTGGGAGGTGCCGAAGTCGCCGCGCGGCAGCCCGCCCGCCCACTCCAGGTAGCGCACCGCCGCCGGGCGGTCCAGCCCGTGGCGCGAGCGCAGCTCGGCCAGCGCGGCCGGGTCGGCGTTCAGCCCCAGCGCCACCCGCGCCGGGTCGCCCGGCAGGAGCTGCAGGCACGCGAACACGGCGGCGCTGGCCAGGGCGAGGCTCGCGGCGAGCCACCCGGCGGCGCGCAGGACGTGCCCGATCACACGGCCCCGCCGCCCGGCCCGCTGCCCGCCCCGCCGCCGGGGAACGCGGACGGGAACACCGACCGGTACGAGCGTGCGTGCGGACCGCCCTCGGCGGCCAGGACGGCATGGGCGATCGCGCGGGCGAACACGTCCGGGGCCGCGCCCAGCACCCGCTGGAAGGCGTCCAGTCCCGCCGGGCCCGCACCGGCCGCACCGGCCGGACCGGTCGACAGGGCGAACACCGTGTCCCCGTCGATCATGGTGTGCGACGGGCGGACCGCCCGGGCCAGGCCGTCGTGGGCCGCCGACGCCAGCTTGGCGGCCTGCGCCTTGGTCAGCCCGAGGTCGGTGGCGACCACGCCGATGGTGGTGTTCTCCGCCGCGAGCCGCGCCTCGGGCGGGCCGCCCCAGGCCTCGACCTCCTCGGCGGAGGGCGCCCGCAGCCCGCCGAACTCCCCGTCGAGCGGCTCCTGCGCGCCGTACACCTCCCCGGTGCGGGGCGAGACCGCGCTCCCCGCGCCGTTGACCGCGACCAGGGCGCCGACCACCGTGCCGTCCGCCAGCACCGCACTGGCCGACCCCACGCCCCCGGCCAGGCCGCCGACCACCGCACCCGTCCCGGCGCCCACCGCGCCCGCCGCCGGGGCCCGCCCCTCCGGCGCGGCCACCGCGTCGTCATAGGCCGCCGCGCCCATCGCCGCGTCGGGGACGGCGCGGAACTCCCCGCCCCGCTTCAGATCGAACAGGACCGCAGCGGGCACGATCGGCACGCACTCGCCCGGCCCGCCCACCGGCAGCCCCACCCCGGCGTCGGCGAGCCGGTGCACCACCCCGCCCGCCGCGTCCAGCCCGAACGCCGACCCGCCGCTCAGCACCACCGCGTGCACCCGCTCCACCAGGTTGCGCGGGTCGAGCAGGTCGGTCTCCCGGGTGCCCGGCGCCGCGCCGCGCACGTCGACACCGCCCACCGCCCCCTCCGGCGGCGCGAGCACAACGGTGGTGCCGGTCCGCCACCCGCCTCCGGTGCGGTGCGCGTGCCCGACGCGCAGCCCGGCCACGTCGGTGATCGCGTCGGCCGGACCGGTGCGCTGACCCCGGGCCATCGGCTACCCCTCTTCCTCCCAGTGCAGCGTCTTGGCGGTGAACGCCTCCCCGACCTGGTCGCGCGGCAGCCCGGCCAGGCCCTCGCGGGCCACCGTGAGGTTGGGCATCAGGAACAGCCAGTCGGCCGCCGCGTCCTCCGACAGCACCCGCGCCGCCTCGCGGGTCTTGTCCGCCTGCTCCTGCGGGGAGCCGCGGTCGGCCTCCTCCACCAGGTCGGCGAACTTCTCGCCGCCGTAGTGGAAGTAGTAGTCCGGGTCGGCGAACAGGTGCAGGTCGCGGGGCTCCACGTGGGCGATGATCGACATGTCGTAGTCGCCCGCGCCGTGCACCTCCTCCAGCCAGCGCGCGGGGAACTCCAGGGACTCGATCTCCACGTCCATCCCGGTCTTCTCCACGTCGGACTGCACCACCTGGGCGGAGTTGACCGCGTAGGGGAGGTTGGGCACGCGCAGGCGCAGCGTCTCGCCCTCGGCACCGGCCTCCTCCACCAGGTCGCGGGCGCGGTCCGGGTCGTAGGGGTGGACGCCGGTGAGGTCCTCGTACCAGGGGTCGAGCGGCGGCACCATCGACCCGATGAGGGTGCCGTGCCCGGCCCAGGCGGTCTCCAGCAGCGCCTCGCGGTCGATCGCGTGCCGTACGGCCCGCCGCACCCGCACGTCGTCCAGGGGCGGCTCGTCGTTGTTCATCGCCAGCACCACCTCGCCGTGCGTGGTGCCCTCGACGACCCGGAACCCGCCGTCGGCGGTGAAGCTCCCCAGCTCCTCGGGCTCCTGCATGTTGGCGATCACGTCCAGGCCCCCGGCGAGCATGGTCCTGTTCATGGCGCCCGGGTCCTGGAAGTACCGGAACACCACCGTGGGGACCTGCGGCGCCTCGCCCCAGTAGTCCGGGTTGCGCCGCAGGACGAGCCGGTCGCCGCGCTCCCAGGTGTCGAGCGTGTAGGGGCCGGTGCCGACCGGGTCGGTGGCCAGACGGTCCACCCCGGTGCGGCTGAACATCGCCCCGATGCGGGTGGTCATCGCGTACAGCCACCCGTTGCTCGGGCGCTCCAGCACCACCTCAAGGGTGTGCGCGTCGGTGGCGGTGGCCTCCTCGACGACGTCCATCTGGTCGGCCAGGCCGATGGTCCACTCCTCCTTGACCCGCTCGATGGAGAACGCGGCGTCCTCGGCGGTGAACTCGGCCCCGTCGCTGAAGCGCACCCCGTCGCGCAGCCGGAAGGTGTAGGTGCGGCCGTCCTCGGAGCGCTCGTACTCCTCGGCGAGCAGCGGTCGGATCTCCCCTTCCGCGTCGAGCTCCACCAGCCCCTCGTAGACGTTGCTCAGCATCGCCTGGGGGATCGCCGCCCCGTCGTTGGAGGTGAAGTCGAGCGACGCGGGCTCGGCGACCAGCCCCACGCGCACCTGGTCGGCGCCCCCGCCGTCGTCGGGTGCGCCGCAGCCCGACACCAGCAGGACGGCGGCCGTCCCTGCCGCGAGGGCGCGGGCGGTGGTCGCGAGGCCGTGGGGGCGGGGCGGTTCCAGCGCGCGCATCCTCTCTCCGGTGTCGTCGGCGGGGCCGATCCCCACAAGGGGTACCCGCACCGCATCGCGCGGACGCCTCCGCAGGGGGCCCAACACGGCGCGGCGGTGGCCGTAACGGGCCGCGCCCCGGTCCTGGAACGGCCCGGTGGCGCACGGTTACCATGGCCGGTGGCATCGGGTCCGGAGGCGGTGCGGCATGCCGACAACCGACGAATCCGCGATCTGCCTGGAGCACGTCGACGAGCCGTGCGCCTGGCGGCGGTCCGACTTCCGCTCCGAGGAGGACTGGCAGGTCCGCCTCGGGGAGGAGCACGCCGAGGAGATCGGTGCGGCCCTGGAGCGCCTGCGCCGCACCGGCCGGGACCGCGTGCCCCCGGCCGAGCTGACCCGCGACGACTTCGCCTTCCCCTCCCTGTCGGGGCTGCTGGCCGAGGCCGTGCGCGAACTGGAGTACGGGCGCGGGTTCACCGTCCTGCGCGGGTTCCCCGTGCACCGCCTGACCACCGGCGAGGCGGTCCTGCTGGCCATGGGCATCGCCCTGCACATGGGCCGCCCGGTCTCCCAGAACGCCTCGGGCGACCTGGTCGCCCACGTCACCGACCACGGGCGCGGCGGCCTGTCCGACCCGCGCCTGCGCGCCTACCAGACCCGCGAGGCGCTGCCCTTCCACACCGACAGCGCCGACATTGTGGGGCTGCTGGTGCTGCAGAACGCGGCCGACGGCGGGCTGAGCACCCTGGCCAGCTCAGCCAGCGTGCACAACCGCCTGCTGGAGCGGCACCGGGAGCTGCTTGGCCTGTACTACTCGGGTTTCGTCTACGACCGCCGGGGCGAGGAGGCCGACGGCGAGGTGCCCTACTACCGCAACGCCGTCTTCGGTTACTTCGGCGGCAGGCTGAGCTGCCGGTACTACCACCGCGCCTATATCGAGTCGGCGGCCGAGAAGACGGGGGTGCCGCTCAGCCCGCTGCAGCGGCGGGCGCTGGACCTGTTCGAGGAGGCCGCGGGCAGCGACGAGCTGCGCGTCGACATGCGGCTGCACCCCGGCGACCTGCAGCTCCTCAACAACAACGTCGTCGTTCACGGGCGCACCGCCTACGAGGACGCGCCCGGGCGGGTGCGGGACCTGCTGCGGCTGTGGCTCAACACGCCGCACGCGCGCGAGCTGCCCGACGACTTCGCCCGCTTCCGCTTCGGCATGCCCGCGGTCGGCACGCCAGGTCCGTGAACGCCCCCTGCACTCGGCCCGCACGCGGCGCGGCCAGGGCGGCCCTGGCCTGAGGAGGAGGGCGCCCGCACGCCGCACCCGCTCAGGGGGCCGGTACCGCGTCAACTCCCCTGGACCGGGAGCTGGGCATTCGTGCGGACTCTGTCCGGGAGACGGCGCTCCCCGGCAGTCGCGCGAGTGCCGGGATCTGGTGCTGGGGCGAGCCCTCCTCTGATCGGGGCCGGGATCACACGCCCGCCGCCCGGTGGGGCGGACGGCCGGAGCCTGAATTCTATGTAGCATAGAGATTCTTCTATCGTGCATAGAAGAAGGTTCGCCGTGCCCGCCGGAAGGAGATCCATGCCGCGCGAGAAGCCCGCCCAGCGGGAACCCGGAGCGCTCTGGCCGCTGCTGCTCAGCGCCGCCGTCGTCGTGGTGGTCGCGGTCGGGGCCGCGGTCCGCCTCGGAGGGGGCGGCGAGGAGGTCGCCGGGTCCTCGGCATCCGGAGCGGCGGGCGCACCGGACACCGCCGGGGCCTCGGACGACCTGCGCGAGATGGGCGAGTCCCTGGCCCGCCGCGACGCCGACGACCCGACGGCCCTCGGCGACCCCGACGCGCCCGTCGTCCTCATCGCCTACTCCGACTTCCAGTGCCCGTTCTGCGCCAAGTGGGTCCAGGAGACCCAGCCCGAGCTGGTCGACCGCTACGTCGAATCGGGCGAGCTGCGCATCGAGTGGCGCGAGTTCCCCTACAAGGGCGAGACCTCCCGCACCATGGCCGTCGGCGCCCGCGCCGCAGCCGAACAGGGCGCGTTCTGGGACTACCACGAGGCCGTCTACGCCGCCCACGACGACCTGGAGGGCACCGCCCCCGACGCCGTAGGCGCGGAGCTGACCGCCATCGCCGAGGACATCGGCCTGGACACCGCGGCGTTCACCGAGGACCTGGAGCGCCGGGACCTCGCGGAGGAGGTCGAGGCCGACTTCGCCGAGGGGCGGAACATCGGGGTGACCGGCACGCCCGCCTTCCTCGTCAACGGACGGCCCGTCATCGGCGCACAGCCGCTCGACACCTTCACGCAGACCATCGACCAGGCCCTGGCCGACGCGGAGAACGGGGCGGACGCGTCGGGCGGGGAGGGCTGAGGAGTGGACGTCGGCTACCTGGCCGCCCTGCTCGGCGGACTGCTCGCGCTGCTCAGCCCGTGCAGCGCGCTGCTCCTCCCCTCGTTCTTCGCCTACGCCTTCCGCAACCCGGCCGGGCTCCTCGGGCGCACCGCCGTGTTCTACGCCGGGCTGTGCACCACCCTGGTCCCGCTGGGCGCCGGATCCGCCTCCATCGCCGGATTCTTCTACGGCAACCGGGAGCTCCTGGTCGCCGTGGCCGGATGGGCGGTCATCGCCATGGGGGCCGCGCAGATCCTCGGGCTGGGCGTGGCCGTCGGCCCGCTGGTGCGGTTGCAGGCCCGCCTGTCCGGACGGACCGGGGCGCCGTCGGTGTACGGGCTGGGGGCGGTCTACGGCCTGGCCGGGTTCTGCTCCGGCCCGATCCTGGGCGCGGTGCTCACCGTCGCCGCCACCGGCGGGGCCGTGCGCGGCGGGCTGCTGCTCGCCGCCTACGCGCTGGGGATGGCGCTGCCGCTGTTCCTGCTGGCGCTGCTGTGGGACCGCTTCGACCTGGGCCGCCGGACCTGGCTGCGGGGACGGGGGCTGACCGTCGGGCGGCTGCGGCTGCACACCAACGGCCTGGTGTCCGGGCTGATCTTCATCGCCATCGGGGTGCTGTTCCTGGTGTACGACGGCACGGCGTCGATGAGCGCGCTGCCGGGCGCCGGCTCCCTGGAGGACCTCGCCTACCGGATCCAGCAGCCGTTGGCGGGACTGGGGGAGTGGAGCGACCTGCTGCTCCTCGGCGCGGCGGCCGTCGCACTGCTGGGACTGGCCGCCGTTCGGGCGCGGCGGAACCGGAAGGCGCGCCGCGACGGGGAACGCGCGGGGGAAGAGGAGGCGGCCCCGGCCGGCGCCGACGGAGGAGAGGCGGGCCGGTGACCCGGTTCCCCGGTCCCCGCAGGGCCGCGGCCCCGGCGGCCGGTGCGGCCGCCCTGCTCCTGCTCACCGCCTGCACCGGACCGGAGCCCCGGGAGGCCGCCGACGCCGTGGTGCGCGACGACCCGCCGAGCCCCGCCCCGGCGGTCCCGGCCGCCGACATCCCGCCCACCCTGGCGCCCGAGGCCGTGTGGGCGGCACCGTTCTCCGCGCCGCCCAAGGCGGCCGGCGACGGGTTCGTGGGGCCGGTCATGCCCGAGGAGAACGGCGGCGACCTCGTCTTCCTCGGGGTCGGCCCGGACGGCGGCACCCGCTGGTCGCTCAGCCGGAACCCCAGCTGCACCGCGTTCGCGGCCACCCGGGACGCCGACGGTCGCGACCTCGTCGTGGTGCTGGACAGCGACGCCGACCCCGACGGGGGAGGGCTCGCCACTCGCACCACGGCCGCCGCCTACCTCCCCGACGAAGGGACCCTGGTCTGGGGGCCGGTCGAGGTGCCCGGCACGCTCGTCGGCCCCGGGCTGGTCTTCGGCGCCTCGGCCGGGTCGGTGATGGGCGGGGCATCCGGCCCCAAGGCGGCGCTGGACCCGTCCACAGGGGCGGTGGCCGCGCACGAGTCCGAGGACGGGGCGGGCACGATCCTGCACGAACACCAGGGGGCCCTGCTCACCGAACGGAACGGGCGGCTGCGCGCGCTGGACACGACCACGGGCCGGGAGCTGTGGAACGGCACGGACCTGGACCCACCCGACGAGGCCCCGGGCGCCGCGCCCGCCCCCGGCCCCCGCCCCGAGACCGACGCGGGCGCCGCGGCGGCCGTGGCGTGGACCGAGGAGGGCGGCGGGGTCGTTGCGTACACCGTGCACGACCTCCGCACCGGGCGCCGGCTGGCCGCGTTCGGGTCCGAGGAGGAGCCGCGCCTCATCGGCACACCGGACGGCGAGGTCGTCGTGTCCGGAGTCTCACCGGACGGCCGCGCGGCCGTCGCCGGGATCGAAGCGGGGACCGGCGACCCGAAACGGCTCTGGCGGCGCGAGGCCGCACCCGGCGACCGGACGGAGGCGATCGTCGGCGGAGTGCTGTACCTGTCCACAGGGAACCCCGGAGCCGAGGGCACGCGGGCCGTGGACATGCGCGACGGGGACACCCTGGGGGCAGGGGAATGGCCCGCCCCAGTGGCGGCGGCGCCCAAGGGGCCGGTGCTGCTCCCGGTGGCGCCGGATGGCCGGGGCGACGCCTTCGCCGCCCTCCCGGCCGCGCCGCAGGGGGACCGATGAGAACGGTCGCGCCGGGACGGCCACCGCCGCCGCTGACGCACCACGCGCCCCTGAGACCGACCCGGTAGTGTCGTTCCCCCCGAGATCAACGGAGCAGGGGCAGTGAACGGCGGCGGAGTCGGCGGGACCGGGCTCTCGCGGTCGCCCCGCCTATCCGCGCGGGCTCTTACGTCATGTCCGTACCGGGACGGGAGGAGGCGACCGATGGAGGACACCGGACTCGGGCCGCTGGAGGCGGCCGTCCTCGACCTGCTCTGGGACGCCGGAGACGGTGAGATGAGCGTCCGCCGGGTCGTCGACGCCCTGCCCGGGCGCACACCCGCCTACACCACCATCTCCACCGTGCTGGAGAACCTGCGCCGCAAGGGCTGGGTGGACCGGCGGCGCACCGGGCGGGTCTGGTTCTACCGCCCCCTCCGCGACCGCGCCGGGTACGCCGCCCGCCGCATGCACGGCGCGCTCACCGACAGCGGCGACCCGCGCGCCACCCTGCTCCGCTTCGTCGACGAGATGTCCCCCGAGGACGTCGACGTGCTGCGCTCCCTCCTCGCCGAAGCGCCCCGAGAGGACGAGGAGTGACCGCCGCCGCGGCCGCCCTGTCCGCCGCCCTGCTGCTCGCCGTCGCCGGGCCCGCCCTGCTCGGCCGCGCCGGACGCGCCGGGGCCCTGGCCCCCGGGACCATGCTCGGCCTGTGGACCCTGGCCACCGCCGCATGGCTGCTCACCTGCGCGGCGATGGTGCTCCTGCTGGCCGCCGAGGTCATGGGCCCCGGGCTGAAGGGCTTCGTCACCGCCTGCGTCACCCTCCTGCAGGCGGTCCGCGCCAACGACGCCGCCACCTGGGCGGCGGTGCTCGCCCCCGCCGCCGCGCTCGCCGCCGCCCGGTTCGCCTGGGTGACGCTGCGGCGCGGCCGGGACGCCGCGCGCTGGCGGCGCGACCACCGGCGCGGGCTCACCGCGGGCGCCCGGCGCCGCACCGTCGGCGGGCGGCGCGTATGGCTGGTCGACGCCGACCGGCCGCACGCCTACTGCGTGCCGGGCACGGGGGTCGTGGTCACCAGTGGCGCCCTGGACGCCCTCTCCTCCCGGCAGATGCGCGCCGTCCTCGCCCACGAGCAGGCGCACCTGCGCGGGCGCCACCACCTGCTGGTTGCCTGGGCCCGGCTCCTGAACGCCGCGTTCCCGGGCGTGCCGCTGCTGCGCGCCGCCGCACGCGAGGTCCCGGTGCTGGTCGAATGGGCGGCCGACGACCGGGCCGCCCGGTCGGTGGGCGCCGCCTCGCTGCTGCACGCCCTCGGGGCGATGGCGCTGCCCGCACGCCCTGCGGAGCGTGCCCCGGAGGCGCTGGGCGCCGACGGCGCCTGCCCGGTGGAGCGGGCGCGCCGCCTGCTGGGCCCGGCGAGGGCGGGCGGGGCCGGGCGGCGCGCCCTGGCCGTCGCGGCCGCCGCCGTCCTGCTGCTGAGCCCGCCCGCGCTGACCCTGGGGGCCGCGGCCGTCACCGTGGCGACCTCCCCGCCCTGCACCTGCACTATCTGACCCTCCACCCTCTGAGCGGGCGAGCCGGGTCCCCGGCGGGGCCGGGACGTCAGTGGATCCGCCCCACCCCGCCGAACAGGTACACGTCGGTCACGCTCCCGACCTCGGTCTCCTCCGGCCGCCACCGGGAGCAGGACACCACGCCCGGCTCCAGCAGCTCGGTCCCGCGGAAGTAGCCCTCGATCTCGGTGCGGCCGCGGGCGGTGATCGGGGTGCCCCCGCGCTCGTTCATCTCCCGCATGACCTGGAGCATCGGCTCGCCGTGGATCTCGGCCGTGGAGTGGGTCAGCACCAGGTGGCTGCCGGGCGGCAGCGCGTCGACGAGGCGGGCGACGACCCGGTAGGACTCGTCGGTGTCCATGATGTGGTTGACGACGCCCAGCAGCATCAGCCCGACCGGCCGGTCGAAGTCCAGCGTCGCGGCGCTCCGGGCGAGGATCGTCTCCGGGTCGCGCAGGTCGGCCTCGATGTAGTCGGTCGCGCCCTCGGGTGCGCTGTCCAGGAGCGCGCGGGCGTGCACCATCACGAGGGGGTCGTTGTCGACGTAGACGATCCGGGACTCGGGCGCCAGGCTCTGGGCGATCTCGTGCGTGTTGTTCATGGTCGGCAGGCCGGTGCCGACGTCCAGGAACTGCCGGATCCCCGCCTCCTGGACCAGGTGGCGGACGGCCCGCACCAGGAAGGCGCGCTCGGCGCGGGCCCCGTCCGGGATGTCGGGGATGCGGGCGAGCACATCGTCGCCCGCGGCGCGGTCGGCCGGGTAGTTGTCCTTCCCGCCCAGCCAGTAGTTCCAGACCCGGGCGGAGTGCGGGACCTGGGGGTCGATGGACGGGGGCGGGGCGTCGCTCATCCGGGCTCCATGGTGAGGGGGTGGTGATCCGGGGCGACGATCCCGTGTCGCCGGGCGCCGGTCAAGTCGCGGGGGGGGGGGGGGGGCGGGGGCCCCCCCCTCCCCGCCGCCGCGGGTCACCGTGCCACCGGCGGAGCCGTCACGGCGCCACGTCGATGACGCCGTTCCCGGCGTTCTGCTCGACCTGCGCCTTCGCCTCCTCGGGGCTGAGCGCGTCGTAGGAGTAGGGGACGGTGAAGTCGGTCGTCGACTCCAGGTGCCCGCTCGGGGTCTCCTCGAAGGCGTTGTCCACCAGGTTCCAGTAGCCCGTCTCGTCGCTGCCGTACCACCAGCCGACCGGGCCCTCGACCTGCCCGGCGTGGCCGTCGGTCTCCCCCGAGCCGGTGCGCTGGAAGTAGTTGCCCTCGACGAGCACCTGCGCGCCCATCCGGCAGTTGATCGCCGAGGCGGCGATGTCCTCGAAGTAGTTGTTCAGCATGTGCACCTCGGAACGCCGGATGAGCGGCACCCGCGAATTGACGTTCTCGAAGTGGTTGTTCGTGTACGTGATCTTGTCGGAGGCGGCGCTCTCGCTGTCGCTGCTGGCGGTGAGCATCGTCTTCCACGAGTCGTGCAGGTGGTTCCAGGAGACGGTGACGTACTCCGAGCCGCTCTTGATGTCGATCAGGCCGTCGTACCGCTCCTTGTCGGCGCCCTGGAACTCGTTGTAGATCTCGTTGTGGTCGATCCAGACGTTGCTGCTGTCCGCCTGGACGCCGATGCCGTCCTTCTCGCCCCGGTCCACATGGTGGATCTCCAGGTTGCGGACGACGACGTTGTGGGCGTTGCGGATGTTGATGCCCACGCCGTCGAACTCGCCCTGCTCGCCGACGCCCAGGAGCGAGACGTTCTCCAGGTCCTTGACGTCCAGCTTGCTCTCGGAGAAGGCGTCGGCGGAGACGGTCTCGTCGACGTACACGACCAGGCCCTCGCCGCTCTTGCCGCGGTGCTCCTTGAGCAGCGCGTACAGGGCGTCTCCGGGGCTGCCGTGCCCGCTGCCGGGCCAGTACTCGCTGAGCACGTACTCGTGGACGGTGCCGGCGCCGAAGCCGCCCGTGGTGCCGCCGTTCATCGAGGCGTACCCGACGGGCGAGTCGGCGGCTGCGGCGTCGGTGGAGTCGGCGGCGGCGGAGAGCGGTGGGACGGCGCCGAGCAGGCCGGCCGCGAGGGCGCCGACCGCCGGCAGGGCCAGGGCCGCGTACCGGCGCCGGGGGTGGGTGGGGGCGTGCGCGGGGGACATGGGAGATGCTCCTCCTACTGCTCCAGGGGTGCGGGGTGGGGCGGCCGCGAGGGGCCGCCCCGGGACTGAAAGCGCTTTCCATCGCTTCGGCGGGCCGCGGGACCCCCTCCCCGGGAGTGCCCGCGGCGCGACGGGGGTCAGATCCGGGTGCCGCCGAAGGTCACCACGAGGGTGCCGTCGTCCTCGAAGAACCAGTCCGGCTCGCCCTCGTAGGCGCCGCACCGGGAACCGTTCGACCCCGACCAGAACTGGTTGGAGCCGTCGGCGTCGCCGATGGTGCGGTCGTTCGAGCCGCTGTCGCACGAGGTGTTGCCGCGGAACACCGACGAGCCGCCGTCGAAGTTGAAGTTCCGCTCCTCGCTGCCGATGCTCACGTTGTCCGACACCGCCATCGAGCCGGTGTTGCGGTTGTAGGTGAACCCGTGCTTGCCGTTGCCGTAGGCGATGTTGCCCGAGACGACGTGGTCGACGCCGATGTCCTCGCCGCCGAGCTTGAAGCCGTTGCGGTCGCCGTTCCCGGCCTGGGAGCCGTCGCTGAGCGTGCCGTTCCCGAGCGCGAGGGAGTTCTCGATGGTCACCTCGCCGATGGCGCCGGTCTCGGACTTGGTGTAGAGGTCGTAGCCGTCGTCGATGTTGTTGTAGGCGACGGTGGAGCGGAAGACGTTCCCGGGCCCCACGGTGAGCTTGGGCGCGAAGCCGTCGGCGTCCTCGCCGTCGGAGTCGGCGTTGTCGTGCGAGACCGCGCTCACGATGAGGTTGTCGCTGGGCCATTCGCTGCGCGGGGTGTCCGAGGAGATCCGGGACATCTGCAGGCCGGTGTCGCGGTTGAAGCGGGTCACCGTGCGCTCGATGACGTTGCCGCTGCCGCCGACGAAGATCCCGTTGTCACCGGCGTGCTCGACGGTGATGCCCCTCACGTGCCAGTGGTCGCCGTTCACGCGCAGCCCGCGGTTGGAGGAGTCCTCGCTCTGGGCCGAGAAGTCCAGCACGGGGGTCTCGCCGGGGTAGGCGGCCAGCAGCGTGCGGTCGTCGGGGGCGCCGTCGTTGCCGGGTTCGATGGTGACGGTCTCGGCCTCGTCGTAGGTGCCGCCGCGCAGGTAGATCTCGCCGCCGGGGGCGATGCGGGAGATGGCCGACGCGAGCGTCGTGGGGTCGGACTCGGTGCCCGATGCGCCGTCGGAGCCGTCCGGCGCCGCGTAGAGCGCGTCGGCGCTCGGCGGGTCCACCGGGTCGCCGGGGTCGTCGGGGTCTCCGGGCCCGCCCGGGTCACCGGGGTCGTCCGGGTCGCCCGGACCGGAGCCGCCGCCGGTGACCGCCACATCGTCGAACGCGGCGGTGGCGTGCGCGGTGACCAGCGCGATCCGGCCCCGGTCCCAGGTGTCGTC
Source organism: Nocardiopsis endophytica (assembly GCF_027706725.1). Taxonomy (GTDB): domain Bacteria; phylum Actinomycetota; class Actinomycetes; order Streptosporangiales; family Streptosporangiaceae; genus Nocardiopsis_A; species Nocardiopsis_A endophytica. The sequence continues at coordinate 16,046 of NZ_JAQFWQ010000101.1, forward strand.
GTCGATCGAGGCCACGGTCCGTCCGTCGACGGTCGCGCCGATGCGGCCGCCCTCCACCGTGATGCCGAGGGTGTACCAGGAGCCGGTGTCCACCGCCAGCGGGAGCGTGCCGAGCACGTCGACGCGGCTGCCGTCGACGGCCTGGAGCTCCGCCCGGTCCCGGTGGAGCGCCAGCCGGTACATCTTGGTGGCGCTCGTGGAGCGCGCGCCCAGGGCGACGAAGGAGCCGGAGCCGCTGAACTCCTTCGGGCTCACCCGCACCTGGGTCCGGTAGTCGGTCCAGTCGGCGTCTCCGCCGAACTGGCGCGCCAGTTCACTGCCGAGTTTGTCCTGCTGGAAGACCTGCGAGCCGCCGACCCGGGCGACGTCCCAGTCGCCGCCGGACTTGGACCAGCCGGCGGGCGCGCCGCCCTCGAAGTCCTCGGCGAGGAGCGTGGCGGCGGACGCCGGGGACGCGGCGCCGAGCAGCCCGGCGGCCACGGCCCCGACCGCCGGGACGGCCAGGGCGGCGTACCACGGACGCTTAGGAATGCGGTTTCCAGCCTTGGAGTGTGCCATGTGGGGTTCCTCCGGGGTCACTGCACATCAGGGGGGAAGGCCGACGGCGGCGGCGACTCGCCGGACCGGTGCGGGGTGCAGGCCCGGAGCGCTGCCCGAATGCGCGCCATCGGCATCGGTGGCGTGAGGGGGAACGGGCACCCGGACAACGTGGGGAGGGGGCGCCCGGTGGGAGAGGATCGCCTACAGGGAGTAGAAAGCGCTTTCCGGAAACCTAAGCGTTTCCACGGGGCGCGTCAACGGGCGCAGTCCACATTTTCGTCCGGGCCGGCGTCGGCGGCGCTGTGACCGCCTCCACTCTGAATGCACTCAGTGCGTCGTTGCACTCAGTGCATCGACGGCCCTAGATTGGGGCCCATGCACCACGACCACCGGGGGACCGCGCAGGGGGATCGGCGGGACGCGCTCAAGGCCCGGCACCGGCGGGCCATCGTCGGGGCCGCCTCGGACCTCATGCACGAGACCGACGGCGCGCACTTCACCGTCGACCAGCTCGCCGGGCGGGCCGACGTCTCCCGGCGCACCGTCTTCAACCACTTCGGCTCCCTCGACGAGGTCGTCCTCGAAGTGCTCAGCGGAGAGCTGGAGGCGATCGTCGACGGCATCGACGCCTTCCTCGCCGGGGCCCCGGTGGGCCCCGCCGGGGAGGTGCGGCTCCTCGACCGCCTCGTCGACGCCGTGCGCGACGGCGGCCTGGTGGAGCTCATCCCCCGGCTCAAGCGCATCCTCGGCGGCGACCGCCCCGGGCCCGGGCCGCGCCAGGCCATGCTGTTCGAGCGCGCCTTCACCGACCTCAACGCCCGCCTCGCGGCGACCCTGCGCCGCCACCACCCCGGCCTCGCCCCCGTCGATGTGGACCTGGCCTGCGGCGCCTTCGTCAGCGGCTGCCTGGTGGCCGTGGAGCACTGGGAGGCGGCCACCGGCGGCGAGGTCACCGAGGAGTCCCGGCGGGTCTGGGACGGACTCCTCGACCGCATGGCCGCCCTCGCCCGCGCCGGGTACGCCCCCGTGCCCACCGGCTCCGGCACCGACGACGGCACCGCACCCGACGCCGCCTCCGGCTCCGACGACGGCGCCGCCTGACGCACCCCTTGCCCACACCACTCCACCGTCCTGCAGGTGACCATGGCTGAGTTCCTCTACAGAATCGGGCGCGCCGCGGCGCGCCTCCCCAAGACCGTCGTCGCGGTATGGCTCGCCCTGCTCGTGGCCGCCGGCGCCTCCTTCGCGCTGTTCTCCGGCGAGCTCAAGGACGGCTTCTCCATCCCCGGGACGCCCACCGACGAGGTGAATCGGCTCCTGTCCCAGGAGTTCGACGGCATGGGCGGCGGTGCGGGCACCATCGTCTACCGCACCGACGACGGAGAGCCCTTCACCGACGCGCAGAAGGAGGCCATCGCCGAGCGCGTCGACGAGGCGTCCGGCGTATCCGGGGTCGAGAACGCCGTCGACCCGTTCGCCACCGAGCAGGAGCGGGCCGACGGCGAGGCCGAACTGGCCGACGGCCGCGAGCAGCTGGAGGACGGCCGCGCCGAGCTGGAGTCGGGCCAGGAGGAGCTCGACGCCGGGCGCGAACAGGCCGAGGCCTCCGGCATGATCGACCAGCTGGAGGAGGGCCTCGACGGCCGCCAGGCCGAGATCGACGCCGGGCGGGAGAAGCTGGACGCCGAGGCCGAGAAGCTCGAACAGGGCGAGGCCCTGATGGAGATGTCCTCCGGCATCCGCATGGTCTCCGAGGACGGTGCCACCGCGCTGGTCAACGTCTCCTTCACCCAGCCCCAGGAGGAGGTGCCCCAGGAGACCAAGGACGCCGTCATGGCGGTCTTCGAGGACGACCCCGTCGACGGGACCACCGTGGACTTCGCCAACGACATCGCGATGAGCCTGCCCCAGCTCTTCGGCCCCGCCGAGGCCGTGGGGCTCGTCGTGGCGGCGGTCGTGCTGCTGGTCATGCTGGGCACCCTGGTCGGCGCGGGCCTGCCGATCCTGACGGCCCTGGTCGGCGTCGGGGTCGCCTCCATGATCGCCATGTCCCTGTCCGGCGTCCTGGAGATGGCCTCCATCACCCCGATCCTGGGCCTGATGCTCGGCCTGGCGGTCGGCATCGACTACGCGCTGTTCATCGTCAACCGGCACCGCCGCCAGCTCAAGGAGGGCCTACCGGTCGCCGAGTCCATCGGCCTGGCCAACGGGACCGCGGGCAACGCGGTGGTCTTCGCCGGCGCCACGGTGCTGATCGCGCTGCTCGGCCTGAACATGACCGGCATCGGCTTCCTCGGCCTGATGGGCAGCGTCGGCGCGATCGCCATCGTGGTCGCCGTGCTCATCGCGGTCACCCTGGTCCCGGCGCTGCTGGCGCTGATCGGCCCGCGCATCCTGTCCCGGCGTGAGCGCGCCCGCCTCGGCGGGGACGCGGCGGGCGAGGGCGGTACGGCCGAGGGCGCACCGGACCGGCGGGGGCGCGCGTCGGCGCCGAAGCCGATGACGGCCCCGGGCGCGATCGGGCGGGCCTGCGCCGCCGTGGCGGTCCTCGGCGTCATCGCCGTGCCCGCGCTCGACCTGCGGCTGGGCATGCCGGACGGGTCCTCCGAGCCCGCCGAGTCCACCCAGCACCGGGCCTACACCGCCATCGAGGAGGAGTTCGGGGCCGGGCAGAACGGGCCGCTCCTGGTCGCGGCCGAGCTCCCGGGCGGCCCGGACGCCGACACCGCCGAGGCCAAGGCGCCGGACCACCAGTTCCAGGTGGCCGAGGAGATCGCGGCCCAGGACGGCGTCGCCGCCGTGGCGCCCATCGGGATGAACGACGACTACACCGTGGCGATCTTCCAGGTCGTCCCGGAGGAGGGCCCATCCAGCGCCTCGACCGAGGAGCTGGTCCACACCCTGCGCGGCACCGAGCCGATCCGCGGTCTGGGGCCGCTCGGGGTGGCGGGCATGGCCAGCGGGAACATCGACATCTCCGAGACGCTCAGCGACGCGCTGCCGGGCTACCTCACCGTGGTCATCGGCCTGTCGCTGGTCATCCTGCTGCTGGTGTTCCGCTCCGTCTTCGTGCCCGTCGTGGCGACCCTGGGCTTCATCCTGTCCTTCTTCGCCGCGCTCGGCGGGGTGGTCGCCGCCTACCAGTGGGGCTGGCTCGGCGGGCTGATCGGGCTGGAGAACCAGGGGCCGGTGCTGAACTTCCTGCCGACGCTGATGGTCGGCATCCTGTTCGGGCTGGCCATGGACTACATGCTGTTCATCGGCACCGGCATGCGCGAGGCCTACGTGAACAAGGCCCCGGCGCGGTTCGCCGTGGTGCAGGGACTGCGCGCCGGGCGCGCGGTGGTCACGGCGGCGGCGATCATCATGATCTCGGTGTTCGGCGGGTTCGTCTTCTCCGAGACGGCGATGATCAGCTCGGTCGGGTTCGCCCTGGCGTTCGGCGTGCTGCTGGACGCGTTCGTGGTGCGGATGGTGCTGATCCCGGCGCTCATGCACCTGGCCGGGGACGCCGCGTGGTGGCTGCCCCGATGGCTCGACCGCCTGCTGCCCGACATCGACGTGGAGGGCTCGGCCCTGGAGCGCCGCCACGCGGCCGGTGCCGCGCAGGAGGGCGGGGACGGCTCCGCCTCTGTGGAGCAGCCCTCTGCCGACGCCGATCAGCAGGGCACGACCGTGGGCACCGACCGGCGCTGAGCCGACCCCGGGCACCGGAGACGCGCGGCCCCTTGCCGGACCATCGGGTCCCCGCAGGGGGCCGCCGCATGCGTAGCGGGCGATGAGGGGCCGGCTCCCTTCCCGGTGCGGGGGTACCAGAACCGGGTGTCGAAGAATGGTGAGTAATCAATGAGAGCGGAAAGTGGTTACCCGGTTGCGGTGGTCCTCAATGAGTGGCGGTTTTTGGTAATAGGGCGATAGTGTCCTGCGTTCCTGCAGGTGGACAAGTGCAAGCCCTACGCCTGTGGGGATGGTCTGGGCCTCGCATAAGGCGGCCCTCTGCCGTCTCCGTGTCGGCCGCGTCGTGTTCGTGGGGGTGGCCTCAGCCCTCGTTCTCGGCGATACCTGCCCAGATACCGCGGCTGTGCGCCAGGTGGCGCCGGGTGAGTTCGGCCGTCAGGTCCGCGTCCCGTGCGGCGACCGCCTCCACGATGGCCTCGTGCTCCTGGGCGGTCCCGGTCAGCTCGCCCTGGTCCGCGAGCCGCTGCAGCCCCTTCATCCGCGCCTGGTCGCGGAGCTGGCCGACCATGGCCACCAGGCGGCGGTTGCCGGTCATCTCCAGCAGGCCCAGATGGAACCGGCGGTCGCGGTCGAGGAAGGCCTCCAGGTCGCCCTCGCGCGCGGCCTCGGTGATCGCTGCGGCCAGCTCCCGGAAGGGGGCGAGGGCGGCGGCGACGTGGGTCCGGGCGACCTCCGCCATGGCGGGGGCCTCCAGCATCGTCCGCAGGGTGAAGATCTCGTCCAGGTCGTGGTCGGACAGGGGCGGAACGCGGAACCCCCGGTTGCGGATGACCTCCACCATGCCCAGGTGGGCCAGGTCCATGACCGCCTCGCGGACGGGCGTCACCGACACGCCGAGCTCGGCGGCGACGGCGGCCACGCTGACCACCTCCCCCGGTTCGATCCGGCCCAGGACGATCCGCGTGCGCACGGCTTCACGGGCCTGCTGGCGCAGGCTGACCGGCTTCAGGGGAGGGGGACTCGGCGTCGTCATGCCCCATGCATAACACGGCGCGGCCGGGGAACGGCCCCTTCCGACATATAAGGTGTGAGGCCTTACCCCCCACCCGCAGGGAGGCCCGATGAGGGCGATCATGCTCGACGAGCGGGAGGTCCGCGCCGCGGTGGCGATGCCCGAGGCCGTCGCGGCCGTCCGCCAGGGCTTCACCGACCTGGCCGCCGGCGCCTTCGAGATGCCCGTGCGCACCGTCCTGGACGAGGGCCGGTTCCTCGTCATGCCGGTCCACCACCGGCCCACGTCCTCGGCGGTGATCAAGACGCTGAGCCTGAACTTCGACCGCACCCCCGCGATCGGCGGCACGGTGGCGTGGAGCGAGCTGCACAGCCACGACCGGGTCGTCGCCGACGCCGGGGCCGTGACCGCGCTGCGCACCGGCGCCGCGGTGGGCGCCGCCACCGACCTGCTCGCCGACCCCGGCGCCGACGAGCTGGTGCTCATCGGCGCCGGCGGGCAGGCGCCCGACCAGGTCCGCGCCGTCCACGCGGTCCGGCCGCTGCGCCGCCTGACCGTGGTGGCCACCGCCCCCGAGCGCGCCCGCGCCCTCATCGACCGGCTCCGGCCCGAACTCGACGGCGTCCGCCTGGAGGCCGCCGCCGACGCCCGCGCGGCCGTCGGCGGCGCGCCGATCGTCTGCTGCGCCACCACCGCCACCGCCCCGCTCTTCGCCGCGGACGACCTGCCCGAGCGGGTGCACGTCAACGCCGTCGGCGCCTTCCGGCCGACGATGCGCGAACTGCCCGACGAACTGCTGGCCGGTGCCGACGTCGTGATCGACGAGCGCGAGGCGGTCCTGGAGGAGTCCGGGGAGGTCATCCACGCTCTGGAGGCGGGCGCGATCACCGAGGCCGACCTGCGCGAGCTGGGCCCCGCGCTCGCCAAGGACGACGGAGCCCGCGCCCCCAGGACCGTGTTCAAGTCCGTCGGGGTCGCCGTCCAGGACTGGGCGATCGCGCACCTGCTGGCCGAACGGGTCCTGCGTTAGGTCCTGTCCGGAGTCCGGCGGCGCCCCGCCGAGTGGGCGCCCCCTCGTCGATGATCTCGACGAAAGTGCTGCCGAATCCGCCGGAATGACAGCACCTTCGTCGAGATCAACGCCTGAGGTGCCGGGGGAGGGGAACTCCGGACAGGACCTCGGGCGCTCCTCGGGCGCCGGCCGCTCACCACCCGGAGAAGGACGCCCCGCCGTCGTCGGAGCGGCTGATGCGGTCGTCGGCCACCACGAACAGGCGGTCCTCCTCGGCGTGGATCGCCTGCGGTGGGCCGTCGACGCCGCCGGTCCGCTCCCAGGTCGCCCCGGCGTCCTCGCTGCGGTGCACCTCGCCCTCCGGTGTCAGGCCGTACACCGTGTCGGTGCCCGCCGCCCAGTCGACCAGGGCCAGGACCGGGGCGTCCTCGACGGGGGAGAAGCCCTCGCCGCCGTCCTCGGACCGCATCGGCCCCTGCTGCGTGGTCGCCAGGACCGTCCCGCCGTCGTCGGACACGGCCAGGGACACCGGTCGGACACCGCCGTCCAGGTCCGTCCACTCGGAGCCGTCCCGGGTCGCCCGCAGCGCGCCGTCGAACCCGACCACGCGCTCCCCGGACGCCGCGAGCGCGTGGAAGTCCGACTCCCCGGACAGCGACAGCGCCTCCCAGGTCTCCCCGCCGTCGCGGGACTCGATCAGCCCGACCGGGTCCGGCATGTCGACGCCGGGGGAGGGGTGCCCGCTCGCCACGTAGCGCCCGGGCTCGGCGACGGAGAACCCCATGAGGTCGATGACGGGGCCGACCCGCTCGGGCTCGGGGGACTCCTGCCCGCCGTCCGGACCGGGGACGGTGAACAGCCCGGCGTGGGTGGCCACGAGGACCTCGCCGCTGTCCGCGTCGAACCCGGCGCCGTGCACGTGGGAGGCCTCCGGCGGCAGCGCGATGCCCGTGGCGGGGGCGCCCCCGGCCGACGGGTCCGACCCGTCGGCGCCCGGCCCGGCCGCCTCCTGCGAACCGCAGGCCGCCGCGAAGGCGAGGAGGCCGACGGTGCCCATGAGTCCGGCCGCTCGCCGGACGGTCGTCGTCGAATGCATGTCCCGGTCGCCGATCCTCGCTGGTCTCAGGGCCGGCGGGGGTGTCCGTACCGGCCGACGGTGGGAAGGCCCCCTCCGTTCGGGGAGAGGGCAGGCCGCGCGGGCCGTCGTGGGCGTCCCGCCACCGGAGGGGAGCGCCGGGCCCCGGACCCGGATTCGGGGCCCGACCCCTGCGGTGGTGCGCCCGCACTCCGCACCCGCGCGACCGGGATCACCTTAACACCTAAGGTGTTTAGGTATGCGGTGGCCTCGGGTCGCACGGCCCGGGCCCGTGCCCTTCCTCCCACCGCTCCGCCTGGGGAGCCGAACCCGTGGTCCGCCGTGTCGTCGGGGCGCGTCCGTTGGAGCCGTTGGAGCCGGACGATTTCCATCCGCCCGGTCCGACCCGGCCATGTCGGCTCCCGGTCGGCCCCCTGCCCTTCGGCGAGGCGGCTTTCGATCACCTGTCGGGGGCACTCCCCGGTTCTCCGGTGCCCGCCTTCAGTGCGGGGCCTGCCCGTGTCGAATCCGCGCGAATGCGGCGCCGTTCCTCCCGGCCGATGGCTTCACCCCTGGTGAGAGAGGTGGCGCGGTTGCTATGGTGCAGGCCGCCGTGCTGCGGCGGACCACCCCCTCTGACCACTACCGCGAACGCGGCGAGGTGTCCGGACCCGTGCCCGAAAAGACCCGAGTGGCCCTGTGGCTGGTCTGCCTCTGCGCGTTCATCGCTCTCGGTCACCAGCTCGGTCCGCATGGTCATGCCTTCGGCGCCGCCCTGGCCGCCCCCGCACATGGCCATGAGGAACAGCACGGGGAGGCGCACGAAGGGGCACGGGGCGAGGGCCACGACGAGGACCCGGCCTGCGGGCGCACGGTCCCGCCGTCCCCCGGCGACGCCGCGCCCGCCGCCGCTCCCGTCGGACCGTTCCTCGACGTCATCGTCCCCGAAACCGGACGCCACCCCCTTCCCGACGTCCCCGAGCTCTCCCTCGGGCGCTCGCCGCCCGACCCCGTCGCCGACCTTCAGGTCAACCGGGTCTAGATGCCGCGGCCCGCACCGGGCCGCCTTCAGTCGCGCGCCAGAGGCGTGCGCGGACCCCGGCGGTGCCTCGGCGCCGCCGACCCACCTGAAGCGAGGAGACACTGTGACCCGTCCAGAAGACGCGTACCCCGGCAGGCCCAGGTCCCAGGGCCCCGACCAGGGGCGCCACCGCGACCCATCGACCGGACGACCGCCGGAGGGCGGCTTCGGCGATCCCGTCCGACCCCGGGCCGATGCCCGCCCCCAGGGGGCGCCGCGCACCCCCGGCGGCCCGCACGGCACGCGGACCCCCGGCGCCGACGGCGGTCCCGCCTCCCTGTGGAACTCGGGTGCCGGCGACGCGCCCGCTCCTTCCCGACATGACACGTCGCCCTACCGGATCCCCGCCGCGCCTGCCGGCCCGGCCTCCGCAGGCCTGAACTCCGCAGGCCCGGTCGGCGGCGGTCCGGCCGACGGTCCGTCCACCGGCCCCTCCGAAGCGCGTCCCGATGCGCCGCCGGGTCGGGCGCCGCGCTCGCGGCACGCGCGATCCCGCGCCCGGGGCCGGGTCCGAACCGACGCGAAGCTCGCCCGGCAGGTGGCGGCCGCCGCCAGCCTGGCGGCGGGGGCGGTCCACGTCGCCGCGACACCCGCCCACCTGGAGGAATGGCTCCTCGCAGGGGCCTTCTTCGCCGGAACGGCCCTCTTCCAGCTGGTCTGGGGCCTGGCGGCCCTCCCGCTGCGCAGCACGCCCCTGCAGGTGGCCGGCCTGCTCGGCAACCTCGGCGTCCTGGGCGTATGGGCGGTCAGCCGCCTCGTCGGGATGCCGTTCGGCCCGCACGCCGGAGTGCCCGAGGCCGCGGGCACGGCCGACCTGGTCGCGGCCGTCCTCGGAGCCGTCGTCGTCGCGGGGGTGCTGTGCTCGCTGCTCCCTCGGGAACGCCACGGGGTGCTCACCGCGGGCGGGTACCGCGGGGCACTGGTCCTGGCCTTCGGGGTGATGGGGGCGGCGGCGGTGCCCGGCGCCGCCGCCGCGCTGGAGCACAGCCATGCCGACGGTGGACACGGCCACGGCGGGGCCGAGGGCGGCCACGACCACGGCGGTGCCGAAGGCGGGGACGGCCACGGCGGGGCCGCGGAAGAGGGAGGCGCCGCCGAGTCCACCGCGGGCACGGACTCCGGCGGTCCGGCCCCCTCGGGCGAGGCGCAGGACCCCGCCGAGCAGCCGTCGGCCGACGACGGTCACACCCACGCACCGGGCGAGGGGCACGGCTGAGCGGGTCGCCTTCGCCGACCGGCCGCCTGGAACCCCGCCGGGCGGCCGGTCCAGGAGAGCGGCATGCGCTGCGCGTGTCCCGTTGCCCGGAAGGCGGATCAAGGAGACCGCTCGGCCGTATCCGGACCCGCCGTCATGCGCGAACGCGGTGAGTGGCGGATCCGCTCCCCGCACAGGTGGGGCGGAGCGCCGGTCACCTGCCGGGGGAGGAACCGGATTCACCGACGGTGTCCTCACCGCTCTCACCGCGTCCCCGAGAAGGCGCGCGGATAGGCGGGTGTGCTCGGCGTTGATCTCGGGAAACTCGGGGTTGAACCGGACACGATAAGCCCGACTTCCCC
>NZ_JAQFWQ010000102.1 GCF_027706725.1 Nocardiopsis endophytica
CGGGCCCCCGACGACGGCCAGCCGCCACCGCTACCCGCTCACCCCGGGTGGGCCCTCGGAAGGGCGAAGGGCAGCGTCCGCCCGTCCTGCCCGGACGCCCGGGGCGGGGCTCCCCTCCCCGCCCACCGGCGTCCGTCGTCCACCCAGAACCCGCCGGGCTCACTCACCCGCGCGGGCGTTGTCCCTCAAGGCCCTCGCCAGCTCGGCCAGCTTCGCGACGCCCTCGGCCCCGATCACGCTGAGGACGTGCTCCCTCAGCAGGGCCGCGTGGCGGACCTTGGCCTCGTCGGCCACCTCACGTCCGGCGGGGGTCAGCACCGCATAGACCACCCGCCGGTCCGTGGGGCAGGACTCGCGGGCCAGATAGCCCTTGTGCGCCATCCGGTCCGCGAGCTTGGTGAAACCGCCGCTGCTCAGGCTCACCTCGCGGGCGAGCCTGCTCATCGGCAGCCGGTGCTCCGGCGACCGCTGCAGCCGGATGAGGACCTCGAACCAGGGGCCGGCCATTTCGCCGCCGCTGACGTCGACCCCCTTGAGCAGCATCGGGTCGATGTCCCTGAGCGCCTCGTGGACCAGGCCCCAGGCGGTGATCAGATCATCATCGGTCGGTCCTTCGGTCGGCCCATCGGCCCGCCCGGCGGTCGGCCCGCCCATCTCCCGTGACTCATTTTCCACAGAAAACTTCTTCCTAAGAAACATTTCTGTGGAAAGGATACCTCCCCGGGGGCTACCGGGCCGCCACCGCGTCCAGGGCGCCCCGCACCGTCGCCACCAGGTGCTCGATCTGCTCCCAGGTGATCACCAGCGGCGGCGAGATGAGCAGCGTCTCCGGGATCGCCCGCACCACCACGCCGCGCGAGCGGGCCTCGGTGAACACATCCGGCGCGGTCACCCCGCGCTCGGCGGCCTCGGCGTTCAGCTTCACCGCCGCCATCACGCCCGTGCCCGCGCGCACCTGTTCGACCAGCGGGTGGTCCTCCAGGGTGCGCACCGCCGACTCCAGCTGCACCTCGATCTCCCGGGCCACGGTGAACAGGTCCTCGCGCTCGAGGATGTCCATGTTGGCCTGGGCAGCCGCGCAGCAGGACGGGTGCCCCGCGTACGTGGTGCCGTGGTGGAAGGGGTTGCCCGGCCGGTTCCAGAACGGCTCGGCGATGCGACCGTCGACGATCACCCCGCCCAGCGGAAGGTACCCGCTGGTGACCCCCTTGGCGAAGACCACCATGTCCGGGCGGACGCCGAAGCGCTCGATGCCGAACCAGTCCCCCAGCCGGGCGAAGCCGCAGATGACGCTGTCGGCGACGAACAGCACCCCGTACCGGCGGCAGATCCGGGAGACCTCCTCGAAGTAGCCCGGCTCCGGGGCGTACACCCCGCCCGCGCCGATCACCGGCTCGGCGAAGAACGCCGCCACCCGCTCGGGCCCGACCCGCAGGATCTCGGCCTCCAGCGCGGCGGCCGAGTCGTGCGGCACCACCGAGGCGTCCTCCACCGTCGGCCCGAAGCCCTCGCGGAACCGGTCCATCCCGATGATGCCGGTGCCGAAGCCGTGCAGGCCGTGGTACCCCCCGGTGCGGGAGATCAGGTGGGTGCGCTCGGGGGAGCCCACCGCCGCGAAGTAGCGCCGCGCCAGCTTGGCCGCGGTCTCGATGGACTCGCCGCCCCCGCAGGTGAGGATGACCCTGGGGTCGGCCACCGGGGCGTGAGCGGCCAGCCGCTCGCTCAGCTCGATCGCCGGGGCGTTGGCGAAGTCGCCGTAGACCGTGTAGGCCTCCAGCTCGGTCATCTGCCGGTGCACCGCGTCGGCGATCTCCTTGCGGCCGTGCCCGACATTGCAGTACCAGAGGCTCGCGGTCCCGTCGAGATAGCGGTCCCCGGACTCGTCCCAGAGCCACACGCCCTCGGCGCGCGCCACCGTGAACTTCGGGCCCTGGGTGACCCGGTGCATATCGCTGAACGTATGCCAGAAGCGTCCGGGCTCCCGCTGCTTAAGCTGTTCGCGGGCATACGAAACCACTGTTTCGGTCATAAACCGACCTCCGAGCCACGTCGTGCGTGCGTCGAGCACGCGAGAACGCCGAGTGAAACAGCTGTTCCGCGAGAGTCCGGCGAGCCCGGGTCGCGGCAGGTGCCTGCAGGTTAAGGCCGCGTCCGCCCCCGGTTCAAGAGACGAAACAAGGAATACTCCCCCGATTTACAAGAGGCATTCACGCTACCCTCCGCCCTGCCTCGCAAAACCCCGCACCACCAGGGATTACGCGGCGAAAAAAATCCCGCACCGGACGGGCTCGTCCGGTGCGGGACCTTGTCAGGTCGCGGGCCGCCCGCGGTCCCGAGGGGACCGGCGGGCACGAGCGGCGCCGCGCCGCGCTAACCGCGCAGGACCGCCCCCGTGCGCTCGGCCGCGGCGGCCACGGCCGCCTCGCGCGCCTGCGCCGCCTCCTCCGCGGTCAGGGTCCGGTCGGAGGCGCGGAACCGCAGCGTGTAGGCGAGCGACTTGCGCCCCTCCCCCACCTGCTCGCCGGTGAAGATGTCGAACAGCCGCACGTCCTCCAGCAGCTCTCCGGCACCGGACCGCAGCGCCGCCTCGACCTCGCCCGCGGGCACGTCCTGCCCGACCACCAGGGCCACGTCCTGGATGGCGACCGGGTAGGACGACACGTGCGGCGCCGTCAGCGGCTCGGCCGCCTCCAGCAGCAGGTCCAGGCCGATCTCCATGGCGACCGTGCGCGGCGGCAGCCCGTAGGCGTTGACGACACGCGGGTGCAGCTCCCCGGCGTGCCCCACGAGCACCTCACCGCCGCCGGTGACCGCGTACAGCGCCGCGCACCGCCCCGGGTGCCAGGGCGCGTACTGCGCCGCGCGCACCACGAGCTCCACGCGGGCGGCGCGGGCGACCTCGCGGGCCGACTCCACGGCGTCGGACCAGGACACCTCACGGCCCTCGCCCCACCACCCGGCGGGCTCACGGCGTCCGGCCAGCACGGCCGCCGCGCGCAGCGGCTGCTCGGGCAGCGCCGCGTCCAGCGCCTCGCGCTCCTCGGCCGTGGGGGCGCGGTCGACCCCCGGCAGCGGCGCGCGCTCCGGCGCACCCTCCTTGGGCAGGTACACCAGCCCGGTCTCGTACAGGGCGACGTCGGCCATGCCCCGCCCCACATTGCGCACCAGCGTGGTGAGCAGCCCCGGGAGCAGGGTGGTGCGCAGCAGCGGCGCGTCGTCGTTGAGCGGGTTGGCCAGCCGGACGCAGGTGCGGCGCGGGTCGTCGGCCTCGATCTGGAGCCCGTCGAGGTCGCGCTCGCCGATGAACGGGTAGCACAGCACCTCGTTGTGCCCCGACGCGGCCAGGGCCCGGCCCACCGCCCGGCGCATGCGCTGGGAGGGGGTGAGCCCGCGCCCGGCGGGCGCGCGCGGCGGCACCGACGGGATGTTCTCGTACCCCTCCAGGCGGATGACCTCTTCGGCGAGGTCGTTGGGGTCGGTCAGGTCGGGCCGCCAGGTGGGCGGGGTGACGCTGAGCGCGTCGCCGTCGCCCTCCACCGCGCAGCCCATCTGCTCCAGCCGGTGCACGACGGTCGCCCGCGGGTAGTCCACCCCGGCGACCCGCCCGGGGTGGGCGGCGTCCAGCGCGATCGGGCGCGGCGCCCGGCCGGCGCCCACCGCCGTGTAGCCGGGCTCCACCTGCGCGCCGCCGAGCTCGGCCAGAAGGTCCGCGGCGCGGGTGGCGGCCCGCAGCTGCAGGTCGGAGTCGATGCCGCGCTCGAAGCGCCGGGAGGACTCCGAGGAGAGCTGGTGGCGGCGGGAGGCGCGGGCGATGTGCGTCTCGTCGAAGTGCCCGGCCTCGACGATGACGTTCCGGGTGTCCTCGCCGACCTCGGTCTCGGCGCCGCCCATGACACCGGCGATGTTGACCGGGCCGCGGTCGTCGGCGATGACGATGTCGTCGGGGTCGAGGTCGCGCTTGACGTGGTCGAGGGTCTCCAGCGACTCGCCCTTGCGGGCGGAGCGCACCCGCAGGGCGCCCTGGATGCGGTCGCCGTCCCACGCGTGCAGGGGCTGGCCCAGCTCCATCATCACGTAGTTGGTGATGTCGACCGCCAGCGAGATGGAGCGCACGCCGCACAGGGCCAGGCGCCGCTTCATCCAGATCGGGGTGGGCGCGGCCGGGTCGTACCCGCGCGCGGTGCGCAGCACGTAGTTGCCGCACAGGGCGGGGTCGGCCTCGGCCGGGTGGCCCCCGCCCGCGGTTCCAGCGACCCCGACCGCCTCGGCGGGGTCGCGGAAGTCCGTGCCGTACAGGGCGGCGGCGTCGCGGGCCACGCCCCGCACCGACAGCGCGTAGCCGCGGTCGGGGGTGACGGCGATGTCGAGGACGTCCTCGCGCAGCGGCAGGAAGCCGAAGGCGTCCTCGCCGGGCTCGGCGGTGCCGGGCTCCAGGACGATGATGCCCGCGTGGTCCTCCCACAGGTTCAGCTCGGAGGCCGAGCAGATCATGCCCTCGGACATGCGGCCGTAGGTCTTGCGGGCGCCGATGGCGAAGCCGCCGGGCAGCTCGGCCCCGGGCAGGGCCACCACGACCAGGTCGCCCTCGGCGAAGTTGCGGGCGCCGCAGACGATGCCCTGCGGCTCGCCGGTGCCGTTGGCCCGGCCCACGTCGACCCGGCAGAACCGGATGGGCTTCTTGAAGCCGGTCAGCTCCTCGATCTCCAGGACCCGCCCGGCGACCAGCGGCCCGGTGATGTCCGCGCCGACGGCCTCGACCGTCTCCACCTCCAGCCCGGCCTCGATGAGGCGGGCGGCCAGGGAGCGGGCGGTGGTGCCCTCGGGCAGGCCGGTGTACTCGCGCAGCCAGGAAAGGGGGACGCGCATCAGATCTCCATCCCGAAGGCCGAGGTGAACCGGGCGTCGCCCTCGACCATGTCGTGCATGTCCTCGACGCCGTTGGCGAACATCAGCGTGCGCTCGATGCCCAGCCCGAAGGCCCAGCCGCTGTAGCGCCCGGTGTCCACCCCCGCGGCGGTGAGCACCCGCGGGTTGACCACGCCGCACCCGCCGATCTCGATCCACCCCTCCGAGGAGCAGGTGCGGCAGGGGCGGTCGGGGTCGCCCACCGAGGCGCCCCGGCACACGAAGCACTCCATGTCGACCTCGGCCGACGGCTCGGTGAAGGGGAAGTAGGAGGCCCGGAAGCGGGTCCGCAGGCCGCTGCCGAACATCCCCTCCACGAAGGCGTCGATCGCGCCGCGCAGGTGGGCCATGGTGATGCCCTCGTCCACGACCAGGCCCTCGAGCTGGTGGAAGACGGGGGTGTGGGTGGCGTCCAGCTCGTCGGTGCGGAAGGTGGTGCCGGGGGCGACCACGTAGACGGGCAGCTCGCGCTCCAGCAGCGCCCGCACCTGCACCGGGGAGGTGTGGGTGCGCAGCACCTGCCGGGACTCCCCGCCGGAGGGCGCCTGCACGAAGAAGGTGTCCTGCATGGTGCGGGCGGGGTGGTCGGGCAGGAAGTTCAGGGCGTCGAAGTTGTACCACTCGGCCTCGACCTCGGGGCCCTCGGCCACCTCGAAGCCCATGGCGACGAAGATGTCGGTCATGCGCTCGGCGACGGTGGTCAGGGGGTGCCGGGCCCCGCGGGGCGCGCGGCCGGTGGGCAGGGTGACGTCGACGGCCTCGTCGATGAGGACGCGGCGGTCGCGCTCGGCCTCCAGCTCGGCCTGGCGGTCCTTGAGGGCCTGGCCGACCCGCTTGCGGGCGCCGCCGACGCGCTTGCCGGCCTCGGCCTTGGCGGAGGGGGGCAGCGAGCCGATCTCGCGGTTGGCCAGGGCGAGCGGGGAGCGGTCCCCGGCGTGCGCGGCCTTGGCCTCCTTCAGGGCCTCCAGGGTGTCGGCCGCCGCGATCGCGGCCAGGGCCGCGTCGAGCATCGTGGCGACCTCGTCGGGGTGGAGGGGCGTCACCTCGACCGGGTCATAGGAGTTGTTGGGTGCAGACATGGTTCTTTCGCCTCGCAGCCCGCCGCGGCGGCGGGCTCTGGCCGACAAGGAGCAGTCACTGCTGGTGGAAGGCCCGCCGCTGCGCCGGTCCGCTCAGGCGAACTCGGGGGCGCCGGCGGGCACGGTAAATCGGAACTCCGCGCCCCCCGCGGGGGCGCGGCCGACGGTGATCGCGCCGCCGTGGGCCTCGATCAGGCCCTTGACGATGAACAGCCCCAGGCCGGTGCCGCCGCGGCGCCGGGAGCGCCAGAACTGGCGGAAGACGCGCGGCACGGCCTCGGGCGGAATGCCCGTGCCCTCGTCGCGCACCGACACGGCTGCTCCCTCCTCATGCGGCTCGATCACTATGGTGACAGTACCAGCGCCGTGCCGCACCGCGTTTTCCACCAGGTTGGACAGGATCTGCTCGATCTTGTCGGCGTCCAGCCACAGCTCGGGCAGCGGGCCGGCCACGTGCAGCCGGAACCGCTCGGCGGCATCGCCCGCGGCGATCCGCCCGGCGACCACCTTGCGCACCCGCTCGGGCAGGTCGACCACGGCGCGGCGCACCTCCAGCCGCCCGGACTCGATCCGCGAGACGCTGAGCAGCTCGGTGATCAGGCGGGTGACCCGGTCGGCGTCGGCGTTGACGGTCTCCAGCATGAAGATCTTCTGCCGCTCGGTGAGCCGGTCCCACTTG
Organism: Nocardiopsis endophytica; assembly: GCF_027706725.1. Lineage (GTDB taxonomy): Bacteria > Actinomycetota > Actinomycetes > Streptosporangiales > Streptosporangiaceae > Nocardiopsis_A > Nocardiopsis_A endophytica. The sequence continues at coordinate 6,664 of NZ_JAQFWQ010000102.1, forward strand.
GCCAGCACGGTGGCGGTGAAGCCCTTGACGCTGGTCAGCGGGGAGCGCAGTTCGTGGGCGACGGTGGAGACCAGGTCGGCGCGGCCGCGGTCGGCGCGCTCGCGCGGGGCGGCGTCGCGCAGCGTGACCACCAGGCGGGCCAGCGGCCCGGCGGGGCGCCCGCGCACGTAGCGGGCGCTCATCAGCACCTCGCGGCCGTCGCCCAGGTGGAGGCGGCGCTCGGGCTGGCGGGTGCGGGTGCGCAGGCCGCCGTAGGGGTCGGAGCACTTCCACCAGTCGCGGCCGTCGGCGTCGGTCAGCGGCAGGACGTCGCGCAGGTCGCGGCCGAGCGCGGCGTCGGGGTCGGTGCGGCACAGGCGGGCGGCCATCCGGTTGAACACCACGACGCGCCCGGCGCCGTCGGCGACGAGCAGCCCGTCCGGCAGGTCGTCGGCGGCGACGGCGGTGCCGGCCGCGGTCCCTGCGCTCTGGTCGCCGTCCACGACCGCCTCCCGCACCCTCGCAACGCCCCTGGCGGCGCCGCCGCCCTCCCCCGGTGTCACCGAAGGTCAGTACCCTTCCGCGGGAGCGGCTAGTCGGACCGGGTGCGGGGCTCCGCCGTGATGGACCGAGCGTAGCGGCTCCGGCGGGGGCGCGGGCAAGTCGCCGCAGGACCGGCAGCGCCCGCGCCGCACCGGACGCGGCCCGCTGCGGCCCAGGTGACGTGCGTGTTCCGCGCGCCTACCCGGATCACGGGTCGTAACGGAGGTTAAGCGCCGTCCGCATCGCGGCGCGCGGACGGACCGCCGGGCCTGCGCTGCTCGCGCGCGGTGGTGTACAGGCACACCGCGGCGGCCGTGGCGAGGTTGAGGCTCTCGGCGGCGCCGTAGATCGGCACGCTCACCGCGCCGTCGGTCAGCGCGAGGGTCTCGGCGGGCAGACCCCAGGCCTCGTTGCCGAAGACCCAGGCGACGGGGCCGCCGAGGCCGCCCGCGTCGGCGGTGGCGTGCAGGTCGGCGTCGCCGCCGCCGTCGGCGGCCCACACCGCGGCGCCCTCGCCGCGCAGCAGGTCCACCGCCTCGGCGGCGGGGACGTCCACCACCACGGGCAGGTGGAACAGGCTCCCGGCCGAGGCGCGCACGCACTTGCCGTTGTAGGGGTCGACCGAGGCGTCGGTGAACACCACGGCGTCGGCCCCGGCCGCGTCGGCGGTGCGCAGCACCGTTCCGGCGTTGCCGGGGTCGCGCACGTGGGACAGGACGGCCACCAGGCGGGCGCCGCGCACCCGCTCCAGCGGCACGTCCACGAACGGGCAGACCGCCACCAGCCCCTGGGGGGTGACCGTCTGCGCCAGCTCGGCCATCACCTCCACGCTGACCCGGTGCACCGGAACGTCCGCGGCGTAGGCGGCGGTGACCAGGTCGTCGTGGCGGCGGGCGGCCTCGGCGGTGGCGAACAGCTCGGCCACGCCGCCGGGGCGGGCCAGCGCCTCGCGCACCGCCTGCGGGCCCTCCGCCAGGAAGCGCCGCTCGCGCTGGCGGAAGGCGCGCTTGGCGAGCCGACGAGCCCCCTTGATCCGGGGGGAGCGGACGCTCGTGTACTCGTGGCTCGCCATCGCGGACCCGTGCTCCGGGGTCAGGCCGCGGCCTGGGAGGCGGGGGCGGGCAGGTTCTTCTTCGCCGTCTGGACCAGGGAGGCGAACGCGGCCGGGTCGTTGACCGCGAGCTCGGCGAGCATGCGGCGGTCGACCTCGATGCCGGCGGTCTTCAGGCCCTGCATGAACCGGTTGTAGGTGAGGCCGTTCGCGCGGGCGCCGGCGTTGATGCGCTGGATCCACAGGCGGCGGAACTGGCCCTTGCGGTCCTTGCGGTCCCGGTAGGAGTAGGTCATCGAGTGGAGCATCTGCTCCTTGGCCTTGCGGTACAGGCGCGACCGCTGGCCGCGGTAGCCGCTGGCCCGCTCGAGGACGACCCGGCGCTTCTTCTTGGCGTTGAGAGCCCGCTTCACGCGTGCCACTGTGACTCCTCAGAGGTTCCCGGTGACGCTCACCGCGCCACCGCTTCGTCTACGTCCGAACGCGGCCGGGCTCAGCCCAGCAGCTTCTTGATCTTCTTGGCGTCGGCACGCGCCATCTCCACCTCGCCGGACAGGCGTCGGGTGCGCTTGGAGGGCTTGTGCTCCAGCAGGTGGTTCTTGTTGGCACGGCGGCGCATGATCTTGCCGGAGCCGGTCACGCGGAAGCGCTTGCTGGCACCACTGTGCGATTTGTTCTTCGGCATCTCGCCGTCGTCTCCTACTCGTTGTCTCGGCTGCGCACGCCCGGCGCCGGGCCGCCCGGAGCGGCCCGGCGCCGGCGTGTCGGCGGGCGGGTCAGCCCTGCCCGCTCTCCTGCTCCTCGCGGCGCTGTTCGCGGCGGGTCTTGCCGCCGCCGGCGGCGCGGGCCTCGGCCTTGTGCTCGGAGCGGCGCTTGTGCGGCCCCAGGACCATGACCATGTTGCGGCCGTCCTGCTTGGGCTGCGACTCCACCGATCCCAGGTCCTGGACGTCCTCGGCCAGCCGGGCCAGCAGTCGGCGGCCCAGCTCGGGGCGCGACTGCTCACGGCCGCGGAACATGATCGTCACCTTGACCTTGTCCCCGCCCTTGAGGAAGCGCTCGACGTGACCCTTCTTGGTGTCGTAGTCGTGCGCGTCGATCTTCGGGCGGAGCTTGATCTCCTTGATGATCGTGTTCGACTGGTTCTTACGCGACTCGCGCGCCTTGACCGCGGACTCGTACTTGAACTTGCCGTAGTCCATCAGCTTGGCGACCGGCGGCCGCGCGGTCGGGGCGACCTCGACCAAGTCGAGGTCGGCCTCCTGTGCCAGGCGCAGGGCGTCCTGCACGGGCACGATGCCGACCTGCTCGCCATTGGGCCCGACGAGTCGGACCTCGGAAACCCGGATGCGGTCGTTGATGCGGGGCTCGGCGCTGATGAGACCCCTCCCTAGCCTTGTCGTGATGCTCCGTAGTAGGGGTTCCCACCCGCGGCCCCGGGATTAAGGGGGCGGAAAGCGAAAAACCCCGCCAGCCGTGGCAAGCGGGGTGATCCACCGGGCGGCGGACATGTGCGTCCGGCGGAGCCGTGCGGCCCCGCGCGGTGCGTCGCACCGCCGACCGGATACCTGTGCGAGCTGCGCCCGACAGGTGGGAGGACCCGCCTCCGCTTGCGTCCCGGGCGCGTGCGCGCCCGGTTCAGGTCAGGACCCCACTCTACCAGGGTCGCCGGACCCGATGGGCCTCCGCTGGGGGGACACCCTGTACGCCCGCCAACGCCGGTGCGCAGCGGGCTATTCCCGGGCACCGCGGCGCCCGGCCCCACGACGGCGGCGCCGTCGCGGGGGCCGGCGCGGTCACGCCCGCTCGGCCGCGGCCTTCTCGGCCCGCCGGGCGAGTTCGGCCTCGCCCGCGCGGCGCATCCGCTCCACCGGGGCCCGCTCGGCCCCGGTCATCAGCTCCACCTGAGCCGCCGCCTGGTGCAGCAGCATCGGGAAGCCACCGACGACGGTGCGTCCGGCCTCCGCCGCCGCTCGCCCCAGCACGGTCGGCCACGGGCTGTAGACCACGTCGAACACGGCGGCGCCGCTCGCGGCGACCGTGTCGGCCCAGGGGTCGGCGGCACCGGACGGCAGCGTGCTGGCCACCAGGTCGACGTCGATGTGGCGCTCCAGCTCGGCCAGGGGCGCCAGCTCCACGGCGATCCCGGCGCGCTCCCCGGCCAGCCGCACGCCCTCGGCCCGCGCGGGGTCCCGGGCCAGCACCGTGACCGACGCCGCACCCAGGCGGCGCAGGGCCGCGACGGCGGAGGCGGCCGTCGCCCCGCCGCCCAGCACCGCGGCGGTGCGCGGGGCGCCGGCCCCGGCTTCGCGGAGCGCCTCGCCGATGCCGTACACGTCGGTGTTGTAGGCCAGGCGCCGCCCTTCGCGGAAGACCAGCGTGTTCGACGCGCCCACCTCGCGGGAGGCGTCGTCGGCGGCGTCGGCGGCGTCCAGGGCGGCCTTCTTGAGCGGCATGGTCAGCGACAGGCCCGCCCATTCGGGGCCGCAGCCGCGCAGGAACGGCAGCAGCCCGTCCTCCCGGCACTCGTGGCGCCCGTAGCTCCACTCCCCCGCGATGCCCAGCGCCTCGTAGGCGGCCCCGTGCAGCACCGGGGACAGCGAGTGCTCCACGGGCGAGCCCAGCACGGCCGCGCGCATCAGGCGCCCCCCTGCTGGCTCTGCTGGAACCGCTGCTTGAGCAACTGGAACTCCTCGTAGGTCTCGGCGAATTCGGTGACCCCGTTCTCCGGGTCGGTCGCCACGAAGTACAGGTAGTCCGCGTCGGAGGGGTTCAGCGCCGCCTTGATGGCGGCCTCCCCCGGGCTGACGAACGGCCCGGCGGGCAGGCCCTTGCGGCCGTAGGTGGCGTAGTCGCTGTCCTCGGCCTTGCACCGGTCGAGCTGGTCGTTGGTCAGGGCGATGCCGTGCTCGCCGATGACGTAGAAGCAGGTGCTGTCCATGCCCAGCTCCATGCCCTGCTCCAGGCGGTTGTGGACCACCGCGGAGATGTCCGGCATGTCCTCGACCGACCCGGTCTCGGCCTGCACGATGGCGGCCACCGCCATCACCTCGTTCGGGTCCATGTCCGCCGCCTCGGCCGACGCCTCCAGGTCGACCCCGGGGTCCTCGGCGACCTGGCCGAACCGGCGCACCATCATGGACAGCGCGTCCTGGGCGGTCATGTCGGGGGTGAAGGTGTAGGTGTCCGGGAACAGGTAGCCCTCGGTGCCCTTCTCGGCGTAGTCGGGCACGCCGAGCGAGGCCGGGTCGTCGAACGCGGCCTGCAGGTCCTCCAGCGGGATGCCGGCCTCCTCCGACACCTGCGCCAGGATCTCCGAGCCCCGCTTGCCCTCCTTGATGGTGACCCGGGTCTCGGCGCGGGCGGAGGGGTCGAGCATCAGCTCCACCGCCGCGTCCGCGCTCATCTCCGAGCGCAGCCGGTAGGTGCCGGGCGGCAGCTCGGCCCCGGCCTCGCCGAGCGCGTTGGTGAACGCCCGGGAGCTGGCCACCACGCCCGCGTCCTCCAGGATGCCGCCGATGGCGCCGCCGGAGGCGCCCTCCGGGACGACGACCTCGACCTCGCCGCTACCCGCGCCGTCGTAGTCGGCGGGGAACAGGTAGGTGCGCGCGGCGAAGCCGCCGCCCGCGACGACGACAGCCAGGGCGGCGCCGACCACGATGACCTTGGTCCTCCCGCTGCGGGCGGGGCGGTCCCCGTCCCCGCCGCGGCCCCGGCCCCGGTTCCCGCCGCCGCGGCGGCGGGAGCGGCGGGGGGCCTCGCGGTCATCGCTCCGGCGCGAACGGCGCCCGCGCGGGGCGGGCTCGGCGTGCGCGTCGTCCCCGGGGCCGTCGCCGCGGTCGTCGTCGGTGTCCGGATCGGTCGAGTGGTCGGGCTCGGCGTGCCTGCGCCGGGGCGTCTCCGGCGCGTACTCGGGCGCCGCGGGGGCGGCCGCCGCGAGCGGTTCCGACGGGTGCGGGTCGGCTTCGGGCCCACGCCGCTCCCGGCGGCCCCGCCGCTCCCGGCGCCCGGTGCGCTCGGTGCGCCCCGCACGCTCGGCGCGCCCCGCGCGCCCGCGTCGGTCCGGGCCATCCGGGGGATCGTCGTACCCGTCGTCCGCGCCCTCTTCGTGCTCGGCGTACTCGGCGGGTTCGCGCTCGGGCCCGGAGCGGCGCGCCCTGCGCCGCCCGCCCTTGCGCGTCACCGGAACCGCGTCGAAGTCCAGGGTGCGCCGGGGCAGCGGGCGGTCGAACGGGTCGTCCTCGCCCTCGTCCGGCGCGGAGCCCAGGCCCAGCGGGTCGGCCTCGTCCTCGTCCCCCCGGCGGCGGCGACGGCCGCGGGGCCGGTGGCCGTCGGGGTCTGCGGGACCGGCGGGCAGCGGGCCGGAGTCGGGGGAGGGGCCGCGCGGCGGAGGGGCCGCGGCGCCGCCCTCAGGGGCGGGACCCACAAGGTCGGGGTCGGTCTCGGGTTTGCGGCGGCGGCCCCGCCGGGGGCCGCCGGAGGCCTGCGGCGCCGCGGGGCCGCCGGACACCCCGGGCCACGAGCCGGTGTCCGGGCCTGAGCCGGGCGAGGCGCCCGCGGACCGGTCACCCGGCTGTGCGGCCGGAGCGGCGGGCCACGCGCCGGTGTCCTGCCCCGGCCAGGCCCCCGTCTCCGGGGACGTGGGGGCCGGGCCGCCGAGCGGGTCGGACAGCGGGTCCGCGCCGCCGGTGGCGTGGCGGCCGTGCCTGGGCGGTCGGGGGGCCGCGTCGGTGAACGGCTCCCCTGCGGGCGCTGGGCCCCCGGAGGCGTGCCGGGCCCCCGGCGGGGGCGCGGCGGACCAGGGGTCGGTGAGCGGGTCGCCCGACCGGCCCGGGGCGCCGAGGGGGTCGGCCTGGCCCGCGGCGGAGGCGCCGGCCGCGCGGCGGCGCCCGCCGAGCGCGGACCCCAGGTCGGAGCGTGGGCCCTCGACCGGGCCGGAGTGCGGCCCGGAGCGCGGGTCGGCCGCGGGGCGGGCGTGTGGGCCGGTCAGCGGGTCCGGCTCGGCGGGCTCCTCCGAGCGGGCCCTGCGGCCCCGGTAGGGTCGCCGGTCGCCGTAGGGGTCGTTGCCGCTCATCGGACCACCTCGACGATCTCCCCCGGGGGACGGCCCGCTGTGCGCTCGGTGTCCAGCGCCGCCTGCAGCAGGACCACGGCGGCCGCCTGGTCGATCACGGCGCGGCGGGCGCGGCCCGCCCGGGCGCCGCGCTTGGCGTGCCCGGGGCCGGAGACCAGCTGCTGCTGGGCGGTCACGGTGGTCAGCCGCTCGTCGACCATGCGCACCGGCACCGGGTCCAGCTTGGCGGCCAGCGCCGCGGCGAACGCGCGCGCCGACCGGGCGGCGGCCCCCTCCGCTCCGGACAGCGACGCGGGCAGGCCGACCACGACCTCCCTGGCCTCGCGCTCGACCACCAGGGCGGCGATGCGGTCGAGGTCTCCCCGGCCGCGGCGGACGGTCTCCACGGGGGAGGCCAGCACACCGCCCGGGTCACTGGCGGCGACGCCGATGCGGGCGTCACCGGGGTCCACGGCCAGACGTACGCCGTTCCTCAACGAGCGGACTCCCCCGTGCGGGAACCAGGGCATGGCGCGGGGATCACGGCCCGCCGCACGGCGCCGGGGTGCGGCCCGCGCCGCTCCTCCGGCGGCCGGCGGCGCGGCCGGAGCGCCGCTGTCCGGGCGGCGGCCGCACCCGGACGCCGCTCACGATCCATGCGACCCACCCTACGGGCGGTGGCAGGGGTCACGTCTCGTTCCTTTCTGGCGGGCACCGCGCCGGGCGGCTGGCGCGGCGGCGGTCCACCGCGGCGCTGGGCTTCCTGCGCTTGTCGCGCGCCGCGGCGGGCTGGAGCGTGTCGCGTGGACCACCGCGTGCGGCGCGACGCCCGGGCACGGCCCACGCCGCGTCCCCATCGGACGGCGGCCCGGTCGGGACGCCCTCCTCTACGCGACGGCCGCACCTGGACACCGTCCCCGACGGGCCTGATCCAGGCAACACACCTTAGGGGGTTTTGCGTGGATCATCACCGGCGGCACGGCGAACGGACACGACTCTCACTGAGTTCTCAATGGTCGACGGCCCTTCGGCCCGACTCCCCTCTTCGGCCTCGCGGTGGCCGCACGCGGACAGCGCCCACGACGGGCGCGGTCCGGAGCGGCACGCGGGGAGGCGATGCGCAGATCACGGCCTCGCGCGCGGCGCCCGGGCGCCGCGCGCCGTATAGCCGCCGACCTGCCGGACCGGCTCCCCCGTCCCCGGGGGACACGGCGGCCCTGCGATGGACACGCCCGGGCGCCGCTCGCGGCGGCCATGACCCACACGACGACTCCCTGGGCGGGACCCCGACGGAGCGCGGCCCCGCCTGACGGCTCCGCCCCGCAAGCGGCTCAGGCGGACTCACCGACGCGCGCATCGATGGCGCCGAGGGCGCGGTCGATCGCGGCGGGGTCGGTGCCGCCGCCCTGGGCGACGTCGGGCTTGCCGCCCCCGCCGCCGCCGAGCTCGCGCGCGGCGACGCCCACCAGGTCCCCGGCCTTCAGGCCGCGCTTCTGGGCGGCCTTGTTGGCGGCGACCACGACCACGGGCCGGTCCTTGGGCACCCCGGCCACGGCGACCACGGCGGGGCGGTCCTCGCCGAGCCGCCCGCGCACGTCCAGTGCCAGCTTGCGCAGGTCGTCACCGGTGGCGCCGTCCTCGGCGCGGTGGGCGACCAGCAGCACGCCGGCGCGCTCGCGGGCGCCGTCGGCCAGCCCGGCGGCGGCCTGGAGCACCTGGGCGGCGCGCAGCCGCTCGATCTCCTTCTCGGCGGCGCGCATCCGGGAGACCAGGGAGTCGATGCGCTCGGGCAGCTCCTCGCGCGGGGCCTTGAGCTGCTCGGAGAGCTGGCCGACCAGCATGGACTCCTTGGACAGGCGGCGGAAGGCGTCGATGCCGACGGCGGCCTCCACGCGGCGCACGCCCGAGCCGACCGAGGACTCGCCCAGCACCTTGACCACGCCGAGGCGGCCGGTGGCCGGGACATGGGTGCCTCCGCACAGCTCGCGGGAGTAGTCGCTCATCTCGACCACGCGCACCCGGTCGCCGTACTTCTCGCCGAACATGGCCAGGGCGCCCATCTTCAGCGCCTCGTCCAGGGAGGTCTGGAAGTCGCGGACCGGGATGTCGTCGGCCAGGACGGTGTTGACCTCCTCCTCGACCTCGGCCAGCTCCTCGGGGCGCAGCGGCCGGTCGGCGGTGAAGTCGAAGCGCAGCCGCCCGGGCTGGTTCTCCGACCCGGCCTGCCCGGCCGAGGGGCCCAGCGCATTGCGCAGCGCCGAGTGGATGAGGTGGGTGGCCGAGTGGGAGCGGGAGACCGAGGCGCGGCGGCCGCCGTCGATGGCGGCGTGCACCGGGTCGTCGACCACCAGCTCGCCGGAGCGCACCGTGCCGCGGTGGACGAACAGGCCGGGCAGCGGCTTCTGCACGTCCTCGACGTCGGCGGTGCCGCGGCCGTCGGCGCTGATGGTGCCCTTGTCGGCGAGCTGGCCGCCGGACTCGGCGTAGAAGGGGGTGCGGTCGAGCACGATCTCGACCTTGTCCCCGGCGCGGGCGACGTCGACCGCCTGCCCGTCGACGATCAGGCCCAGGACGCGGGCCTCGCCCTCCTGGTCGGTGTAGCCGAGGAAGTCGGTGGCGCCGGAGGTGTCCAGGAGCCGCGCGTAGACGCTGACGTCGGCGTTGCCGAGCTTCTTGGCCTTGGCGTCGCGCTTGGCGGTGTCCCGCTGCTGCTGCATGAGCGAGTCGAAGGCGTTCTCGTCGACCTCCAGCCCCTGCTCGGCCGCCATCTCCAGGGTGAGGTCGATGGGGAAGCCGTAGGTGTCGTGGAGCTGGAAGGCGTCGGAGCCGGAGAAGGTGGTGCCGCCCGCGGCGCGGGTGCGCTCGGCCGCGCGGTTGAACAGCGCGGTGCCCGAGCGCAGGGTGTCGGCGAAGTTGCGCTCCTCGGCGTCGATGACGCCGTGGATCATCGCCGCCTTCTCGAGCAGGTCCGGGTAGATGTCCTTCATCGCGTCGATGCTGACCGCGGTCAGCTCGTGCATGTGGAAGGCGTCGGAGCCGGAGAGCAGCCGCAGGTTGCGGATGGAGCGGCGCAGGATCCGGCGCAGGACGTACCCGGCCTTCTCGTTGCCGGGCCGCACCCCGTCGCCGACCAGCATGACGGCGCTGCGCACGTGGTCGGCGACCACGCGCAGCATGACGTCCTGGCCGGAGTCGTCGCCGTAGCGGGTGCCGGTGAGCTCGGCGGCCTTGGCCAGCACGCGGCCGATGATGTCGGTCTCGTAGATGTTGTCGACGCCCTGCAGCACCGAGGCCAGGCGCTCCAGGCCCAGGCCGGTGTCGATGTTCTTCTTGGGCAGGTCGCCGAGGATCGGGTAGTCCTTGCCGGACCCCTCGCCCCGCTCGTACTGCATGAAGACGAGGTTCCAGATCTCGATGTAGCGGTCCTCGTCGGCCGCGGGGCCGCCGTCGGCGCCGTACTCGGGGCCGCGGTCGTAGAAGATCTCCGAGCAGGGGCCGCAGGGGCCGGGCACGCCCATGTCCCAGTAGTTCTCGTCCATCCCCATGCGCTGGATGCGCTCGGGGCGCACGCCGACCTTGTCGCGCCAGATGGCGGCGGCCTCGTCGTCGTCGAGGTAGACGGTCACCCACAGCCGCTCGGGGTCGATGCCGAAGCCGCCCTCCTCGACGGGGGTGGTCACCAGCTCCCAGGCCAGCGGGATGGCCCGCTCCTTGAAGTAGTCGCCGAAGGAGAAGTTGCCGAGCATCTGGAAGAAGGTGGCGTGCCGGGCGGTCTTGCCGACCTCTTCGATGTCCTTGGTGCGGATGCACTTCTGCACGCTGGTGGCGGTGTCGTAGGGCGGCGTGCGCTGGCCCAGGAAGTAGGGCTTGAACGGCACCATGCCGGCCGGGACCAGCAGCAGCGTGGGGTCCTCGGCGACCAGGCTCGCGGAGGGGACGACGGTGTGTCCGTTCTTCTCGAAGAATGCGAGGAAGCGGCGTGCGATTTCTGCCGTCTCCATCAGCGGCCGTCCTTCATCTCGGGGGCGCCGTTCGCGCCGCGCGTTTCGATCTGTGCCCGGACGGGGCGGGGAAGCCCGCCGGGACCCGACCGCTCGGCGGAGTAGAGGCGAAGGAGCTCGGCCTCCCGCTGCTCCATGGCGTCGTGGACGTCCTCGTTGAACTCGCGGAGAGCGGCCCGGTAGTCGGCGACGCGGTCCTCGACGCGGTCGGCGATGCCTTCCGGACTCCACGCACGTGCCGTGCGGTTGAGCCTGTGCACAACATACCCGCCGAGCACGGCTCCCGCGACGAGATAGATCAGGCGGCCGGTCACCGGCGCTCCCTCCTGCGGCGGGTGCGCACCAGCGCCAGGGCCCTGCGCTGACCCATCACGCGGCGCACACCGTAGGACAGCGACGCGATCTTCACAAGCGGCCCGCTCACCACCGACCGGGTGAGCGCGGTCATGGTGGACAGGTCCTCGGTGGAGGCCGCGACGTTGGCGGTGATCTCCTCCACGCGCTCCAGCGAGGCGTCGGTGCGCTCCACGGTGGCGGCCACGTCGTCGAGCAGCGGCCGGGTGCGCTCACCGAAGTCGGCCACGACCTTGGTGGCCTCGGTGAGCAGCCGGGTCAGCTTGACGAGGGTCACGCACAGGAACGCGACCAGGACGGTCCAGACCACCGCCGCGATGAGGGCGGCGAGCTCTCCTCCGGTCAGCATGCGGGCTCCGTTGGCGGTCGGGGTTCGGGGGCTCTCCGGGGGGACGGGGCCGCACGGCCGGGGGCGGGCGGGGGCGCCGCGCCTGCGGCCGGGCCGGGAAGCCGGTCCGGGAGCCGAATACGGACGACCCTATCGCGTCCGGAAGGCGTGCGCCCTCCCCTGTGCGGGGCGTGGCGCCCGGACCGCGCACGGCCGGCGCGTCGACGGATCGACCGCTATGCACGAGAATCGGAGACGGCACACCATTCGCCCCCCATCACGACGACAGGCTGGACAGGACCCCCGCATGAGCCGACGCTCCCCGAACGAGATGTCCGTTCTGGTCCCTCCGAACCTGGGGCCGCTGGCCCCGTCCGACCCTCGGCGTCTGGGCCCCTACCTGGTGATCGGGCGGATCGGGCAGGGCGGCACCGGGACCGTGTTCGCCGCGGTGGACCCGATGGGCGGGGACGACCCGCTGGCCGCGGTCAAGGCGCTGCACTCCACCGAGCTGGACGACCCGCACGCCCGCGGGGCGCTGCACACCCGCCTGGACGCGCTGGCCGCGGTGGACGGGCGGGTGTACGTGCCCCCGGTGCGCTTCGACGCCGAGGCGTCGCCTCCGTGGCTGGCGATGCCCTACGTCTCGGGCATCCCGCTGGCGGCCTACATCCGGCGGCGCGGGCCCATGGGGCCGGGGCGGCTGCTGGCGCTGGCGGCCGGGCTGGCCGAGGGGCTGCTGGCGCTGCACCGGCGGCACGTGCCGCACGGCGACATCAAGCCCGGCAACGTGATCATCGGCAGCAAGGGGCCGCGCATCCTGGACTGCGCGCTGCCCGGAGACGACGAGGTGCTGCGGCGCACCGCCGGGGCGTGGCTCAGCCCGGAGCGGCACCAGGGGGCGCCGCCGTCGCCGGGCGCGGACGTGTTCGCCTGGGGGGCGGTGCTGGCGTTCGCCGCCACCGGCAAGCTGCCGTTCGGGCTGGGCGAGCCGGAGGTGCTGGCGCGGCGGGTGCAGACCGAGGAGCCGGTGCTGGACGGGGTGCCGCGGGAGCTGATGCCGCTGGTCTCCCGCGCGCTGGCCAAGGACCCGGCGGAGCGGCCCTCCATCCGTGAGCTGATCGGCTCGGCGATCGCCGCCTGGGAGCAGATCGTCGCCGAGGGCGGCGACGGGACCGGGCAGGCGGGCGTGCGGGGGACCGCGGTGACCAAGGTGCTGTCCCGGGAGTGGCAGGGCGTGGTGGAGCCCGCCCGGCTGCCGCGGATGATCCACCTGGACGACGGGGCGGTGCGCCGGCCGGGGCGGGTGCCGCTGCTGATCGGCGGGGCCGCGGTCGTGGTGGCGCTGCTGGGCGGCGGCGCGTGGGCGGGGCTGCAGGTGGTGGGCGGCGGGGACGAGCCCGCGCCCCGGCCCTCGGAGTCGCCGTCGGCGCCGGTGGAGACGCAGGAGGGGCCGCGCACCGCGACGGTGCGGTTCGACCCCACCGAGCAGGAGAACCCGCAGGACGGCCCGTGGGTGTTCACCCGGGTGGAGGAGGCCGACCCCGGCGCCGAGCCCCCGGAGGGCGGGGCGATCCGCCCGGAGGACTGGGACGCCTACTGGGTGCCCGCGGAGGGGGCGGAGCCGGAGACGGCGGTCATCCCCGAGGACGCCGAGGTGCTGTGCGCGAACTACTGCACCCCCGGCCCGGGGTGGATCGAGGACGGCCGCGGCACCTACGAGGCGACCGGGGCCGAGTTCACGGACTACCTGTCGTGGGGGCGGGTGGTGATCGCGGAGGTCGAGTTCGCCGAGGCCGGTGGAGAGGGCGGCGACGGCGGCGAGCCGGAGATCGTCCGGATCACCGAGCTGTACCCGCAGCCGTTGGAGGGCTGAGCGGGCCGGTGGCGGGGGGCGTCTGCGGGCGGGGCGCCGGTGAGGCGCAGGACCGGCGATGGCCGGATCGGTTCGGCATGAAGCCGATGCGACCGGATCGGCCCTGGGCGGACGGAGCTCACCGCTCCAGGTCCCGTCTGGAGTTCCCCCTTCACCTGGCCACCCCCGTTGTTGATCTCGGGAGAATCGACGCTAAAACCGCGCTTTTAGGGGCGTTTTTCCCGAGATCAACGGGAATCCGGGCCGGACAGGCCCGCACCGGCGGGACGCCACAGGACTCCGGACAGGTCCTAGGAGATGCGACCTCGTCTCTAGGAGACGCGACCTCGTCCCGGCTTCGGATCCCTGAACGCCGCCGCCCTGCCCGCCGACCCGTCGCCGGTCTCTTGACCGGCAGCCCGCCTTTGCGAGCGTGGCCTGGGCCTCTGCCGTGCCGCTCCGGAGAAGCCGATGCGGAAGGCACCGACGGTGCCCCGCCGAGTGATGCGACGTTCGCCGTCAGGACAGGTCGGTCCCGTCCCAGGAGCGTCACCGGTTGGCCCACCCGAGGGACGGAAGCCCGATCGAAAAGCCTCTGAGGCCCACGCCCTAGCCGTCGGAGCCGTCCCCGGAGCCCCCGGGGCGGCGGACCTCCTTGATGCGCTCCAGCACCTCGGCGTAGCGGCGCTCGGCGCCGTGGGAGGTCGGGCGGTAGTACTCGGTGCCGTCCAGGCCGTCCGGGGCGTACTGCTGGGCCACCACCCCGCCCGGGTAGTCGTGGGCGTACTTGTAGCCCTCCCCGTGGCCGAGCTGCTCGGCGCCCTTGTAGTGGCCGTCGCGCAGGTGCGCGGGCACCGCTCCGGCGCGGCCGGCGCGCACGTCGCCCATGGCCGCGTCGATCGCGCGGATGACCGCGTTCGACTTGGGCGCCAGGCTGATGTGCACCACCGCCTGGGCCAGGTTGATGCGCGCCTCGGGCAGCCCGATCAGCTCCACCGCCTGGGCCGCGGCCACCGCCGTCTGCAGGGCCGCGGGGTCGGCCATCCCCACGTCCTCGCTGGCGTGCACGACGAGGCGCCGGGCGATGAACCGGGGGTCCTCCCCCGCCTCGATCATCCGGGCCAGGTAGTGCAGGGCGGCGTCCGGGTCGCTGCCGCGCATGCTCTTGATGAACGCGCTGATCACGTCGTAGTGCTGGTCGCCGGAGCGGTCGTAGCGCACCGCGTGCCGGTCGACCGCGCGCTCCAGGTCGGCCAGGGTGATCTCGTCGCGCTCCCCCGCCACCAGGGAGGCGGCCTCCAGGTAGGTCAGGGAGCGGCGCCCGTCGCCGCCGGCGAGGCGGACCAGGTGCTCCTCGGCCTCGGCGGAGAGGGTGTGGCGGCCGCCGAGTCCGCGCTCGTCCTCCAGGGCGCGGGCGAGCACGCCGCGCACGTCGTCGTCGGACAGCGACTCCAGGGTGAGCAGCAGCGACCGCGACAGCAGCGGGGACACGACGGAGAAGAAGGGGTTCTCGGTGGTGGCGCCGATGAAGCTGACCCACCGGTTCTCCACCGCCGGGAGCAGGGCGTCCTGCTGGGTCTTGCTGAAGCGGTGCACCTCGTCGACGAAGAGGAGGGTGCGGGTGCCGCGCATGCCCATGAGGCGGCGCGCCTCGTCGATGACCGCGCGCACCTCCTTGACCCCGGCGCTGACCGCGGACAGCTCCACGAAGCGGCGGTCGGTGGCGCGGCTGACCACGGTGGCCAGGGTGGTCTTTCCGGTGCCGGGCGGACCCCACAGGAACAGCGACATGGGGGCGTCGTCCTCGACCAGGCGGCGGAGCGGGCTGCCCGCGCCCAGCAGGTGCCCCTGGCCGGCCACCTCGTCCAGGGTGCGCGGGCGCATCCGCACGGCCAGCGGCTCCTGGGCGCGCTGGGCCTCGGCTCCAGCGTCGTCGAACAGCGTTTCGGACACGCCTCCACGGTATCGGGTCGCACCCACCGCCCCGGGCGGCCGGAGCTCGGAGACGGAGGCCGGAGCAGGAGGCCGGAGGCTCCAGCCGGTGCCGCGGGGCCGTCGTCCCTCCGGACGGTGCTCGACCGGGCGGTGGAGCGCCCGCGGCGGGGAGCCATTCGCCGCCGACGGCCGTCGGGCGCGCGGGGCTCTGCGTGCCGCCGCCCGGGGTCTCCTCAGCCGCTCATCCGGGCGATGAGGATGGCGATGTCGTCGCCGCGCCCGGCCGGGGCCAGGGCGGCCAGGCTCGTCGCGGCGGCGTGCACGTCGGCGCCCATGCTCATCAGCGCCTCGCCGGTGGCGGCAAGGCCGTCGTCCATGGACACATCCGAGCTCTCCACCAGCCCGTCGGAGCACATCAGCAGGGTCTCCCCCGGGTGCAGCACCCGCTCGGTCACCGAGTACTTGCTCTCGGAGTCCACGCCCACCGGCGGGCCGGTCTCCACCTCCCAGGCCTCGTAGCCGTCCTCGGTGGCGATGATCGCCGGCGGCTGCCCGGCCCAGGCCGCGCGCATCCGGCCGGTGTCCAGGTCCAGGACGAGGTAGCCGCAGGTCGCGAAGACGATCTCGCCCGTCTCGGTGAGGAGGCGGTTGGTCTCGGCCAGCACCGCGCCCGGGTCGGCCTCGGTGGTGGCGTAGGCGCGGAAGGCGACCCGGATCTGGCCCATGGCGGCGGCCGCCTCCACGCCGTGGCCCTGCACGTCGCCCACGACCAGGCCGACGCGGCGCCCGGGCAGGCGGATCACGTCGTAGAAGTCGCCGCAGACCCGCCACCCGGCGCGGGCGGGCAGGTACCTCACGGCGATGTCGAGGTCGCCCACGTGCGGGATCTGCGGGGGCAGCATGCGGCGCTGCACCTCGTCGGCCAGCTCCAGCTCTTCGAGCTGCCGGTACACGCGCTGCAGGGCCTGCCCGGCCAGACCGGCGAGGGTGAGCATGAGGGCGCGCTCGTCGGGGGTGGCGTGGTGCGGGCGGTTCCAGGCGACCTGCCACACGCCCAGCGCGACGCGGCGGTCGCCGAAGATGGGCACGGTGGCCCAGGACTGGGAGCGGGAGCGGGCCATCAGGGGCTCGGCGGCCGGGAAGCGCTCCAGCATCTCGGCCCGGCTCTCGAAGAAGCGGGGCTGGCGGTCCTGGACGACCGCGCCCATGGGGTAGGCCGCGTCGGCGGCGTCCCGGCCGTCGATGAGCGGTTCGGTGCCCGAGCGCACCCGGGCCGTCGGGTAGGGGCGCAGCACGCCGTCCTCGACCAACATCACCCCGGCGGCGCTGCCGCCGAAGATGGGCACGAAGTCCTCCGCGAGCAGGCCGGTGACCTCGTCCACGGTGGTGGCCGAGACGAGCTTGGCGGCCAGCTCGGTGACCTGGCGGCCCTGGGCGGCCTCGATCCGGCGGCGGTCGGCCAGGCGGCGGATGAGCTGCACGTGCTCGGTGACGTCGTCGACGACGCCGACCAGCCGGGGGCCGGTCGGGCCCTCCACGTAGCGGGCCTTGGCGTGCAGGACCCGCTCGTCGCCGACCAGGTCGGTCATCCGGAACCGCTGCTCGTAGTCGCGGCCCAGGTGGGAGGCCTCGACCGCGTCGCGAACCCGGGCGATGTCGTCCGGGTGCACGCGGACCAGGAGCGCCTCCAGGTCGCGGGCGTCCCCGGCGAGCATCCGGCCCAGCGGCGAGGGGCCGAAGAGTTCGCGGATGCGGCCGGTGCGCAGGTCCAGGCTCCACAGGGCGGTGTCGGACCCGGCGGTGCGCAGCTCGGTGAGGGCGCGCACGGCCTCCTCGTCGCGCACCGTCTCCTGGAGCATGACCACCGCGGCGGCGGTGCCGGGGGCGTCGTCGGCGCCGGGCAGGGCGCGCACGCGCACGGTGAGGCGGCGCCGCTCGCCGTCGGGGCGGAGCAGGCCCACCGCCCGGGGGCGGGGTTCCTGCCGTTTGAAGGCGCCTCCGTGCAGGTCCCAGGCGCGGCCGGAGTCGGCGCCGGAGAGCAGGTCGGGCCAGGGGCGTCCGACCAGCTCCTCGGCGGAGACGCCGACGGCCTCGGTGAAGGCCCGGTTGGCCTGGACGATCACGCCGGAGCGGTCGACCGCGGCCAAGGCCGCGGGCGCACCGGCGAAGGCCGCGTCGGCCCCGCCCTCCCCGCGGGCCGGCTGCGGTCCGACCGTCCCCTCCGCTGCGCCGGTTGTGCGGTTCACGTGCTGTTTCAATCCCTGGTGTCGGTGCGGACGCCTCCGGGCCGCGGCGCTCGGAGGTACATCGGGCGTCCGATTCGGATCAGTTTAGCCATCCTGGCCGCGTTCGCGCCGCCGCTGCTCCGGGAGGTCGTGGCTGTCGGGCACCGCGCGGAGGAAAGCGCGGCCACGGGAGGCGGGATGGGCCGTTCACCGGCCGGGCGGGGCGCCCGCGGCGCCCAGTGCATCCGCGGCACGCCCCACGTTATGCCAATCGGGAGCGTTTTCGCGCCTTTCCCGCGCCGGGCGGGGCGCATCCGCCCCCGGACCGGCCGCGACGCGCCGGGCGGAACCGGATTCCGGAGCAGAAAACACCCGCTCGCCCGTCCGTTTCCGGACAATTCCGCAGGTCCGATTCCCCCAGGATCGCGCGTCGGCGATTCCGACACGTTCGAGCAGAGGTCACGAAAAGGTTCCGGTTCCCCCGGAGTCGCCACGGCGGACACCGACGTAAAAGACAAAAAGAACGAACACGACGGGTAATGACCCGACGATGGAACGACCGCCGGGGACCACCACAAGGCGGCGACACACCCCACGGAGAGAGGGCGAGGGAGGTGGGCGTCTCCCAGTGACAGCGACCGAGGTGGGCAGCCCACATGGCAGCGTCGCCGGGCGCGGCGCGTGCGGATGGTCACCGGAGGGGGCAGCGACGGCCAAAGCCCAGCGGTTCCCCGGCCCCGCCTGCCGTCCGCCAGGCCCCGGGAGGGCAGGCGGCTGAGCTGGTACCCCGCTCACGCCCCTCGGCCGGGCGGCGGCCCACCGGAGTTCCAGGTAGAAGGCGGCGACGAAGAAAGGGCAGCACCCCTCGGGGCAGCGCTGTCGGGCGCGGCGCGTGCGGATGGTCACCGGAGGGGGCAGCGACGGCCAAAGCTCAGCGGTTCCCGAGCCCCGCCTGCCGTCCGCCAGGCCCCTCGCGGTCCGGGAGGGCGGCGCTTGGCCAGGGTTCGCGGTCTTCGCCGCCCGGGACGCCCGCCGGGTCATCCCAGGGAACCCATGCAGGCCCCCGACCTGGACGAACACTCCCCGTTAAGCACGAAAGAAGGCCGGAAACGCGCTCCGCGACGTCCGCGCAAGCCCCGCGGCGACGAACACGGCCACACCAGAACGGGATTCGGGAACAGGATGCCCGGTTCATACCCGTTCGCACCACCCGGACCGCCGTCCGGGGGGACGTGCGGCCGACCGGTCGCCCCAGCCGCGCACCCAAGGCCCGAGAGGGCCGATATCGACTACACACGGTGACACCGGGCCCAACAAACGACTCTGATGTGCCATTTAAGGCCCCACCGATACCGAATCCCGTTCTGGTATCGCGATGACCGTGCACCCGCACCGCGCCTGGGCCCGCTCCGGACGTCGAACAGGGCGCAGGAGAAGGCTCGGCACCCTCGAAACCAGGCAAACCGGACGTCGGGCCGGTATGGGCTCGCCCGGAACCCGCCTTCCGGGCGCCCAGGGCAGCCCGGGGGCATCCTGCGTCGTGAAACCGACGCCTGATCAGCCCAAAAGCGTCGACTTCACGACACAGGATGCGCGACCCCCTCCCCCGCCGCCCGGTATGCCCGACATGCACCGCCCGGGAGGCCCCCTCCGCGATGATCTCGGGGAAGTCGGGGTTAAACCGGACACGATAAGCCCG
>NZ_JAQFWQ010000103.1 GCF_027706725.1 Nocardiopsis endophytica
CGGGGTTGAAACGGACACGATAAGCCCGACTTCCCCGAGATCAACACCAGCGCGCACTCGCACCGCCGTCCCCTCGTTGATCTCGGGAAAAGCGCCCCTAAAAGCGGCCCGGTAGGGGCGATTTCCCCGAGATCAACGCGGAGGGGGGCGTCCCGACGGCGCATACCGGGCATTGCGGACCGTGGGTGGGGGTGCCAGGCATCCTGCGTCGTGGAATCGACGCTTTAATGCAGATCAGGTGTCGATTTCACCACGCAGGACGCCCCCGGGCCGCCCGAGATGCCCGGAAGGGGCACCGGCCCTTGTCGTCCTTGCCCCCTCAGTGATCCAGGTCGGACGGGATCAGGCTGTACAGGGCCAGGCCCGTCCGGCCCTCGTGCAAGGGCATGGCGTTGCGTTCGATGCCCTCGAACTCGAAACCCGCCTTCTCCGCCACGCGCCTCGACGCCCGGTTCCCTGTGGCGGCCTTCAGCTCCACGCGCTCGAACCCCTGGTCGAGGATGGCCCATCGCGTCACCGCGACCACGGACTCGGTCGCGAACCCCCGGCCCCGTGCCCAGGGGGCGAACCAGTAGCCGACCTCGGTGGTCCCGGCCTTCCACAGGGTGCGCAGCAGGCCGACCGCCCCCGCGAACTTGCCGGTCGCGGAGTCGCAGGCCGCCCACTGCTGGCCGTCGCCCGACGCCCGCAGGCCCGGGGCGGTGACGGTGCACCAACGCTCGGCCTCCTCGCGGGTGTAGGGGCGGCCCGGCTCCGGCATCGGCAGCCACTTCTGGGTGGACGGCGCGGACGCGGCTTCCAGCACCCCGTCCACGTCGGCCTCGGTGAAGGCGCGAAGGACCAGGTGGTCCGTCTCCAGGACCACCATGGGCATCCGCTGGGTCGTGCCGCCAACGCTCACGGGCGTCCCCTTCCGTCCGCGTCGCCGTGCCTCCGGTCCCCGCTGTACGCGCGCACCGCGTCCAGGAAGCGCGCGGCGATCCGCGGCGCACCGGCCCAGTGCAGGTGGAGGTAGGACGCGCACATCGTCGCACCGCCGAACCCCTCGGGGCCATCGGAATTCCACTGCCAGGCCGGATCCGGCCCGTGGGCGGGTTCGATCGCGGTCCGGTGGAACTCGTGCCCCCGCACCCGGGTGCCCGCGGCCGCCAGTACCGAATCGCCCACCGCCACCGCCTCCCGGTAGCCCAGGGTCAGCCGCCCGGTCATCCGCGCCTTGGCGGGCAGCACCCCGCACATGGGCGCCCCGTCCAGGCTCTCGGCCAGGTACAGCAGACCCGCGCACTCGGCCGCCAGCGGCCCTCCGGCGGCGGCGAAGGCGGCGACGCGCCCGCGCAGCGGCGCGTTGGCCGACAGCCGCTCGGCGTGCATCTCGGGGAAGCCGCCGCCGATGACCAGGCCCTCGGTGCCCTCCGGCAGCGCCTCGTCGTGCAGCGGGTCGACGGTGCGCACCTCGGCGCCGGCCGCCCGCAGCAGCTCGGTGTTCTCGGTGTAGGCGAAGGTGAACGCCTCACCGCCCGCCACCGCCACCACCGGAGCCGGTCCGGCTCCGGTCGCGGGGAGCGCGTCCAGCCCGGCCAGCTCCTCCTCCGGGCTCCACGCGGGCCCGTCGAGCGGCCCGGCCGTGCGGGCGAGCGCGGCGACGGCGTCCAGGTCGCAGGACTCGGCCACCAGGTGCCCCAGCGCGCGCACCGCCTCGTGGGCCTCGTCGGCCCGCTCGGCCGCGGGGATCAGCCCCAGGTGCCGCGCGGGCGTCTCCACCGACTCGTGCCGGCGCAGCGCCCCGAGCACCGGGACGCCGACGTCCTCCATGGCCTCACGCAGCAGCTCCTCATGCCGGTCCGACCCGACCCGGTTGAGGATGACGCCGCCGATCCGCACCCGCGTGTCGTAGGTGCAGAACCCGTGCACCAGCGCCGCCACCGACCTCGACGCGCGCGCGGCGTCCACCACGAGCACCACCGGGGCGCCCAGCAGCGCGGCCACGTGCGCGGTGGAGGCGGCGTCGCCGGGACCGGAGTGGTGCCGGGGCCGCGACGCCCCGTCGAACAGCCCCATCACCCCCTCCACCACGGCGATGTCGGCGCCTTCGGCCCCGTGCAGGAACAGCGGCGCGACCCGCTCCTCCCCGCACAGCACCGGGTCGAGGTTGCGCGGCGGCCGCCCCGTCGCCAGCGCGTGGTACCCGGGGTCGATGTAGTCCGGCCCCACCTTGTGCCCGGAGACCCGGTCCCCCCTGGCGGCGAACGCCGCCATCAGCCCCGTGGCCACCGTGGTCTTCCCGCTCCCCGACGCGGGGGCCGCGACCACCACACGCGGTACCGCCACCCGGCGCCTCCCTCCTGCTCGCTCCGGCCGCTCGGACGCCGCCCGGCACCCGGCCCGGCGGCGACCGCCAAGCGTACGCGCAGGGCGGCCGACGGCGCGCGGAGGCCGCACCGATACGCTGTCCTGCGGTCCGGCCCGCCTCCCAGGGCGCGGCCGGACGGGAACGAGCGGGCGGCGGCGCATGCCGGACCCCCGCTGCGGAACATGACGGAGTACGCCGGACAACGCCGGAAGCACGCGACAAGGCGGTGGAATGGGAGCGAGCAGGACGCTCGTCGGGGTCGGGGTCGGACCCGGCGACCCCGAGCAGGTGACGGTCAAGGCCGTGCGGCGCATGCGCGAGGCCGACGTCGTCCTGGTGCCGGTGATGGCGCTGGACGAGCCCGGCAGGGCCGAGGCGACGGTGCGCGCGCACGTGCCCGGCGACCGCATCGAGCGGGTGGTGTTCGCCCTCAACGACCGCGGCGGCCGCAGCGAGCGCCGGGTGCGCGCCTGGGACGAGGCCGCCCGCACCGTCCTCGCGCACTTCGAGCGCGGCGCCGCCACGGTCGCCTTCGCCACCATCGGCGACCCGAACATCTACTCCACCTTCACCTACCTGGCGCAGACGGTGCGCGAGGGCGACCCCGGGGCGCGCATCGAGACGCTGCCGGGCATCACCGCCATGCAGGACCTGGCCGCCCGGTCGGGCAGGGTGCTGGTGGAGGGCACCGAGCCGCTCACCCTGATGCCGGTCGTCGGCGGGGTGGACCGGCTGCGGGAGGCCCTGGACGGGGAGGCCACGGTGGTGGCCTACAAGTTCGGCCGGTTCGCCGCCGACACCGTCGAGGCGCTGCGCGGTTCGGGGCGCGACGGCGACGCCGTGTACGGTTCCCGGCTGGGACTGCCCGACGAGGAGGTGGCGCCGGTCGGCGACCTCGGGGACGGGGTGCGCGACCTGCCGTACCTGTCGACCCTGATCGCCCCGGCGCGGCGCAACGGACGCGGAGGCAAGCTGTGATGGAGGACCCGGCGCGCACCGCCGGAACGGGCACGGACACCGGCGGCGCCGAGGGGGCGGCGGAGGCGCCGGCGCGCGGCAAGGTCACCTTCGTGGGGGCCGGGCCGGGCGCCGCCGACCTGCTGACGATCCGCGCGGCCCGGGCCATCGCCGAGGCCGACATCGTCATCTGGGCCGCCAGCCTGGTGCACGAGGACGTGCTGGAGCACGCCCGTGGGGACGCGGAGGTCGTCGACTCGGCGAAGGTGCCCATGGAGGGCGTCATGCCCTACTACGAGCGGGCGGCGAGCGAGGGGCTGCGGGTCGCCCGCATCCACTCCGGCGACCCGTCGCTGTGGGGCGCGGTCCAGGAGCAGTTCGACCAGTGCGAGCGCATGGGCCTGGACACCGAGATCATCCCGGGCGTGCCCGCGTTCGCGGCCGTCGCCGCCATCGCCGGGCGCGAGCTGACCATCCCCGAGGTCGCCCAGTCCGTGGTCCTCACCCGCCTGGGCGGGGGCAAGACCCCCATGCCCGAGGGGGAGGAGGTGCGCGAGTTCGCCCGGCACGGCACCACCATGGCGCTGTTCCTGTCGGCGGCGCGCTCCGGGCAGCTCCAGGCCGAGCTGCTGGAGGGCGGCTACCCCGAGGACACCCCCTGCGTGGTGGCCTACCAGGCGACCTGGCCGGACGAGCTGGTCGTGCGCTGCACGCTGGGCGAGCTGGAGGCCACGGTCAAGGAGCACCGGCTGTGGAAGCACACGCTGGTGCTGGTCGGACCGGCGCTGACCGCGGGCGGCACCCGCTCGCACCTGTACCACCCGGGCCACTTCCACGGGTACCGGCGCGCCGACCGCGAGGCCCGCCGCGTGCTGCGCGCGTCGCGGGCCGGGGCGTGACCGCCGGAGGGGCCGTGGTCTTCGGTAGGGGCGACAGCGCGCAGGGGCGGCCGCACGCCGGCCGCCCCGTGTCCGGCCGTGGAGGAGGGCGCCTGTGAGCGGCGGCCGACGGGAGGGCCCGCGCGGCGACGGGCGGGACGCGGCGGGGCCGGACGCCCCTGCTGCGGGTGCCCCGGCGTCGGGCGCTCCTGCTCCTGACGCGCCTGCTCCTGACCCCTCAGGCCCAGACGCCTCCGCTTCCCCTCCCGCCCCGGCCCCCTCCACACCGGAGCTGCGCGAGCCCGACCTGCCGCGGACCGCGAAGGTCCGGCAGAAGGCGCTGCGCACCGGGTGGACCACCGGTGCGTGCGCCTCGGCCGCCGCGAAGGCGGCCGCGCAGGCGCTGGCCACCGGGCGGCCGGTCGAGGTCGTGGAGATCGGGCTGCCATCGGGCCGCAGGGTCACCTTCGCCACCGAGCGCTGTGAGCTGCTGTCGGCCGACCGCGCCGAGGCGGTCGTCGTGAAGGACGCCGGGGACGACCCGGACGTGACGCACGGGGCGCACATCACCGCGACGGTGACGCGGGCGCCCGGCTGCGGGCTGCACCTGGACGGCGGCGTGGGCGTGGGTGTGGTCACCCGCCCCGGCCTGGGGCTGGACCCCGGTGAGGCCGCGATCAACCCGGTGCCCCGGCAGATGATCGGCGAGGCGGTACGCGAGGCCGCCGACGCCGACGGCCAGGCCCTGACCGTGGTGATCAGCGTGCCCGAGGGCGAGCGGATGGCGCGCAAGACGACCAACGCCAAGCTGGGGATCATCGGCGGCATCTCGATCCTGGGCACGACGGGCATCGTGCGGCCGTTCTCCACCGCGTCCTGGCGGGCGAGCGTGGAGCAGGCGGTGTCGGTGATGGCGGCGCAGGGCGAGGACACCCTGGTGCTGTGCACCGGCGGGCGCACCGAGAAGGGCGCCATGGCGCTGCTGCCGCACCTGCCCGAGGTGTGCTTCGTGGAGGTCGGCGACTTCACCGGGGCCGCACTGCGGCGGGCGGTGGAGTACGGCCTGTCGAAGGTGGTCTTCGTGGGGATGGCGGGCAAGCTGACGAAGCTGGCCGCCGGGGTGCTGATGACGCACTACACCCGGTCGAAGGTGTCGACGGAGCTGCTGGGCGGCATCACCCGCGAGGTCGGCGGGGGAGAGGAGCTGGCCGCCCGGGTGGACGAGGCCAACACCGGCCGCCACGCCTACGAGCTGTGGGAGGAGGCGGGCCTGCTGCGCACGGCCGGGGACGTGCTGTGCCGCCGCGTGGCCGACGTGCTGACCCGGTTCACGGAAGGGGCGATGGAGGCCGAGGTGGCGATGGTGGACTTCACCGGCAAGCGCGTGATGGCCGCCTGGCCGCAGGACCTGGGGGAACGGTGACCGCGGCGGGGAAGGCCCGGTTCGGTGCCGCCCACCGTCGCGGCACATCCGAGCGGCGCGCTCCCGGCAAGGCGGATCACCCACGCCGGTCCGTTCCCGGGGTGCGATGGGTCGTTCCCGGGAGACGACAGACCGTTCCCGGGGGACGCCGGTTCGTGCCCGGGGACGTCCATGGGGGCCACGGACGCACGGCGGTCGCCGCGTGCAGCCGCAGGCGGTCGGCGCAGGCTGCCTTCGGCCCGGTCGCCGACCGGGCGGCGCGTCCTGCGGTTCGCGCGGGTCGCGTGACGTCCTTCGGGGCGTCCCGCACGGCGCACCGCGCGTGTTCCCGTCCGACCGTGAGCGGGGCGGGCGCCTCATGACGGACTCCGCCTCCGCCGCTCCTCGGGTCACCGTCGTCGGGATGGACGGGCGCCGCCTGTCCGACGACTCCCGGTGGGCCCTCGGCGAATGCCGGATCATCGCCGGGGCCGCGCGCCACCTCGACGCCGTCGCCGACCTCGTCGCACCCGGCGCCGAACTCCTCACCCTCGGCGGGCTCGCCCCCGCACTCGACCGGATCGCCGCCGCCACGGCGCCCGCCGCCGTCCTCGCCTCCGGGGACCCCGGGTTCTTCGGGATCGTCCGCGCCCTGCGCGAGCGCGGCCTGGACCCGGACGTCCACCCGGCCGTGTCCTCCGTCGCCGCCGCGTTCGCCCGCGTCGGTCTGCCCTGGGACGACGCCGTCGTCCTCTCCGCCCACGGCCGCGCCGCGTCCGGCCGCTCGGTCCGCCGCGCCCTCGCCGCCGCGCTCGCCCACCCCAAGGCCGCCGTGCTCACCGCCCCGGGGACGGCGGGCCCCGAGGCCTTCGTCGGCCCCCTGCTCCGGGCCGGGCGCACCGTCCACGTCGCCCAGCGGCTGGCCGCCCCCGACGAGTCCGTCGTCGAGGCGGGGCCGGCCGACGCCGACCGCACCGACTGGGCCCACCCCAACGTGGTGCTGGCCGTCGACCCGGACCGGGCGGTCGCCCCCGCGATGGCGTGGATGCCCGGCCACCAGGGCGCCCCCGACGGGTGGGCCCTGCCCGAGGACGCCTTCGAGCACCGCGCCTCCATGGTCACCAAGCCCGAGGTGCGCGCCTTCGCCCTGGCCCGCCTCGCCCCCCGCCCCGGCACCGTGGTGTGGGACGTGGGCGCGTGTAGCGGGTCGGTCGCCGTCGAGTGCGCCCGCTTCGGCGCGCACGCGATCGCCTTCGAGCAGAACGCCGAGGACTGCGCGCGCATCCGCGCCAACGCCCTGGCCCACGGGGTGCACGTGGACGTGCGGGAGGGACGCCTCCCCGAGGCGTTTCCGGAGCCGGATACGCCCGGCGCCACCGGCATCACCGGTACCACCGGCGCGGGCGGTGCCCTCGCCCCCGACGCCGTCTTCCTCGGCGGCGGGGACGACCGGGTCGCGGCCGAGGCCGTGCACCGCTTCCGCCCGGAGCGCGTGGTGGTGGCGCTCGCTTCGGTCGACCGGGTCGCCGGCGTGCACGCCCTGCTCACCGGCGCCGGATACCGCGTCGAAGGCACGCAGCTCCAGGCGTCCCGCCTGGCGCCGCTGCCGAACGGGTCGCTCAGGCTGGCCGCCGCCAACCCGGTGACTCTGGTGTGCGGCACCGCCGCCCCGGGCGGCACCTGATTCCGCCCCACCTCGGCCCTGCCCCCGCCCCCTGACCTGACCCGACCCGTTACCCCGACCCCCTCCGGAAAGGTGGACATGAGCGACATCGGCGTCATCGCCGTCACCGCGCGCGGCCGGTCGGCCGCCGAGCGCCTCGCGCAGGCCTGGCCCGACCAGGTGCGCATCGTCGAGGCCGACCGCCCCGCCGACGCCCTGCGCACCGCGTTCGCCGAGTGCGGGGCGGTGGTGAGCATGCTCGCCGTCGGGGCGACGGTGCGGGTGCTGGCCCCGCTGCTCGGCGGGAAGACCACCGACCCGGCCGTGGTCTGCGTGGACGAGGGCCTGGAGCACGCGGTCGCCGTCCTCGGCGGCCACTACGGCGCCAACGCCCTGGCGAGCCGGGTGTCGTCGGTGCTGGGCACCCGCCCCGTCGTGACCACCGCCAGCGACGCGGTGTCGGCGACCCCGCTCGACTCCTACGGCGCCGACCTGGGGCTGAGGATCGAGGACCGGGGCCCACTGGCCTCGATCGGGGCGGCGGTGCTCTCCGGCGACCCGGTGCGGCTGGAGGGCGCGGAGGGCCTGCCGCTGCCGCCCCTGCCCGAGAACGTGTCCAGCGAGGTTCCGTCGTCGCGGGCGGTGGCGCTGATCCGCATCACCGACCGGCTCGACGTGTGCGAGGAGTGCGCGTCCTACGGGCTGCCCACGCTCACCTACCGGCCGCCGTCCCTGGTGGTGGGGGTCGGCTCGGCGCGCGGCGTCTCCGCTGAGGAGGTCGGCGAGCTGATCGACCGGACCCTGGGGGAGAACCTGCTGTCCCCACAGTCGGTGCGGGCGGTGGCCACGGTCGACCTGAAGGCCGACGAGGAGGGCATCCTGCACGCCGCCCGCGAGCGCGGCTGGGAGGTGCTCACCTTCCCCGCCGACGAGCTGGCCGCGGTGGACGTGCCCAACCCGAGCGAGACCGTGCGGGCCGAGGTCGGCACGCCCAGTGTGGCCGAGGCGGCGGCGCTGCACGCGGCGGGAGCGGTCGGGAACGCGCCGGAGCTGGTGGCGCCCAAGGCCAAGACGGCCAACGCCACGGCGGCGGTGGCCCGGGCGGCGTTCCGCGGGCGCCTCGCCGTGGTCGGGCTCGGCCCGGGGGCGCGTGACCTTGTTGCCCCGCGCGCGGCCGCCGAGCTGCGCCGGGCGTCGGTGGTCGTCGGCCTGGACCAGTACTTGGACCAGGTGCGGGACCTGCTGCGGCCGGGCACCCGCGTGCTCTCCAGCGGGCTGGGCCAGGAGGAGGAGCGCGCGCGTACGGCGGTGCGGGAGGCGCAGGCGGGTGCGGCGGTTGCGCTGATCGGGTCGGGCGACGCCGGGGTGTACGCGATGGCGAGCCCGGCGCTGGACTTCGCCGGTGCCGACATCGAGGTGGTCGGGGTACCGGGCATCACGGCCGCGGTGGCGGCGTCGAACCTGCTCGGGGCGCCGCTGGGGCACGACCACGCCTACATCTCCCTGTCCGACCTGCACACCCCGTGGGAGGCGATCGAGCGCCGGGTGCGCGCCGCCGCGGAGGGCGACTTCAGCGTGTGCTTCTACAACCCGAAGTCGAAGAAGCGGGACTGGCAGCTTCCCAGGGCGCTGGAGATCCTCGCCGAGCACCGGCCGGAGGACACGCCGGTCGGATACGTGCACAACGCGACCCGGGAGACCGAGCGGACGGTGCTGACGACGCTGCGCGCCATGCTCGACGGGGAGGTCGAGCAGGTGGACATGTTCACGGTGGTGCTCGTCGGCAGCTCGGCGTCGAAGAACGTGGCCGGCCGCTTCGTCACCCCGCGCGGCTACACCTGGAAGGTGGGCCCGGAGGAGGAACAGGCGCCAGAGGCGTAGGGGCCGTCGGCGATGATCTCGACGGAAGTGCTGTCATTCCGGCGGTTTTGACAGCACCTTTGTCGAGATCATCGCCCGGTGGCCGTTCACCGCAGCAGGGCGGCCAGCTCCTCCGGGGTCGACGGAGGCTCCTCGCCCTCCGCCAGCAGTCCCGCCTTGCGCAGCGTCCGCTCCACCGCCGGACCCCACGCCGGGCGCAGCCGGGCCGCCGACAGCAGGTCCCGGTCGGCCAGCACCCGCCGGGCCGCCCCCTCGGCCAGCAGGCCGTGGTCGATCAGCGCCACCCGCTCCGCCCACCGGTAGGCCAGGTCCACGTCGTGCGTCGAGACCACCAGCGTCGCACCGCCCGCGCGCAGCCCGTCCAAGGTCTCCAGCATCGCCTCGACCCCCATCGGGTCCAGCCCCGCCGTCGGCTCGTCCAGCACCAGCACCGACGGGCGCATCGCCAGCGCCCCCGCCAGCGCGACGCGCTTGCGCTGGCCGTAGGAGAGCAGGTGCACCGGCCGGTCCGCCAGCCCCTCCAGGCCGAGCGCCGCCAGCGCGCCGTCGACCCGCTCGGCCGCCTCCCGCCGGTCCAGCCCCTGGTTCACCGGGCCGAACGACACGTCCTGCCGCACGCTCGCCGAGAACAGCTGGTCATCGGGGTCCTGGAAGACCAGCTGCACCCGGCGGCGCAGGTCGGCGGCGCCGCGGCGGCCCGGCCGCACCGGCTCGCCGTCGACCAGCACCCGCCCCCGCTTGGGGGCCAGGCTGCCCGCCAGCAGCCGCAGCAGCGTCGTCTTCCCGCCGCCGTTGGGGCCGAGCACCGCGAGCACGCCCCCGGTGGGAACCTCCAGCTCCAGCCCCCGGAAGACCGGCGGCGCGTCGGCGTATCCGAACTCCAGGTCGCGCACGGCCAGTACCGGGGCCGTGCCGGTGGCGGTGGCGGGGGTCATGTCCACGCTCCAAGGGTCAGGGCCGCCGCGGCGACCAGGACGGCCGGTACGGCGGCCGCGGCCAGCGCCGACGCGCGCAGCGGGATGTCGTCGACCAGCACTGTCAGCGCGCCGGTGTAGCCCCGGCACTCCAGCCCGCGCTGCAGCCGGGCGGCCCGGTCGTAGGACCGCACGAACAGCGCCGCGCCCAGGGCCCCCAGCGACCGCACCCGGTTGCGGCGGTTCGCGTACCCCAGTCGCCCCGCCTGCGCGGCGCCGACCCTCCGGGCCGTGTCCAGGGCCACGAACAGCATGCGGTAGATCAGCGCCACCACCTCGACTAGCGCCGGGGGCAGGCCGGCGCGGGAGAGGCGGGGCAGCAGGTCGGCCAGCGGGGTCGTGAACGCGAAGAGGAGCTGGCACACGACCGCCGCCGAGGCGCGCCCGGTGAGCTCGGCCGCGCGCGCCGCCCCCTGCGGGTCCCAGGCTATGGGCCCGTCGGGGCCGCCGACCGACACCAGCAGCGCCGCCGCGCCCGTGGCGATGAACGCCAGTGGGCCCAGGCCGGTGCGCAGCAGCTTCCGGGGCGGCACACGGGCCGGGCCGAGGCCGAAGGCCAGCGCGACCGCGCCGGCCAGCGCCGCCCCCGGCCAGGCGGGCAGGGCCAGGGCGCACACCAGCAGGCCTCCGAAGAGCACGCCTTTGACGGCCGGGTGGACGGTGCGCCAGGGGCTGCGGTAGGCCTCCGCGTCGATGGTGAGCACCGCGCCCCCTCGCCGGTCAGGAGGCGGTGCCCGCGGTGGGCCCGTTCTCGTCGGGGGAAGGGGACGCGGCGGCCGCGGTCGCCGCCTCGGCGCGCAGCCTGCGCCGGGTGCGCAGCACGCCGAGGGTGTAGCCGATGACCCCGGCGCCCACGGCCGCCTGCAGGGCGAACAGGCCCGACTCGACCTCCGCCGACGGGGCCTCGTACAGCGGGGAGAACCACGGCTCGTACGACGGCGCGATCTCCTCCACCGTCTCTTCCGCCTGCGCGTCCGCCCCGGAGAAGGGCTCCTCCAGGTGCGCCCCGGCGCCGATCAGAAGGGGCAGGGCCGCGATCGCCGCGGCCGCCGCCAGCAGGGCCCATGTGGCCCAGGCGCGCGGTCGGCCGCCCCCGGACTCGGTCCCGTGGGCCGCGCCTTTCGCCTTGTCGCCGCTGGTCGTGCTCATGCCTTCGCCTCCCCGTCGGAGGTCGGCTCGGAGGTCGGTCCGGAGGTCGGCTCGTGGGGGCCGGCGGTCTCGTCCGAGGCGTCGGCCCCGGGGCCGTCGACGGCTCCGGCGGCCGTGCCGCCGCGCAGCACGCCCAGCCGGAGCAGCTGCTCGCGCCCCACCGTCGACAGCAGGCGCACGATCACCACCGTGACCAGGCCCTCCACCACCGACAGCGGGATCTGGGTGATCGAGAAGACCGTCGCGAACTTGACGAACGCCCCGGCCACGCCGCCCGCCGCGTCGGGGAAGGCGAGCGCCAGCTGCAGGCTGGTGACGGTGTAGGTGCTCAGGCTCGCCGCGAACGCGGCCGCGAACACGCCCGCCCCCAGCGAGGTCTGCTCCGGCAGGCGGGACGCCAGCGCCCGCACCGACCGGTAGGCCGCGTAGCCGACCCACGGCCCGACCACCGCCATCGAGAACACGTTGGCCCCGAGCGTGGTCAGCCCGCCGTGCGCCAGCAGCAGCGCCTGGAACAGCAGCGTGACCGTGCCCAGCGCCGCCATCACCGGTGGCCGGAACAGCACCGCGCCCAGGCCGACGCCGGTCGGGTGGGAGGAGCTGCCGGTCACCGAGGGGATCTTCAGCGCCGAGAGCACGAAGCAGAACGCCCCCGAGGCCCCCAGCAGGAGTTTGGCCTCGGGATCGGCGCGCACGGCCCGGGTGAGGGAGTGCACTCCGTGGACGACGAAGGGGGCGGCGGCCGCGGTCCAGGCGGCCGCCTGCGCCGGTGGTAAGAACCCTTCGGCGATATGCATGTCGAGAAGACCCGCTTCCAGCACCTCGTGGACGGACGTCGCGTGCCGTGGCCGGTCTCCTGGCTCCCGGGTCGTCACCGCCCGACCGGCCTTCCCGCGGCGCCTCCGGAGGGTCCGGAGCCGCCCCAGTGGCCTGCGCCGCCGTCCGCACGCGGCGGGTCGGCGGGGCCGGGGGCTACCCGTTCACAGTGGCGAGGGCCGCGCCGGATTTCCACCGGACTTCCCGAACACCACGGCCCCTCGACCGTACGGCCATCGCACATGGTTCGCAATAGCGGCCCAGGTGCCGGGGGACTCACCGGGCGTCCGGACGCCGCCGCCGAAACCGTCGGCGACCTGCGGCGATGCGGATCCGCCCGGGTGCCGGTCCGGGTGCCCGCGCCCCGTTCGCACCCCGGCACCGGGGCGCCCGCCCGGCGTCCGGGGCACCCGGGTGGCGCCGGGGCGGGCCCCGTGTACTCTGTCCCACCGCGGCCCGAGAACGACACGACGCGAGGGGGACGGCCCGTGCACGAGGGCACCGGCGCCGCCGCCCCCGTGGCCGTGACCTGGGACTGCACGGGCTGCGGTGCGTGCCTGCTGACCTGCCCCGAGCACGCGATCCGCCCGCACGGGCGGCCCCTGGACATCCTCGCCGAACGGTGCACGGGCTGCCTGGAGTGCATCGAGGTGTGCCCGGCCGACGCCGTCGTCGAGACCGGGGCGGCCCACGTCACGACCGAACCGACCCCGCGCAACCGCGGCCCACGACGGGAGGAGAGCAGGTGACCAGGACGAGCAGGACCGTCCATCCGATCGAGGAGGAGTCCTACCGCATCCTGCGCTCCCGCATCGACCTGGGGCACCTGCCCCGGATGGCCCGCGCCGTCGCCGAACGCGTGATCCACGCCAGCGCCGACCTGGAGTACGCGGACGACCTGTCGATGGACGCCCCCGCGCTGGACCGCGCGGCCGCCGCCCTGGCCGGCGGCGCCCCGGTGGTGGCCGACGTGGCCATGGTGGCCTCGGGCATCACGGCGCGCGAGTGCGTGTGCCGGATCGCCGACCCCGGGGCCGCCCGCCTGGCCCGCGCGGAGGGGCTGACCCGGTCGGCCGCCGCCGTTCGGCTCGCGTTCGAGCAGGTGGGACCGGGTGCGGTGTGGGTGGTGGGGTGCGCCCCCACGGCCCTGGAGGAGGTGATCGCGCTGGGCGCCCGCGGGCTGGACCCGGCGCTGGTCATCGGCCTGCCGGTGGGGTTCGTCGGCGCCGCCGAGTCCAAGGCGGCGCTGCGCGCCAGCGGTCTTCCGCAGGTCAGCAACGTGTCGGAGAAGGGCGGCTCGGCGGTCGCCGCCGCCGCGCTGAACGCGCTGCTGTACGAGGCGAACGAGGAGGGCGGCCCGGCGTGAGATCCGCGCGGGCCGCGAGTGGAGCTTGGAGAGGACAGGGATGAAACCCCCGCTGCTGTTGGCCGGCCACGGCACCCGCGACGACAAGGGCGTCGCCGAGTTCACGGCGTTCGTGGAGCGTCTGGGCCGCCGCTTCGACGACCGCGAGGTCGCGGGCGGGTTCATCGAGCTCTCCCCGCCCCCGCTCACCGACGCGGTCGGCGAGCTGTACGCCAAGGGGCACCGCAGGGTGGTGGCGGTCCCGATGATGCTGGTGGCCGCCGGGCACGCCAAGGGCGACATCCCCGGCGCGCTGGCGCGGGAGAAGGAGCGCCACGACGGGCTGGAGTACGTGTACGGGCGCCCCCTGGGTCCGCACAGCACGATGCTGCGGCTGCTCGGCGAGCGCCTGGACGACGTGCAGGGCGACGGCGGCGCCGACGGTGACACGGCGGTGCTGCTGGTGGGGCGCGGTTCCACCGACCCGGACGCCAACTCCGAGGTGGCCAAGGTGGCGCGGCTGCTCCAGGAGGGGCAGGCCAAGGCGCGCGGCGTGGCCTTCGTGGAGCCGGCGTTCATCTCGCTGGCCTGGCCGAGCGTGCCCGAGGGGCTGGACCGCATCCGCCGCCTGGGGGCCAAGCGGGTCGTGGTGCTGCCGTACTTCCTGTTCTCGGGCGTGCTGCCGGACCGCGTGGTCGACCAGTCGATGGAGTACGCCAACGAGCACCCGGAGCTGGACGTGCGCTGCGCGCCGGTCATCGGCGACTGCGACGGCCTGGCCGACATGATCGCCGAGCGGTACGACGAGGCCCTGCAGGGCGACATCCGGATGAACTGCGACACCTGCGTCTACCGCATCGCGATGCCGGGCTTCGAGGACAAGGTGGGTGCGCCGCAGGTGCCGCACCACCACCCGGACGACCCGTCGCACGGCCACGGCCACGGCCACGGCCATGGGCACGGCCACGGCCACGGTCACTGACCGACCGCTCGATCGGCGGACGGCCCTCCCCCGGAACGAGCCGCGCCCTCATCCCCTCGGGGCGCGGCTCGTGATCGGGTGGTGGAACTGCCACGTGGAAATGCCGCACCGTTGCCCCGGACCGCAGGGGCCCGCCGGCTGGTGCACGACCGGACACTTCGGGCGTGAAGTCGGGGCTCCGGTGATCCTGCGTCGTGGGATCGACGCTTCGGGGCTGATCGGGTGTCGGTTCCACCACTCAGGATGGCTCCGGTCTGCCCGTGGCGCCCGGATGGCGGGTCTTGGTGGAGCCGCCACCGCCCCGGCGCCCGGTTCCCGGGGGTGGAGCCGCCCCAAGTGGCGATCCGGGCGGGGTGAATGGGCGCGAGCCAGGCACCCTGGCCCGGATCCCGTTCTGGTGTGGCAGTGTTCGTCGCTTCGGGGACCGCAGGGGCGGCTCCGGAGCCGCCCGGGCTCCGGTATAGGGTCGCGTGATGTCCGGAACACCCCGGTTCCGCCCGGGGTGAGCGCGAGCAGGGGAATGAGGTGAACACCCCCGGTGGCGGTGGACGCCCGGCGGGACGACGAGGTCGATCTGCGGCACCACGGTGACGCCGAGACCGGCCCCGGCCTCGCCGACTTCGCGGTCAACGTGCGGGGCGACGCCCCGCCCGCCTGGCTGGCCGAGCGCATCGCGGCCTCCCTCACCGGCCTGGCCGCCTACCCCGACCCCGCCCCCGCGCGCGAGGCGGTCGCCCGGCGGCACCGCCGCGACCCCTCCGAGGTGCTGCTCACCGCGGGCGCCGCCGAGGCCTTCGTGCTGCTGGCCCGCGCCCTGGAGCCCCGCCGCGCCGCCGTGGTCCACCCCCAGTTCACCGAGCCCGAGGCCGCCCTGCGCGCCGCCGGGCACCCCGTCGACCGGGTCGTCCTCGACCCCGGCTCCGGCTTCGCCCTCGACCCCGCGCTCGTCCCCGACGACGCCGACCTGGTGGTCCTGGGCAACCCCACCAACCCCACCTCGCTGCTGCACCCCGCGGACACCGTCGCCGCCCTCGCCCGGCCCGGCCGCGTGCTCGTCGTCGACGAGGCCTTCGCCGACTGCGTCCCCGGCGAGCCCGAGTCCCTGGCCGCCCGCCGCGACCTGCCCGGCCTGGTGGTGGTGCGCAGCCTGACCAAGACCTGGGCGCTGGCCGGGCTCCGCGCCGGGTACCTGCTGGCCGACCCGGACACCGTGCGGCTGCTGGCCGCGGCCCAGCCGCTGTGGTCGGTCTCCACGCCCGCGCTGGCCGCCACCGAGGCCTGCTGCTCGCCCCGGGCCCTCGCCGAGGCCGACGCCTGGGCCCACACCCTGGCCGACCACCGCGCCGTCCTCGCCGACGCGCTCACCGAGGCGGGGCTGCGGGTGCTGCCCGGCGCCGCCGCCTCCTTCCTGCTGGCCCGCGCCGACGACGGCGCGGGGCTGCGCGAGCGGCTGCGCGGGCGCGGGATCGCCGTGCGCCGCTGCGACACCTTCCCCGGCCTGGACGCCGACTGGCTGCGCATCGCCGTTCGGGAACCGCGGAGGTCTCTCCCGATGGCCCGGATTCTGGCAGAGTTGCTCTGAGCCGAATGAGGACATTGGTCGCGGAGTGTCCGGAACGGCGGAGGCGCGTCGCCGTCCCGGGACCGCACCGCGGACGGGGGACACGAGGGGGACATGTGCACAGCGACCCGGGCCGTGCGGCCGCGCGCCGACCGGCCCTGTGCCGACCGGCCCCGCGCCGGGGCACCGAACACCGCCTTCACCGACACCGGCCCTGCGGAGGAACGCCATGACCGGTAACGACGACCGCTCCCCGGCCCAGAGGGGAGCCGAGGACGAGGCCGCCGGCACCGGCGGCGGGCTGCTGGACGACCTGCCCGAGGCGGGCCGCGGGGCCGCGGCCCGGGCGCCGTCCGCCCCCGGGCCGGCACCGAGGCGGGAACGGGCGAACCCGTTCCACACGCCCTCGCCGCCGCCCCGCACCGAGCAGGCGGCCAAGCCCAACGTCATCCCGTTCCGCGGCGCGCCCCCGGCGCCCGCGCGGCCGGACCCCGAGCCCCAGGCGCCGGACCCCGCGCCCCAGGCCCCGGCGCCCGAGCCCGCCCGGCCGGCCGGGGAGCCCGACCCGGCCCCGGCCCCCGAGCCGGAGCCCGAGCCGAGGGCGGCGGCCCCCGAGCCCGCGGCCGCACCGCCCGCCCCGGCGTGCGGTGCCCCCGCCGCGGAAAAGCCTGACCAGCACGAGGACACCACCCGAGAGAGCACGGCGAACACCGACGTGAACGCACACGCATACGCGGTCCCCCAGCGCGAACCCTCCGACGGTGCCCCGCGCGGCGCCGAGCGGTCGGCCGCCGCTCCGGGACCCGCCCTCGCACCCACCGCCGACCCGGTCCCCGCCCCCGAGCCGGCGGCCCCGGAACCGGCGGCCCCCGCCCCCGAGCCCACCGCCGCGCGGACGGCGCCCGACGAGAACGCCTACACCGCCGCCGAGCGCGACGCGGTCTACCGGGTCATCGCCGAGCGCCGCGACGTGCGCACCGGCTTCCGCCCCGACCCCGTGCCCGACGAGGTGCTCACGCGCGTGCTCTCCGCCGCGCACCAGGCCCCCTCCGTCGGCTTCTCCCAGCCCTGGGACTTCGTCCTGGTCCAGGACGAGGACGTGCGCACGCGCGTGCAGGAGCTGGTGCAGCAGCAGCGCGCCGAGTACGCCCGCGCGCTGCCCGGCGCCCGGGCGCGCGCGTTCTCCGGGCTCAAGGTCGAGGCCATCCTGGACACCCCGGTCAACGTGGTCGTCACCGTCGACCCGACCCGCGGCGGCCGCCACACCCTGGGCCGCCACGCCCAGCCGCAGACCGCCTCCTACTCCACCGCCCTGGCCGTGGAGAACCTGTGGCTGGCGGCCCGCGCCGAGGGCCTGGGCGTGGGCTGGGTGAGCTTCTTCCACGAGCGCGACCTGGCCTCCATGCTCGACCTGCCGCCGCACCTGGAGGTCGTGGCCTACCTGTGCCTCGGCTACGTCGACGACTTCCCGACCGAGCCCGAGCTGGCCCTGGGCGGATGGGCCAAGCGCCGCCCGCTGTCCTGGGCCGTCCACCGCGAGCAGTACGGGCGCAGGGGGCTGCCGGGGGAGAAGGCCACGAGCCTGCTGGACGAGACCATCGCCACCATCGGGCCGCCGGACACGCGCGCCGCCGCCGAGGCCGCGGACCGGCAGCGCCGCATGACCAAGCCCGAGGGCGCGCTCGGCGTGTTGGAGGAGGTGTCGGTCCGCCTGTCCGGGCTGGCGGGGGAGTGCCCGCCGCCGATGCCCGAGCCCGCGGCCGTGGCGATCTTCGCGGGCGACCACGGCGTGCACGCCCAGGGGGTGACCGCCTGGCCCCAGGAGGTCACCGCGCAGATGGTGCACAACTTCCTGGACGGCGGCGCGGTCGCCAACGCCTTCGCGGCCCAGGCGGGCGCCGAGGTGACGGTGGTGGACGTGGGCGTGGTCGGCGACCTGCCGACCGTGCCCGGCCTGCTGCCGCGCAAGGTCGCCCGCGGCACCGCGGACATGACCCAGGCCCCGGCCATGACCCGCGTGCAGGCCGAGTACGCGATCGAGGCGGGCATCGAGGTGGCGCGCGACCTGGCCACGGCCGGGAACCGCTGCCTGCTCACCGGCGACATGGGCATCGCGAACACCACCGCCTCGGCGGCGCTGGTCGCCGCCTTCACCGGCGCCGACCCGGCGGAGGTCACCGGGCGCGGCACCGGCATCGACGAGGCGATGCACGAGCGCAAGGTCAAGGCGGTCAAGCGCGCGCTGGACCTGCACCGGGTGGACCCGTCCGACCCGGTGGGCGTGCTGGCGGCCGTCGGCGGCCTGGAGCACGCGGCGCTGGCCGGGTTCATCCTGGGCGCGGCGGCGCTGCGGGTGCCGGTGCTGCTCGACGGCGTCATCGCGGGTGCGGCGTCGCTGGTCGCGACGGCGCTGGCCCCGGACGCGGCGGGGGCCTGCTTCGCCGGGCACCGGTCGGCCGAGCCGGGGCACGCGGCGGTGCTGGAGCACACCGGCCTGCGCCCGCTGATCGACCTCGACCTGCGCCTGGGGGAGGGGTCGGGGGCCCTGCTGGCCCTGCCGCTGCTGCAGGCGTCCGTGCGGGCCCTGCGCGACGTCGCCACCTTCGAGGACGCCGGAGTGACCGAGCGCTGAGGCGGACCGGTCGGCCGCACGGCCGAGCGGCGCGCACCGTGCCCCGCAGCCCGAGGAGGGCGGCGGGGCACGGCGCTCTTCCGAGCCCGGGCCCCGCTGCGCCGACATGGCGAAGGCGGCGTAGTAGGGGCGACGGCCGCTCGCTGATCGAAAAGCCTCTCCAGCGGACACCACCCGCCGGGGGCTCCGTTGCCGCCGTCGGGGGGTGTGGGTGCGGCCGAACCCCGCAGGCCCGGTCGCGGGGATGCCGCACGGTGCGGGCGAGGAAGAAGGGGGCTCCGGCCGGGCGTCGTCGACGGGGCGTGCCCGCCTCCGGAGGACAGGCGGTCCACCGGCGCGGCGCCGTGCCCGGCCGGTCGGACGGAGGCGGTGCCGGTCCGGCCGGGGCCCTCCTCCCCGGGCGTGGCAGCCCGTCCGTGACCGGATCGGACCGTCGGCGTGCCCTGCCCTTTTCCTGGGGGACCTAAGCTTCTTCGGTGTGATGTGCCCCGCCGGTAAGGAGCGTGCCTGAGAGGTGTATATACAGTGAGGCAGGGCATGGGACGCGTCGAATCGGTGGGAAACGTGAACCCGAGGCCGGTTTGACACGGTATTTTCGGGACACTGACGCAGGGTGCCGTCCGGTGAGCGCCACCTCGGCCGCCACCGCCGGCGCGCCGTGCGCCCGACCGTCGCGGCAGGGCGTCCGCCCGCCGCGGTCACGCGACGACGGATCTGGAGGGCTTCCTCGGTGACGTATCTGCTCGGTTTGCGCATGGAAGGGCGGACGGCGCTGGTCGTCGGCGGCGGGCGGGTCGCCCAGCGCCGCGTCCCGGTGCTGCTGGAGGCCGGCGCCGACGTGGTGCTCGTGGCCCCCGAGGCCACCGCGACCCTCGAAGGGCTCGCCTCGGCCGGCCGCATCACCTGGCACCGGCGCGCCTACCGGGAGGGCGACGTCACCGACCCCGCCAACGGCGACGTCCGGCTCGTGCACGCCGCCACCGACAGCCCCGAGACCAACGCCGCCGTCGCCGACGAAGCCGACCGGGCCCGGCTGTGGTGCGTGCGCGCCGACGACCGGCACGCCTCCTCCGCCTGGACCCCCGCCAGCGGTTCGGCCGCCGGGGCCACGGTCGGCGTCGTCGCCGACGGCGACCCCCGCCGCGCCGCCGGGCTGCGCGACGCCGTCGTCGAGGGCCTGGGCGACGGCAGCCTGGACGCCCGCCGCGGCCGCTCCCCGCTGCGCGGGGTGGCGCTGGTCGGCGGCGGCCCCGGCGACCCCGGGCTGATCACCGTCCGCGGCCGCCAGCTCCTCTCCCAGGCCGACGTGGTCGTGGTCGACCGGCTGGCCCCCATGTCCCTGCTCGACCGGCTCCCCTCCGACGTCGAGATCGTCGACGCCGCCAAGATCCCCTACGGCCGCTCCATGACCCAGGAGGACATCAACCGCCTGCTGGTCGAGCGGGCCAAGGAGGGGCGCTTCGTCGTCCGCCTCAAGGGCGGCGACCCGTTCGTCTTCGGCCGCGGCGGCGAGGAGGCGGCCGCCTGCGCCGCCGCCGGGGTCCCGTTCACCGTGGTGCCCGGCGTGACCAGCGCCCTCGCCGCGCCCGCCAGCGTCGGCGTCCCGCCCACCCACCGCGGTGTCTCCCAGGAGGTGCACGTCGTCTCCGCGCACGTGGCGCCGGACGACGAGCGCTCCACCGTCGACTGGGAGGCCCTGGCGCGCTCCAACGGCACCATCGTCGTCCTCATGGGCGTCGAGCGCGCGGAGGCCGTCGCCCAGGCGCTGATCCGCCACGGCCGCGCCCCCTCCACGCCGGTCGCCGCCGTGCAGGACGCCACCCTGCCCACCCAGAGGACCACCGCCGCCACCCTGGAGACCGCCGGGGCCGTGCTCCGCGAGGCCGGGGTGCGCCCGCCCGCGGTGCTCGTCATCGGCGAAGTGGTCGACGCGGCCCGGGAACTTGACATACTGCACTGGGGGGCGGGGGAACCCGCGGGGCGCGCGGGATCGGACCCCGGCGCGGGCGGCCCCCGGTGACGACCACGGGATCTGGGCCCGGCGGCCCGGAGCCCCCGACCTTGACCGACGAAGAGAAGGGCGGAAGCGCGATGTCTCGGCCGCCTGCAGTTCCGGACGTGGCCGGCGCCGGGGACGGCGACGCCGGGCCGGAGTCCGGAGCCGCCCCGGCCGCGCCTGCGGGCGCGCCCGCGACCGGCACGGCCGACGGACGGAACGGCGGTGCCGCGGGACGGGCCAAGCACCGCGGGCGGTCGACGGGGGACACCCGCTTCGAGGGGGTGCTGGAGAACCTGCGCACCCGCATCCGCGGCCTGGAGTTCGCCGAGGACCTGCCCGGCGCGGCCGAGGGCGCGGCGGCCCGCGCCGACGTGCTGCACCAGCTGGAGGACTTCGTGCTGCCGCGGGTGCGGCGCCCGGACACCCCGCTGCTGGTGGCGGTGGCCGGGTCCACCGGAGCGGGCAAGTCCACCCTGGTGAACAGCCTGGTGGGGGAGCAGGTCACCACCACGGGGGTGCGGCGCCCCACCACCAACAGCCCGGTGCTGGCCTGCCACCCCGACGACGTCGACTGGTTCAGCGAGGCCTCCTTCCTGCCGACCCTGCCCCGGGTGCGCCAGCAGGGCCTGGCCATGCCCGGCAAGGACGGCATGCTGGTGCTGGCCGCCAGCGAGTCCATGCCCAAGGGCGTGGCGCTGCTGGACACCCCCGACGTCGACTCGGCGGTGGCCGCCCACCACGAGTTCGCCGCCAAGTTCCTCGACGCCGCCGACCTGTGGGTGTTCGTCACCACCAGCCGCCGCTACGCCGACGCGCGGGTGTGGGAGTTCCTGCAGGTGGCCCGGGACCGCGACACCTCCATGGCGGTCGTGCTCTCCCGGGTGCCGGCGCGCGGGCGCCAGCAGCTCCTGGACCACTTCGGCGCCATGCTGGAGGCCAACGGCCTGGGCGGGGCGTCGCGGTTCACCATCCCCGAGACCGACCAGATCGCGGGCGAGCGCTTCACCTCCAACGTCGCCGACCCCATCCGGTTCTACCTGGCGGACGTGGCCGGGGACCTCGTGCAGCGCGCGCGGGTGTCGCGGCGCACCTTCATCGGGGTGATCGACAGCTTCCGGGAACGGGTTCCCGAGCTGGCCCGGCAGGTCGAGGTGCAGGTGGAGGTCGCCCAGCGCCTGGAGGCGTCGGTGCGGTCGGCCTACGGCGACGCGGCCGACGAGATCTCCGAGGCACTGGAGGACGGGTCGCTGCTGCGCGGCAACCTGCTGGCGCGCTGGCACGACATCGCGGCCAGCGGCGAGCTGATGCGCACGCTCCGGCTGCGCGGCAAGCGCAAGGCCAAGGCGGCCGAGGCCGCCGCGCCGCGCATCGAGGCCCTGCAGGAGGCGGTCCGGGGCGGC
This sequence comes from Nocardiopsis endophytica, assembly GCF_027706725.1. GTDB lineage: Bacteria > Actinomycetota > Actinomycetes > Streptosporangiales > Streptosporangiaceae > Nocardiopsis_A > Nocardiopsis_A endophytica. The sequence continues at coordinate 21,990 of NZ_JAQFWQ010000103.1, forward strand.
CTGGAGGCCCTGGTGGTCGCCGCCGCCCAGCGCGCGGCCGACCGGGTCGTGGAGTCCTGGGAGCAGGTGCCGGGCGGGGCGCGGCTGGCCGAGGCCTACGCGGGCGAGGGGGCGGACGGCTTCCCGGCGCGCGTGCGCACCGCCGTGGCCGAGTGGCAGGACACCGTCGCCTCGATGATCACCGCCGACGGGGCGACCAAGCGCAGCGTCGCCAAGCTCGTCACCTTCGACAAGGAGGCGTTCACCCTCGTGCTGATCATCGAGCTGCTGGGCTTCCCGCGGCTCGACGACGCCCGGCGCGGTTCGGGGCCCACACCCCAGCGGCTGCTGAAAGGGCTGTTCGGAGCGGAATCGCTGCGTAGCATAGGTGCAGCGGCCCGCGACGACCTGCGGGGGCGGATCGGTGCGCTGCTCAGCGCCGAGAAGGGGCGGTTCACCGACGCGCTCGCGGCGGCCGGGCTGCCCGGCGAGGACGACGCCGTCCAGCTCTATCAAGCCACGTACAACCTTGAGATTGCGCGATGACCACTCACCGGAACCCCGCCCAGGCGGACGAGGAGCCGCAGGCGCCCGCGGACCGCGAGCGCCCCTCCGGCGCGGGCGAATGGTCCGGGTACGTCGTACCGGGCGGCGGGACCGACGCCGGCTGGCTGCACTCGGGCCCGACCCGCTCGGCGCCGCCGGAAGGCGACGCATGGCCGCCGTCGCGGCCGGACACCGGGCCGCAGAGCGCCTACCCGTCGCTGCGCCGCGCCGTCGACGAGCGGTCCGGTGACGAGGGCGCCGACCGGGCGGCGGAAGCGGATGGGCCCGAGGGGCCCGACACCGCCGCTGCGGGGGGCGGGGAGCGCGGCGAGCCCGGCGAACACGAGGAGCATGGGGAGCACGGCGAGCGCGAGGGCGATTCGGGTTCGTACCCCTCGCTGCGCCGCGCCGTGGACCGGTTCGGCGAGGACGACGAGCGGGACGGGGCCGAGGAGGGCGACTGGCCCGGCATGGGTGCCTCCGGCGCCGGTGACGGCACCGAGGCCGTGCGGCACGTGCCGCGGGCCCCACAGGCCGACCGGGCCGCCGCGGGGCGCGCAGCGCATGCCGGGGGCGCGCGGGAGCGGGACGAGTCCTCGGACGCGGCCGCACGCGCGGACCGCGCAGAGCGCGACGACCGCCCCGAAGACGTCGACGCCCCCGGCGGCGATGCGGCGGTGCGCGAGCGCGATGACGACGGTGCCGAGCGGCGGGACCGCCCCTCCCGGGGGCGGCACGCGGCGCCGCGCCGCAAGCGGCCGGATGCCGAGGAGGCCCAGTCGGCGGCAGCGCCGGACGGGGCGGCGGACGGACCTGTGACCGGTGCCGACCGGACCGACCGGGCCGACACCGAGCGCGGCGGTGCCCCTGGCGACGGGGACATGGACGACCCCGACGGCCTCGCCGGCTGGGTGGGGAGCCTGGCCGAGGCGGTCGACTCCGACGCGGACACGCGCATCGCCGGGCGGCGGCCGACCGGGGCGTTCCCCGCCGTCGACCCCGTGACGGGTCGGCCCAAGGCCGGAAAGAGGGCCGCCGAGGCCGACGCGGCGAAGGACGAGCCGGAGGGCGATGAGCCCACCGGGTCCTCGCCCGGCGCGGACGCCCCCGAAGAAGGCGCCCGCACCACGGCGGACGAGTCCGATTCCGTCGCCTCCCCGGCTGACGACGGCGCCTCGGACCTCACTGCCTCGGACCACACCGCTTCGGACCACTCCGCCGAGGGCGACGGGGCCGCCGACACCGTCGTCGCCCCGGCGGCGGCCGGAACCGACGACGAGGCGGAACACGACGCCGGTGCGGCCGCGCCCGCTCCCGTGTCGGCGTTCACCGACGATGACGACGACTATGTGCCCACCACGCGTGAGTACTGGGAGCCCATGCCGGAGACCACGCGCGAGCAGCTCATCGAGCGGCTCGACGGGCTGGCCTCCGTCCTGGAGATCGGCGGTACGGACCTGGGGGCGGAGGAGGCCGCCCGCGCCCGCCACCTGCTGAACCACGCGGGCGCGCGGCTGCGGCTGTCGGCCGCGCACACCGTGGTGGCGCTGGCCGGGGGGACCGGCAGCGGCAAGTCGTCGCTGTTCAACGCCCTGTGTGGGCTGGAGTTCTCGCGGGTGGGCATCACCCGCCCCACCACCTCCACCGCGCACGCCTGTGTGTGGGGCACCGAGGGGGCTGACGATCTGCTGGGCTGGCTCGGGGTGCCGCCGCGGCAGCGCCACTCGCGCACCAGCGAGCTGGACCGGGACCACTCGGAGCTGTCCGGGCTCATCCTGATGGACCTGCCCGACCACGACTCGGTGCGGGCGATGCACACCGCCGAGGCCGACCGCCTGATCGGCGCGGCCGACCTGCTGGTGTGGGTGCTGGACCCGCAGAAGTACGCCGATGCGGCCGTGCACCACCGGTACCTGGCGGAGATGTCCGGGTACGGGGCGGTGACCGTGGCCGTGCTGAACCAGGTCGACCGGGTGGAGCCGGACGAGCTGGAGGAGCTGCTGACCGACCTGCGGAGGCTGCTGGAGACGGAGTCGGGGGTGCACCCGCGGGTGCTGACCACCTCGACCCTCACCGGCCACGGCATCCGCGAGCTGCGGGACCTGCTGACCGACACGGTGGTCGAGCGGCGGGCGCTGATCGACCGGCTGGTGGCCGACCTGGACGGTGTGGCCCAGCGGTTCGAGCACTACCGCGGGCCGGAGGGGCCCACACCGGAGGGCGTCCCCGACGCGGACCGGTCGCGCCTGGTCGCGCGGCTGATGGAGGCGTGCGGCGTGGCGGCGCTGGCCGACTCGGTGGAGACCGCGTACGAGCTGCGCGGGGCGCGCAGGGTCGGCTGGCCGGTCACCCGGTGGCTGGGGCGGCTGCGCCGCGACCCGGTGCGGCTGGCGCGGATGGAGTTCCTGCGGGAGAACGAGGGACAGGCGTCGACCCGCCCGGTGGAGGCGCAGGAGGCCGAGCTGGAGCAGGCGGCCGTGGACACCGCGGAGGCGGTGGGCAAGGAGCTGCCGTCGCCGTGGCCCAAGCGGCTGCGCGCGGCGGCCCGCGGCGGGGTCGCGGGCCTGGCCGGCCGGCTGAGCTCGGCGGTGGGGGCGTCCCTGCCGGAGAGCGACGACGGCCCGGGCTGGTGGTCGGCGGTGCGTGCGCTGCAGTACGCGCTGATCGCGGTGGCCGGGGTCGGGCTGGTCTGGGCGGGGACCGTGCTGGCGAGCTGGCTGGGCGGCGGGCTGACCGGTATGGCGGTCCTGGACAGGCCGGTGTTCGGCGGCCTTGCGGCGGCGGTCGCGGTGGCGGCGCTGGCCGTCGGCTGGCTGACCGGTGTGGGCTGCAGGAACCTGGTGGGCGTCGCGGCGTCCAAGCGCCGCGAGTCGGTGGAGGAACAGGCCGAGGAGGCCATCGCCGCCGCGGCGACGGAGGAGGTCGTCTCCCCGATCGAACAGGAACTGGCCGAGTACCGCCGATTCACGGAGTCGCTGGAGGCGGCCCTGGCGTCCAAGTCCGACTAGGCCCCGGGCCCGGCCGGGTCCCCCGCTCACGGGCCCCGGCCGGGTGGCGGGTCGTCGGGGTGCGGCGTGGAGGGCGGCGACGAGGTCAGGTCGGCGGCCCTCGCGGTAGCGCTGTCGGCCGCGGCGCGTGTGCGTGGTCGGCGTGGTTGGCAGCGACGGAGC
>NZ_JAQFWQ010000104.1 GCF_027706725.1 Nocardiopsis endophytica
AGCCGGGGTAAAAACGGACAGCATAAGCCCGACTTCCCCGAGATCAACGCCGAGCGCGCCCGCCTTTCCGCGCGGGCTCTAAAAGTGTCGATTTCACGACGCGGGATGCCCGGACCCCATGTCGGCTGTCCGGTATGCCCGGTATGTGCTGCCCGGGCGGCCCCTCGGCGATGATCATTGCCGAGGGCGAGTGGTCAACGGTCCTTCGGCCGCTCCTTGTCGGAAGGCGTGTCGGGGTCATTTTCGGCCTTGGGGGACTTGGGGGTCTCGTCAGGCGCCTTGTCGGGGGTGCCGGGCTTGGCGGGGGCCCTGCTCTCCGCGTCGGCCCGGCCGCGCCGGAACGACCGGGGGCGCGGCACCACCGAGCGGCCCGTGCGCCTGCGCCACCAGACCACCGGGGCCAGCAGCACGGCCGCCACCACCAGGAACGGCAGCAGCCAGCCCGCCGCCACCGCGATGCCTCCGGCCACGACCACCAGCGCCTGCCAGCCGTAGGCCAGGCCGCCGGTGAAGCCGATGAAGTCGCCGCCGTCGCTCGTCGGCCGGTCCGAGGGCTCCCGCAGGTGCAGCTCGACGGTCCCGAACGACGTCGACTCGCTCAGCGCCTTCTGCCGGGCCTGCAGCGCCTCCAGCTCGGCCTGGCGGTCGGAGATCTCCTTCTCGACCTTGAGCACGTCCTGGACGTCCTCGGCCTCGGCCAGCAGGTCGCGCAGCCGGTCCAGGGAGGCCTCGGCCGACTCGACCCGGCTGTCGACGTCGGCGACCTCCTCGGTCACGTCCTCGGCCTCGCGCTCCAGCGAGACGCGCTCGCCCAGCCCCGCCAGCTCGTCCAGCGCGGCGTCGTACCCCTCCTGCGGCACCTTCGCCACGAGCGTCGCCGACGCCGGCCCCGAATCGGACGGGGACACGCTCTCGCTGGCCACGTGCCCGCCGGCGTCCGCCACCAGGGACTTGGCCTCCTCCGCGGCCTCCTCCACGTCGTCGGACTCCACGGTCATCATCGCCGTGTGCACCACCTGGCGCTGCTCGGCGTCGACGTCGAGCGCACCGCCGCCCTCGCCCTCCTCGGCCCCCTCGTCCACGGCCGCTTCGGGGGCGGCGGCGTTCTCCTGCGCCATGCCGCCCGCGTCCGATGCCGAGTCGCCGCCGCCCGCACCGCATCCCGCGGCGAGCAGTGCGGCCAGGACCACCGCCAAGCCGCCCGCCGCCCTGGCCCCGCCGCGGCCCATGAGCGTGCCCGCCACCGCCGTCCGGGACGGCGTCCGCACCGTGTCCACTGAACTCCCCGCCTCTGTATCCGCGTGCAGTGTCGCTATATGCCTTCGACGTGGCCGTCATCACACGGGTTGCGGGCGGGGGGTAACGCCTCGGTCACGCGCGCCGCCCAGGGGATCGGCGCAGGGGAGGAGGGGGGATTGTGCGCCACGCTACGCCCGGGGCGGTCACGGGTCCCGCCACTCATCTGGAAAGCTGAAGGACATGCAGACACGACCGCATGTGGCGGTGGTCGGGGGCGGACTCGCCGGGCTCACCGCCGCCTACCGCCTGGCCCGCGGCGGCGCGGGCGTCACGCTGCTGGAGGCCGGGCCGCGCGTGGGCGGGAAGCTGTACGCGTCACCGGTGGCGGGCGTCCCCGTGGACGCAGGGGCAGAATCGGTCCTGGCGCGCCGCCCCGAGGCCCTGGACCTCATCTCCGAGCTCGGCCTCGACGACCGGGTCGAGCACCCCGCGCCCGCCCCCGCGCGGATCTACAGCCGTGGACGGCTGCGCCCCTTCCCCGCCGGCCAGGTCATGGGCGTGCCGGGCGACCTGCGCGCGCTCGCCCGCAGCGGCGTGCTCTCCTGGGGCGGCACCCTGCGCGCCGCCCTCGACCTGGTGCTGCCGAGCACCCCCGTGCGCGGGGACGTGCCCGTCGGCGCCTACATCAGCGCGCGCATGGGCGCCGAGGTCGTCGACCGCCTGGTCGAGCCCATGCTCGGCGGCGTGTACGCCGGGCGTACCGACCGGCTCTCCCTGGACTCGGCCCTTCCGCAGATCGCACCGGTCGCGCGCACCGAGCGCTCCCTGGCCCGGGGTGTCGCGGCGCTCAAGAGACGCCAGACGGCGGCCGCCGGGGACGGACCGCCCGCCCCCGTCTTCGCGACCCTGCGCGGCGGCCTGGCCGTGCTCGTCGACGCCCTGGCCGAGCAGGCCGAGAAGCACGGCGCCGACCTGCGCACCGGCGCCCCGGTTCGGTCGCTGCGCACCGGCGCCGAAGGCGGCTGGACGCTGGAGGCCGACGGGGCCGGACGGATCGCCGCCGACGCCGTGGCGCTGGCCTGCCCGGCCCCCGCCGCGTCCCGGCTGCTCGCCGACGCCGCCCCCGACGCCGCCCGCGAACTCGCCGGGATCGAGTACGCGAGCATGGCCATCACCACCTTCGCCTTCCGCGCCGCCGACCTGCCCCCCGGGCTGAGCGGCAGCGGCTTCCTGGTCTCCCCGCGCGAGGGGCTGACCATCAAGGCCGCCACCTTCAGCAGCCTCAAGTGGCCCTGGCTCAAGGAGGAGCTGGACCGCGAGCACCCCGGCGAGGACCTCGTGGTCGTGCGCTGCTCCATCGGCCGCGCGGGCGAGGAGGAGGCCCTGCGGCGCACCGACGGCGAGCTCGCCGAGGCCGCCCTGGCCGACCTGCGCACCGTGTGCGGCCAGGCGGGCGCGCCTCTGGAGCGGCGGGTCACCCGGTGGGACGGCGGCCTGCCGCAGTACGACACCGGCCACGCCGCGCGGGTGCGCCGCGCCCGCGCCGCCGTGGCCGCGGTCCCGCCGGTGGCGCTGTGCGGCGCCGCCTACGACGGCGTCGGCGTCCCCACCTGCATCGCGAGCGCCACAGGCGCCGCGGAGGAGCTTCTGACCGCGGGCGCATGAGCCGCCCGGAGCGCCTGGGCCCCGCCCCGGCGCCCCACGCCCCATACCGAGCGAGGAGAAGACAGTGAGCAGCGAGACCACCCCGACCGGTGCCGACCCCGAGGAGCTCAACAGGCTCATCCGGTACACCATGTGGTCGGTGTTCAAGGCCGGGGACCTGGAGGGCCTGGACCGGTCCGCGGCCGCCGAGGAGCTGACCGCCCTGTTCGAGGACGGCAAGAGCGGCGTCACCACCCGCGGCTCCTACGACGTGCAGGGCTTCCGCGCCGACGCCGACATGATGTTCTGGTGGATCGGTGACACCCCCGAGGCCGTGCAGGAGATGTACACCGCCTTCCGCCGCACCGCGCTGGGGCGGGCGAGCGAGCCGGTGTGGTCGGTGGTCGGCCTGCACCGCCCCGCCGAGTTCAACCGCGGCCACGTCCCGGCGTTCCTGGCCGGGGAGGAGCCGCGCGACTACATCTGCGTGTACCCGTTCGTGCGCTCCTACGAGTGGTACCTGCTGCCCGACGAGGAGCGCCGCGCCATGCTCGCCGAGCACGGCAAGATGGCCGCGGGGTACGCCGACGTGCGCGCCAACACGGTCTCCACCTTCGCCCTGAGCGACTACGAGTGGATGCTCGCCTTCGAGGCCGAGGAGCTGCACCGCATCGTCGACCTGATGCGCCACCTGCGCGGTGCTAAGGCCCGCCGCCACACCCGCCTGGAGGTGCCCTTCTACACCGGCCGCCGCAAGAGCCCGGCCGAGCTGGTCGAGTCCCTGGCCTGACCCGCCGGCGGGACGGGCGGCGCGGACGCGGCCGCAGACGGCGCGAGGGGCGCCGGGGATCTCCCCGGCGCCCCTCGCTCGTGTCCGTGTGGGCCATGGCCCGGTGTGCGCTGCCCGGGCACGGCCCATGCGCCGTTCTCGCCGCGACCTCGTCGGCCATCGGCGCACCCGGGCCGACGCCGCGCCTCCACGCCGTTCGCGTCGGGCGCGGCCCGGTCGGGAGGCCCGGACGCACGCGGGGCCGCGCTGTCGCGCGGCCCCGGCTCGCGGTCCTCGGCGGTCCTCAGCCCTCGCGGGCGGCCGGGACCGCGTCCTCGTCGGGGTCCGGACGGCCGGCGCGCCGGACCGTCACGACGTAGAACGGGATCGCCAGGATCAGCACCAGCACCAGCCCCGACCCCGAGTACAGTAGGGTGTTCCCGGCCGGGGCGTCCATCGCCCACGCCGCCAGGCACCCCACGCTCACCAGGATCCAGGCCAGCACCATGTAGGCCAGGCGCCCCTTGGGCTTGGGGTACTCGACCCGGCTCACCATCAGCCAGGCCACCACCAGGACCGCCCCCGTGCCGACCAGCACCGGCGGGTCCAGCAGCACCACCGTGATCACGGCCATGGCGCCGAAGGGGCTGGGCAGCCCGGTGAAGGAGGTGCAGCCCGGTGTCTCGCAGGAGAACCGCGCCAGCCGCACCACGACCGCCAGCAGCACCGCCGCGGCCGCCGCGATCGGCAGCGGCCCGCCGGACCCGGCGATCGTCCCCCAGGCCACCACGAAGAACGCCGGGGCGAACCCGAAGCTGATGACGTCGGCGAGGTTGTCCAGCTCGGCGCCCATGCCGCTGCCGCCGAGCTTGCGGGCCACCCGCCCGTCGAACAGGTCGCAGGCGGCGGCCAGGAGCAGCAGGACCACGGCGGTGGCGACCGAGCCGCGGTCCAGCGGGCCGCTGCCGCCCGCGGCGATCTGCGCCGACTGGGCGGCGGCCAGCTGCCACACCGCCATGAAGCCGAACAGGGCGTTGCCCAGTGTCAGGTAGTCGGCGAGCGCGAGCCGCACGCGCGGCGCGGCGTCCTCCTCGGAGAGGGCGGCCGCGCGCGGGCGGGGCAGGAGTGCGCGGCTAGTCGCGGTCAAGGCGCGTCGCTCCCGCCCGGACCTTCTGCCCGACCTCCACCGCCGGGGTGACACCGGGCGGGAGGTAGACGTCGACGCGGGACCCGAAGCGGATGAGGCCGATCCTCTGCCCCTTCTCCGCCTTCTGGCCCTCAGAGAGATACGGGACGATACGCCGGACCATCGCCCCGGCGATTTGGACGACCGTGACTTCGCCGATCTCGGTGTCGAAGGTCCAGATGACGCGTTCATTACGCTCGCTGTCCTTGTCGAATGCGGGGCGGAATCCTCCGGGCCGGTGCTCGATCCGGGCGGCCACGCCCGCGATGGGGGCACGGTTGACGTGCACGTTGAGGGGGTTCATGAAGACGGCGACGCGAATGCGGCCGTCGGACTGGACGTCGATGCTCTGGACGACGCCGTCGGCGGCGGAGACCAGCCGGCCCTGGGCCGGAGCCCGTTCGGGGTCGCGGAAGAACCAGGCCATTCCCGCGGCGAGGCCGACCGCGGGGACGGCGAGCACGCGCGCCGCCCGGGACCGCCGGGCGGCCAGCAGGGTGGCGCCGGCCACCGCACAGGCGGGTGCCAGCCACGGGGCCGAGCCCTTGGCCATGCGGACGGGCACGGCGGGGCCGGAGGAGGGGGTGGGATCTGAATCGTCGGTCATCGGATGCTTTCGTCGTGAAGCCTGGCGGCCGGCGAGCGTCGAGGGGCGCGTCTCGCGCGGCCGGACGGTCGGCCCGGCATGGGCGCCGCGGACGCCGGACGGCGGACCGGTCCGGGCCCACCGCCGACACCCATAAGGGAGGATGCTATTCCACCGGGCCGTCCGCCTCCAGGGTGAGTGCCACTGAGTTGATGCAATAACGGTCGTCGGTCGGGGTGGGGTAGCCCTCACCGCGGAACACGTGACCGAGGTGGGAATCGCAGCGTGAGCAGCGAACCTCGGTACGTATCATGCCAAGCGAGCGGTCCTCGTGCAGCGTTACGGCGGAGCTGTCGGCCGGGTCGTAAAAGCTCGGCCAGCCGCAGTGTGAGTCGAACTTCTCATCGGAACGGAACAGCTCGGCGCCGCAGGCGCGGCACCGGTAGACGCCCTTGACGCCGGTGGAGACGTACTCGCCGCTCCAGGGGCGCTCGGTGGCGCTCTGGCGGAGCACCGCGTACGCCTCCGGGTCGAGCAGGCGCCGCCACTCCTCCTCGCTCTTGCGGACCGGCTCCTGGGCCCGCCCCGCGTCCTTGCCGTCCATGGCTTCCTGGTCCATGGGAGCGACGCTACCTCGGACGCCCCCTGATGTGCTCACCGAGCATCCTCCAAGCGGCCCAGAGGCGCACGTCAGGCGAACGGAAGGGCGGCGGGGCGGGTAAGGGCGGCCGCGCCCCTCAGGTGCGCGTGTCGGCACGCTCACGGGCGCGACAGCGGTACGGGGCGCCGGCCCGGCGTCAAGGCGCCTCACGGGGCCGACTGTGGCCCCGTCTCACCAGGTGGGACCGGGGGTGCGCCGACGGGCCCGCGGACCCGCGCGGCCGCCCGGTCGGCACCGTCCCCTCCCGCCGCTGACCAGGTGCGGATCGGGTCGAAGGTCTCGCTCCGGTCGTTCGCGGCCGACTCCGGCATTACGGAGTGAAGGGAGAATCCCGGCTGATCATTCGCGTTGTGCGCGTTCATCGCGAACCGCCTCGGGTACGTGATTTTCAGGGTGTCGGACACGGTGGGAGCGAACGATCCATGCTCGTTTCGTATCGCCCAGGGTCGATGACGCGAGGGCGCCCGGTGGCCGCGGAGCGGCGGGCGACGGTGGGTGCGGGACTCTACCTGCGCCTCGTCGCCGGGTACTGGGTGCAGACAGTGGTCGAGAGATGCGCCGCCCGCGCCCGGCAGGGCGGGCGGCGCATCGGTGAGGCGGTCGCGGTGGCGCGGCCGGGATGGGAGGTGATCGCGGAGGCGGCCGGCGAGGTGCGCTGGGCCGCCGAGGTGAGCGGAGCGGTGGCGGCCGCGCGGGTCGACCGCATGCGGCCGCGCCCGTGGGGTGACCGCGGGCTGGCGGTGGCGGCGGCGCTGACGGCGCTCGTGGGTCTGGCGGTGGCGGCGCTGCTGGGGGTCGCCCTGGCGCACTGGGCCGCCTCCGACGCGGGCGACGTCCTGTTCGCGGCGTCCGGGGCGGTGGCCGTCGGCCTCCTGCTGCTGGCGCTGCTGTACCTGGTGTTCGCCGAGAAGCCGGAGAGGCGGCCGCCGGACTGATCCGTCCGCGCCGCCGGGAACGACGCGGGCCGGGGCCGTCCTCCCCGGCCCGTCGCCGTACCGCCTCGGCCGCTGGAGAACCGATGGGCGCTCTCTAGAGAGCCTGTACCCACAACCGGAGGCGGATCCTCACGCGATCGCCCGGAATCCCCGTCGGTACGGGGATTCCGGGCGATCGCGCGCGGGCGGGCGGTTCCGGGCCCGTTCCGGGGGAGGCGGCCCGGCCGCGCCGCCGGGGGCGGCGCGCAGCCGCTGTGGCCTGCCGGGGGGCCTCAGGCCTCGAAGTCGTACTGGAGCACGTAGGCCGACCCGTCGAGGGTCATCTCGTTCAGCTCGACCGCGAGTCGGTCGTCGGTCAGAGCGGTCCGCAACACGTCCAGAACGGGGGTTCCGGCGCTCAGGCTGAGCGCCTCGATCTCTCCGGGGGTGGGCATGCGCACCCGGATCTCCTCGGTGAAGTGCGCCGGTGCGTGGCCGAGTTCGGCCAGTCGTGCATAGATTCCGCCGGGGCCCGTGTCGACCTCCGTGATGGGGGTTCCGTGCACCAGCTCCCGGGGCAGGTAGGAGGTGGCGAGCTGCATGGGGCGCTCGTCCAGCCGGTAGCGGCGGCGGCGCCGGAGCACCGGCGTCCGCTCGGGCAGGTCCAGCGCACGCGCCACGTGCGGCTGCGCGGGGACCTCGTCGACCACGACGCTGTCGGTCTCGAAGGGCCGGTCGCCGGCGTCGGCCTGCCAGATCGCCCGCCCGCCGCCCCACAGGTCCCGGGAGAGGCGTTTGGGCCCGTGTCTGCGCAGCGGGCGGAAGGCGCGCACGTAGACGCCGGATCCGCGGATGGGGACCACGATGCCCTCGTTGATGAGCACCGAGAGCGCCTGCCGGGCGGTCGCCCGGGCGACGCCGTAGCGCTTCATCAGGTCGTTCTCGCCGGGGACGCGGTCGCCATCGGAGAGCCGCCCGGAGGTGATCGCGGCGCGCAGCTCCTCGGCGATCTCCCGGTAGACGGGAGGGGGGTCGTTGTCGGACGTCGGCACTGTCTTCATCCTCTCGCCCGGAGTGCGTGCTTCCGCAGGGACGCGGGGACCGCTGCCGGATTGGTTGTGTTCTTACCCTTAATCCCCCTCCTACTCCGCTGTGCGAGGGGGCGGCCGGGAAGGGCGCTCCACCCCTCCGCACAGGCGGTATGTCCGTGCCGGGGCCGATTCATGCACGGATGGGGGACAGCCGAAACCGGCCACGGCCCCGGTCCGATCGGAGCGGAGGGGTGGTACGGGACGTCCGAATGTGTTCCGGGAGGGGCGGCGGGCACGACGGCCGCCCCCGGACGCCGGAAGGGGCCCAGGGGCGGCCGGGGGCTGAGGGGGGCGCCGGGCGGGGCCCACGGTGCGCGCAGTGGGCCCGCAGCGGTCCTCAGGCGCGCGTGTAGCGGGCGAAGAGCGCCCCCTCCGACTCCAGCAGGTGCTCCAGGCGCAGGTCCTCCCGGTGCGACGGGGCGTCCCCGGCGACGATGCGGGAGGGGGCCGGGCCCAGCAGGTGCGGGCTGGTGGTCAGGCACAGCTCGTCCAGTAGGCCGGCCGCGGTGAACTCCGCCAGCAGGTGCGGGCCGCCCTCGCACAGCACCCGGTACAGCCCGCGCTCGGCCAGCGCGCGCACCACCGCGGCCGGGTCGACCGACCCGCCATCGCCGGCGAAGACCACCTCGGCCCCGGCCTCACGGGCGTCGCGCACCCGCTCCTCGGGCGCCGAGGCGGTGGTGAACAGCAGCGTCGGCGCGTCCTCCGGCGCCGCGGCCAGCAGGTCGGGGTGGACGTCGAGGGTGCGGGTCACCACCGCCACCGACGGCGTGGCCGGGCGCCCCTCCCGCAGCAGCGACCACACCTCCCGCGGCCGCACCGGCCGGTAGCCCTCGATGCGCGCCGTGGCCGCCCCGGCCAGTACCACGTCGCACAGCCCCCGCAGCACCCCCATCACCCGCCGGTCGGCCGGGGACGACAGGTCGGCGGAGCGGCCGGTGGGCCCCCAGGCGCCGCCGTCGGCGCTGGAGACCATGTTGCAGCGCACCCAGGGCCGGTCCAGCGCGGCGGGGTAGGCGTACAGGGCGGCCAGGTCGACCTCGGCCGACGGGGCGGGAAGCAGCGCGCGGAAGCGCGGGTCGGTGTCCATGGGGGCAGGTTAGACGCCTGTGGCGGCGCCGTGCGAGACGCGGCGCAGGAGCAGCAGGGCGCGGTCGATCACGGGCGCCGCGCCCCCGGCGGGGATCAGCGGCCGCCCGTCCACGTCCGGCTCGGCGGTGTCGAGCACCGCCTCCCAGGCGAGGCCGAACTCCCGGCCGGGGACGGTGAAGTCGACCGGCTCGGCCCCGGAGTTCAGCAGCAGCAGGAAGGAGTCGTCGCGCACCCGCCGCCCCCGCGGGTCGGGCTCGGTGATGGCGTCGCCGTTGAGGAACACGCCGAGCCGGGTGGCGCCGTCGTGCCAGTCGTCCTGGTCCATCATCGTGCCGTCGGGCCGCAGCCAGGCGATGTCGGGCAGCCCCCCGTCCGCGCCGTCCGCGCCGGAGCGACCCTGGAAGAACCGGCGGCGGCGGAAGACCGGGTGCTCGCGGCGCAGCCGGGCCAGCCCGCGCACGTACTCCAGCAGGTCCTCCTCCTCGGCGGCGGCCTTCCAGTCCACCCAGGCGATCTCGTTGTCCTGGCAGTAGGCGTTGTTGTTGCCGCGCTGGGTGCGGCCGATCTCGTCGCCGTGGGAGAGCATGACCACGCCCTGCGAGCAGAACAGCGTGGCCAGGAAGTTGCGGACCTGGCGGCGGCGCAGCGCCAGCACCTCGGGGCGCTCGGTGGGGCCCTCCACCCCGTGGTTCCAGGAGCGGTTGTCGTCGGTGCCGTCCCGGTTGTCCTCGCCGTTGTCCTCGTTGTGCTTGTGGTCGTAGGAGACCAGGTCGGCCATGGTGAAGCCGTCGTGGCAGGTGACGAAGTTGACCGAGGCCACCGGGCGGCGCCCGTCGTCCTGGTACAGGTCGCTGGAGCCGGACAGGCGCGAGGCCATCTCGGGCACGACCGGGTGGCCGCGCCAGAAGTCGCGGACGGTGTCGCGGTACTTGCCGTTCCACTCGGTCCACAGCGGCGGGAAGTTGCCCACCTGGTAGCCGCCGGGGCCCACGTCCCAGGGCTCGGCGATCAGCTTGGCCTGGGAGATCACCGGGTCCTGCTGGACGATGTCGAAGAACGTGCTCAGCCGGTCCACGTCGTGGAACTCGCGGGCCAGCGCCGAGGCGAGGTCGAAGCGGAACCCGTCGACGTGCATCTCCAGCACCCAGTAGCGCAGCGAGTCCATGATGAGCTGCAGCGAGTGCGGGTGGCGCACGTTGAGGCTGTTGCCGCAGCCGGTGTAGTCGACGTAGTAGCGCGGGTCGTCGTCGACCACGCGGTAGTAGGACAGGTTGTCGATGCCCCGCAGCGACAGTGTGGGCCCCATGTGGTCGCCCTCGGCGGTGTGGTTGTAGACGACGTCCAGCAGCACCTCGATGCCGGCCGCGTGCAGCGCCTTGACCATCGCCTTGAACTCCTGCACCTGCTGGCCCCGGGAGCCGTTGGCGGCGTAGCCGCTGTGCGGGGCGAGAAAGGCGAGGGTGTTGTAGCCCCAATAGTTCGTCAGGCCCCGGGCGACCAGGGCGTGCTCGGGAACGAAATGGTGCACCGGCATCAATTCGACGGCGGTGACGCCGAGCGCGCTGAAGTAGTCGACCATCGCCGGGTGCGCCAGCCCGGCGTACGTTCCCCGCTGGTGTTCGGGGACGTCGGGGTGGAGCATGGTCAGACCGCGCACATGGGCCTCGTAGACGACGGTCTCGTTATAGGGGATGCGCGGGCGCGACTCGTTGCTCCAGTCGAAGAAGGGGCTGACGACGACGCATTTGGGGACGTTGGGGGAGCTGTCGCGGGTGTTCTGCCGGGACGGGTCGTCGAAGTGGTAGGAGAACAGGGACTCGTGCCAGCGCACCGACCCGTCGATGGCCTTGGCATAGGGGTCGACCAGCAGTTTCGCGGGGTTGCAGCGCAGGCCGCGCTCCGGGGCGTAGGGGCCGTGGACCCGGTACCCGTACCGCTGGCCGGGGCCCACGCCGGGCAGGTATCCGTGCCAGACGAAGCCGTCGAACTCGTTCAGCGGAACGGCGGTCTCGGTGCCCGCGTCGTCGAACAGGCACAGGTGGACGGCCTCGGCCGCCTCGGAGAACAGTGAGAAATTCGTCCCCGTCCCGTCGTAAGTGGCACCGAGGGGGTAGGGGGTGCCTGGCCAGACTTCCACCATGGGGTCGCCGCTCCGCTCGGGATCGTGGGGCAGTGTTCTCGTCGTTCTCGTCGGCTCATTTCGCCCGTCATCGGTATTGTGCCCGCTTTCCCGTCCTCTTTCCGGGAAGCGACGCGGTTCCGATGCGGATTCGCGGGCGGTCCGTCGGACGGACCGAGTGATTTCCCCGCAAGCCGGACGGGAATCGGCGTGTGGCGCGGCCCTTCCGTGCGGGACCGCTTCGCCCCTGTGACGCGCCGGGGGGCCCAGCGGTGCGGCCGGTGTCCCGATCCGGCCGTGCGCCCCGTCCCCCGTACCGAAGCGGACCGGCCCGCGGGGGCGTCCCCCACGGGCCGGCCGCGTTCGCGCTGAGCGGGGGCGCCGCCCCCGGACCGGGTCTCCGGCGTCGTTCCCCCGTCAGTACCTCGGGCGTGCGCGGTCCAGGATCGCGGCGGTGTCGACACCGCGCGGCAGCGCGCCGAACACGTCGCCGCGCCCCTCGCCCAGGCGCGAGCCGACGAACGCCTCGGCGACCGGGGCGGGGGAGTGGCGCAGCAGCAGCGAGGCCTGCAGGCACAGCGCCATCGACCGGACCAGCCCGCGCGCGCGGAACTGGACGTCGTCCAGGTCCGACAGGGACTCCTGGAGCCGCTTGACCTCCGCGTCGAGCCGCGCGTCCGCGCCCTCGGCGAGGCGGACCTCGGCGAGGAAGGCCTCCAGCGCCTCGGAGCTCTTGGCCATCGCGCGCAGCACGTCCAGGGCGGCCACGTTGCCCGAGCCCTCCCAGATCGAGTTCAGCGGCGACTCGCGGAACAGGCGCGGCATGCCCGACTCCTCCACGTACCCGTTGCCGCCCAGGCACTCCAGGGCCTCGCCCGCGTGGGCTGGAGCGCGCTTGGTGACCCAGAACTTGCCCACCGCCACGGCGAGCCGGCGGAACGCCGCCTCTTGGGCGTCGCCGCGCACCGACCGGTCCGCCGCCGCGGCCAGGCGGGTCATCAGGACCGTGGCCGCCTCCGACTCCAGGGCCAGGTCGGCCAGCACGTTGCGCATCAGCGGCTGGTCGATGAGCGCCGCGCCGAAGGCCCGCCGCCGGGAGGCGTGGTGGACCGCCTGGAGCACCGCCGCGCGCATCCCGGCCGAGGAGCCGATGACGCAGTCCAGGCGGGTGCCGTTCACCATCTCGATGATCGTGCGCACGCCCTGCCCGGGCTCGCCCACCGGCCACGCGAGGGCGCCGTCGTACTCGATCTCGGCGGAGGCGTTGGAGCGGTTGCCGAGCTTGTCCTTCAGGCGCATCAGGTGCATGGGGTTGCGCGACCCGTCCTCCAGGACCCGCGGCACCAGGAAGCAGGTCAGGCCCTCGGGGGCCTGCGCGAGGGCGAGGAACACGTCGCTCATGGGCGCGGAGGTGAACCACTTGTGCCCGGTGAGGCGGTAGGAGCCGTCGGAGGAGGGGACGGCCCGGGTGGTGTTGGCCCGCACGTCCGAGCCGCCCTGCTTCTCGGTCATCGACATCCCGGCGATTAGGCCCTGCTTGGTGAGCGGGGGGCGCAGGCCGAAGTCGTAGGTGCGGGAGGCGAGCAGCGGCTCGAACCGCTCGGCGAGCTCCGGGGAGCGGCGCAGGGCGGGGACGGCGGCGTAGGTCATCGAGACGGGGCAGCCGTGGCCGCCCTCGACCTGGGACCACACGTAGAACTTGGCGGCGCGGGCCAGGTGGGCGCCGGGGCGCTCGTCGGCCCAGGGGGCGGCGTGCAGGCCGTTGGTGACGGCCGTGTCCATGAGCACGTGCCAGGCGGGGTGGAAGTCCACCTCGTCGACGCGGTGGCCGTAGCGGTCGTGGGTGCGCAGCTCGGGGGTGTTGCGGTCGGCCTGCTCGCCCCAGGCGCGCGCCCGCGCGCTCCCGGCGAGCCGGCCCAGCTCGTGCAGCTCCTCGCCCGCCCACCCGGCGCCCTCCCGCTCCAGCCCCTCCAGCAGGGCGGGGTCGGCGGCGACGTCGTCGCCCTCCAGCGGGGCCGCCTGGTTGAGCACCTCGTGGGTGGGGGGCATGGGGCACCATCCTCTCCGGGACCCGCTCCGGGACCGCGGAGCGAATCCGAACGGCATTCGGTCGCGATGCGCCCAGGATAGCCCCCGGCCCGCCGGTGGTCCCTTCCCCGCCCTCCTCTCCCGGCCCGCTCAGGGCCAGAGCAGCTCCCGCCGCCAGGCGTCGTCGATGGAGGAGCGGGAGTAGCGCAGGCGGGTGTGCAACCGCTTGGGGTGCCCCTGCCAGAACTCGGCCTCCATCGGCACCAGCCGGTAGAGGGCCCAGGAGGAGGGGACGGTCCGGGGGTCGGCCTCGATGGCGGACAGCCCGTCCTCGAAGGCGCGGGCGACGGCGTCCGGGTCGTCGAGCGGGGAGGACTGGAGGCCGTGCATCCCGGCGGCGCGGCCCTCGGGGGAGCGCTCGAGGAAGTCGGCGGCGTTCTCCTCGGGGGTGCCGATCAGCACGGGGCCGCGCAGCCGGATCTGCCGGGCCTGCTCGCGCCAGTGGAAGACCATGGCGGCCTCGGGGCGCTCGGCCAGCTCGCGGCCCTTGCGGCTGGTGGAGGAGGTGGCGAAGGAGAAGCCGCGCTCGTCGGCGTCCTTGAGGATGAGCACCCGAACCGAGGGGGCGCCCCCGGCGTCGGCGGTGGCGACCGCCGCCGCGTGCGGTTCGCCGACGCCCGCCTCGACGGCCTGCCGCAGCCACTCCTCGAACAGCTCCAGGGGTTCGACGGGCGCCGAGGCCGGATCGAAGGGCGGCGTGGCCCCGGCGAAGACCGGCAGGTCACGCAGCAGCCGTCTGATCCCGTTCCCGCGCGCAGGCGCCATGTGTTCCTCCTGAATCCGGGGGATTGGAGTCGGTAGAGAGATGAGTGGGAAAGCGCTGTCGCCCCGACGCTACCCCGCCACACCCTCACGGCCAGGGGCGGAGGACCATGTCTTCACCTGTGGCCGTGGTCACGCCGCCCTGGGGCACACGCCCGGCCAGGAAGGCGCCGGTGACCTCGACGGCCCGGCCGCCCCCGATCGTCCGCTGAGGAGTCAGGAGTAGGTCATGAGGTCGCCCGTCTCGATCACGATGCCTTCGAGAGGGGAGGGGAGCTTCACGGTGTCTCCGAAGTGCAGTCGGTTCACCGACGTGTACACGCCGTCGGTGGGCGCGGAGTGGAGGATCAGCGAAGCATCCCCGGGGTCGGCGATCAGGTAGAGGGGAATACCGAGTGCGGGATAGACGACGGCCCTGTCGAGCACGTGCCCGGCCATGTCGGAACGAGGGACGACATCCATAGCGAAATAGACTTCTTCCGGCGTGGCGAGCCAATCGTCGGCGTCGGTATCCTCCAGGTCGAGGTCCAATACGACCGCGTCGGGAATGGCGTAGTCGTCACTGTCGGGAAGTCCGACTGCGGTCCGCTGCAGGGGGATCATCGGAGGCTGCAGCTGGTGGAGGAGCTGACTGAAGATCCGCTCCCTCACTCCGGTACGACGCAATGTCGGGCGCGGGGAAGCGATGAACACCCCATCGAGGACCTCTACCTTGAACCCTTTCGGAAGGGCTTCGAGGACCTGGTCCGCCAGCGGTCGCAGGGCCATGGAACTCCGCTCTCGTCGTTCATCGGCTCTTGGGCTTCGCATACTTGGTGAAGGATTCGGTGTTGATCTCGACTCCGCCGAGGGGGTCCGGGAGCTTCACCGTCTCGCCGAAAGCCATTCTGTGTACCGCTTGGTATTCCCCGTCGCGTGGGTCCGAGTGGAGGATGAGGGATCCGTTGCGGGGATCGACGATCAGGTAGATCGGGATCATCATCCTGGCGTAGGTGATCGGCTTCGCCCTGAGGTCCCGGAGGGCATTGCCCTTGGAAACGACCTCAAGGGTGAACTCGATGGTGTCAGGGGGATTGCGGTGGATCTCTTCTTCTGTCGCTTCGATCGGCAGGACGACGAGATCGGGTACAGCGAGCTCGTCGTCCTCTCCGTTGAACCCGACACCAACGGGATAGAAAGTCGTCAGGCCATCAGGAAGCTGTGGCCGTACTTGGTACATGATCTCGTGGGCGAACCACGTGTGCTTGTTCACGGGGATGGGGGACACGACGACTTCTCCTCCGAGAACCTCGACCCGGTATCCGGCGGGGAGCTTCTCGGCCACGTGGTCGGCGAGTGCGCGGAGCGACATAGGCCCCTGATGCTCTGCCTCTTCGGCAGGGACCGGGGCGTCGATCTCGGCAACGGACATGGGGTCTGCTCCTCTGTTAGACGCGGACATCGTAGAGACCAGCCCCTCTCCCTGTCCGGGAAACCGTGGAATCCCCCGGAAAAACGCCTTCGGCCTGTCCACGAGCCTAGTCACGGCCGCACGGAAAGGCCAGTTCCCGTCCGCCCGACACACGAATGCGGCCGCCGCCCGACTCCTTGGGCGGCGGCCGCATTCGGACCGCCATCGCACCGGCCTTCGGCCGGTCGCTAACCGGCGGCCACCCGTGGGAAGGCCGGGGCCGTCCGCAGGGCCTCCTCATAGCGGTGGACCACCAGCTCGGCCAGCTCGGGCGCGTCCCCCAGGGCGGGCGACACCGCCGCCGCCCCCTCGGCGAACGCCTGGTCGGCCACCCGGTCGGCGAAGAAGCCCGGCGCCAGCAGGTAGGTCGCCGCCGCCACGTGCGGCGCCCCCTCCGCGCGCAGCCGGGACACCGCCTCGGCCGGGGTGGGGGAGGCCATCGACGCGTACGCCGCGACCACCTCCCGCCACGGGCCGCGCCGCGCCAGCTCCGCCGCCGCCCCCTCGATCACCGCGTTGGCCTCCGGGTCGCTCGACCCGGCCGACGCCAGCACCAGGGCGGTGTCCGGCGCCGCCTCCCGACCCACCTCGCGCAGCCGCCGCTCGACCGCGTCCAGCAGCAGCGGGTGCGGCCCCAGCGTGCCCGCGTAGCGCACGCGCAGCCACGGGCAGGCCGCCGCCACCCGCTCCAGGACCCCCGGCAGGTCCACCTTGCTGTGGTAGGCCGCGGTCAGCAGCGCCGGGAGCACCACGACCCCGCCCGCGCCCTCGGCGGCCAGCCCGGCCAGCGCCGACTCGGCCCCCGGCTCCACGTGGTCCAGGTACGCCACTCGCACGTCCAGGTCCGGGCGCAGCTCCCGCACCCGCGCGAACACCCGCTCCACGGTCGCCGAGGACCGCTCGTCCTCGCTCCCGTGCGCCACGGCCAGCAGAGGGACGCCACCCTCGGCCGCGGGGCCGCCTGCGGCGCTCACAGGTGGATCCCGCACTCGGTCTTGGCGAACCCCGCCCAGCGGCCGCTGCGCGGGTCCTCGCCCTCCTCCACCCGGCGCGTGCAGGGCGCGCACCCGATGGAGGGGTAGCCGTCGTACTGCAGCGGGTTGACCAGCACCCCGTGCTCGGCCATGTAGGCGTCCACGTCGTCCTGCGTCCACCCGGCGATCGGGTTGACCTTCACCATCCGGCGGCGGCGGTCCCACTGCACGACCGGGATGTTCCGCCGGGTGGAGGCCTCGTCCCGCCGCAGCCCGCTCAGCCACGCGTCGTAGGGCTCCAGCGCGCGCTTGAGCGGCTCCACCTTGCGCAGGTGGCAGCAGATGGACGGGTTGCGGCCGTGCAGCCGCGGCCCCAGGTCGCGGTCCTGCTCGGCCACCGTCCGCTGCGGCTCCACGTTGATCAGGTTGATCGGGTACATCGCGGCCACCGCGTCGCGCGTGCCGATGGTCTCGGCGAAGTGGTAGCCGGTGTCCAGGAAGATCACGTCGATGCCCGGCACCACCGCCGAGACCAGGTCGACCATGAGCGCGTCGGCCATGGAGGAGGTCATGCACAGCCGGTCGCCGAAGGCCTCGGCGGCCCAGGCGATGACCTCCCGGGCGGGGGCGCCCTCCAGCTCGCGCGCCGCCCGCTCGGCCAGCGCGCGCCGCTCCTCGTCGGTATCGGCGGTCTCGGCGCCGGGTCTGGTCCCGGCTTCGGGGTTCGTGACGCTCATTCGTTCCCATCCGTCCCGGTCGGGCCCGCGTCGCCGGCGACGGCGGCGGCGCGCAGGCCGACGAACTTCACCCGGAAGACCCGGGCGCAGGAGTAGCAGGCCCAGGCGTAGCCCGCCCCCTGCTCGCCGTCGCCCTCGTGCGGGGCGAGGTCCTCGTCGCCGCAGTACGGGCAGTAGTGGGGGGCGGCTCTCTCACTCACGTTCGTCCACCGTCCACTGGGTCGTCTCGGGCCGGGCCGCTCCGGGCCCGGTCACTTGAGGTCGGCGTCGTCGGCGCGGGCCGCCCAGACCGCGAACGGCTCGCCGTCCTCGCGCTGGTCCTGGAAGCGGCGCAGCACCCGCTCGACGTAGTCCGGAAGCTCCTCGGCGGTCGTCTTCAGGCCGCGCACCTTGCGCCCGAAGGAGGAGTTCAGCCCCATCGCCCCGCCCAGGTGCACCTGGTAGCCCTCCACCTGGCGCCCGTCCGGGCCGGTCACCAGCTGGCCCTTGAGGCCGATGTCGGCGACCTGGATGCGGGCGCAGGAGTTGGGGCAGCCGTTGATGTTGATCGTCACCGGCTCGGGGAAGTCCGGCAGCCGCCGCTCCAGCTCGTCGATGAGCGTGGCGCCGCGGTCCTTGGTCTCCACGATGGCCAGCTTGCAGAACTCGATGCCGGTGCAGGCCATGGTCTGGCGCCGGAACACGCTGGGCCGCACCCGCAGGTCCTCGGCCTCCAGCGCCTCCACGATGGAGTCGGTGCGGTCGGGGTCCACGTCCAGCACGACCAGCTTCTGGTCGGCGGTGGTGCGGATCCGGTCCGAGCCGTGCTCCTCGGCGATGTCGGCGATGCGCGCCAGCTTGGTGCCCGACACCCGCCCCACGCGCGGCGCGAAGCCCACGTAGTTGCGCCCGTCGCGCTGGCGGTGCACCCCCACGTGGTCCCGCTCCAGCCCCGGGTCCAGCTCCGGCGCCGGCCCGTCGGGCAGCGCGTAGCCCAGGTACTCCTTCTCCAGCACCTCCCGGAACTTCTCCGCCCCCCAGTCCTTGATGAGGAACTTGATCCGGGCGCGGTGCCGCAGCCGCCGGTAGCCGTAGTCGCGGAAGACCGAGGTCACCCCGGCCCACACCTCGCTGACCCGCTCGGGCGCCACGAACACGCCCAGCCGCTTGGCGAACATCGGGTTGGTCGACAGCCCGCCGCCCACGTGCAGGTCGTAGCCGGGGGTGCCGTCCGGGCCGACCACGCCGACGAAGGCCACGTCGTTGATCTCGTGGTTGGTGCAGTAGGAGGAGCAGCCCGAGATGGAGGACTTGAACTTGCGCGGGAGGTTGGAGAACAGGGGGCTGCCGATGTGGTCGTCGTGGACCCGGCGGATCTCCTCGGTCGCGTCGATGACCTCGTCCTCGGCGATGCCCGCCAGCGGGCAGCCCAGGATGACGCGGGGGGTGTCGCCGCAGGCCTCCATGGTGGACAGGCCCACCGCCTCCAGCTTCTCCCAGATGGCGGGCACGTCCTCGATGCGCACCCAGTGCAGCTGGACGTTCTGCCGGTCGGTGATGTCGGCGGTGTCGCGCCCGTAGGCGGTGGAGATCTCGGCGATGGCGCGCAGCTGGGCGACGGTGAGCTGGCCGCCGTCGATGCGCACCCGCAGCATGAAGTAGCGGTCGTCCAGCTCCTCGGGCTCCAGCACCGCGGTCTTGCCGCCGTCGATGCCCGGGGCGCGCTGGGTGTACAGCCCGAACCAGCGGAAGCGCCCCCGCAGGTCGGCGGGGTCGATGGAGTCGAACCCGGCCTTGGAGTAGATGTCGATGATGCGCTGTCGGACGTTGAGCCCGTCGTCGTTCTTCTTGTTCTCTTCGTTCTTGTTCAGCGGCTCGCGGTAGCCGAGGGCCCACTGGCCCTCCCCACGGCGGGGGCGGGCTTGGGTGGCGGGAGGCATGTCCGGGTGTCCTCCGAGCGGATCTGCGGGGCGTCGGGCCGGGCCGCCGCGCACCCCTCCCCGGCCGCGCTCCCCGGTCGCGCCATCGGTTCCGGGGCAGGGCTCATCGCCGGTTCGGCTGGAGGACGTCGGCGCCGCTCGCGCCCCAATGTGTACGGGCGGGATTCGGGCGCGCGGGGGGCTGCAGTGGCCCCGCGCGCTGCGGCGGGTCAGCCGACGGTGCGACAGATGGCGCTGCTCACCCGAAGCAGGTCCACGTGCCGACGCACGTAGAGCATGGGGTCGATCGCAGCCATCATGTCAACGACGATGACACGCGGCGCGCCCGGATGTCCAGGTCTGGGCGGCACCGGCCGCCAGTGAAGCACGTCACGTGCACGGCGTGGCGTCGTGCGTGCGCCGGTGTGCATGCGCCCCCGGCCGTGTCGGCCGCGCCCCGCCGATCAGGTCGCGGGGAGGTCACGGTTGCCTATGCGGACCGACACGAAAAGCGGTCCCCGCGCGCCGCCGCACCGTCCCCTGGGGCGGGGAAGCCTAACGTGGTCGTGTGAGGGGCTTCGCGGAGCGTGTGCGGGCCGGGACGCGGGCATGGGCCGAGCGCCGCCCGCTTCCCGGCGGAGCGGTGCTGCTGACGGCGCGCACCGTACGCGCGGTGGCCCGCACGCGCATCATCGGCCTCGCCGCCGAGTCGGCGTTCTTCTCCCTGCTCTCTCTGCCCGCGCTGCTGCTCGGACTGGTCGGCACCCTCGGGCACCTGCGGGGCGTGTTCGGCGAGCGGACGGTGCTGGAGATCCGCACGTGGATGCTGGACCTGGCGGCCCAGGCGCTCACCGAGCACACGGTGGACACCCTCGTCGCCCCCCTGGTGGACGACTTCCTGCGCGGCGCCCAGGGCGGCGTGCTCTCAGTGACCTTCCTGGTGTCGCTGTGGTCGGGCTCGCGCGCGATGAACGTCTTCATCGAGGCGATCACGATCGCCTACGGACTCGACGGGCTGCGGGGCTACTTCGCCCGCCGCGCGCTGGCGTTCGTGGCCTACCTGGGCGCCCTGGTGTTCGCGCTGGCCGTGCTGCCGGTGATGGTGGTCGGCCCCGACATGGTGCACCGCCTGCTCCCGGCGACCGTCGGCCACCTGAACAACCTGTACTGGCCGGTGGTGGGCGGGCTGACGGTGCTGGCGGTGGCGATGCTGTACGCGCTGAGCGTCCCCGCCCGGGTGGCGTTCTGGCGCTACCTTCCGGGGGCCGCTCTGGCCGCCCTCATCCTGCTGCTGGGCAGCGTGGTCCTGCGGCTCTACCTGGACGCCTCCCTGGGCCAGGTCACCATCTACGGTTCGCTGGCGGCCCCGATCGCGGTGCTTGCGTGGCTGTGGGTGATGGCGCTGGCGGTGCTCATCGGCACCTCGCTCAACGCCGAGATCGACCTGATGTGGCCGACCCAGCGCACCGCCGCTGCCCGCGCCGAGCTGGCGGCCCGCCGCGTGGCCAGCGCCGCCCAGCAGGTCGAGCGGCACGAGCAGGCCATGCAGACGGCGGCCGAGCGCGACGAGCGCCGGGACGAGCGGCGCGGCGAGCAGGCCGAGGCGGTCAAGACCGGCACCAAGCGGCTGTGGAACGGCGTGCGGCTGCAGGTGAACGAGCGCCTGGCGCGCGTCGTGAGGCAAGGGGAGTCCGTGCGGTTGAGCGACCACGGGTCCGGTGGCGGCCACGAGGACGGTGGCGACCACGGGGCCGGAAGGGGCGGGGGCGAGGACGCAGGGGAGGACGGCGGCCCCGGCGCCCGCGGCGCGACCCCCGAGGACGCTCCCGAAGACGGCCGGGAGACCGGCCCGGAGGACGGTACGGAGGGCGGCCCGGGCGAGGGCTCCGCGTCCCCCGCCGGCACCGTCGGCTCCGAGAGCCCCGAACACCCCTCCGGTCCCGGTGCGGCCCACCCCGGCGCGAGCGGCCCTGGGGAGTCCGGGGGCGGCGAAGGGCCCGGCACCCCCGGCCCGCGTCCGCCCTCCGACCGGGCCGAGAGCCCCCCGCGATCCTGAAGCCGCACCCGCTGGGGCATCCTGGACGACGACGGTTCCGACGCGCGTCCGCCCCGCCCCCCGTCCTCCCGCACTCCCGGCCCCGAGTCACGACAGGTTGAGCACGCCATGCCCCGCACCCCCAAGCGCCCCTCCACGCGCGACCGGCGCGACCGCCGCAAGACCGGCGCCTACGCCATCGTCGTCGCGGTCATCGCCGTCGCCGCCTTCCTGCTCATGGTCAAGGAGCAGGGCCTCGACGGCGCCCTGCGCACGCTGACCGGCGGCGAGGCCACCGGCACCGCGGCGGGCGGGGAGAGCGCCGACGCGCAGGAGGCGCGCAGCACCCTTGAGTCGATCCCCGTGGCCGAGCCCGAGCCGCGCGGCGACTACGAGCGCGACGAGTTCGGCTCCTCCTGGATCGACACCGACGACAACGGGTGCTCGACCCGCAACGACATCCTCGCCCGGGACCTGGCCGACGCCGAGGTCCGGGACGACTGCAAGGTGGTGTCGGGCGTCCTGGACGACCCCTACACCGGGGAGACGATCGACTTCTCCTCAGAGGACCCGCAGGCGGTGCAGATCGACCACGTCGTGCCGCTGTCGCTGGCCTGGCGCATGGGCGCCTCGGAGTGGGACCGCGACACCCGCGTGGAGTTCGCCAACGACCCCGGCAACCTCCTCGCGTCGGACGGCCCGGCCAACATGTCCAAGGGCGACTCGGGCCCCGGCGAATGGCAGCCCTATGACGGCTTCCAGTGCGACTACTCCCTGGCCTACATCGACGTGACGGACCGCTACGGACTCTCCCTGGCCCAGGAGGACCACGACGCCCTGGGGGACATGCTCGACACCTGCGCCTGAGGCGCGCGCATAGGGCCTTGTGCCGGGACCGTCGGCAGCGGCGGTCCCGGTCCGGACGGATCGCCCGCCCCCGCTCCGCCCGGCTCCGGAAGGTCGCGGATCAGCGACGGAACCGTCACGGATCGGTGGCCGGATGCGGCCACGCCTGCGGCGCTCCACCGCGGCCGTCCGGCCCTCCGTCCTGGGCTCCGAGGCGGAGGCCGACGGGGCTCCCGGCCACCCTCCCCGCATCCTCGCTGGTGAACGCCGTGAGGAATCGGTGACGCGGTGTACCGCCGTGGGGTTGCCGGGATCCGCGCCACTCTGTATGACCGTGTTCTCCAAGGGCAGGGCGGGCAGAGCGCGGCTGGAAGGGGAACAGTATGCTCGTCGAGGCCCGTGTCGCCCCAAAGGTCGACGGATCCGTACACGGCCCGCACCGGGGCGGCCAAGCGACAGCGCCCGCAGCCCCCCGCGAGATCCGCCGCCCCGCCTCCGGAAGGCGGCCTTTCGACGAGTCGATGAACAGGTTCCCGAACAGCATGAGCGCAGCGATTCCCCCGCGGGCCGGACGGCCCTCCACCCGTCCCGGTACCCGGCAGGCGGCGGGCGGTGGCGCATGAATGGCCCCGACTCCGGTGCGAACCACGCCTTCGTCGTCGTGGTGATCGCGCCCGACGAGCGCAGCGCCGAGATCACCATCGCGGGGCGCACGCAGGTCGTCACCGGTGAGACGCCCCGGCAGACCCGGAGCGGCGCCATGGACGCCGCGGCCTCCTACGCCGCGCACCTGGGCCGCCCCGTGCTCGTCAACGCCCGCGACGCCAACGGTTCCTGGCAGCTGTCGGTCTCGCCCACCGGCGTCGTGCAGTCGGTCGGCGGTACGGACGCCGAACTCATCGGGACCCCGGAGAAGAAGAAGGGGTCCTCGGGCAAGGGCCGCATCATCGCCCTTTCGGTGGTCGGCGGCGTCCTGGTGCTGGGACTCCTCGGCGGCGGCGGATACCTCGCCCTCGGGCTGCTGCCCTCCGGGGGGTCCGGCGGCGGTGGCGGAGGCGGGGACGACGGCGGGACCGTCGTCTTCGACAGCCGCCCGGCCCCGCCCGGGTTCTCCGACGAGGCCGTCTGGACGCGCGTCCTGGCCTCCGAGTCCAACCCCGCCGTCGCGCCCGACGGCGGATCGGCCGTGTTCGTCTCAGAGGAGGGCGCGCTGACCGTCGTCGACCCCGACGGCGAGGAGCGGTGGACCTCCGAGCTGCCCGAAGGCGTCTCCCCGAAGGGGGCCGCGCCCTACTTCGTCGTCGACGGGGACGGCTACGGGGTCGCCCTGCTGGACGACGGGACGCTGTGGCAGTGGCCCGCGGACGGCGGCGACCCGGTCGAGACCGCGATCCCCGACGGAGCGCGCGTGTCCTTCCCCGGGCACGCCCCGCTGGTGGAGGACGGGGGCGAGGCGTTCATCCCCGAGGACGGCGAGCTCGCGCCCGTCGACGTGCCCGAGGGCTACGGCGCCATGCTCAACGACGGCCGCAACGTCCTCACGGCCGTGCGCAGCGGGCCGTGGGAGTGGGTCGGCCCGGGCGGCGAGCAGGTCGAGCCCGAGGAGCCCGAGGGCGCCGACGACATGGACGAGCTTCTGACGGCGCGGGCCGAGACGGTCGTGGTCGTCTGGAGCGCGGGCGGCGGGGAGTCGGTCCTCGCCGTCCACGACTCGCGCGACGGTTCCGTCATCGCGCAGTCTCCCGTGGACCCGGACGACCTGGAGGACGCGCGCTGGGTGGAGGGCGACGGCGTCGCCGCCTACGGCCCGGTCGTGTTCGACCTGGACGGGGGCGCGGCGCACGACGTCGGCCTCACCCCGCTCAGTGCCTCCGGGGACTGGGTCTTCGGTGAGCTCGACGGCGAATCCGTCGCCGTCGACTCTGCGGGAGAGCCGACCGTGCTGGAGGAGAACACCGCCCGCCCGTGGGGCATCCTCGGCGACCGGGCGGTGGTCGTCTCCGGCGACTCGGTGTACGCGCTCTCCCCGGAATGATTCCCCCTCTCAGAAAAGAAAGGAGCAGGATGTCGCACGCACGACGCGCCTTCGGTGTCGCCGCAGCGGGCCTGCTGGCGGCCGGTTTCTCGGCCTCCCCGGCCTTCGCGGACACGGACGAGGCCGCGAACGAGCCGGTCGAGGCTCCGGTCGAGCCGGCGGCGGGGTCCCCTGAGGACACCGGCATCACGCTCGAACTGGACCCGATCGGTCTGGTCGACGACCTGATCCCGAGCCCGGACGACCCGCCGCCGCCGGAGGACCCCGGTGTCCCTCCGACGGACCCGCCGGGCGACCCGGGTGACCCCGGCGACCCCGGCGACCCGGGTGACCCCGGGGATCCGGGCGACCCGGGCGACCCCGGGGATCCGGGCGACCCGGGTGACCCCGGCGACCCCGACCCCGGTGACCCGGGCGACCCCGACCCGGGCGACCCCGGTGACCCGGACCCGGGCGACCCGGGCGACCCCGACCCCGGTGACCCGGGCGACCCCGACCCGGGCGACCCGGGCGACGAGAACCCCGGCCCGGGCGACCCGACGCCTCCGCCCGCCGACGAGGGCGGCACGCCCGGCGGCGACGGCGGCTCCGACGGGGGCGGCTCGGAGACCGGCGGCTCCACCGGCGGTTCCGAGTCCGGCTCGGGCGGCACCACCGCCTCGGGCGACGAGGGCCCGACGGAGCTCCCGGTGACCGGCGTGAGCGACCTCGAGGGCTTCGTCCTCGGGGGCGTGCTGGCCACCGGCCTGGGCGCGCTGACGATCTACGCCAGCCGCCGCAAGGCCGCTCCGGCCCCGCTCGCCTGACACAGGCGCACGGCGCGACAGGGGGCCCGGACCGCACAGCGGTCCGGGCCTCCGGCGTTCAGCGGCCCGGCGAGGTCACCGGGCTCATGAGGCGGATCGGCGAAGAGCGCCGAAGAGGCAGGCCGGCGGTGCTCAGCGCCACGTCGTCGGCCGTGCGGCGCGTGCGTGGTCGCCGGAGAGGGCGGCGACGGAGTGAGGGGGGCGGTTCCCCGGCCCTGCCTCCCGGGCGGCGGGCCTTTCGCGGTGCGGGGAGGCGGGCGAGCGGGTACCCCGCTCACGGCCTCACCCGGGCGGCGGGCCTGCGGAGTGCCAGGGGAAGGGCGGCGACGACGGAGGCGGGCGGCCCTCGGCGCAGCGCTGTCGTGTGGCGGGCGTGTGCGTGGTCGCTGTGTTGGGCGGCGACGGAGTGAGCGGGACGGTTCCCCGGCCCTGCCCCCCGGGTGGCAGGCCCCTCGCGGTCCGGGCGGGCGCGTAGCCGTCCGCGTTCGTGGCGCCCGTCGGCCCGGTGCCCCTGCCCCTTCGCGTTGATCTCGGGAAAATCGCCCCTACCAGGCCGGTTTTAGCGTCGTTTCCCCCGAGATCATCGAGGGGGCGGCGGTGCGGGGGCGTTCTGTTGTTGATCTCGGGGAAGTCGGGCTTATCGTGTCCGTTTTAACCCCGAGTTC
>NZ_JAQFWQ010000105.1 GCF_027706725.1 Nocardiopsis endophytica
CGGGCATCCTGTTCCCGAATCCCGTTCTGGTATCGCCGTGTTCGTCGCCGCGGGGTCTTGGCGGCCGTCGCGGAGCGTGCATCCCGCCCCTCTCACCCCTTAACGCGGAGTGTTCAGCCAGGTCACAGTCGTGCCGGGGTCCGCGGTACGGGCCCGCCGACCGCCACGGGCGCGGAAGAGCGCGGACCCCGCCCACCGCCCCGCCTCCTCGGACCATCAGGGGCCCGCCGGACGGCCGGGGCGGCCGAGAAACCGCCCCGCTCGCTCCGTCGCCGCCCATCAACGGCGACCACGCACACGCGCCGCAGCCGACAGCGCTGCCGGAAGGGCCGCCCACCTGTCCTCGTCGCTGCCCTCCCGCCTCACACTCCACCGGCCCGCCGCCCGGGCGGTCCCGCAAGCGGGGTACCTGCTGGTCCGCCCCGCCGGCCTGGACCGCCGCCCGCCGGGACGGGGCCGATGGTCCGCCTCCCCCTTCAGAGCTTCTGTTCGCGGAACCAGCGTGCCGCCCCCGGGTGCAGGGGGATCCTCCCGGTCGCGATGCCCGTGCGGATGTTGATCTGGGCCGCCTCCGGGCGGCGGGCGGCCAGTTCCGAGGAGCGGGTGAACACCGTCGCCGTGACCGTCCCCGCCACGTCGTCGGGGAGGTCCGCACGGGCCAGCAGGATGTTCGGCACGGTCAGGGTCGGCGTCGCCGCCACCCCCTCGTACCCGCTCGCCGGGAGCACCGCGGGCAGGTACACCCCCGGCTCCTCCTCGGCCATCAGGTCGGCCGCGCCGCCCAGGTCCACCGCGCGCAGGCGGGTCCGTCCGGCCAGGTCGGTGATGGCCGGGGTCGGGATGCCGGTCAGCGAGAACATCGCGGCGATCCGCCCCTCCTCCAGCGCCGTCGCCGACTCGGCCTGGTTCATCAGGACGCCGTGCAGCCGTGCGCCGGTCGCCTCGACCAGCCGGCGCACCGTGTACTCGGTGCCCGAGTCGTCGGCCCCGAACGAGACCCGCTCGCCCTCCAGGTCGTCCAGCCCGCGGATGCCGGAGCCGGCCGGGACCATCAGGTGCAGGTAGCTGTCGTAGAGGCGGCACAGCGCCGCCATCCCCTCGGCGTCCCCCGGCACGGAGTCCAGGCTGACCGGCGCGATCTGCGCCGCCCCCTCCCCCAGCAGCCGCATGTTCTCCGTCGAGGCGCGGGTGCCCCGCACCTCCACCTCGGTGCCCGGCAGGGTGGTGCGCAGCTCCTCGGCCAGGGCACCGCCGATCTCCCGGTAGACGGCGCCGGGTGGGCCGGTGGCCAGCACCAGGCGCGGGTAGGGGTCGGGGGCCGGGCCGGAGCAGCCCTCGGCCGCCGGCGCCAGCGCGCCCGCCGCCAGCACGGCCAGGGCGCCGCGCAGCACCGCGCGCCGCCCGGGCGTCCCCCGTTCGGTCCCCATGTGAGCAGGATAGACATGCCGCTCCCGGTGCCCCGGCCGGGCCGCCCCCGCTCACCGCGCGTCCCCGGGCGAACACGGAAGGATGGGGAAACGTCAGAGGAATCCCAAGTTTTTCACCGATGTTTGCGTGTCCCCCGCCACAGTGACCACGCTCACGGTGTGACCGCGACGACAGCGGGGCATCGCCCGCGGCCACCGCACACTCCGCACGACCCCTGCCCCGCGTTTCAAGGAGGCACGCGCCATGTCGAGCGGCCAGGGATCCGACACCCCTGACGCCCCCGCGTCCACGTCCCCCGGGAGCACCGGCGAGGACTCCGGGAAGGCGGGCAACGGCGGTTCGTTCACCGGCAAGGCCATCGGCCTGGTCACCGGTCTTGCGGTGATGGGCCTGCTCATCCTGCTGCTGCCGGACTCACTTCCGGCCGAGGGCAAGGTGACCGCCGGCATCGCCGGCCTGATGGCCGTCTGGTGGGCGACCGAGGCGATCCCGCTGGCCGCCACCGCGCTGGTGCCCCTGGTGCTGTTCCCGGTGCTGGCCGGCGCGGACATCGGCGACGTCGCCGCCCCCTACGCCAGCGACATCATCTTCCTGTTCATGGGCGGGTTCATGCTCGCCCTGGCCATGCAGAAGTGGAACCTGCACCGGCGGATCGCGCTGACCATCGTCGCCGCGATGGGCAGCAGCCCGACCATGCTCATCGCCGGGTTCATGCTGGCCACCGGCTTCATCACGATGTGGGTGAGCAACACCTCCACCACCATCATGATGCTGCCCATCGGCGTGGCCGTGATCGGCATGGTGGCGCAGCTGCGCGACGGGCGCACCGACCCCAACTTCGCCACCGCGCTGATGCTCGGCATCGCCTACTCGGCCTCCATCGGCTCGGTGGCCACGCTCATCGGCACCCCGCCCAACGCGTTCATGGTCGGCTACCTGTCCGAGAACCACGGCATCGAGGTCGGCTTCGGCCAGTGGATGCTGGTCGGCCTCCCGCTGGCCGCGGTCTTCCTGGTGCTGGCCTGGCTGGTGCTGACCCGCCTGGTGTTCCCGCCCACGATCAAGGACCTGAACGGCGGGCGCGAGCTGATCCGCGACGAACTCCGGGCGATGGGCCCCATGTCGCTGCAGGAGAAGTCGGTTCTGGCGATGTTCCTGCTCGCCGCCGCCTCCTGGATCGGGATCCCGCTGCTGGCCGACTCGTCCGTCGGCGAGGCCGCCCCGTGGCTCGGCTCGATCAGCGACGCCGGGATCGCCATGACGGTGGCGGTGCTGCTGTTCATCGCCCCCGCGGGCAAGGGCGACGGCTCCCGGCTGCTCGACTGGGAGACCGCCGCGCAGCTCCCCTGGGGCATCCTGCTGCTGTTCGGCGGCGGCCTGAGCCTGGCCAAGCGGTTCGACGAGAGCGGCCTGAGCGGCTGGATCGGCGAGCAGGTCGGGGGCATCCCGGTGCCGCTGTGGGTTCTGGTGCTCATCGTGGCCGCCGTGGTGCTGCTGCTGACCGAGCTGACCAGCAACACCGCCACCGCCGCGACCTTCGTCCCGGTGATGGCCGGGGTGGCGGCCGGTGTGGGCGCCGATGTGATGACCCTGATCGTCCCGGCGGTGCTGGCCGCGTCGCTGGCCTTCATGCTCCCGGTGGCCACGCCGCCCAACGCGATCGTGTTCGGCTCCGGCCACGTGACCATCCGCCAGATGATGCGCGGCGGCGCCGTGCTGAACGTGATCGCCCTCGCGCTGATCATGCTGGTGATGTACACGATCGCCGGCCGGTTCCTCGACTTCGCCCTCTAGGGCGGCCGCGGGAAGGGCCGTCCCCTCCGGCCCCTCTCGCCCGAGGGCGGTGTTCCGCGTGCGTCTACCCCTCCCAGCACGCGGGGCACCGCCCTCCTCCATGTCCGGGGAGGGGCGGGGGCCGACGCGGGTGCGCCGACGCGGGCGGGCCCGCGCAGGTGCGCCGGCGCGGGCGGGGGTCAGCCGATGTTGAGCCAGATCGCCACGGCCGTCTCGGTCCCCTGGTTGGAGATCCGGTGCGGCGTCGTGGAGGGGTACATGATCGAGTCGCCGGGGTGCAGCTCGTGGGTCTCGAAGCCCACGTCCACGGTCAGCACGCCGCTGACCACGTTGCCGATCTCCTGGCCCCGGTGGCGCACGTACTCGGCGTTCTGGCTGGAGAACGCCCCGGGCGGGTACACCGACTCGAAATAGTTCAATCCGTGGACGCCCGCGGGGGACAGCCGCCGGTAGCGCACCCCGTGGTCCAGCTCCAGGGTGGCGGCCTCGTCCCGCCGGACGAGCTGCACCCCGTCGGGGGCGCCGGTGCCGCCGGGGTCCTCGGGGAACTGCGGGAACCCGGGCGCCGCGGTGTCGCCGCCGTCCCCGGCGTCCGCGGGCTCCTCGCCGAAGGCCGAGGACATGGGGGCGTCGAGCTCGGTGAGGATCTGGTAGAGCCGGGTGACCGACGGGCGCATCTTGCCGCGCTCGATCTGGGAGAGGGCACTGGCGCTGATGCCGAGCCGCTCGGCCAGCACCCGCAGGGACAGGCCCCGCCGGGTGCGGAGTTCTCGGATCCGCTCGCCGAAGCGCTGTTCATCGAATCCTGCGCGGGCGAGGGCGGTGGCGGCGTCGCTGGCTTCCGGGGAGTCGTCCATGGCGCTGTTAAGTATAGATGTCGGTCACGTGAAGCCATTGCTTTATAGCTCGTGAAGTTATAGCTTCACATCACGTGGCGGGCATCACACGTCCCGCCCGTCCGCCCAGTACAGGCCGCCGAGCCCCGGACGGAAGGACCCCATGCGCATCCTGTTGGTCAACGTCAACACCTCCGAGCGCGTGACCCGCGCCCTGGCCGAGGAGGCCCGGTCCGCGGCCCGCCCGGGGACCGAGATCGTTGCGCTGACCCCGCGCTTCGGCCCCGAATCGGTCGAGGGGAACTTCGAGAGCTACCTGTCCGCGGTGGCGGTCATGGACCGGGTCGCCTCCTACGACGGCCCCTACGACGCGGTCGTCCAGGCCGGGTTCGGCGAGCACGGCCGGGAGGGGCTGCAGGAGCTGTGCCCGGTCCCCGTCGTCGACATCACCGAGGCCGCCGCCCAGCTCGCCTGCCTGGTGAGCGGCGCGTACGCGGTGGTCACCAGCCTGCAGCGCACGGTCCCGCAGATCCGCGCCCGGCTCCGCCAGGCCGGGCTGGACACGCGGTGCGCCGCGGTGCGCGCCAGCGGCCTGCCCGTGCTGGAGCTGGAGCGCGACCACGGAGCCGCGCTGCGCGCCATCGCCGCCCAGGCCGAGCGCGCCGTGGAGGAGGACGGCGCCGACAGCATCGTCCTCGGCTGCGCCGGGATGGCCGGGCTCTCCGACGCGGTCCGCGAGGCCACCGGTGTACCGGTGGTCGACGGCGTGGCCGCCGGGGTGGCCCTGGCCGAGTCCCTGGTCGGGCTGGGCCTGTCCACCAGCCGCCGGGGCGCCTACGCGCCGCCCCGCCCCAAGCACGTGGCCCACTGGCCGCTGAGCACCGCCCTGAACGCCGCCGCCGACGCCGCCGACGGCCTGTCCGCTCCCTCCTCCGCCTGCCCCGCGCACACGAGATAGCCCGGCCCGCCCGGAGATTGCGAGGATCCCCCATGGAAGCGCCGGTCCCTGGCAGCCGTACCGGCGGCGCCCCGCCGCCGGGCGGCGGTCCCGCACCCGACGGCGACGTCGCCCCGAGCGGCCGCGGCCGCGTGAACCACCTGCTCGAAGAGGCCATCCTGCCCACCTGGCTGACCCAGCGCCCCATCTCGGTGTGGGGGTTCGCCTGGATCTGGGTGGGCCTGGCGGTGGTCATCGTGACCTTCCAGTACGGCGCCAACGGCGTCGAGGGCGGCGTCCCGCTGTCCCAGGTCATGGCGGTGGTCTTCGCCGCGACCGCAGCGCTCGCCATCATCATGACCCTGACCGCCGACATCGGCACCGAGCACGGGCTCTCCTTCGCCGTCTACCTGCGCGCCCCGTTCGGCACCGTCGGCACCCACTTCCCGTCGGTCTCCCGCGGCCTCGTCGCCGCCTGCTGGTTCGGCATCCAGACCTACCTGGGCGCCCTGGCCATCAACGGCCTGGTCGAGTACTGGACCGGGTTCGCCTTCTGGCCCCTGTGGTACGCGGTGTTCCTGGCCGTGCAGGTGGTCAACGTCGCCCTCGGCATCAAGGCGGTGGAGCGGCTGGCCTCCCTGGCGGCCCCCTGCATCCTGGCGATCTCGCTGTGGATGTACCTGACCCTGGACGGCGTGGCCGACCTGGAGGGGACCAACATCTGGACGTTCGCCAGCGAGGGCGACACCACCCTGATCGCCCTGTTCCTGGTGAACATGGTGGTGTGGGCGCCGCTGGCGGTGGACATCCCCAACATCACCCGGTTCGTGGCCACCGCCCCCGGGCGGCGCGGCTTCCTACGCCGCAACCGCAACGTCATCGTGGCCCAGTTCGCGGTGCTGCCCGTGATGCAGACCTGGATCGCCTTCATCGGCGCGGTCTCCTTCATCGTCACCGGGAACTGGAACCCCATCGACGTCATCCGCGAGCAGAGCACCGGGGCCGTGCTGGGGGTGCTGCTGGTCATGGTGCTGCTCGCCCAGTGGTCCACCAACACCGCCGCCAACGTGGTCCCGGCCGCGCTGAACTTCGTCAACGCCTTCGCGCCCCGGCTGTCCTACCGGATGGGCGTGGTGCTGGCGGGCGTCGTCGGCACCGCGGTGATGCCCTGGCTGCTGCTGGAGAACCTGTTCACGTTCCTGAGCTACTACGGCGGGTTCATCGCCGCCATCGCCGGGATCATGATCGCCGACTACTACGTGCTGCGCCGGCGCCGGGTGAACGTGCCCGACCTGTACCGCCCCGACGGGCAGTACCGGTACGCCCGCGGCTTCAACCCGGCGGCGCTGATCGCCTGGTTCTCCGCCTCGGCCATCGCGCTCTGGCAGCCCGACTACGCCTACATCATCGGCTTCCCGGTCGCCTTCGCCGTCTACCTCGTCCTGATGAAGGCGTGGATCCTGCCGCGCCACCCGCAGGCCGAGATCGACGCCGAGCGGCCGGACGAGTACCTGGCCACCAGCGTCGGGGCGAGCTGGGTCTACGACTCGGCGACCGACTCCTTCTCCCGTCCCACGGTCGCCGAGCTGCCCCAGGACCGGGCCCGCTCCGACATCTGAGGGGCGGCGGGGCGCGTCCGCCCGCGCCCCGCCGCTCCACCGTCCCGTCCGCAACGCTCGTCCGCCTCCGAGCCCGCCCGTTATTCGAGGACCCGCCATGACCGACCCGACGACGACGGCCCCATCGGCCGCCACCGAACCGGCGGCCGCCGCACACCCGGCCGTCCCCGACGGCGCCGACCCGGCGCTGTACAACGACGACATCGCACCGCTCCCGGAGAAGAAGCGCACCTGGGGCTGGTTCGAGATCTTCAACGTGTGGTCGAACGACATCCAGAGCCTGTTCGGCTACACCCTCGCCGCCACCCTCTTCGTGTCCTACGGGCTGAACGGGTGGGCGGTGTTCGGCGGCATCATGCTCGCCGGCGTCATCATCATGTTCCTGTGCAACCTGGTCGGCCGCCCCAGCGTCCGGCACGGCATCCCCTACGCGGTGGTCGCCCGCGCCTCCCTGGGGGTCTACGGCACCCAGTTCCCGACGATGCTGCGGGCGATCACCGCGGTGTTCTGGTACGGCGCCCAGACCTACTTCGCCTCCACGGCGGTGGCGCTGATGATCACCGCCCTGTTCGGCCCCGGACCGGACGCGGCGTTCCTGGGGATGTCCGCAGTGGGCTGGCTGTCCTACGCCATCGTCGCGCTGTTCCAGCTCGGCCTCTTCGTGCGCGGCATGCAGTGGATCGGCACCTTCCTGAACTGGGCGGGTCCGGCCGTCTACGTGGTGATGATCGCCCTGATGGGGGTGATCTGGTGGCGCGCCGGCGGCGGGCTGCTCTCCGAGATCGGCACCGTGTTCTCCGGCTCCGGGGCCCAGGCGACCGAGGCGAACGGCGGCGTGAGCGCGTTCTTCGCGGTCGTGGGCACGATGGTGGCCTACTTCGCGGCGGTCGTGGTGAACTACGGCGACTTCTCGCGGTTCGTCCGCTCGGAGCGGTCGATGAAGGTGGGCAACCTGCTGGGGCTGCCGGTCAGCCTGGCCGTGTTCTCGTTCCTGGCGCTGGTCATCACCGCCGGGACCGGGGTGCTGTACGGCGAGGCGCTGACCAACCCCTCCGACATCGTGGAGCAGGTGGACAACACCGCCCTCACCGTGGTGGCGGCGCTGACCTTCTTCGTGGCCACGGTGGGCATCAACCTGGTCGCCAACTTCATCCCGCCGGTGTACGCGCTGGCCAACCTGGCGCCGAGGAAGATCAACGCCTTCACCGGCGGCCTGATCACGGCGGCGGTGGGCTTCGTGATCGGCGGCCTGTGGGTGGCGTTCATCGAGGGCATCGGCATCGCCGCGTTCGTGGACACCCTGGGCGCGGTGCTGGCGCCGCTGTTCGGGATCATCGTCGCCGACTACTACCTGATCCGGCGGCAGCGCCTGGACGTGAAGGCCCTGTACTCCTCGTCGCCCGACGGCCCCTACCACTACACGCGCGGGTGGAACCTGCGGGCGATGGCGGTGTTCGCCGCGGCGTCGGTGTTCTCCATCGCCGCCGTCTGGCTGCCCGCCCTGGAGTTCCTGTCCGGCTTCGCCTGGATCCTGGGCGCCGCCCTGGGCGCCGTCCTGCACTGGGCGATCATGCGCGGCAAGGTCCGGGAGGCCGTCTCGGCCGAGTGACGCGCGGCCGAGGCGGACCGGCCCGCGCGCAGGCCCGGCCCGGTGCCCCGGCACCGGGCCGGGCCAGGTCCTGTCGAGTGAGCGCGGATCTCACGATTCCCCGGACACAGCGCGCATACCCGAGTATGCTCGAAGCATGGCCGACACCACACGCATCACAGTGACCCTCCCGACCGATCAAGCCGAGCAGCTCCGGAAGCTGACCGACAACCTCTCGGGCTACGTCGCGGAGGCGGTCGCCGAACAGATCCGCCACGACCTCCTGGAGGAAGAGCTCCGGCGCCATGAAGAGGCGTACGGAGAGTTCACTGAGGAGGAACTCGCAGAGGCACAAGAGCGCATCGATGCCGCCTTCCGCCGGGACACCGAGAGGAAGGCGGCTTGACGACCACGGTGGCCAGCGTCGTCCTCGACTCCCAGGGCCTCTCGGCCTGGGTGGAGAACGATCGCAGGGTCGAGTCCATGCTGAAGAAGTTCAGTTCCGCTCGGAGCAGGCTCGTCATCAGCGCCAACACCATCATCGAAGTGAGCCATGCGCGGTCGAACCTCACTCGCTTGAACTGGGTACTTTCCCAGATCAGGATCGAACCGGTGACGGAGAAGTCGGCCAAGGCAGCGGCTGCACTGCTCAAGGAGGCAGGCGTACACGGCCACAAGCACGCCATCGACGCCACCGTCGCGGAGGTCGCCCTGCGTCAGCCGCGGCCGGTGGCACTCCTGACGTCCGATGCCGATGACCTCATGCGCCTGTGCGGGGACCGAGTCGGGATCATCCCCGTGTGATCGGTGTGCCGTCACCGGGGCCGGCCGGCACGAACCAGGCCCCGCCGTCCTCGTGGGCGTGGTGGATGCGGGCGAGGACGCGGTCGGCCATGGGGGGCAGGCCGTCCATCGGGAACCAGGCCACCTCCAGCGACTCGTCGCCGTCGACCCGGATCCGGCCGCCCACGGGGCGGCACCGGAAGGCGATGTCGACGAACTGCACCACGTCCCCGTTGTCGTAGGTGAACGGGTCCCCGGTGACCACGCTCGCCACCCTCTCGGGCACCGCGACGATGCCCGTCTCCTCCTCTACCTCGCGGACCAGCGCCTCGGCGGGCTGCTCGCCCGGCTCCAGGATGCCGCCCGGCGGCGACCAGGCCCCGCCGTCGGCCCGGCGGTGCAGCAGCACCGCCCCCTCGTCGCCGACGGTGCCGTCACCGATGACGACGCCCGTCACACCGGTGAGGAAGAGCTTCTCGTGGCCGACGTGCTTGCGCAGCCGCAGGATGAAGTCGGGTGTGGCCATGCCGCGACACTATCGCCGGGACGGCTCCCGGGGCCCAGGGGAAGGACGGCGTGTGTAGAACAGGCAGTACCGCCAGAACAGCAGCCGCCGCACCCGTACCCCCGGCAGGACCCGGCCCGCCTCGGCGGCGATGCGGCGCAGGTCCATCTCCGGTTCGGCGACCGGCATCCCCGGCTCGTCCGGGTCGGGCACCCCGGTCAGGGCGCGCCCGGCGGCCAGCGCGCCGCCCATCGCCCACTGCGGCAGCAGCGCGGCGGCCGACGCGGCCCGGTCGTTCGCGGTCTCCTCCTTGTACAGCCCCAGCACGGCGAGCACGCCGCCGGGCGCCAGCGCCGCCTCCAAGCGGCGCAGCGCACCGCCGAACTCGGCGGCCGGGAGGTGGTGCAGGGAGGAGATCGCCGACACGAACCCGTAGGCGCCGGGCTCCAGGTCGATCTCGCCCAGCGCCGCCTTGGTGTAGCGCACGTCCAGCCGGCCGGGGGTCCGGCGGCGGGCGGCGTCCACCATCCGCGGGTCCGGGTCGATCGCGTCGACCTGGCCGGCGACGCCGGCCAGCAGGCGCGCGAAACGCCCGTCCCCGCAGCCCACGTCGAGGGCGCGGGCGCACGGACGGGGGACCCGGCCCAGCAGCAGGCCGTGGTAGTGCGCGTTGTGGTTCCAGGACAGGTCCACGGGACGGGCCTCGATCGGGGGTCAGCCGGCCTGCTTGGCCTCCAGCGCCTTCATGGCGCTCACGGCCACCGGCACGGTGCGGTGCACCGGGACCTGCCGGTGCAGCCCGACCAGCCGGACCACCTTGGTCACACGGTCGTTGGGCGCGGCGAGCGCGAGGCTGCCGCCCCGCTCCTTGACCGCGCGGTAGATGTGGATGACGGCGTTCAGCCCGCTGGAGTCCATGAACTCCAGCGCGCTCAGATCCAGGATCAGCCACGGGCCGTGCTCGCCCACGGCCTCCGTCACATGCTCCTGGAGATCCCCGGCCGTCGCGATGTCGAGGTCTCCCTCCACCGTGACGATCACGGTGTGGTTCTCGACCCGGGTGCCGAGCCCAAGCCTGTGCACGTTCACTCCTCCCAGCCCCACTGATGGTGAGGGGTCCCCATACGGCCCGACCGCGCGGCCGGGGCCGCCCGACCCGTCACCCGGGTGGGCGCCCGGCTCCCCTCGCCGGTCGCGCGCGCATCCCTGACCACCCACGGTATTAGCCGATCGGCGTCTCGGGAATGCCGATCCGGAAGTTATTTTCGTCCGCGCACGGACCGGTGAACCCCGTGTGCGCTGTGGCCTGCGTCATCAGGCGCCGCCCGGTGGGCCGCCGGAGCCGCGCGAGAACCGGTCCAGGATGCGCTCGGCGGCCTGGGTGGCGGTCCGCTCCCCCGAGCGCACGGCCTCCTCCAGGCCCGGCACCTCCGCGGCGACGCCGGGGTCGTGCACCAGCCGGTCCATCAGCCGGTCGCGCACCTGTGACCACATCCACTCCACCTGCTGGCGGCTGCGCTGCTCGGCGAACTCCCCCGACTCCTCCAGGGCGGCGCGCTGGTCCAGCACCGCCCCCCACACCTCGTCCAGGCCGTCGCCGGTGAGCCCGCTGCAGGTCAGCACCCGGGGCCGCCACACCTCGTGCACCGGCCGCAGCAGCCGCAGCGCCCGCCCCAGCTCGCGGGCGGCCCTGCGGGCGTCGTCGGCGTGCGGCCCGTCGGCCTTGTTCACCGCCACCACGTCGACCAGCTCCAGCACGCCCTTCTTGATGCCCTGGAGCTGGTCGCCGGTGCGGGCCAGGGCCAGCAGGCAGAAGCAGTCGACCATCCCGGCGACCGCCACCTCCGACTGGCCCACCCCGACCGTCTCGACCAGCACCACGTCGAACCCGGCGGCCTCCATGAGCACCATGGTCTCCCGGGTGGCGCGGGCCACCCCGCCCAGCGTCCCGGCGGTGGGCGAGGGCCGCACGAACGCGTGCGGGTCCACCGCCAGCCGGGCCATCCGGGTCTTGTCGCCGAGGATGCTGCCCCCGGTGCGGGTGGAGGAGGGGTCGACCGCCAGCACCGCCACCCGGTGGCCGCGCCCGGTCAGCGCGGAGCCGAGCGCGTCGATGAAGGTCGACTTGCCGACGCCGGGCACCCCGGTGACGCCGACCCGGTGCGCCTTGCCGCCGTGCGGGAGCAGCCGCGCGAGCAGCTCCTGGGCGCGCTCGGCGTGGTCCGGCCGCCGCGACTCGACCAGGGTGATCGCCCGGGCCAGGGTGGGCCGGTGGCCCGCCAGGACGCCCTCGGCCAGGGCGCCGACGTCGATCCGGCGCCCGCTCACTCGTGCCCCAGCCCGGCGGCGAGCCGGTCGAGCAGTCCCCCCGCCGCCTCGGCGATCACGGTCCCGGGCCCGAAGACGGCGGCCGCGCCCATCTCGGCGAGCGCCGCGTGGTCCGCCGGGGGGATCACCCCGCCGACGACGACCATGATGTCCTCGCGCCCGTGCGCGGCCAGCGCCTCGCGCAGCGCCGGGACCAGCGTCAGGTGCCCCGCCGCCAGCGACGACACCCCGACGACGTGCACGTCGGCCTCGGCCGCCTGGGCGGCCACCTCCTCGGGGGTCTGGAACAGCGGGCCCACGTCCACGTCGAAGCCCAGGTCGGCGAAAGCGGTCGCGATCACCTTCTGCCCCCGGTCGTGGCCGTCCTGGCCCATCTTGGCGACGAGGATGCGGGGGCGGCGCCCCTCCTGCTCCTCGAACGCCGCCACCTTGTCCGCGACGCTCTCCATCGCCTCAGCGGCCCCCTTCGCCGACGACGCCTCCTCCCGGTAGACGCCCTGGATGGTGCGGATCTGCCCGGAGTGGCGCCCGAACACCCGCTCCATGGCGTCGGAGATCTCCCCCACGGTCGCCTTGGCCCGCGCCGCGTCCACCGCCGCCGCCAGCAGGTTGTTCTCCAGGGAGCCGCCGCCCGAGTCCTTGGCCGCCGCCTCGGACAGCCGCTCCAGGGCGGCGCGGGTCGCGTCCTCGTCGCGCTCCTCGCGCAGTCGCCGCAGCTTCTCCAGCTGCTCGGCCCGCACCCGGCTGTTGTCGACCTTGAGGACCTCGATCTCGTCGGGGGTGTCCGGCGGGTACTTGTTGACCCCGATGACCGGCTGGCGGCCCGAGTCGATGCGCGCCTGGGTGCGGGCGGCCGCCTCCTCGATGCGCATCTTGGGGATCCCGGCGTCGATGGCGGCGGCCATGCCGCCGGCCTCCTCCACCTCCCGGATGTGCGCGCGGGCGCGGCGCGCCAGGTCGGCGGTGAGGCGTTCGACGTAGTGGCTGCCGCCCCACGGGTCGATGCTGCGGGTGGTGCCCGACTCCTGCTGCAGCACGAGCTGGGTGTTGCGGGCGATGCGCGCCGAGAAGTCGGTGGGCAGCGCCAGCGCCTCGTCCAGTGCGTTGGTGTGCAGCGACTGGGTGTGGCCCTGGGTGGCGGCCATCGCCTCCACACAGGTGCGCACCACGTTGTTGAACACGTCCTGGGCGGTGAGCGACCAGCCCGAGGTCTGCGAGTGCGTGCGCAGCGACAGCGACTTGGGGTTCTCGGCCCCGAACCCCTGCACCAGGTCGGCCCAGAGCAGCCGGGCCGCGCGCAGCTTGGCCACCTCCATGAAGAAGTTCATGCCGATGGCCCAGAAGAACGACAGCCGGGGCGCGAACGTGTCCACGCCGAGCCCGGCGCCGCGCCCGGCGCGGATGTACTCCGCCCCGTCGGCCAGGGTGTAGGCCAGCTCCAGGTCGGCGGTGGCCCCCGCCTCCTGCATGTGGTAGCCGGAGATGGAGATGGAGTTGAACCGGGGCATCCGGTTCGAGGTGTAGGCGAAGATGTCGGAGATGATCCGCATCGACGGCGCGGGCGGGTAGATGTAGGTGTTGCGGACCATGAACTCCTTGAGGATGTCGTTCTGGATGGTCCCCGCCAGCTTCTCGGGCGGCACCCCCTGCTCCTCGGCGGCGACGATGTACAGCGCCATCACCGGCAGCACCGCGCCGTTCATGGTCATCGACACGCTCATCCGGTCCAGCGGGATGCCGTCGAAGAGCTGCCGCATGTCGTAGATGGAGTCGATCGCCACCCCGGCCATGCCGACGTCGCCGGCCACGCGCGGGTGGTCGGAGTCGTAGCCGCGGTGGGTGGCCAGGTCGAAGGCGACCGACAGCCCCTTCTGCCCGGCGGCCAGGTTGCGCCGGTAGAAGGCGTTGGACTCCTCGGCGGTGGAGAACCCCGCGTACTGCCGCACCGTCCACGGCTGGTTGACGTACATGGTGGGGTAGGGGCCCCGCAGGTAGGGGGCGATGCCCGGGTAGCCGGAGACGAAGCCCAGCCCCTCGGTGTCGGCGGGGGTGTACAGCGGCCGCACCCCGATCCCCTCGGGGGTCTCCCACACGAACGCGTCCGGCCCCTTGCCGGTGGCCTCGGCCAGCGCCGCCCGCCAGTCCTCCGGGGTGTGGGCCCCCGCCGCCGGGGCGGTGCCGCCCGGCGGGACCGTGCTGAAGTCGGGGATGGCCTCCCGGCCGCCGCCCGCACCTGTGCTCATCGCCCCACCCCTAGCGTCTCGTGCAGTTCCTTGAGCAGGCCCAGGGCGTCGGCCCCGGCGTGGAGGAAGCCGTCGGCGCCGGCGGCCCGGTGCTCCCCGTCCGGCGTCCCGGCGAGCAGGACCCGGCGGGCCCCGGCCCGGCGCAGGGCCTCGACCGCCTCGGCGGCGTGCTCGTCGTAGAGCGCGTCGCTGGAGCACAGGCAGGCCACCTGCGCCCCGGCCTCGGCGAAGGCGGCGGCCGCCTCGTCCGGGCCGCCGGTGGTGCCGCCGCCCACCGGCTCGATGCCGCCGGCCTGCAGCAGGTTGGCGGCGAACGCGGCGCGGGCGGTGTGCGCGGCCACCGGACCCAGGGTGACCAGGAAGACCGCGGGGCGGGCACCGGTGGCGTCCCGGTGCGCGTCGGCGGCGTCCCGCAGCTCCTCGAACTCCTCGGCGTAGCG
Source organism: Nocardiopsis endophytica (assembly GCF_027706725.1). GTDB lineage: Bacteria > Actinomycetota > Actinomycetes > Streptosporangiales > Streptosporangiaceae > Nocardiopsis_A > Nocardiopsis_A endophytica. The sequence continues at coordinate 14,502 of NZ_JAQFWQ010000105.1, forward strand.
GCGGGCGGGCAGCACCGACCGCTCGGCCTCCTCGGCGCGCGGCGCCGGGGCCGGTTCGCGCTCCAGCAGCTCCTCGGTGAGCAGCGGGAACTCGCTGACGCCGGTGACGGGGTCGGCGCGGTGGGCCACGGCGTCGCGGCGGCGCTCCCACACCTCGTCGACCCGGTCCCGCAGCAGCCCGGAGTCCAGGGCCCGGGGCAGCCCCCCGGCGGCCTCAAGCTCCTGGAAGAACGCCCACCCCTTGGCGTAGAGGTCGGCGGTGAGCCGCTCGACGAAGAACGACCCCCCGGCCGGGTCGATGACCCGCGCCAGGCCGGCCTCCTCCACCAGCAGGGACTGGGTGTTGCGGGCGATGCGCCGGGCGAACCCGTCGGGCAGGCCCAGGGCGGAGTCGAAGGGGCGCACGGTGACCGCGTCGGCGCCGCCGACCCCGGCGCCGAAGCAGGCCAGGGTGGTGCGGAGCATGTTCACGTACGGGTCGCGGCGGGTCATCATCGCCGCCGAGGTGACCGCGTGCAGCCGCATCGACCGGTGCTCCTCGGTCAGGTGGCAGGCCTCGCACACCCGCGCCCACATGGCGCGGGCGGCGCGCAGCTTGGCGATGGTGAGGAACTGGTCGGCGGAGGCGGCGAGGCGGAACTCGATCCGCCCGGCCGCCTCCGCCAGGCCCATCCCGGCCTCGGTGAGGGCGCGCAGGTAGGCGGTGCCGACCGCCATGGCGGTGCCGAGCTCCTGGGCCTCGGAGCCGCCCGCGTCGTGCACGGGGGTGGCGTCGGCCGCCATCAGCAGCAGGCGGGGGTGGCGGTCGGCGTGCCCGCGGGCGGTGGCGGCCGCGTCGGCCAGGTCGGCGGACCGCCCGCGCATCCGCGTGCCCAGCGGGTCGATGCCCAGGCCGCCGGTGGCGCCGGAGTCGGCGCCGGCGTCGGCCCACACCCCGAGCAGGGCGTCGGCGGCGGCGCGGTGGTCGGCGCCGGGCTCCAGGTGGACCGGGGCCATGTCCAGGTACACGTCGGTGAGGGCCTCGCGCAGGCCGGAGGGGGGCAGTCCGCCGTCGCCGACCCGCAGCCACAGGGCGCCGACACCGTTCTCCAGGTCGGCGAGCACGGCGCCGCGGGTCCGCGCCGGGTCGGGGTCGGCGTGCAGCTGGCGGACCTCCCACCCGGAGGCGGCGGCGCCCTCGGGGCGCCCGCCCCGGGTGAAGGGGGCCAGGCCGGGGAAGCCGGAGTCGAGGCCGTCCTCGGGGGTGTAGAGGGGGCTGAGGGTGATGCCGTCGTAGGTGGCGGAGGCCAGCATCGCCTCGGGTTCCGAGGCGTCCGGCCCGACCTCGACGCCGCTCTTCTTCAGCACCCCTGCGACGAGCGACCGCCATTGCTCATGCGAGGCGTGCGGGAACGCGGATCCCGGGACCGGGTCGCCGCCCGTCTGACTGTCCGGCATGTCCATACTCCGAGATGCTATAGAACGGGGTTCTGCGGCTGGCAGAGCGGGGGTGCGCAGAGTGTGTCGGGGACCACGTGCCCCGAGAACGCGGGTTCAGTCCCCGTCCGGCGCGTCCGGCGGAGCGAAGACGAAGCGCTGCCGGTCGTGCACGACCACCGCGTACCCGTCGGCGCTGACCGCCTCGACGAAGGAGTCGAGCCCCTCGGCGGCCTCGTCCTTGGAGGGCGCCTCCAGGACGACCTGGGTGCTGTCGGTGTCGTCGGCGCCGCGCGCGTCCGCGTAGACGAACCCGCCCGCGGCGAAGGCGACGGACAGGGCGCGCTCGTCCTGGCCCTCGAACTCCCACAGGAGGTCGCCGGTGGCGGTGTCGAGCGCGACCATCGGAGTGCGGCCGCCGGCCTGCGGGAGCATCAGGGTGCCGGTTCCGGGGTCGAGGACGGCCCCGGCGAGCGGGTCGGGGGCGAAGTCGGGGTCGGCGGGGTTGGTGCCGGGCTCCTGGAGGGTCCACACGACCTCGCCGGTGTGCAGGTCGTGCATGGAGAGCAGGGACGGCTCCTCGGGGCGGGTCCAGCGGACGAGGACCCCGCGCACGGTCGCCTCGGAGCCGTCGGGGGCGGTGTCGTCCCCGGACGAGGGGGTCGGGGACTCCTCTGCCCCGTCCGAGGCGCCTTCCGAAGCCTCGTCCGAGGCACCGTCCGAACCCTCGTCCCCGGGTGAGTCCTCCTCGGTCGAGCCGTCCTCAGGGGCGGGCAGCGCATAGTGGCCGACGACCTGGGGGGCGGGGCGGGGGACAGCGCCATCGCCCAGGAGGTCGGAGTCGTCCCCGGTCACGCTCCACAGGGGCTCGCCGGGGTCCTCGGGGTCGCGCGCTTGGAGCAGCCCGGCGCCGTCGTCCAGGAGGAGGACGCCGTCGTCAGCGGCGACGGGCACGCCCATCCGCTCGGGGTCCGGGGCCGAGTCGTCCGGCTCCTCGAACGTGTACTCCCAGAGGGGGTCGCCGCCATCGGGGCCGCTCACCGCGAACGCGCCGTGGGGGTCCTCGGGCGACCACTCCTCTGGGCGGTGGACCGAGAACCCGGGCACGTATACGTCGCGTCCGCCGCCCTCCCAGACCGTCTCGCCCTCGTCGTCGACGACGCTCGCGCCGCCCTCGCCGGTGAGGCGCAGCGCGGGGCCGCCGTCGGCGGTGCGGGTGAAGCCGTCCACCCGCTGCTCGCCCTGCCAGAGGGTCTCGCCGTCCGAAGCGCGCTGGAGAAGGTGGCGCTCCTCGCTGTTGGAGCTGATCAGGAACGCGTCGCCGAGCGCCTGGATGCGCACGCCCATGTCGTCGTCGAGGATGTCGGGGCCGTCGGCGCCGGGACCGTGCAGGTGCCGCACCGGGTCGCCCTCGACGCCCGGGGGCCGCTCGCCCTCGAAGGCGGTGGGCAGGGGGCGGGGCGAGGTGTCCGGCGGGTCGGGCTCGTCCGGGGTGCACGCACCGCTCCCGAGGAGCACGGCCCCCGCGACGAACACGGCGCCCGCGGTGGCCGCCCGCGGGGCCCGCCGCGTGGTGCGCATTGCCCACTCCCTAGGACGACGTTCCGTAGACCGAATCCTAGAACGCCGAGGGCTCGGCGAACACGCCCCTCAGACGCGGATGGGCGGGGCGGGCCGCGGCGGCCCAGCCCCGCCGGCTCCGCCGCCGAACGCCGCGCCTACGCCGTTGATCTCGGGAAAAGCGCCCCTGAAAGCGGCCCGGTAGCGTCCTTTCTCCCGAGATCAACGCAGAGCACACCTGCCTGTCCGCGCGCCTTTTCAATCCGCGCCGGGCTCCGGCGGGACCTCCACGACGGTGCTGCCCTGGACCTCGCAGACCGCCTGCCCGGCGGTGGCCTCGGCCAGCCAGGCGCGGAAGCCGTCCAGCTCCTCCTCGCGCAGCGCCACGTCGATGCGCACGTCGGCGCCGTACTCCACGGACCGCACCGTGTAGGGGGAGGTGCGCAGCTCGCTTTCCAGGCGCCCGGCCTGCAGGTAGTCGGCCATCACCGCGACCACGAGGAGGGTGCGGCGCTCCAGCAGTCCCAGGGAGTCGAGGGTGGCGGACACGGCGCCGCCGTAGGCCCGGATCAGCCCGCCCGCGCCCAGTTTCACCCCGCCGAAGTAGCGGGTGACCACCGCGACCGCGTCGGTCACCCCGCGGTGGCGCAGCACCTCCAGCATGGGCACCCCGGCGGTTCCGGAGGGCTCGCCGTCGTCGCTGGAGCGCTGCACGCCGCCGTCCTCGCCGAGGACGTAGGCGCTGCAGTTGTGGTTGGCGCTCCAGTGGGCCTTGCGCCGCTCGGCGATGAAGGCGCGCGCCTCGTCCTCCGAACCGACACGGGCCATCGCGCAGAGGAACCGGGACTTCTTGATGTCGAGTTCGTGCTCGCCATCGCGGCTGATCGTTCTCATAGGCGCTCCGATCGTACGCCCCGGCTCGCCCGGAAAAGGTGCATTGCGGAGGAGTCGGCCCCACACGGGGGACCATGTCCCGTGTACGCGTCGGACGGGATCTCCTACGATCTCTTGACGCTCGCCCGAAGGCCGCGCTGCGCTGCGAAGGCACGGCCGCTGGAGAGCGAGGGGGGACCATGGAGGCCGCATTCATCGTCGCCGCCTTCGCCGGCGGGCTCGCCGCCGCGGCCGTCCGGCTGCCGCCGCTCGTGGGGTTCCTCGTCGCCGGGTTCGTGCTCAGCGGCCTGGGCTACGGGCCGACGCCGGAGCTGGAGGGCATCGCCGATCTGGGTGTGACGCTGCTGCTGTTCACGATCGGCCTGAAGCTGGACGTGCGCAGCCTGCTCAAGCCCGAGGTGTGGGGTCCGGCGACCCTGCACATGGGCCTCTCGGTGGCGGTGGCCGCACTCGCCCTCGGGGCGGTCGGGCTGACCGGGCTCCCCCTGCTCCAGGGCACCGCGTGGAGCGGTCTGCTGCTCCTCGGGTTCGCGCTGTCCTTCTCCAGCACCGTGTTCGCCGTGAAGGTGCTGCAGGGCCGCAGCGAGCTGGGGTCGCTCTACGGCCGCGTGGCCATCGGCGTCCTGATCGTGCAGGACGTCTTCGCGGTCGTCTTCATCGCCGCCTCCACCGACACCCGGCCGGGCCCCTGGGCGCTGCTGCTGCCGCTGCTGGTCCCCGCGGCCCCGCTGCTGCGCCGGCTGCTGGACCGGATCGGCCACGGGGAGATGCAGGCGCTGTTCGGGGTGGTGGCCGCGCTGGTGCTCGGGTACGCCCTGTTCGAGCTGGTGGGGGTCAAGGGGGACCTGGGGGCACTGGCCCTGGGCGTCCTGCTGGCCCCGGCCGCCAACGCCCCCGACCTGGCGAAGATGCTCTTCTCCCTCAAGGAGCTCTTCCTCGTGGGGTTCTTCCTGAGCATCGGGCTGGCCGGGGTGCCCGCCTGGGAGACGGTGGGCCTGGCGGCCGCCCTGCTGGTCCTGCTCCCGCTGAAGGGGGCGCTGTTCACCGCGCTGTTCCTGTGCTTCCGGCTGCGCGGGCGCACGTCGCTGCTGGCCGGAGCCGTGCTCGGCACCTACTCGGAGTTCGGGCTGGTCGTGGTGGCGTCGGCGGTGGAGCGGGGGTGGCTCACAGAGGAGCGGCTGGCGGCGACGGCGCTGGCCGTGGCGCTGAGCTTCCTGGTCTCGGCCCCGGTGAACACGCGCGGGGAGCGGATCTACCGCTCCGTCGGACCGTGGCTGCGGCGACGCGAGCGGGCCGTCCTGGTGCCGGGGGACCGGCCGATCGACCTGTCCGGGGCGCGGGCCGTCGTGCTGGGCATGGGCCGGGTCGGGCGCGGCGCCTACGACCGGCTGCGCGAGGCGCACGGGGTCGCGGTGGTCGGCGTCGAGCACGACCCGGCGACGGTGGCGCGGCTGCGCAGGGCGGGCTACCGGGTCGTGGAGGGCGACGCCACGGACTCCGACTTCTGGGACCGGCTCTCCCTGTCCGAGGAGATCGGGCTCGTCATCCTGGCCATGCCCCACCAGCGGGGCAATCTGGCCGCGCTGGAGAGCCTGGGCGCCACCGGGCACCGCCCGGTGGTGGCGGGGGTGGTCTCCCACGCCGAGGAGATCGGCGAGCTGCGGGCGCGCGGCGCCGACGAGGTGCACCACCTGTACGGGGAGGCGGGCCGCGCCCTCGCCGACGACGCGGTGCGCCGCACAATGGAGGGATGACGGAGGACACGGCGGGCACGGCGGACGGCCCCGGGGGCACGGCGGCCGGAGAAGCGTTCGGCGAACGGGCGATCGGCGCGGCCGGGGCGCTGGCGGACCCGGTGCGGCGCAGGCTCTACCGGTACGTGTGCGAGCGGGGCGAGGCGGGGCGGAGCGACGCCGCCGAGGCCCTGGGGATCACCCGCACGCTGGCCGCGTTCCACCTGGACCGGCTGGCCGGGGCCGGGCTGCTGGAAGTGGAGCGGCGGCGGCTCTCCGGGCGGCAGGGGCCGGGGGCCGGCCGCCCGGCGAAGGTGTACCGGCGCTCGGGGCAGGAGGTGAGCCTGCACCTGCCGCCGCGCGACTATGAGGCGGCGGCGCGGCTGCTCGCCGAGGCGGTCGAGCGGGCGGGGGCCGAGGAGGCGCTGTACGCGGTCGCGCGCGAGGAGGGGCGGCGGCGCGCGGCGGAGGCCGAGGGCGCGGGGAGCGCCGGGGCGCCCGTCCGGCTGGAGGAGGTGGCCCGCGCGCTCGCCGCGTGCGGGTACGAGCCGGTCGCTCCGGCCGCGGGGCAGGAGGGCGGCGAGGGTGGCGAGGGTGGCGAAGTGCGCCTGCGCAACTGCCCGTTCCGGTCGCTGGCCGCCGATTTCCCGCCGCTGACCTGCGGAATGAACCTGGAGCTGCTGCGCGGGACGGTCGAGCGGTGGGGCGGGTTCCAGGCGCGGACGGCCCCGGAGCCGGGGGGATGCTGCGTCGCCATCTCTAAAAACAATGAAGATTGACATAGAGGCGCGCGCCGTGCTCTGCTGACCGGCATGAGCGATCACCACCTCGCCCAGATGAACATCGGCGCCCTCCGCGCCCCGCTCGACGACCCCTCGATGGCGGACTTCGTCACCGCCCTGGACCCCGTCAACGCGCTCGCCGACGCCGCGCCGGGGTTCGTCTGGCGCCTCACCGACGAGGGCGCGAACGACGCCACCGCCACCCGCCCGTTCGGACCGGACGTCATCGTCAACATGTCGGTGTGGGAGGACGTGGAGTCGCTGCGCGCCTTCACCTACCGCAGCGCCGACCACCTCGACCTCCTCCGGCGGCGGCGCGACTGGTTCGTCCCCCTGGGGCGCCCGGGCCTGGTCCTGTGGTGGGTGCCGGCGGGGCGGCTCCCGACACCGGAGGAGGGCGGGGAGCGGCTCGAACTCCTGAGGGCGAACGGCCCCGGGCCGGACGCGTTCACCTTCCGGGACCCCTACCCCGCGCCGGGGGCCCACACCGGGCGGGAGCGCGTCACCGAGCCGGGGTAGGCGCCGCCCCGGATGAAGCTCAGCGTGTCACCGGTCGCACTCAGGGTAGCTACCATCGGCGACAGCGACTCGGCTCATCCAGGGGTGGACGACATGGACCTGACACGGCACCTGACCCGGACGATCGCCGGACTGGCGCTGCTTCCGCTGCTCGCGGCGGGCTGCGACGGCGGCGGGGACGGCAACGGCGGCGGAGGCGGGGGCAGCTACGGCGCCGGAGAGGAGTCGTCGCCCTCCCCCACGGAGGAAGGGGGCGGCACCGAGGAGGCGCAGGCGAATCTGGCCGACGTGAGCGAGGAGTTCGAGCCCTACTCCGAGGGGGCGGCCGCGGTGACCTACGACGAGGACGCGGTCCCGGCCGGGGCGGGTGTGGAGCTGGCGATCTCCTCGGAGGGCGCGGACGAGGGAGCGGACGAGGACGCCGACGACCAGGAGGGCGACGACGGCGGCACCGAGTTCTCGCTCCGCGTCACCGGGCTGACGCCCGACCGCGACTACGGGGCGCACATGCACACCGGGGCCTGCGGGGAGAAGCCCGACGACTCCGGGCCGCACTACCAGGACCAGAAGGACCCCGAGCAGCCCTCGTCCGACCCGAAGTACGCCAACGACGACAACGAGGTGTGGCTGGACTTCACCACCGACTCCGACGGCAACGCCGACTCCGACGCGGACGTGGACTGGGCCCCGCGCTCCGGGGAGATGAAGTCGCTGGTGATCCACGACCAGCACACCAAGACCGGCGAGGGCGAGGCGGGTTCCGCCGGTGACCGCCTGGCCTGCGTGAACGTGAAGCTCTGACCCGCCCGGCGCCGCGAGGGGCCGTGCCTCACGCCTTGACCAGGCGCCTGAGCAGCAGGCGCTCCCCGACCGCCCACGCCGTGCTGGTCGCCAGGTAGAGCCCGGCGGCCAGCGGGACCACCGCCGCGACGGCGACCGTCATGAACGGCAGGTAGGTCATCACGCCCATGCCCGGGAGCGCCGGGGCGCCGTCCCGGCCCCCGCCGTCGGCCCCCGGCCCGGCCTGCCGCATCGCGGGCAGGGTCAGCCACCTGCGCGAGGCCCACGCGGCGGCGGCGACCGCGGCGATGAGCACGGCGAAGACCGCCACCGCCCCGGGGCCGGCGGCCAGGGCGTCGGTGAGGGTGGCGCCCAGCGGCACCGGGCCCAGGGTGTGCTCCAGCAGGCCGTTGGGGCCGCCGGAGACCTCGGGGCTGATGAACAGGCCGTAGAGGACGAGGAACACCGGGGTCTGGGCGAGCATCGGCAGGCACCCGGCCAGCGGCGTGGTGCCCTCCTCGGCGTAGACCCGCTGCTGCTCCTCGACCAGGCGCTGCGGGTTCTTTCCGTGCTTGCGCTGGAGCTCGCGGATGCGCGGGGCCAGGCGGGCGCGCTGCTTCTCGGCGCGCACCTGGGCGCGGGACAGGGGCAGCACGGCCAGGCGGACGAGGATGGTCAGGGCGATGACCGCGGCGGCGGCCGCGGCGCCCCCGAAGAGCGGGGCGAGCAGGGCGGTGATGGCGGAGACGGCGGTGGAGGCCGCGGCGATGGCGGCCGCGATCGGTCCGAACGTGTACATGGGAACCCCTCGGCGGCGGGTCGGCTGGTGGTCGCCGGACGCGGCCGCGCTCCGCCGCAGGGGGCGGCGGTCAGGCGGCCACGGGGACCGCGCCGGGAGCCCTCGGACGGGGCTTGCCCGCGGCGTCGGGATCGCGCTGCGGGGGAACGGGGGCGGCGTCGGAGCGGCGCCGCATGGAGCCGCGGCGCGCCTCGCCGGAGTCGGGGAGGAACAAGGCGCTGAGCCCGCGCACGACGGCGCAGGCCAGGGCGGTGCTCACGGTGACGACGGCGAGCAGGGCGACCGCGCCGAGCAGCGGGGCCGACCCGTCGGTGACGGGGGCGCCGCCGGGGGCCCACCCGGAGGGACCGAGGAGGAGCGCGGTGAACAGCGCGTAGATGAAGGCCATGCCCGCGCCCCCTCCTCTCAGCGCCGCCGGTGGTCACGTTTCCTTCCGACGTTACGCCCCCTCCGACGTAAAACGGGCGCGCAGAGTTCCCGGCACTTCACCCGATCGGGCGACACACCTCCGATGGAGTGCGATCGACCACGTAGGGCGACCGATAATCACGACACGTGACCATCACCCCCGCCGCTCCGAAGGGACCGCCGTGCCGATCCGCTCCGCGAACCTCGCCACCATGTCCGCCACCATCGCCGGCGCGAAGGCCGGGACGCGGGGCGGCCCGGGCAGCGCGGTGGTGGTGTTCGAGTCCGGCCACCGCCAGGAGGTGGAGGGCGGCGGCTGCCGCCGCCTGGACGCCGAGCAGGGCGGGGTGGTGTCGGTGGAGACGGAGAAGGCGACCAGATTCGCCCTGTTCAAGGGCACGAGCTGCCAGGGAGGCAAGGCCGACGCCACCGGCACGGGCCCCGTGACCTTCGGCGTCCCGGTCCTGGCGGGCGCCATCGTCCTGGGCTGAGACACCGGAAGAGCAGGTCCCCCGCTTGCGGCCCCGGCCGGGCGGCGGGCCGTCGGAGTGCGAGGCGGAGCGGCGACACCCGAGGCGGGCGGCCCTTGAGGCAGCACCGTCGACCGTCGGGCGTGTGCGTGGTCACCGGGCTTGGCGGCGACGAGGACAGGTGGGCGGCCCTACCTGCAGCGTCGTCGGGCGTCGGGCGTGTGCGTGGTCACCGGGCTTGGCAGCGACGGCAGAAGCGGGCGGTTCCCCGGCCGTACCAACCGTCCGTCCGGTAGCTCGCGGTTCATGCAGACGGCTGAACAGGTACCCCACTCACGGCCCCCACCCGGGCGGCGGGCAACCGGAGTGCAAGGTCGCAAGGGCGGCGACGACAAAGGTCAGCGGTCCTTGCGGCAGCGCTGTCGGCCGCGGCGCGTGTGCGCGGTCGCCGTGGAAGGCGGCAACGACGAAGGGCAGCGGCCCTATCTGCAGCGCTGTCGGCTGGCGGGCGTGTGCGGTCACCGTGATGGGCGGCGACGGAGAGAGCCGGGCGGTTCCCCGGCCCCGCCAGCCGTCCGGCGGGCCCCGGATGGTCCGGATGGGCGGCTCGGTCGGCGGGGGGCGCGCTCTTCCGCCCCGTGACGGTCGGCGGGCCCGCACCGCGGACCCCGGCACGGCTATGACCTGGGCAAACACTCCGCGTTAAGGGGGGGGAGGGGCGGGATGCGCGCTCGGCGACACCCGCCAAGGCCCCGGGGCGCCGAACACGGCGACACCAGAACGGGATTCGGGAACAGAATGCCCGATTCGTACCCGTTCGACCTGCCGGGATCCCCGTCCGGGGCGGCGACGAGGCCACCCGGGCCCCTCGGCCGTACACCCGGGGCCCACGAGGGGCCGATATCGCCTACACGCAGTGACGCCGGGCCCGGCAAACGGCTCCGATGCGCCATTTAGGGGCCTTCTGGGGCCGAATCCCGTTCTGGTATCGCGATGACCGCACGCCCGCGCCGCCCGCAAGGCCGGTCCGGGCGCCGAACAGGGCGCAGGAGGGCGTCCGGCGCCCTTGGAACCGGACAAACGGGGCGCCGTGCCGGTATGGGCTCGGCCGGAACCCCCGATCCGGGCCTCTCTGGCGCCCCAGGGCCATCCTGGGTCGTGAAACCGACGCCTGATCAGCCCAAAAGCGTCGATCTCA
>NZ_JAQFWQ010000106.1 GCF_027706725.1 Nocardiopsis endophytica
GCCGGCCGGCGGACCCGTCGGGCGGCACCCGCGGTGGGGTACCGCACAGTCGGTCGGGTCCTTACTCGGCGCCGCCGAATTCGCGCTCCAGGGCGGAGCGCTGGTTGGCACCCAGGCCGCGGACGCGGCGCGACTCGGCGATGTTGAGCCGCTCCATGATCTGCTTGGCGCGGACCTTGCCGACGCCGGGGAGCGACTCCAGCAGGGCCGAGACCTTCATCTTGCCGATGACGTCGTCGGTCTGGCCGTCGGCGAGCACCTCCTTGAGGGAGACGCCACCGTGCTTCAGCCGGTTCTTGACTTCCGCGCGCTCTTTTCTGGCCTTAGCGGCCTTCTCCAGAGCCGCGGCGCGCTGCTCGGGTGTGAGGGGAGGAAGGGCCACGCCGGGTCACCTCGGTTTTCTCTCGTTTGTAGAGGGCGGACGCCTGCGCAAGTTAGTAGGTTCCGGCCCCGTTCGGCAACGCAAAGTGGCCCTTCAAGCGCTATTTCGTCCAACTAATTACCCTGTGTCACCAGCTGATTGCGCACCGGGGTTGAAATCGGGACTTTTGGCCCGGTTGGGCATGGCGGCGTCATCCCCGGACAGGGCCGCACTCCGGGGTTCGAGCCGGTCGCGGGAGCCCCCGCTGAGCGGCTTGCGGAAACCCGAATCCGCGTGACCCAATGTGACCGGAATCGGACACGGTGGGGAGCGAGAGACGGCCGTTGCGCCCTCCGAAGGCGACCGCAGGCGGCCGCCGGCGCCCCGGCCGCGCCTTCCGGTCCGCCGGGAAGGCGCCGGGGGCGGCGCCCGAACGGGCGCCGCCCCCGGATGCCGGGTCCGCGGGGCCTCACCCGCCGACCGACTCCGAGCGGCGCACCGCCGCGGCGATGGAGGCCGCGGCCGCGCCCGGGTCGGCGGCACGGGTGATCGGGCGGCCGATGACGAGCAGGTCCGCACCGGAGGCCAGGGCCTGCTCCGGGGTCGCCACCCGGGCCTGGTCCCCGCGGTCCGCGCCCGCCGGGCGCACCCCCGGGGTGATCAGGCGCACGTCGGGGCCCACGTCCGCGCGCAGCTGGGCCACCTCGTGCGGGGAGCACACCAGCGCCCCCGCGCCCGCCTCCACGGCCAGCTCCGCCAGCCGCCGGGCCGCGTCCGAGGCCGGGCCGACCATCCCGATCCGCTCCAGCTCGGCGTCGTCCAGCGAGGTGAGCACCGTCACCGCGGCGATCGTGGTGTCCGGGGCCGCCTCCACCGCCGCCCGGACCATGTCCCGGCCCCCGGCCGCGTGCACCGTCAGGATCGAGGGCTTGAGGCGGGCCACGTTGCGCGCGGCCCCGGCCACCGTGGCCGGGATGTCGTGCAGCTTGAGGTCCAGGAAGACCGAGACCCGGTTGGCCCCGCGCACCGTGGTGATCACCTCGGGCCCATAGCGCAGGTAGAGCTCCAGCCCCACCTTGACCGTGCTGACGTGCGGGGCGACCGCCGAGGCCCAGCGGGCGGCGGTCTCGATCTCGGGTGCGTCGATGGCGACTGCGATGGGCGCGGCCACGATGCCTCTCCTTCACGTGCGTGTGTGGTACGTGCGTGCCGTCCGGACGGGGCCGCCCCCGGAGGGGCCGGCGCCCGGCCGGTTGGGAACCGTACGGACGCGCGGGCACTGCCCCGTGCGGTTCCCCCGTACGGCGGGTTCATGCATTCCCGGCCCGGCAGGGGCCCCGACCACCGCCGCCGGAGCGGTGTGATCCCCGTCCGGCCAGGTCGGCGCGGTGCGCCCCGGCTCCGGGCCGGGCCGGGGCCCGCGTTCGGCCCCCTGAACGGCGCCCCGGGCGGGCGGGGCCGCCGGGGGCCGCGGCGCCCGGGCGGGCGCCGCACCCGCAGGCGCGGCGCTCAGACGGCCCAGAAATCCCGGGAGGATGCGCTCCGTCCTGGGAATAGGCCGATGCGTATCCGGGCCGCCACGGGCTGTCTCAGGCCCCGCCAGGGGCGTCCGCGCCTCCCAGTGGTGCCCCCATGGGCCGGTGCGCGGCCCCGATGACGTCGGCGACCCGGCGCACCCCGTGCTCGGTCAGGGCCTCCTCCACCTCCCGCAGGATGCGCACGCACGCCGACGGGTCGTGGAAGTTCACCGTTCCCACGGCCGCCGCCGAGGCGCCCGCCGCCAGGAACTCCAGGACGTCGGCGCCGGTGCGCACCCCGCCGGAGCCGATGATCGGCAGCTCGGGCAGGGCCGCGTGCACCTCGTACACGCACCCCACCGCGATCGGCCGGATCGCCGGGCCGGACACCCCGCCCATGCCCCCGGCCACCGCGGGGCGCAGGGAGCGCGGGTCGATCGCCATCCCGCGGACCGTGTTGACCAGGGACAGGCCGTCGGCGCGCGCCTCGGCGCAGGCCTCGGCCAGCGCCACCGGGTCGGGCACGTCGGCGGCGAGCTTGGCGAAGACCGGCACGTCCGAGCGGGCGTGCGAGCGCACCGCGTGCACCACGCGGGCCGCCTCCCGGGGGTCGTCGGTGAAGTGGCGGCCCTGGTCGGAGGGGTTCGCGCAGGACAGGTTGACCTCGAGGAAGGAGACCCCCGGCGCCTCGGAGACCCTGCGGGCCAGCTCGGCGTACTCGGCCACGCCCGACCCGGCCAGCGACACCCCGGCGCGCCCGCCGCGCGAGAGCAGCCAGGGAAGGTCGCGCTGGAGGAACACCTCCACGCCCGGCCCCTGCAGGCCGGTGGCGCTGAGCATGCCGCTGGGCGTCTCGGCGACCCGCGGCGCGGGGCGCCCGGCGCGCGGCTCCAGCATGACCGACTTGGTGATGACGGCCCCGATGCGGGAGATGTCGAAGAACGCCGCCAGCTCGCGCCCGGTGCCCGCGCACCCGGCCGCGGTCAGCACCGGGTTGTCCAGGTGCACACTGCCCAGCCGCGTCCGCAGGTCCGGGCTCATCGTGGGGGTCCGCCTTCCTGGTGGTGGTGTGTGGTGGGCGCGGTCGGCCGATCAGAGCCGGAACCGCTCCGCGGGGCCGAAAGCGCTGCGCAGGGCCGGAAGCGCTGCGCGGGGCCGGAACCGCTCCGCGAGGGGGCGGGCACCGGCCCGGCGCCCCCGGCCGCTCCCCCGGCGCTCACCCCGCGGCGCGGTCGGCCATGCCGTCGCCCGGTTCGGGGCGGGCCTTCCAGCCGGGCGCCCCCAGGGCGTCGAAGGGGATCGTGCCCACGTCGTCGAAGCGGACCCGCTCGCCCCGGAACACCGGGCCGTCGACGCAGGCGCGCACCATGCGGGTGACGCCGTCCTCGCCGACGACCGGCACCACGCAGGACATGCACAGCCCGGTCCCACAGGCCATCGTCTCCTCCACCGCCACCTGCAGCGGGATGCCGTGGCGGGCGGCCACGGCCCCGGCCTCGCGCAGCATCGGCATCGGGCCGCAGGCGTAGACCACGTCCGAGCGGGCCTCCTCGATCACCCGGCCCAGCGGGGCGGTGACCGGCCCGCGCACCCCGAACGAGCCGTCGTCGGTGGTGAAGGTGGCGGTCTCGGCCACCCGGCGCGCGGTGATCGCGCTGAACACCCGGTCGGCCGAGGCTCCGCCCAGCAGGAAGTCCACCCGGCATCCGCGCCGCCGCAGCGCATGCGCCAGCGGGAACAGCGGGGCCCCGCCGGATCCGCCGCCCACCAGGGCGCAGTTGACCGGGTCGCGCGGCAGCGGGAATGGCCGCCCCAGCGGGCCGACCACGTCCAGCAGGTCCCGCGAGCGCCGCTCGGACAGCCAGGAGGTGCCCGCGCCGCGCACCGAGAACAGGAACTCCACGGTGCCGCCGTAGTCGGGCTTGACGTCGTGCACGGCGAACGGGCGCCGCAGCAGCATGGCCGAGGCCTCACCGCCGACCGCGACGGCGACGAACTGCCCGGCCCGGAAGCGCTCGGCGATCTGCGGAGCGACCACGGTGATCGCGTAGTAGGCGTCCACCCGGCGCACCGACAGCACCGGGCACCGGATCTGCACCGGACCGAAGTCGCTCAAACCTGACCGTCCTGCCCTGTTCACCCGCCGGGCGGCCCCGGGGCCCACCTGCGGGGGCGCTCCCCCGCCGGTGGGCCCCGGCCGACCGCTCGCCCTGACCGTCGCCTCAGGCGCCGGCGCCGCGCAGCGACTCGGCGTGCTCCTGCAGGGACCGCACCCCGATGTCGCCGCGGGCCAGCGCCTCGATGCCCTGGACCGCCGCGGCGAGCCCCTGCACCGTGGTGACGCTGGGGACGCCGCGCACCACCGCCGCGGTGCGGATCTCGTAGCCGTCCAGGCGCGGCCCGGACTGCCCGGCCCCGCCGAACGGCGTGTTGACGATGAGGTCCACCGCGCCGTCGTGGATGAGTTGAACGATAGTGGGTTCTCCGTCCGGACCGGGCCCTTCGCTGTGCTTTCGCACCACCTTGGCCTCGACCCCGTTGCGCCGCAGCACCCAGGCGGTGCCCTCGGTCGCCAGGATCTCGAAGCCCAGGTCGGCCAGGCGCTTGACCGGGAAGACCATGCTGCGCTTGTCCCGGTTGGCGACCGACACGAACACGCTGCCGCGGGTGGGCAGCGAGCCCGAGGTGGCCAGCTGCGACTTGGCGTAGGCGGCGCCGAAGGCGGCGTCCATGCCCATGACCTCGCCGGTGGAGCGCATCTCCGGGCCGAGCACGGTGTCCACGCCCTCGCCCTTGCGGTCGATGAAGCGGTTGAACGGCATGACCGCCTCCTTGACCGCGACCGGGGCGTCCATGGGCAGGGTGCCGCCGTCGCCGCCCGTGGGCAGCAGGCCCTCGGCGCGCAGCTGCGCGATGTCGGCGCCCAGCATCACCCGGGCGGCCGCCTTGGCCAGCGGCACCGCCGTGGCCTTGGAGACGAACGGCACCGTGCGCGACGCGCGCGGGTTGGCCTCCAGCACGTACAGCACCCCGGAGGCGAGCGCGTACTGGACGTTGAGCAGGCCGCGCACCCCGGTCCCCCGGGCGATCGCCTCGGTGGAGTAGCGGATCCGCTCGTAGTCCTCGTTGCCGAGGGTGACCGCGGGCAGGGCGCACGCCGAGTCGCCGGAGTGGATGCCGGCCTCCTCGATGTGCTCCATGATGCCGCCCATGTACAGCTCCCGGCCGTCGTAGATCGCGTCCACGTCGATCTCGATGGCGTCGTCCAGGAACCGGTCGATCAGCACCGGGTAGTCGGGGCTGACCTCGGCGTTGCGCTCGATGTAGTCGGCGAGCATCGCCTCGTTGTAGACGATCTCCATGCCGCGCCCGCCCAGCACGTAGGAGGGGCGGACCATCACCGGGTAGCCGATCTCGTCGGCGACGGCGCGGGCCTCGTCGAAGGAGGTGGCGGTGCCGTGCTTGGGCGCCGGGAGCCCGGCGCGGGCCAGCACCTCCCCGAAGGCGCCGCGGTCCTCGGCCAGGTCGATGGCCTCGGGGCTGGTGCCGACGATCGGCACCCCGGCCTCCTTGAGCGCGCGCGCCAGGCCCAGCGGGGTCTGCCCGCCCAGCTGCACGACCACGCCGACGACCTCGCCGGTGAGCCGCTCGGCGCGGACCACCTCAAGGACGTCCTCCAGGGTGAGCGGCTCGAAGTAGAGCCGGTCGCTGGTGTCGTAGTCGGTGGAGACCGTCTCCGGGTTGCAGTTGACCATGACGGTCTCATAGCCCGCCTCGGACAGCGCGAAGGAGGCGTGCACGCAGCTGTAGTCGAACTCCACGCCCTGGCCGATGCGGTTGGGCCCGGAGCCGAGGATGATCACCTTGGGGCGGGTGCCCTGCGGGACCTCGGTCTCCTCGTCGTAGCTGGAGTACAGGTAGGGCGTCCTGGCGGCGAACTCGGCGGCGCAGGTGTCCACGGTCAGGTAGACCGGGTGCACGTCCAGGGCGCCGCGCAGCTCCCGGACGACCTCCTCGGTCTTTCCGGTCACCTGGGCGATCTGGGCGTCGGAGAAGCCCAGGCGCTTGACCTCGCGCAGCAGGCCGGCGTCGAGCTGGGGGGCGGCGGCCAGCTTGCGGGCGGTCTCCTCCAGCAGCGCCATCTGGTCCAGGAACCAGGGGTCGATGCCGGTGACCCGGTGCAGCTCCTCCACGCTCGCCCCGGCGCGCAGCGCCTGCTGCACCTGGCGCAGCCGGTACTCGCCGGGGGTGGCCGCCGACTGCAGCAGCTCGTCCTTGGTCCCGGGCTCGCCCTCCCAGGTGAGGCCGACGCCCTTCTTCTCCACCGAGCGCATGGCCTTCTGCAGCGCCTCGGGGAAGGAGCGGCCGATGGCCATGGCCTCGCCCACCGACTTCATGGTGGTGGTCAGGCCGGGGTCGGCTCCGGGGAACTTCTCGAAGGCGAACCGCGGCACCTTGACGACGACGTAGTCCAGGGCGGGCTCGAAGCTGGCCGGGGTCTCGGCGGTGATGTCGTTGGGGATCTCGTCCAGGGTGTAGCCCACGGCCAACTTGGCGGCGATCTTGGCGATCGGGAAGCCGGTGGCCTTGGAGGCCAGTGCCGAGGAGCGGGAGACCCGCGGGTTCATCTCGATGACGATGAGCCGCCCGCTGGAGGGGTCGACGGCGAACTGGATGTTGCAGCCGCCGGTGTCCACGCCCACCTCGCGGATGATCGCGATGCCCAGGTCGCGCATGCGCTGGTACTCGCGGTCGGTGAGGGTCATGGCGGGGGCCACGGTCACCGAGTCGCCGGTGTGCACGCCCATCGGGTCGAAGTTCTCGATGGAGCAGACGACGACCACGTTGTCGTTGCCGTCGCGCATCAGCTCCAGCTCGTACTCCTTCCAGCCGAGGATGGACTCCTCCAGGAGCACCTCGGTGGTGGGCGAGAGCGTCAGGCCCTGCCCGGCGATGCGGCGCAGCTCGGCCTCGTCGTGGGCGAAGCCCGAGCCGGAGCCGCCCATGGTGAAGGAGGGGCGCACCACCAGCGGGTAGCCCAGCTCGGCGGCGGCCTCCAGGCAGTCGTCCAGGCTGTGGCAGATGCGCGAGCGGGCGGACTCGCCGCCGATGCGCTCCACGATGCCCTTGAAGGTCTCGCGGTCCTCGCCGGACTGGATGGCCTCGACGTTGGCGCCGATCAGCTCGACGCCGTACTTGTCGAGCACGCCGGCCTCGTGCAGGGCGATGGCGGTGTTCAGCGCGGTCTGGCCGCCCAGGGTGGGCAGCAGCGCGTCGGGCCGCTCCTTGGCGATGATCTTCTCGACCATGTCCGGGGTGATGGGCTCGACGTAGGTGGCGTCGGCCAGCTCCGGGTCGGTCATGATCGTGGCCGGGTTGGAGTTGACCAGGATGACGCGCAGGCCCTCGGCCTTGAGCACGCGGCAGGCCTGGCTGCCGGAGTAGTCGAACTCGGCGGCCTGGCCGATCACGATGGGACCGGAGCCGACCACCAGGACGGAGTTCAGGTCGTTGCGGCGGGGCATGGTTCCCTACTTCTCTGCGTTCTCGGGCCGGGCGGACGCGGGCTCGGCGCCCCTGCTGCGCTCCATCAGGTCGCAGAAGGCGTCGAAGAGCTCGGCGGCGTCGTGCGGGCCGGCGGCGGCCTCGGGGTGGTACTGGACGCTGAAGGCGGGGCGGTCGAGCAGGCGCAGCCCCTCGACGACGCCGTCGTTGAGGTCGACGTGGCTGACCTCGGCGCGGCCCAGCGGGGTGTCGAACGGCCCGTCGGTGGGCGCGTCGACGGCGAAGCCGTGGTTGTGGCTGGTGATGTGCACCCGCTTGGTGTGCACGTCCTGCACGGGCTGGTTGACGCCGCGGTGGCCGAAGACCAGCTTGTAGGTGCCCAGCCCCAGGGCGCGGCCCAGGAGCTGGTTGCCGAAGCAGATCCCGAAGAAGGGCCGCCCGGCCTCCAGGACCTCGCGCAGCACGGCGACGTTGGCGTCGGCGGTGGCGGGGTCGCCGGGGCCGTTGCTGAAGAACACCCCGTCGGGCCCGGCCTCCAGCACGTCCTCGGCGGTGGCGGTGCCGGGCAGCACCCGAACCTCGCAGCCGCGCTCGGCGAGCCGCTGCGGGGTCATCGCCTTGATGCCCAGGTCGACGGCGGCGACCCGGAAGCGGGTGGCCACGCCCTCGGGCGGGTGCACGGTGTAGGGCTCGTCGGTGGAGACCTCGCCGCTCAGGTCGGCCCCGGCCATCTCGGGCGCGGCCTTGACCCGCTCCAGCAGCACGTCCGGGTCGCTCTCCTCGGTGCTGATGACGGCCCGCATGGCGCCGCGGTCGCGCAGGTGGCGGGTGAGGGCGCGGGTGCCGGGCACGGCGATGCCCACCACGTTCTGCCGGGCGAGCTCCTCGTCCAGGGTGCGCTGGGCGCGCCAGTTGGAGGGCACCCGGGCGGGCTCGCGGACCACGAACCCGGCCACCCAGATCCGCCCGGACTCGGGGTCGTCGTCGTTGACGCCGGTGTTGCCGATGTGCGGCGCCGTCATCGTGACGATCTGGCGGTGGTAGGACGGGTCGGTGAGCGTCTCCTGGTAGCCGGTCATGCCGGTGTTGAAGACGATCTCCCCGTAGGCCTCGCCGCGCGCCCCGAAGGAGCGGCCGCGGAACACGCGGCCGTCCTCCAGCACGAGCACGGCCGGGGCGGCTTCGGGGGCTGCGGTTGCTTCTGCTGTCACTGGATCTTCCCATCGAGGACCGTCGGGACGCCGCGCAGGAACGTGCCCACGACACGTCCCGGCAGGGTCATGCCCCGGTACGGGGTGTTGGTGCTCTTGGACTCCAGGGCCGCGGGCTCGACCACCCGCTCGGCCGCCGGGTCGTACAGGGCGAGGTTGGCCGGCTCGCCCTCGGCGAGCGGGCGGCCGTGCCCGGCCGCGCGCCCGATCCGGGCGGGCGCGGCCGACATGCGCTCGGCCACCCCGGCCCAGTCGAGCAGCCCGGTGTCGACCATGGTGTGCTGGACCACCGAGAGCGCGGTCTCCAGGCCCAGCATGCCCATCGCGGCGGTGGACCACTCGGTCTCCTTGGCCTCGATGGGGTGCGGGGCGTGGTCGGTGGCCACGCAGTCGATGACGCCGTCGGCCAGGCCCTGCCGCAGCGCCCGCACGTCCTCGGCGGTGCGCAGCGGCGGGTTCACCTTGTAGATCGGGTCGTAGTCCTCCACCAGGTCGTCGGTGAGGAGCAGGTGGTGCGGGGCCGCCTCGGCGGTCACGTCGCACCCGCGCTCCTTGGCCCAGCGGATGATCTCCACCGATCCCTTGGTGGACACGTGGCAGATGTGCAGGCGCGAGCCCACGTGCTGGGCGAGCAGGCAGTCGCGGGCGATGATGGCCTCCTCGGCCACCGCGGGCCAGCCGCCCAGGCCGAGCCGGTCGGAGACCTCGCCCTCGTTCATCTGCGCGCCCTCGGTGAGGCGGGGCTCCTGGGCGTGCTGGGCGACGACGCCGTCGAAGGCCTTGACGTACTCCAGGGCGCGGCGCATGAGCAGCGCGTCGGACACGCACATGCCGTCGTCGGAGAAGACGCGCACCCCGGCGACCGAGTCGGCCATGGCGCCCAGCTCGGCCAGCTGCTCCCCCGCCAGGCCGCGGGTGACGGCGCCGACCGGGCGCACGTCGCACAGCCCGCTGTCCCGGCCCAGCCGCCAGACCTGCTCGACGACCCCGGCGGTGTCGGCGACGGGGTCGGTGTTGGCCATGGCGTGCACGGCGGTGTAGCCGCCGGCGGCGGCCGAGCGGCAGCCGCCGGCCACCGTCTCGGCGTCCTCGCGGCCGGGCTCGCGCAGGTGGGTGTGCAGGTCGACGAGGCCGGGCAGGGCGATGAGCCCGGCGGCGTCGACCTCGGCGGCGCCGTCGGCGGCCTGTGCGGCCCCGGCGCCGATCGCGGCGACGGTGCCGCCGCGCAGCAGGATGTCGGCGGGCTCGCCGCCCAGGGGGCGCGCCCCGCGGATCAGGTAGGCCCCGCCGTCGTGGTTCTGATTGGCCATCGGCCCGAGTTCTCCCTTAGTTCAGTTCCCAATGGCCGGCTCGGAGCCGCCCAGCAGCAGGTAGAGCACCGCCATGCGCACGCTGACCCCGTTGGCGACCTGCTCGGTCACGGTGGCGCGCGGGGAGTCGGCGACCTCGGCGGAGATCTCCATGCCGCGCACCATGGGGCCGGGGTGCATGACGATCGCGTCGTCTCCCAGCAGCGCGAAGCGCTCCTTGTCCAGGCCGTAGCGGCGGCTGTACTCGCGCGCGGTGGGGAAGTAGGCGTCCTTCATGCGCTCGGCCTGGACGCGCAGCATCATCACCACGTCGGTCTTGGGCAGCACCGCGTCGAGGTCGTAGGCGACCTCGCAGGGCCAGGAGCCGGCGGTGACCGGCACCAGGGTGGGCGGGGCGACCAGGGTGACCTGGGCGCCGAGGGTGTTGAGCAGCAGCACGTTGGAGCGGGCGACCCGGCTGTGCCGCACGTCGCCGACCACGGCCACGCGCAGGCCGTCGAGGCGGCCCATGCGCTCGCGCATGGTGTAGGCGTCCAGCAGCGCCTGGGTGGGGTGCTCGTGGGTGCCGTCCCCGGCGTTGAGCACCGACCCGTCGACCCAGTTGGCCAGGCGGTGGGCGGCGCCGGAGGCCGAGTGGCGGATGACGACGCCGTCGGCGCCCATGGCCTGCAGGGTGAGCGCGGTGTCCTTGAGGCTCTCGCCCTTGGAGACGCTGGAGCCCTTGGCCGAGAAGTTGATGACGTCGGCCGACAGGCGCTTGGCGGCCAGCTCGAAGGAGGTGCGGGTGCGGGTGGAGTCCTCGTAGAAGAGGTTGACCACGGTGCGCCCGCGCAGGGTGGGCAGCTTCTTCACGGAGCGGTCGCCGACCTGGGCGAGCTCGCGCGCGGTGTCCAGCACCAGCACGGCCTCGTCCCGGGTCAGGTCGCCCGCGGACAGCAGGTGGCGCATCAGTTCTCCTCCCCGCCCGCGGCGCGGGTCTCGTCCGTGCGGCCGCCGCCGCGCTCCCGCCTGGGTCCTATGAGGACGGCGTCGAGGCCGTCGGTCTCCTCAAGGAGCACGGTCACCGACTCGCGCAGGGAGGTGGGCAGGTTCTTGCCGACGTAGTCGGCGCGGACCGGCAGTTCGCGGTGGCCGCGGTCGACGAGCACGGCGAGCTGCACCGCGCGCGGGCGGCCCAGGTCGTTCAGGGCGTCCAGGGCGGCGCGGACCGTGCGGCCGGAGAACAGGACGTCGTCGACGAGGACGACCACCCGGCCGTCGATCCCCTCGGGCGGGATCTCGGTGCGGCCCAACGCGCGCGCGGGCGCCAGGTGGAGGTCGTCGCGGTACATGGTGATGTCGAGGGCGCCGCACGGGACGGTGCGGGACTCGACGCGCTCGATGCGCTCGGCCAGGCGGCGCGCGAGAGGGGCGCCGCGGGACGGGATGCCGAGCAGGGTGACGTCCTCGGCGCCCTTGGTGCGTTCGAGGACCTCGTGTGCGATGCGGGTGAGCGCCCGCTGGATCTCGGGGCCCTCCAGCACGGGGCGTGCATCCCCGGGCGGCGGCTCACCATCCGCTCTCTTTTGGGCACACAAAGTAGTGACCCCCTTCCCTGCCTCACTGAGCAGGACGTTAAAGGATGTCGATCGGCCTCACGTTATCAGCGCGGCGGAGGCGGGCCCGCCGGGCCCTATCAGCAAACATGAGGAAAATGTGACCCTGGCCATACCATAGGGGCTTGACCGCAGGCGGCCACCCATGTCCGCGCCACGGGCACACCGGCCCGGACGAAGCGGTCGTCAAATGTGAAACCTCCTACCGTTGCGGGCTTTCCGTGGCCCGGAACCCCACCGGACGCCCCGTTCGCGCCCGGAATGAGACACCTCTCACTTACGCACGGTTTGGCCACTGAATAGTCGCGTTTCCACCCAACGGCTTGACCTGGCGCCCCGACAGCCTTACCGTCACTGTCCGTAACCAATCTGGGGTACGTCACACAGTGCGCGACACCCTGGAACGAGCCACCTCACGGCCGGGGAGCGACGAAGAACATGCCATCCGAATACGCGAAGTCCCTTGGTGCGCGGCTGCGCGCCATCCGCACCCAGCAGGGGCTCTCCCTGCACGGGGTGGAGGAGAAGTCCCACGGGCGCTGGAAGGCCGTCGTGGTGGGCTCCTACGAGCGCGGCGACCGCGCCGTCACCGTGCAAAAGCTCGCCGAGCTGGCGGACTTCTACGGGGTGCCCATGTCCGAGCTGCTGCCGGGCGGCGCCGCCCCGGCCCCGCTGGGCCCCACGCCCAAGCTCGTCATCGACCTGGAGCGCATGCAGCAGCTCCCGCAGGAGAAGGCCGGCCCGCTGGCACGCTATGTGGCCACCATCCAGAGCCAGCGCGGCGACTACAACGGCCGGGTGCTCTCCATCCGCCAGGAGGACCTGCGCTCGCTCGCGGTCATCTACGACCGCTCGCCGAGCGACCTGACCGAGGAGCTGATCAACTGGGGGGTCCTGGACCCCGAGGCACGGCGCGCCGTGGACGCCTTCTAGAACGGCGTCGAGGCGAAATCCCCGCGCGGCCCCGTTCCGCGCGGACCCGGCGCCCGGCCGCTTCCGACACCGGCGCCCCCCTGCCCCAGGGGCACCGAGAGGAGGGAGCGCGGCCGGGCAAGAGGCTTCCCCTCCCCCCGCCCGGCCGCGGCCGGTCCGCGCACCCGGGGGTGTCCCCGTGATCCGGCGGAGGCGGTGGACCGCCCCGCCGATCGAACTGGTGTGCGAACACATCCAGTTAACCGCACACGCCCGCCCCGGTCAAGAAGGCCCCCGGCCGGCCCACCGGGCGTAGGCTGGCCCCGTGGAGACCGACACCGGGCCGCTCGAGCTGTGGGAGCCCGCCCCTCCCGCCTTCGTCCACGCGCTGCCGGCGCTGCTGGAGGTCTACACGGCCGCGATGGACCCGCCCCCCGAGCAGCTCCCCGGGCGGCGCACCATCATGGAGCAGCACGCCCGCCACCCCCGCTTCAAGGCGGTGCTGGCGCTGCGGCCCGCCGAGGCCCCCGGCGCCTCCGGGACGGAGGCCGGCCTGGCCGGGTTCGCCTACGGCTTCCACGGGCACCGCGGGCAGTGGTGGTTCGACGTGGTCACCGAGGAGCTGCGGCGGCGCGACCCGGCCGCCGAGCGGCGCTGGTTCCGCGACACCTTCGAGGTGGCCGAGGTGCACGTGCGCCCCGCCATGCAGGGGCACGGCATCGGCCGCACCCTCCTGGAACGCCTCACGGCGGCGCGCCCGGAGCGCGCCGCCGTGCTGTCCACCCGCACCGGGTCCACCGTCGCGCGGCGGCTCTACGGCTCGTGCGGGTTCGTCGACGTGCTGCCGGAGTTCTCCTTCCCCGGCAGCCCGGATCAGCCCTTCGCCATCATGGCCGCGCGCCTGCCCCTGCGGGGGCGCGGCGGTCGGAGGCGATCCGCCGGTAGATCTCGCGGGTGGCGGTGGACTGGTTGAAGGTGATGAAGTGGATGCCCGGCGCGCCCTCGTCGAGCAGCCGCTCGCACAGGCGGTGCGCCTGGTCCAGGCCCAGCTCGCGGACGGCCTCCGGGTCGTCCTTGACCTTCTCGAACTCCGCGGCCAGGTGGCGCGGGAAGGGGGCGCCGGACAGCTGCTCGGAGCGCTCGATGGTGCCGTACTTCACCACCGGCATGATCTCCGGGATGATCGGGGTCTCGCACCCCTTGGCCGCCACGCGGTCGCGCAGCCGCAGGTAGTCGTCGGCGTCGAAGAACATCTGGGTGATGGCGTAGTCGGCGCCGGCGCGGCACTTCTGCACCAGGTAGCGCACATCGGTCTCGACGTCCTCCGAGCGCGGGTGCTTGTAGGGGAACGCCGCCACGCCCACGGAGAAGTCGCCGCTCTCCTTGATCAGGCGGACCAGTTCCTCGGCGTACTCCAGGCCGTCGGGGTGCTTGACCCACTCGCCCAGCGGGTCGCCGGGCGGGTCGCCGCGCAGTGCGAGGAGGTTGGTCACACCGACGGCGGCGAAGCGGCCGATGAGGTGGCGCAGCTCGCGCACGGAGTGGTCCACCGCCGTCAGGTGGGCGACCGGCAGCAGCGTGGTGTCGGTGGCCATCTGCTCGGTGATCTCCACCGTGCGGTCCCGCGTCCCTCCGCCGGCGCCGTAGGTGACCGAGACGAAGGACGGTCCGAGCGCCTCGATCTCGCGGATGACCGTCCAGAGCCGCTTGAGGCCCTCCTCGGTCTTGGGCGGGAAGAACTCGAAGGAGAATGTCGGTTCGCCGGCTTTGAGAAGGTCGCGAATGTCCCGGGGCCGGGGGGTGGGCGCAGTCGCGGTTCCGTTGGGTGTCGGTGAGCCAAACATGTCCTCCACCATAAGCCCATGGCCTGGGGCGCGGGGGGCCGACCACCCCCGGGGCGGTCAAGTCACCGGTCAGGCAGCCGATAACCTGCGTCCATGACCTCCACCCCGTCCACCCCTTCCTCCCCGGTCTCCTATGTGCGCCCCGCCGTGGACGCCGCGCTGTGGGAGTTCGTCGGGCGCCGCCGCGCCGAGCTGCTGGAGATCGGCGCCGAGCTGGCCCCGGCCATGGACGCGCTGGAGGCGATGCTCTCCGGCGGCAAGCGGCTGCGCCCGGCCTTCTGCTTCTGGGGCTGGCGCGGGGCCGGGGGGTCGGACGCCCCGGAGGCCTACACCGCCGCGGCCTCCCTGGAGCTGCTGCAGGCGTGCGCGCTGGTGCACGACGACGTGATCGACAACAGCGACACCCGGCGGGGGCTGCCCGCCACCCACCGGCGGCTGGCCGCGCTCCACGCCGAGCAGGGCTGGTCGGGCTCGTCGGAGGGGTTCGGCCAGGGGGCGGCGATCCTCATCGGCGACCTGTGCCTGGCCTGGTGCGACGACATGTACCAGGGCAGCGGGCTGCCGCCGGAGTCGCTGGCGGCGGGCCGGGCGGCGTTCGACGCGATGCGCACCGAGGTGATGGCCGGGCAGTACCTGGACATGCTGGAGCAGGTGCGCGGCGCCGAGAGCGTGGAGGCGTCGCTGCGGGTGATGCACTACAAGGCGGCCAAGTACACGGTGGAGCGGCCGCTGCACCTGGGCGCCGCCCTGGCGGGGCGCGGGCCGGAGCTGGCGCCGGTGTACTCGGCCTACGGGCTGCCGCTGGGGGTGGCGTTCCAGCTGCGCGACGACGTGCTGGGGGTGTTCGGCGACCCGGCGCAGACCGGCAAGCCCGCCGGCGACGACCTGCGCGAGGGCAAGCGCACGCTGCTGGTGGCCGAGACGCTGGAGCGCGCGGGGGAGGCGGCCGCGGCCGAGTTCCGCTCCCGGTTGGGCGACCCGGGCCTCGACGACGAGGCGGTGTCCCTCATGCGCACGATCACCGAGGAGTGCGGCGCCCTGGAGGCGTGCGAGCGCCGGATCGACGACTACGTGGAGCAGGCGACCCGGGCGCTGGAGTCCGACCTGATCGAGCCGGAGGCGAGATCGGCCCTGGCCGACCTGATCGTCGCGGCGACGTCCCGGAAGTTCTGACGAACGGGGACGGGACCCCCTCGCCGGAGGAGGCAAGGGGGTTCACACGTCAGGGACGGCCGGAGGCCACCTCACGCAGGAAGGCCGCCCACTCGCCGGAAGGAAACGAGAGGTGGCCGAGTCTGCGGTTCTGTGTGTCCCGGACGGCCGCCCCGCCCTCGGGGATCGGGGCGAACTCCACACACTCGCCGCCTGTGTCGTTGCTGTAGCTGGACTTGCGCCAGGTCAAGACGGGGGGCGTCATTCGAACTCTCCTCGGATTTCCTTGATCAGCTTCAGTGATGCCGCCGCAGGAAGCGCCGCGCCCTGGAGGTCCCCGAACAAGCGCAGGTAGTCGTCCACCGCTTCGGCGTCTTGGCTACCGGTTCCCGAGCGCCGCGTCTCCAACCAGAGCAAGTAGCCGCCGTCCACCCGATACAGGACGAACCCGTTCGAGAGTCCGGGGTGGTGCTCAGTGGCGAATGGCACGACCTGCACCGAAACGTAGGGCCAGTCCGCCACCTCCACGAGGCGGTCGAGCTGGTTCCTCATGATCGCACGCCCGCCCACGGGCCGCCGCAGGACCGTCTCGTCGAGGATCAGGAGGAGCCGGGGAGGCACCTCTCCCTCCAGGAGCCGTTGCCGGGTCCTGCGCGCCTGCACCAGTTCTTCGAGCTTGGCCGTCGGGGCGTTGGGGAGCCCGGAACGGAGCAGGGTCCGCATGTAGTCCTCGGTCTGCACCAGGCCGGGCACGACCGTGAGCGAGTACTGCCGGATCTCGGTCGCGGCCCGCTCCCGCTGGGCCGCCTGCTGGAACCAGGGCGGGAGCAGGTCGCTCTCCGCCGAGCCGTCCCACACCCCCTCCAATATTTTTTTAGTGCCGAGGGCCGCGTCGATCTTCACGACGTGCGACCGTTTGATCCCGCGTTTTCCGCGTTCCATCGCGCTCAGCATCGCCGCCGAAATACCGGTCGCCTCGGCGAGGTCCTTCAAGGGGATTCCGACTTTCTCCCGCTCGGCGTGTATCTGACGACCGACCCGCGCCCACCGCGCACTGTTCTTACCCACCATGCTCTACACATCAGCACGACACGAACACCTCCGTCCACCCCACCGATACACCCAGGGTCGAAGTTGGTCGAAGGTCTAGCAGGTCAGAGCGCATTCTGGGCAGTGTAAGAGGACACGAAAAAGGCCCCGCCCGGTAATCCCGTACCGGACAGGGCCGATCCCCACCAGTGACAGCGAAAAGGACGCCCGGTGAGGACCATGGAGAACATTACACCCCAGATAATGACGACAGGGCCGATTCAGGTGCATTACGGCGTATTCCGATGCAGCCTGCCCGGTGAGCTCACGGCCGCCGCGCAGGCCCGCGACTGGGCCGCCGCCACGCTCACCCACCGCCTCGGGCTCGCCCCCGACACCGCCGAGACCGCCAAACTGCTGGTGAGCGAGACCGTCACCAACGCCGTCCTGCACACCGCCAGCGGGCGCCCCGGCGGATCCGTCACCGTCGAGCTCCACCCCGGCCCGGCCTCCGTCCGCATCGAGGTCCACGACGCCGGAGGCGCCGCCACCGCACCCCGCCCCGTGCCCGCCGCTCCCGACGCCGTCCACGGGCGCGGCCTGGCCCTGGTCGCGGCCCTCGCCTCCGAATGGGGCCCGCTGGTCCACGGCCGGGTGCGCGGCGTCTACTTCACCCTCCCCGCCCACACTCCCCGGGAGCACCGATGAGCCCGGTCCACCGCCCCGACCCGGACAC
Source organism: Nocardiopsis endophytica (assembly GCF_027706725.1). Lineage (GTDB taxonomy): Bacteria > Actinomycetota > Actinomycetes > Streptosporangiales > Streptosporangiaceae > Nocardiopsis_A > Nocardiopsis_A endophytica. Next base: position 17,173 of record NZ_JAQFWQ010000106.1, read on the forward strand.
CGATCGGGCCGACGCCCTCTACGACGCGGTCTCCGAAGCCCTCCGGGCGCGCGGCCGCCACATCGGCGAGCGCATCGCCGCCCAGCGGGCCGCCGATGCCGCCTTCACCGCCCTCGACGAGCACCTGCGCTCGGGCGGCCTCCTGCCCACCCCCTGGCGCCCCGCCGCTCCCCCTCGTTGATCTCGGGGAAATCGCCCCTATCGGGCCGGTTTTAGCGTCCCTTTTCCCGAGATCAACGAGGGAACGGCGGTGCGGAGGCGTGCTGTTGTTGATCTCGGGGAAGTCGGGCCTATCGTGTCCGGTTCAACCCCGAGTTCCCCGAGATCAACGCGGATCCTCCGGCCCTCCTCCTCGGCGAGGAGGAGGGCCGTCGGCCGTGCGGCGGGTACGCCCCTCCTCCCCCGTGGGGAGGGCGATATCGCCTTCGCGGGGGATACCTCCGCGCCGGACCGCCGCCAGCATGTGGGGAACGCCGACAGTGGCATCCCCTCAGCCCGAAGGACCGGCCATGGACCAGACCCAGCAACCGATACCGATCCGCGGCCCTTCGCGGTCCGCCGAGCGCGCGCCCGCGCCCGACCTCGCGCGCGGGATGATGCTGCTGCTGATCTCGTTCGCCAACACCCCGCTCTACCTCTGGGCCACCACCCACTCGCTGAGCAGCAACCACCCCGTCGGCGAGGGAACGCTCGACAACGCGGTGAGCGCCGTGCTCATCGTCATCGCCGACCTGCGGGTCTACCCGATGTTCGCGTTCCTCTTCGGCTACGGCATCGTCCAGCTCTACCGGCGCCAGCAGGCCGCCGGGGTCTCCGAGGCCGACGCCCGCGCGCTCCTGCGCCGGCGCAACCTGCTGCTCATCGCCTTCGGCGCGGTGCACGCCCTGCTGCTGTGGTACGGCGACATCATCGGCGCCTACGGGCTGGTCGGCCTCATCCTCGTCGCCCTGTTCCTCCGGCGCAGCGACCGCACCCTGCTCACCTGGGCCGGAATCGGCACCGGGCTGCTCGTCGTGCTGGCCGTCCTGTCCACGGTCGGCGCGTTCTTCGCCGCCGGGGCCGCCGGGGCCGATGGAGGACAGGCCGCTTCGGCCGCCTCCCCCGCGGCGGACTCCGAGTTCATGATGGCGCCCATCGCCGAGGAGAACCCCCTGTGGGCGGCGGTGCTGCGGATCGCGTTCTGGCCCACCGTCGTCATCGGCCAGGGCCTGCTCAGCGTGGCCGTCCCCACCGCGATCGTCCTCGCCTTCTGGGCGGCCCGGCGCCGCATCCTCGAAGAGCCGTGGAACCACCTGCCGCTGCTGCGCCGCACCGCGGTGATCGGCATCGCGGTCGGATGGCTCGGTCCGGTGCCCAACGCGCTCGACCACCTCGGCGTGATCGCGGTGCCCGACACGGTCTCCTGGGTGTTCTGGCCCGTCCAGCTGGCCACGGGCCTCGTCGGCGGCATCGGGTACGTGGCCCTGTTCGGGCTGATCGGCGCGCGGCTGCGGGGCCGACCCATGGGGGCGGTCGGCAGCGCGGTCGCCGCCGTCGGCAAGCGCTCGATGTCCTGCTACATCGGACAGTCGGTGCTGTGCGCCCCCATCCTGGCCGCCTGGGGCCTGGGCCTGGGCGCCCACATGGGCAGCGCGGCGATGGCGCTGTACGCCGCCGGGGTGTGGCTGGCCACGCTGGTCTTCGCCGTCGTGCTGGAGCGGGCAGGGAAGCGCGGCCCGGCAGAGGTCGCCCTGCGGCGCCTGGCCTACCGGCGCACGACGGCCGAGCCGAGCGAGCCGACCGCGCCGACCGGGTCCGGGTCCGGGTCCGGGTCGGCCGGGTCGGCGGCCGAGCCGGACTCCACGACGCGCTGACCTCCGGTTCGTGCGCCGGAGGAGGAAAGCGGTGAAAATGGCGCCATGGGTGACGATCAGGCAACAACGGAGTCCATCGCCGTCACCGGCGCGACCGGTTCGGTGGGCGGCCGGGTCGCCGCGCGGCTGGCGCGCCGGGGCGCGGCGCAGAGGCTCGTGGTGCGCGACCTGAACCGGGCGCCGGAGCTGCCCGGCGCCTCGGCCACGATGGCGGCCTACGAGGACCGCACGGCGATGCGCAGGGCCCTGCAGGGCGCAACGACCCTGTTCCTGGTCTCGGCCACCGAGTCGGCCGACCGCGTGGACCGGCACATCGCCGCCGTGGACGCGGCGGTGGAGGCCGGGGTGGGGCGGATCGTCTACCTGTCGTTCCTCAACCCCGGCCCGGCCGCGGTGTTCACCTTCGCGCGGGACCACTTCTTCACCGAGGCGCACATCCGCTCCACCGGGGTGGCCCACACCTTCCTGCGCCCGTCGCTGTACCTGGACCTGCTGCCGGGCTGGGCGGACGAGCGGGGGGTGGTGCGCGGCCCGGCCGGGAGCGGCCGCGTGGCGTGGGTGGCCCGGGACGACATCGCGGACGTGGCCGCCGAGGTGCTGCTGGACCCCGGCACGCACGAGGGCCGCGCCTACGACCTGACCGGGCCCGAGGCGGTCACGCTCGGCGAGACGGTGGGTCGTCTGACGTCGCTGACCGGCAGGACCGTCCGGTACGTCCCGGAGACCTGGGAGGAGGCGCTGGAGTCCCGGCGCGCGACCGGGGCGCCGGAGTGGGCGGTCGAGGGGTGGGCGAGCTCGTACGCGGCGATCGCGGCGGGGGAGCTGGAGGCGGTGTCCCCGGCGGTGCCCGACATCACCGGGCACCCGGCGCAGACGATCGAGGGCTACCTGCGGAAGCACCCGAGCGCGCTGAACCACGTCGAGCCCGCCTGACGGTCCCCGAAGATCTCGGGGAGGTCGGCCTTAAGAGCTGGCGCGGATGGGCGGGCGGGCCGCAGGGGCCCAGCCCCGCCGGCTCCGCCGCCAACCGCCGCCCCTGCGCCGTTGATCTCGGGAAAAGCGCCCCTAAAACCGGCCCGGAAGCGTCGCTTCTCCCGAGATCAACGGCGAGCACACCTGCCTATCCGCGCGCCTTCTTGAGGCCGACTTCCCCGAGATCGACACGGGGTCCCGGCTCAGCCTCTCTCCTCGATCACCTTCAGGCTCCCCTCCGCGTGCTCCTTGCGCAGGGTCTTCTTGTCGAACTTGCCGACGCTGGTCTTGGGCACCTCGGAGATGAAGGCCCACCGCTCGGGGACCTGCCAGCGGGCGACGCGGTCCGCCAGGTGGGCGCGCAGCTCGGCGGCGTCGGCCGCCCGGCCCTCCCGCAGCACCACCGCCACCAGGGGGCGCTCGTCCCACTTGGGGTCGGGCACCGCGATGACGGCGGCCTCGGCGACCGCCGGGTGCTCCATGACCCGGTTCTCCAGCTCCACCGAGGAGATCCACTCCCCGCCGGACTTGATGACGTCCTTGGCGCGGTCGGTCAGCGTCAGGAACCCGTCCGGGCTCAGGGTGCCCACGTCGCCGGTGCGGAGCCAGCCGTCCTGGAACTTCGCGGGGTCGGGGTCCTTGTAGTAGGCGCCGGTGATCCAGGGGCCGCGCACCTGCAGCTCGCCCACGCCCTTCCCGTCGTTCGGGACGACGGTGCCGCCGTCGGCGACCAGGCGCCCCTGCACGCTCGCCGGGAGGCGCCCCTGGGAGAGGCGGTAGGCCCAGCGCTCCTCCCCCTCGGTCCCGGCGGGCGGGTTGGCGACACTGCCCAGCGGCGAGGTCTCGGTCATCCCCCAGGCGTGCACGATGGGCACCCCGAAGCGCTCGTCGAAGGCCCGCATCAGCGACGGCGGACACGCCGCGCCGCCGACCACGACCCGGTTCAGCGAGGACACGTCGCGCGGGCGCTCCTCCAGCTCGGCGACCAGGCCCTGCCAGATGGTGGGGACGGCGGCGGCGATGGTGGGGCGCTCGGCCTCGATCATGTCGGCGATGGGGCCGGGCTGAAGGAAGCGGTCGGTCAGCAGCAGCGACGGGCCGACCATCATCGCCGCGTAGGGCAGGCCCCAGGACATGGCGTGGAACATCGGGACGATGGCCAGCGCATTGTCGGCCTGGCTCAGCCCCTTGCCGTCGCTCATGCAGACCTGCATGGAGTGCAGCCAGATGGAGCGGTGGCTGTAGACGACGCCCTTGGGGTCGCCGGTGGTGCCGGAGGTGTAGCACATGGCGGCGGCGTCGCGCTCGTCGACGGCGGGCCAGTCGAACTCCTCGGGGCGCCCGTCGATCAGGTCGTCGTAGCGGTGGACCTCGACGCCGTCGGCGGCGAGGGGGGACGGGTCGGCGTCTGGGTCCCCGGCGACGATGACGTGCCGGACGGTGGTCAGCTTCGGCAGCAGCGGGGCGAACAGCGGGATGAGGCTGGCGTCGACGATGACGGCGTGGTCCTCGGCGTGGTTCGCGACGTAGGCGACCTGCTCGGGGTGGAGCCGGATGTTGAGCGTGTGCAGCACCGCGCCCATGGCGGGCACCGCGAGGTAGGCCTCCAGGTGCTCCTGGTTGTTCCACTGGAAGGTGGCGACCCGCTGGTCCCCGGTGACCCCGAGGGCGCGCAGTGCGTGGGCGAGCTGCGCGGCCCGGCGCCCGACCTCCCGGTAGGTCGCCCGGCGCGGCTCACCGCCGGTCCAGGTGACGACCTCGGCGTCGCCGTGCACCGTGGTGCCGTAGCGGACCAGGTCCCCGATCGACAGCGGTACGTCCTGCATCGTGCTGCGCATGCTGATTGCCCTCGCTCCCAGGTACGGCGGCCCATGTGATGCGTGTCACTGAACCTAGGGAGCCGGGCGGGGGCGCGTACAGGCGTATCCGGCAATCGTTACCTAACAGTGTTAGGAGAGGTGTCGGTGCCCGCCGCGCGGCCTCGTGGCCACCGGGGAAGGCGTGCGTGCCCGAAGCGCCTCCGGAGTCCTGGGCGGCGCCGGGGACGCGAGCGGCCCATGCCATGCCCTCCCCGGGCTCCGACGGAACCCCTGACGCGGCTCCTGCGGGGGCCGTGACCGGTGAACCTCCCCGACCCGCCGGTCGCGGGCTTGACCTTGACACAGTGACAAGGCCTTCACTTGGGCACAGGAGGTGGTCACGATCGACACGACCCACAGTCCCGGCAGGACGGCGCAGCACGGCCGCAAGGCCGCAGCCCTGTCCGCCGGGGAGACGTCCGTCCGGCTGCAGGCGGCCCTCGCGGCCGGTTCGAGCCCGGACCCCGCGCTCCTGGAGACGCTCGTCGAGCGGTGCGCGGTCGAGCCCGACTTCTTCGTGCGGGACATGCTGGCCTGGGCGCTGCTCCGCCTGCCTGCGGAGCGCACCCTGCCCCGGATCCGCCGGGAGCTCGGCTCCGAGCGGCCCCAGGCCCGCAGCCAGGCGCTGCACCTCCTCTCCAAGATCGGCGAGGAGGGCACGAGGACCTGGATCACCCGCGACCTGCTGCACGACGCCAACGACCAGGTCGCGCGCACCGCGTGGCGGGTCGCGGCCGTGCTCGTGCCCGAGGACGCGGAGGAGGAGAAGGAGCGCCTGGCCGGTGAACTGGTGCAGGAGCTCGGCCGCGGCGACCGCGGCGTCCGGCTGAGCCTGAGCCGGGCCCTGGCCGACCTCGGCGAGGTGGTCGCGCCCCTGCTGGAGAAGGCCGCGGAGGACTCCGACCCGGTGGTCGCCGCGCACGCCCGCGCCACCGAGCGGCTTCGGCAGGACCCGGAGAGCGGCTTCGACGCGGCCGTCGAGGAGGCGGAGCGCGTGGTCGCGCTCGGCCCGGAGCGGGCCGCTGCCGCCGCCGCGGCGGTCGCGTCGGTGGACAGCGGGAGGACCGAGGTCCAGACGGAAACGGTAGAGGCCGGGACGTCGGACGCCGGGACGTCGGACGCCGGGACGGCCGTACCCGCCGTTCCCGCCGTGCCCGCCGACGGGGCGGACGCGACCGGGCCCGCAGCAACCCCGGGGGACCAGGAGTGCTGATCGGCGAGGTCGCCCGCCGCTCCGGGGTGAGCGCCCGGATGCTCCGGCACTACGACGCCCTGGGGCTGGTGCGGCCGACGGGCCGCACCACGGGCGGCTACCGCGAGTACTCCGCCGAGGACGTCCGCAGGATCTTCCACGTGGAGAGCCTGCGGTCCCTCGGGCTGTCGCTCAAGCAGATCGGCCGCGCGCTGGAGGACCCGGACTTCACACCGTCCGCCCTGGTCGGCGACCTCATCCGGTGGACCGAGGACCGCCTGGCCAGGGAGCGGGAGCTGCTCGGCCGGCTCCGCGCGATCGACACGTCGGCGCCCGCCGACTGGCAGGAGGTGCTGCGCGTCATCGAGCTGATGCGGGAGCTCGACTCCGCGAGCGCCGCGCGCAGGAACCAGGCCGTCCTGGCCCGGCCGGAGGACGTCCCGGTCCCCGCCGAGCTGCTGGCCCAGGCGGTCCTGAACGAACCCGACCCGAACGTCGCCGGTGCCCTGCGCTGGGCGCTCGCGCGGTCGGACGCCGACGGCGCGGAGGCGCTGGCCACCGGAGCGCGCTCGGAGGACGTCGGCGTCCGGCGGCGCGCGGTGCAGGCGATCGCCGCGATGCCCGGGGCTCCGGGCACGTCGGCGGTGCTGGAGGAGGCCCTTGGGGATCCGGACGCCGCGGTGCGCCGCCACGCCGCCCTGGCCCTGGGTAGGCAGGGCGTCGCCGCCGCCGTGCCCGAGCTCGTCGCCATGGTGGTCGAGGGCGCCAACGACGTGGAGGCCGCGGAGGTCCTGGGGGTGCTGTCCCGGGACGCCGGTTGCGCGGATCGGATCACGGCCGCCATCACCGACGAGCTCGCCACACCCGGAGCGGACACCGCCACACGGATCCGCCTCACCCAGGCGCTGGTCGAACTCCCGGGAGAAACGGCCCGGGAGATCCTGCGCGGGCTGGCCCACGACGACGACAGCGCCGTCGCCCTGGTCGCCTCCGCCCTTCAAGGAGTCCTCGAAGACCAGGACCCCGAGACCCCTGACGGCTGATCAGGTACCCCGCTCACGGGCCCAGCCGGGCGTCAGGCCGCCCGGGTACGGGGTGGAAGGCGGCAACGAGGACAGGTCAGCGGCCCATACCGCAGCACTGTCGACTGTCCGGCGTGTGCGCGGTCACCGCAATGGGCGGCGACGGAGCGAGCAAGGCGGTTCCCCGCCCCTGCTTGCCGTCCGGCCGGCCCCTCGCGGTTCAGGTGGGCGGCTGGGCAGGTACCCCACTCAAGGGCCCCGCCCGGGCGGCAGGCCGCCCGGGCACGGCGTGGAAGGCCGCAACGAGGACAGGTCAGCGGCCCATACCGCAGCACTGTCGACTGTCCGGCGTGTGCGCGGTCACCGCAATGGGCGGCGACGGAGCGAGCAAGGCGGTTCCCCGCCCCTGCTTGCCGTCCGGCCGGCCCCTCGCGGTTCAGGTGGGCGGCTGGGCAGGTACCCCACTCAAGGGCCCCGCCCGGGCGGCGGGCCGGTGGGGTGTGGCGTGGAGGGCGACAACGAAGAAGGGCCGCGGCCCTTCCCGCAGCGCTGTCGGCCGTCGGGTGGCCAGCGGTCCGGAGGTCCCGCGACCGGGTGGGCGTGCGGTCGCCCGCGTTCGTGGCGGCCGCCGCCCCGGTGCGCCCCTATCCGGCGATGATCTCGACAAAGGTGCTGTCAAAACCGCCGGAATGACAGCACCTTTGTC
>NZ_JAQFWQ010000107.1 GCF_027706725.1 Nocardiopsis endophytica
GGCTTATGCTGTCCGTTTTTACCCCGACTTCCCCGAGATCAACGACACAGGGCGTGCCCCGGCCCCGAGCACCGTCGAGAGGGGCGGGAGCCCTTTACCTCAGGGCCAGGTCGGCCGCGCCGATGATGCCTGCGGGCTCTCCGCCCAGCTCCGCTTGGCGGATGTCGGCCAGCCTGCGCGTGGCCCGGCCCGTGACCGCCCGTGCGTAGGCCTGCCGGGCCGGCTCCAGCAGGATCTCCCCCGCCGCGGAGACCCCTCCGCCCACGACGAAGCGCTCCGGGTCCAGGATCGCGGCCAGGTCCGCCAGCCCTTGGCCGACCCACTCCCCTACCGCGGCGAAGCACCGCAGCGCCGCCGGGTCGCCCTCCTGGGCCGCCCGGGTCACCTCCGGCCCCTCGATGCCCTCGGGGTCGCCCCCGGCCGCCTCCAGCAGGCGCGCCGCCTCCTTCGGCTCCGCCGCCGCCAGTGCGCGCGCCTCGGCGACCAGTGCGCTCCCGCTCGCGTACTGCTCCCAGCACCCCTGGTTGCCGCAGGCGCAGCGACGGCCGAACGGCACCATCCGGTAGTGGCCGATCTCCCCGGCCGCGCCGAACCGGCCCCGTCGCAGCTCTCCGTCGACGATCAGCGCGCCGCCGACCCCGGTGCCCAGGGTGACGACCACGGCGTCGCGGCACCCCCGCCCGGCGCCGAAACGGAACTCGGCCCAGGCGGCGGCGTTGGCGTCGTTCTCCACCACCACGGGCAGGTCGACACGGCGGGCGATGCGGTCCCGCACGGGGTCGTCGGCCAGTCCCAGGTTCCCCGCGAGCACGATCCGCGAGCGCGTCTCGTCGACGAAGCCCGCCGTGCCCACGCCGACCGCCGCGGGCGCCGTGTCCTCGCCCTCGCGCAGCTCCCGCACGAGTCCGGCCACCGCCTCGGCCAGCTCCTCACCGTCCCCCCGGGGCGTGGGCGCCTTGGCGCGGCGCAGGATGCGCCCCTCAGGGTCGACGGTGCCCGCGGCGATCTTCGTGCCGCCGATGTCGACGCCGATGGTCAACGCCATGGGGTGCTCCTCGCGTGTGCCGGACGGACGGGTGGCCGAATGGAGTAAACCAAAGGTTTGGACCACTCGTGGCCACCAGCCCCCGGTTACCCGCGAGGGCCCCACCGGAACAGGGCTCGTGGAGGTCTGTGGGGCCCGGGCCGGTCCCGGGCACGCGCAGGGGCGCATCGACCAAGGGCGGAGCCGGGCCCCGGCGCGCCCCTCGGCGGACAGCGCGAACCCGGCCGCGCCGATGCGGGGCCGAACGCCGAGGTGCAGGTCGCTGACGGCCGCGGCCGCCGTGCACGCACTCGGGGCCCGGGCAAGGGCCAGGAAGGCCGAGGCGTCGGCGGCGAAGCGGGTACGGGCGGCGCCGGTCCGCCCGGCGCGCGGCCTACTCCTGCGTGCTCTCGGTGATCTCGCGGCCCCGGGCGTTGTCCGACTCGCGCGCCTCCCGCTCGCGGCGCTCCCGGGCCTCGCGCTCCTCGCGCTCCTCGCGCTCGCGGCGCTGGCGCTCGAACTCGTCGCTCGCGATCCTCCAGCTCTCCTGGACCGCGCCGAACAGGGCCATCCCCGCGCGCCCCAGGTGGCCCGCGACCTCGGGCGCCGCCGTGCGCACGACACCCGCCAGCCGGTCCAGCGCGGGCTCCGGCGGGGCCTGCTCCTCGCGGATCGCCTGCTCCCACACGTCACCGGTGCGCGGCGGCGGGGACGCCACCGTGGACACGCCCTTGCGCACGCCGGCGATGATCAGCTTGCGCTGGAGGGAGTCCACCAGCCGGATCGCGTCGTCGATGAGGTCCGCCGAGGGGCCGGGATCGCGGCCGTTCCCGCCCCGGGCGGGCTCCCGGTCCCGTGGGCCCGCGCCGGAGGCCGCACCGCCTCCCGGGGTCTCGGCCGCGCCGTCCTCCCGGCCGTTCGTGCGCGCCTCGCCGTCGGACTGTGCCATGGTCGCCCACCCCTGCTCGTGTACCGGACTCGCCGACCACGGTAGCCGCCCGTGCGCGGGCGCGGCGGCCGGGCGGCCGGGAACCGGGGGAAACCCCGAGCCGTTTCAGGGACGCCCGCCTCCTGCCCAGGGGATAATGCCCGCCTGGGGAGCGGAATCGGCCCTGTTCGGTCACCATCCGATACCGAACCTGGAACCGGTTCTACCGACGAGTAGCCGAACTTGTTACCGTCGTCACGTCCCCTCGTCGACCCCGTCTGTCCAGGAGCCGCACGTGCGCGAATTCAGCCGACCCGTCAAGGCAGAGATCTCCTCGGACGCGCGCTTGCCCGACACCGTGTTCGCGCGCGCCGAGAAGGAGCCCACCGCCGTCGCGCTCCGCCGCCAGGAGTCGGGCCAGTGGCGCGACGTCACCTGCAAGGCCTTCCGCGACGACGTCGTGGCCATCGCCAAGGCGCTGATCGCCTCCGGCATCGAGCACGGCGACCGCGTCGGGCTGATGGCCCGCACGCGCTACGAGTGGACCGCGATCGACTACGCCGTCTGGTCGGTCGGCGCCGTCGCCGTCCCGATCTACGAGTCCTCCTCCGAGGAGCAGGTCCAGTGGATCCTCGGCGACTCGGGGAGCAAGGCCGTCTTCGTCGAGAGCGCCGAGCACGCCGCCCGGGTGGAGGCCGTGCGCAAGGAGCTGCCGGAGCTGTCCCACGTGTGGGAGATCGAGGAGGGCGGCATGGACCGCTTCCTCGCCGCCGGCTCCGACGTCGAGGAGTCCGTCGTCGAGGAGCGCCGCACCGCGGGCGGCGTGGACGAGCTCGCCACCCTCATCTACACCTCGGGCACCACCGGGCGCCCCAAGGGCTGCGAGCTGACCCACCGCAACCTGCTCTTCACCATCCTCAACGTCATCCAGGGCCCACTGGAGGAGGTCTTCACGCTGGAGGGCCGCTCGACGCTGCTCTTCCTGCCGCTGGCGCACTCCTTCGCCCGCATCATCCAGATCGGCTGCATCGAGTCCAAGACCATCCTGGGCCACTTCCCCAGCACCGGGCCCGAGCTGATCGACGCCCTCGGCGTGTACAAGCCGACCTTTCTGCTGGCCGTGCCGCGCGTGTTCGAGAAGGTCTACAACAAGGCCGAGCAGAAGGCCACGGCCGAGGGCCGCGGCAAGATCTTCAACGCCGCCGCCGAGACCGCCGTCGCCTACAGCCGGGCGCTGAGCGCCGGGCACGTCCCGCTGGGGCTGCGGCTGCGGCATGCGCTGTTCGCCAAGCTCGTCTACGGCAAGATCCTGGCGGCCGTCGGCGGCCAGGCGCGCTACGCCGTCTCCGGCGGGTCGGCCCTGGGCGAGCGGCTGGGGCACTTCTTCCGCGGCGTGGGCCTGACCATCATCGAGGGCTACGGCCTGACCGAGACCTCCGCCCCCACCGCCGTGAACACGCCGAGCCTGAACAAGATCGGCACCGTCGGCGCGCCGTTCCCCGGGGTGTCCATCCGCATCGGCGAGGACGGCGAGGTGCTCTGCAAGGGCGACCACGTCATGCGCGGCTACTGGAACAACGAGGCCGCCACCAAGGACGCCTTCGACGAGGACGGCTGGTACCGCACCGGCGACCTGGGCGCCCTCGACCCGGACGGCTACCTGAGCATCACCGGCCGCAAGAAGGAGATCATCGTGACCGCCGGCGGCAAGAACGTCGCCCCCGCGGTGATCGAGGACCGCATCCGCGGCCACGCCATCGTCAGCCAGTGCATGGTGCTCGGCGACAACCGCAAGTTCGTCTCCGCGCTGATCACCATCGACCCCGAGGCCTTCGAGTTCTGGAAGAAGCAGAACGGCAAGAGCGGCGGCATCCCCGACCTGGTGGACGACCCGGACCTGGTCGCCGAGGTGCAGAACGCGGTGGACGACGCCAACAAGGCGGTCTCGCGCGCGGAGTCGGTGCGCAAGTTCACGATCCTGCCGATGGACTTCTCCGAGGAGGGCGGCCAGATGACCGCCTCGCTGAAGATCAAGCGGCACGTGATCACCCAGCAGTTCTCCGACGAGATCGAGGCGCTCTACGCCGAGAACTGACCGGAGGGGACGGCCACCGACACCGGCCGGACGCCCCGGGAGAGGGGCCGGGCACTGCGCCCAGCCCCTCTTCGCGTGCGGTCCCCACCGGCCGCCCGCCGACGGCGGCCGCGGTCCTAGACGGGCGAACCCCACGTTGTTCTCGGGAGAAACGACGCTATCGGCCCGCTTTTAGGGGCGATTCTCCCGAGATCAACGACATGGGGGCGGCGCTCCCTTGGACGCGGCCGCCGAAGAGCGCCCGGACGCCCCCTGCGGACGGACACCGGCGCCGGAGGCCCGCTCCAGGGGTGTGGGGCGCCTCCGGGCGCGGCGACGCCGCTACGGCGCCCTGAGGACCTCCGGAACGGGGTCCCGAGGACTTCCGGAACGGCGGAGGGCCGTGGCGCCCCGCCTGGGTGCCACGGCCCTCCGTCCGCGCTTCCGGGTGCGGCGGGACCCGCGGACCGGGCCCACCCCGCACGGCCGCACTAGCCCACGCGCACGGCCGAGTGGAAGTTCTGCCGGTAGTAGTCGTTCAGCTGGACCTCGGCCACCGGCTTGGACGGGTTGGAGGCGTGCACCATCTTGCCGCCGCCCACGTACATGCCGACGTGGTCCGGACCCCCGTAGAAGAAGATCAGGTCACCGGGCTGCATCTGGTCCCAGGACACGTTCGTGCCGGCGTTCACCTGGTCGTAGGTGGTGCGCGGCAGGCTGACCCCGGCCTCGCGCCAGGCGGCCTGCACCAGGCTGGAGCAGTCCCACACGTCCGGCCCATTGGCGCCCAGGCTGTAGGAGTCGCCGATCTGGGCGTAGATGAAGTTGATCGCGGCCTGGGCGTTGCCGTTGCCCTGCGGCGCGGACGCACCGCCGCCGCCGGAGGATGAGTCCTCCCCGCCGCCGTCGACGCCCTCGGTCGCCGCGGCGCGCTCCTCCTCGGTCAGCTCGTCGAGAAGGTCCTGCTGTTCCTGGATCTTCTCCTCGGCCTTGTCCTTGGCCTCTTCGGCGTCGTCGAGGCGCTCCTTGGCGTCGGCCTCGGTCTCGTCGGCCTCGTTCTCGATCCGCTCGAGCTTGTTCTTCTTCTCGACGTAGTTGTCCAGCCGGTCCTGCTGGCTCTGCGAGAGGTAGCCCATGTCGGAGGCCTGGCGCAGGGCGTCCTCCGGGCCCGAGGAGGTCGCCAGGTAGGGCACGGAGGAGAAGTCCTCGCCGCTGTAGGCCGCGGTGGCCAGGGAGCGGACGCCGGACTGCATGTCCTCCAGCTCCTTCTCGGCCTCCTTCTTGTCGGCCTTGATGTCGTCCAGCTTCTCCTGCGCGGCGTCGTGGTCCTGCTTGGCCTGGTTGTAGGCCTCCGCCTGCTCGGAGTACTCCTTCTCCAGGTCCTCGATGCGCTCGCGCACGTCGTCGGCGCTGGGGTCGGCCGACGCGGTCCCGGACAGGGCGGTCGAGGCGAGAAGGGCTCCCGCGGCGACGAAGCCCGCGGCCGCCAGACGGCGGCGGTTGGAGCCGCGCTCGCGTGGTTCGTGCACGGTGGTGGCCCACCTTTCTCCCGAGGTCCGCCTACCGGAGGGGCACGCGCACGGTCGGAGCGGTGCTGCGCGGCCCGGGGGTCGGGGGTGTCTCATCCGCGCGGACGGCGGTGCGGCGGGGGCCGCTTCGGGAGGTCGGTCGCCGTGCGCGGTGCTCCGGTCTCCGCTCCACCGGGCGCGGTGCGCCTCCGGCGGCGGAGTTCGGCGGCTCCGGATCGTCGCCGCCCGGCTGGCGGCGAGAGGAACGACCCGGCTCGGCGTGGAACAGTAGTGCATTCCCGCCACCTTCTCAACCGATTCGTTACCTTCGGGATGGAATTCCGGAGTGACCGAAATCGCCGAAAAGGTCGCCGCCGCCCGCGCCGCACGGATGCGGCACGGGCGGCGAGCGGGGGTCGCGGTGGTGGTGAGGGTCAGACCCGGACCCGTCCCCGCGTCAGCGGCGGCGGCCGGGGCCGACCACCGCAGAGCGGTGGGACTTAGTGGGACCTAGACCCGGACCCGTCCCCGCGTCAGCGGCGGCGGCCGGGGCCGACCGGCGCAGGGCGGTGGGACGTAGTGGGACTTAGACCCGGACGCCGTACATGAACTGCCCGTCCCAGTACCCGGCCAGCGGGACGACCTCGACGTTCTTGCCGGTGCGCGGCGCGTGCACCATCTGGCCGTTGCCCAGGTACAGGCCGTCGTGGCCCAGGCCGCTGAAGAACAGGATGTCCCCCGGCTGCAGCTGGTCGCGGCTGACCTGCGTGCCCGCCTCGGCCTGGCCGTAGGTGGTGCGCGGCAGGCTCACGCCCGCGTTCTCCCAGGACCGCATGACCAGGCCGGAGCAGTCGTAGCCGTCGGGCCCGGCGGCACCGTAGATGTAGGGCTTGCCGACCTGCGACAGCGCGAAGTCCAGGGCGGCGCGGGCGTTGCCCGAGCCGTTGTTGGCGGCGTCGGAACCGGAGGCGGAGTCGCCCTCGGGGGAGGCGTCGGCCTCGGGGAACTCGGCGAGCAGGTCCTCCTGCTCGGAGATCTTCTTCTCGACCTCGTCCTTCTTGTCCTCGGCCTCGTCCTTCTTGCCCTTGGCCTCCTCAAGGGCGGAGTCCGCCTCGTCCTTGAGCTTGAAGAGGCGCTCGTTGGAGTCGCTGAACTCGTCGAGCTTGGCCTTCTGGTTGTCGGAGAGCTTTCCGACGTCCGCGGCCTGGTCCATCAGGTCCTCGGGGTCCTCGACGGTCAGCGCGAACGACTTGGAGTCGAGGTCTCCACCCTGGTAGACGGCGCTGGCGATCTGCGACGCCTCCTCCTTGAGCTCCTCGTAGCGGTCCTGCTCCTCGCCGACCTGCTCCTCGAGCTCGTCGGCCTTGGCCTTGGCCGCCTTGTAGTCCTCGTTGGCCTCGTTGTACTCGTCGACGATCTTGCCGGCCTCTTCGTTGAGCTCGTCCAGCTTCTTCTGGACGTCCTCACGGCTCTGCTCCGGCTCGGCGTTGGCCACACCGGTCCCGGCGGACGCGATCAGACTGCCGGCCGCCACGACCCCGATACCGGTCGCTACCCGGCGGGCCGTGCGCCGACCACCGTTGTTCGCCATGGCGGTCCACGCTCCTTGCTGGTCGGGCCCCCTCGGGGCCTGGGACGGGGGACGAGGGCCGGGCCCCGGCCTCGCGCGCGCGTGGCCGGGGAGCGGGGTACCGCGGTCTCCTCCACGGCTCGGGGCCGGGCGACACGGCAGCACGACCGCTCGCTCCCATGGGGTTACGGGGAGCCCCGCGCTCGGCGGGCGCCGCCCTGCGGGCGGTACCGGCGCCGGGGCGCACGGGGCGATCAAGCTCCTGGGAAAAACTAGCGGACCGCTTTACCCGCCTCAACCACAACAACGAAACAGTAACGGCGCCCCACACCTTCCTCGGCGCCGTTCCGCCTGCCCAGCACGGCTTCGGAGCCCCGGCTCCGACTTGGTCACAGCTGCGTCACACGCGAGTCGAGCGACCTTCAAGAGCGCTAGGCTTCCGCCTCCCGAACGCGCCGCACCCCCACCGGCCCCGACCGGACGACGGGCCGTCGGGGCGGGGTGGACGGCAGCCACGAGGACAGGCGGGCGCCCGGCTACCGCCCCGGGTCGAGGCGGCGCAGGAGCAGTGACGACGGGACCGGGCGCGCCCCCTCTCGGCGCACTGCGGCGATGATCTCCTTGTCCGCCGTCACCACGGCCAGCGGGCGCCCCGGCGGCTCGGTCCGCACCAGGTGCACGATGAGCTCGTCGGCGGTCTCCCCCGGGTCGCTGAACAGCAGCCGCACGCGGCGCTGCCCCTGCTGCGCCGGGGCCTCCACGTCCGCGCCGTCGAACACGCAGGTGATCTCGGCCTTCGTGCGGCTGGCCAGCCCCTCCAGCGCGGTCAGCAGCCGCGCCCGCTGGTCGGCCAGCGGCAGCTCCGGGTAACCGGTCTTGGTCACGTTGTAGCCGTCCACCAGCAGGTGCATCCGCGGCAGCTCCAGCAGCCGGTCGATCAGCGCCGGGTCGTCGGCGGCCGCCCCCACCTCCGGCACGGTGCGCCGCTGCGCCTCCCGGTCGTCGGCCACCAGGTCGGCCGGGGTGGCGATGGAGCTGGGCAGCGCCAGCTCGCGGCGGAGCCCGTGCGCGGCGTCCACCAGCACGTCCAGCAGCACCCGCAGCCGCGCGTCGTCGGCGCTGCGCCCCGCCCGGGCCGCCCGGCGCGCCGCCTCCACCTGGCCCTCGGCCGCCTCCAGCCGCGCCTTGAGCCGCCGGTTCTCCGCCTCCACGGCGGCCACCTGCGAGGAGGTGAGCCTGGTGCTGTCCTCGGCCTCGGCCACCGCCCGGGCGGCGCGCTCCTCGGCCTCCCGGGCCCGCCTGCGCTCGGTGTGCACCCGGCGGCGCAGGTCGGCGATGGTGCTGCGCTGCTCGCGCAGCTCCTTGCGGAGCCGGAGCACCTCCTCGCGGTGCTCGGCGCGCGCCTCGTCCAGCCGCGCCCGCAGGCCGGCCAGGGCCTCGGCGGCCTCGTCGGCCTCCCGGACGCTGTCCCGGCGCTCCAGCTCCCCGGCGACGCGGTCGACGATCCGCTCCCACCCCTCGGGCCGGATCAGGTAGGCCGCGGCCCCCACCGCCACCGGGTCGGCGGCCGGCGGGAGCACCCCCTGGCGCAGCCCCGCGGCCAGCTCGGGCCAGACCTGCTCCACCCGGGCGGCGACCACCTCCCGGAAGCCGGCGTCGGTCTCCAGCTGGGCGGCGATCTGCGGTCCGGCGAGGCGGGCGCGGCGGCGCGGCTCGAACTTGGCCACCCGGCGCAGCGCCGCGGGCAGTTCGGCCGCGCGCATGCCGCCGAGCACGTCCGAGCCGTACTCGACCACCCGGGCGCGCACCGCCTCCGGCAGCGGCCGGTGCTCCCCCGCACCGTCCGGCTCCCCGGCCATGCCCCCGGAGGCGTCGTCGGAGGCGTCGTCGGGCTCCATCAGCCCTCCGTACCGCTCTCGGCCGCGCCGGCGTCGGGGCGGTCCACCGTCTGCACGGCGTCCCCGGCCCCGCACCAGCGGCAGCGCACCTGCTCGATGGTCTCCTCCAGCACCCGGCTCTCCTCGACCCGCGGCTCCCCGGCCAGGTCGAGGTGCACGTAGTCGCGGCTGCGCACGGTGCGCACCACGTCGAACCTGGTCAGGTTGCCGCACTGGGCGCACCGCCAGCGGCGGCCTTCGGCCGGGGCCTCGATGCTCACCTGTACCTACCTCCCTCTCCTCACCGCTATTCCCGCGGTCCGGGACATCTTTCCACGTCCGGGGCGCTTCGCGGCTACCCTGACGGCGTGCCCCAGCCAGCCGACCGCGCCGCCGCCCCGGTCCAGGAGACCCTGGACGACCTGGGCACTCCGCTGGCCGAGGGCACCTTCGTGGTGGTCGACCTGGAGACCACCGGCGGCCGCGCCGGGGGCTCGGCGATCACCGAGATCGGTGCGGTCAAGGTGCGCGGCGGGCGGACCGTGGGCGAGTTCTCCTCCCTGGTCGATCCCGGTTCCCCGATTCCGGCGCACATCACGCTGCTGACCGGCATCACCCAGGCGATGGTGGCCACGGCCCCGCCCATCGAGGCGGTGCTCCCGGCGTTCCTTGAGTTCGCGAACCTGGAGGGCGACACCGTGCTGGTGGCCCACAACGCCCCCTTCGACGTGTCGTTCCTCAAGGCCGCCTGCGCCGAGCAGGACCGGCCCTGGCCCCGCCCCCGGGTGGTCGACACCCTGCCGCTGGCGCGCCGCCTGGTCACCCGGGAGGAGGTGCGCAACCACAAGCTCGGCACGCTCGCCCGCTTCTTCGCGGTGCCCGACCGGCCGGTGCACCGGGCCCTGGACGACGCCCGCGCCACCGCGGGGGTGCTGCACGGCCTGCTGGAGCGGCTCGGCCCGATGGGGGTGCACAGCGTCGAGGAGCTGTGCGCGTTCCGCACGGCCCCCACCCGCGCCCAGCGCGGCAAGCGGCACCTGGCCGAGGGGGTGCCGGAGGGCCCCGGGGTGTACGTGTTCACCGACGCCCGCGGCGAGCCGCTGTACGTCGGGAAGAGCACGTCCCTGCGCAAGCGGGTGCGCTCCTACTTCACCGCCGCCGAGACCCGCGGCCGGGTGCGCGAGATGATCGGCGTGGTCGAGGCGGTCACCCCGATCCCCTGCGCCACCGGGCTGGAGGCCGAGGTGCGCGAGATGCGGCTGATCGCCGAGCGCAAACCGCCCTACAACCGCCGCTCCCGCAACCCCGAGCGGGCGAGCTGGCTCAAGCTCACGCCCGAGGCCTTCCCGCGGCTGTCCAAGGTGCGCACGGTCCGCGACGACGGCGCCCCCTATCTGGGCCCCTTCACCTCCGCCCGGGAGGCCGAGCTGGCCCGCGAGGCGCTGCTGGACGCCTTCCCCCTGCGCCAGTGCACCCGCCGGATCGGCCCGCGCGGCGACGCGGGCCCGGCCTGCGTCCTGGCACAGATGGGCCGGTGCGGGGCGCCCTGCACCGGCGAGGAGACCCTTGAGGAGTACGCCGAGCACGCCGGCGCCGCCCGCGAGGCGATGGTCGGCGACCCCGAGGAGGTGGTGCGCGCGCTGCGCGGCTCCATCGCCGACCTGGCGGCCGGCCTGCGCTACGAGGAGGCGGCGGAACGGCGGGACCGGCTCGCGGCGTTCCTGCGCGGCGCCGCCCGCTCCCAGCGCCTGTCCGCCCTCACCGGCATCGGCGAGCTGGTGGCCGCGCGCCCCCTGGCGGGCGCCCCCGGCTCCTGGGAGGTGCACGTGGTGCGCCGGGGGCGGCTGGCGGCGGCCGCGGTGATGGAGCCCGGCGCCGACCCGCACGCCTTCGTCGCCGCGCTCACCGCCACCGCCGAGACCGTCGCGGCCGGCCCCGGCCCGGCCCCGGCCGCGGCGCCGCAGGAGACCGAGTGCGTGCTGCGCTGGCTGGAGTCGCCGGGGGTGCGGCTGGTCGACCTCGACGCGCCGTGGACATGCCCGGCCCGCGGCGCCGAACGCCACCGCGAGCTGACAGACTGGGCGCGGGAGGCCTCCGAGGCCGCCGCCGAGCCCAGCTGACACCGACCGAGCCGAACGGACCAGCGCCCCTATGGCAGGCATACCGCTGAGCGACGACTACCCGGTGCGCCGGGTACCGGCCGTGACCTACCTGCTCATCGCCGCCAACGTCGCGGTGTACCTGGCCTCCCCGATGTCGCTGATGGCGGTCTGGTACGGCGGCGACCTCGGCGCGCGGATCTGCGCCGTGGACCACTACATCTTCCGCTGGGGCGCGGTCCCGCTGGAGCTGTTCACCGGGGAGCAGGCCGCCTCGTCGGCCCCGTGCCCGGGCGAGCCCGCCGCCACCGCCCCCTGGCTGACCGTGTTCACGTCGATGTTCCTGCACGGGGACGCGCTGCACCTGCTGAGCAACATGGTGTACCTGTTCGTGTTCGGCCCGGTGGTCGAGGACCGGCTGGGGCGCGTCCGCTACACCGGCCTGTACCTGGCCTCGGGCGCGGTGGCCACGCTGGCCTTCGCGCTGACCGACCCGGCCGCTCAGGTCCCCCTGGTGGGCGCCTCCGGCGCGATCTCCGGGGTGCTCGGCGCCTACCTGGTGGTGCAGTTCCGCAGCCGCGTGATCACCCTGGTGTTCTTCGTGCTCCCGGTCCGCCTGCCGGGGTGGGCGCTCGTGGGCACCTACTTCGTCCTCCAGTATGTTCTGTACATCAGCGTCTCGCTGTACCCCGGCGCCGGGGAGACGAGCGTGGCCTACGCCGCGCACGTCTACGGGTTCGTCGCGGGCGCGGCCATGGCGCTGCTCATCCACCGCATCCGTTGGCGCGCCGGGACCCGGCTGTCCGACGTGTACTGACCCGCCCTCGCACCCAGGAGGCTCCGACCGTGATCACCGCGATCGTCATGATCAAGGCCGACGTCGACCGCATCCCGGAGGTCGCCGAGGCGATCGCCGAGATCGACGGGGTCAGCGAGGTCTACTCGGTGACCGGCGGGATCGACCTGATCGCCGTGGTGCGGGTCCGCCGCCACGACGAGCTGGCCGAGGTCATCCCCGGCCGGGTGAACAAGATCGCGGGCGTGCGCTCCTCCGACACCCACATCGCCTTCAACGCCTACTCCAAGCACGACCTGGAGTCGGCGTTCTCCCTGGGCATCTAGAACGCGTACGGCGGGGGCCGGGGAGTCCGGCGGACCCCCCGGCCCCCGCCGTTCCGGCACCCTGCCTAGGCGTCCTGCTTGGCCCGCTCCTGGCTGACCGCGACCCACCGGTCGAGCACGTCGCGCGCCCGGCCGTCGTCGACGGCGGCGGCCGCGCGCTCCAGCCCCTGGGCGAGCATCTCCTCAAGGCTCCCGGGAAGCTCCTCGGCGGCCGCGATCGCCGCCGCCGCGTTCAGCAGCACCGCGTCGCGCACCGGCCCGCGCTCGCCCTCGACCAGGGCGCGCACCGCGCGGGCGTTCACCTCCACGTCGCCGCCGCGCAGGTCCTCCGGCGCCGCGCGGCCGATCCCCAGCGCGCGCGGGTCGAGCACGTCCTCGCGCACCCCGCCGCCGCGCACCGTCCACACCCGCGAGGTGGTCGTGGTGGTGAGCTCGTCCAGCCCGTCGTCGCCGCGGAAGACCAGGGCCGAGGTGCCTCGCCGGGCGAACACCCCGGCCACCGTCGGGCACATGGCGGCGTCGAACACCCCGACCGCCGCCGCCCCGGGCCGGGCCGGGTTGGTCAGCGGCCCCAGGAAGTTGAAGACGGTGGGCACGGCCAGCTCCCGGCGGGGCTTGGCGGTGTACCGGAACGAGGGGTGGAACAGCGGGGCGAAGCAGAAGGTGATCCCGGCCTCCTCGGCCACCGCCGCGGTGGAGCCGGGCCGCAGGTCGATCACCACGCCCAGGCGCTCCAGCACGTCGGCGGTGCCGCAGGAGGAGGAGGCGGCCCGGTTGCCGTGCTTGACGACCTTGGCCCCCGCCGCGGCGGCGGTGATCGCCGCCATGGTCGAGACGTTGACGGTGTGCGCCTGGTCGCCGCCGGTGCCCACGATGTCCACGGTGCGGCCGGGCACCGAGATCCGCACGGCGTTGTCCAGCATCCCCTCGGCGAGCCCGACGACCTCGCCCACGGCGGCGCCCTTGGCGCGCAGCGCGATCGCGAACCCCGCGATCTGGGCGTCGCTGGCCGAGCCCGACATGATCTCCTCCATCGCCCAGGCGGTGGAGGACTCGGGCAGGTCCTCCCCCGCGAGGAGGCTGTTGATCAGCGAGGACCAGGTCGGTTCGTCGGCTGGGGCGGGGCGGCCGGGGTTCACGGAGGTGCTCACGGTGCTGTTTCCTCTGCTCTTCAGCGCCCATGGGCGGGCGCGGCTCTGCTGGTCAGGCTCGGGCGGACGGCGCGTGCCATCGCCATCGGGGCCATCGCGCGAGCTCGCAGTGGCGCAGAGGGGAACCGCCGGTGCACGGCCCGGCGGCGCGGTTTCGCAGCATCGGAGTCGGGTTCCGTTCGGTGATCCTGGGGACCTGACAGGGACCGGGCCCACACGCTCCGGGCCCGGTCCGACACTACCGGGCGCCCTACCTGGCCGCCAGCCCGTCCGCGCGGCTGCGCATCAGCCCGGCCAGCGACTCGGCCAGCGCGACCGGGTCGACCGGGTGGCTCACCACCGCGTCCGCGCGCGACCACGCGGCCAGCCAGCCGTCGTCGCGGCGGCCGATGAGCAGCAGCACCGGGGGGCACCGGTAGATCTCGTCCTTGGCCTGGCGGCACAGGCCCATGCCGCCGGTGGGGGCGGCCTCCCCGTCGAAGACGCACACGTCGGCGGCGCCGTCGTCGAGCCGCTTGAGCACCGCGGCGGAGGTGGCGCACTCGACCAGCTCCACCTTGGGCACGTCGGCGGCGGGGCGCCGACCGATCGCCGCCCGCACCTGCTCGCGCACGTGCGCCTTGTCGCTGTAGACGAGCACCCGCATCTTGGGGGCGTCGGCGGCGTTGTCCATGGCTGAACCGTCCCTCACATCTCGCGCGGCGCGGGCGGGGCCCCGCCGCGTCCCGGTTGCGTCGAGCCCTACACTCTGAGACCTTCGCCACGACAGCATGCCACCCGGAGTGCGACGCAGGCCACGCCCGGGCGGCCTGTACGGCCACCGCCGAGACCGATATGAGACGTCCCGTGCGCCATGCGGCCGTGCGAGGGGGTTGCCGGGCCCCTCCGGGGCCGGTTTCCATCACGGCCGGATCACGATCGCGGCCCCCCGGCGCGCCTTGCGGCACCGCAGATCAGAGGAGAAGCACCCCCTTCCGGGGGGTCGTGCACCAACCTCCGCCAGATGCCGCAATAATGCAGGCGTGGCGACAGCAACCGCGAACCAAGAAACAGCACCGACACCAGTACATGGTGCGGCCAAGCGTCCTGACCTGGTGAGCGTTGGCACCATCGTGTGGTTGGCCAACGAGCTCATGTTCTTCGCTGCGCTGTTCGCGATGTACTACACGATCCGATCCGTGACCGTGGGCAACCCCGACCTCGGGGAGTGGCCGGCCGCGCACCTCAACGTCCCCTGGGCGCTGGGCATCACCGTCATCCTGGTGGCCTCCAGCTTCACCGCCCAGGCCGGCGTGTGGGCGGCCGAGCGCGGCGATGTCCGCAAGCTCCGCCTGTGGTTCTACATCTCGTTCGTGATGGGCCTGATCTTCGTGTTGGGCCAGGCGTACGAGTACTACGAGCTCATCGTGCACGAGGGCCTGACCCTGCAGTCCAGCGCCTACGGCTCGATGTTCTACCTCACCACCGGCTTCCACGGGATGCACGTGATCGGCGGTCTGATCGCGTTCCTGATCATGCTGGGACGCACGTACGCCGCGAAGCGCTTCACCCACCAGCAGGCCACCAGTGCGATCGTCGTGTCCTACTACTGGCACTTCGTCGACGTGGTCTGGGTCGCTCTGTTCGCAACCATCTACTTCATCCAGTAACCCGGAACGGGGAAACCGTGAAATGGATTACCGCGCGGCGACGGCATCCCCTAGCGGGGTACGTCGTCGTCCTACTCGCGTTGGCCGTGTTCGGCGTGGGCTACGCCATGGTGGCGCCCAGTGCCGACCGTGCCGAGGCCCAGGTCATGGCGGCCGCCCAGACCGGTGCCGAGCCTGCTGACGGCGAGAACGCCGTCGACATCTCGCAGGGGCGCGACATCTGGGAGCGCAGCTGCGCGAGCTGCCACGGGCTCAACGGCGGCGGCAGTGACAACGCGCCGGACATCACCGGCGCGGGCGGCGCCGCGGTCGACTTCCAGGTGAGCACCGGCCGCATGCCCTCCTCCAACCCGGACGCGCAGATGCCCCGCAAGGAGCCGGCGTGGAACCGGGAGGAGATCGACAACCTGATCGCCTTCTACGAGGAGGAGATCGGGCAGGGCGCGGGGCCGGCCGTCCCCGAGGAGCCCCCGGGCGACGAGCCCGTCCGCGCCGACTACGAGGACGAGGACGCCTACAAGGAGGCCAAGGCCGAGTACGACAAGGCCTACGACGCCTACATCGACGGCGCCTCGGACACCGAGGCCGGCATGCAGCTCTACCTGGCCAACTGCGCGCACTGCCACAGCTGGTCGGGCGCCGGCGGCGGCCTGACCGGCGGCCACTGGGCCCCGGAGATCGGCGACGCCACGCCGCGCCAGCTCTACGAGGCCATGCTGACCGGACCGGGCCAGATGCCCGTGTTCACCGAGGGCACCATCACGCCCGAGGACAAGCAGGAACTGATCTCCTACGTGAAGACCCTGCAGGCCGAGCCGAACGCCGGCGGGATCTTCGACCTGAACCGCGTGGGCCAGGTCGCCGAGGGCTTCATCGCCTGGACGGTCGGTCTCACCCTGATCATCGCGTGCGCGATCTGGATCACCGCGAAGCAGCGAGCCCATGACTGACAAGAGCAAGAACAACGACAACGGCGCGTCCGACGGGTCCGCCGACCGCGTGATCGGCACGCCCTCCCCCGCGGAGGGCACCGCCATCGTGGCCGGTTCCGACGACCCCGGCGCCGAGCACCCGGGGGCCTACCCGCCCGAGGAGACGCACGCGCACAGCGAGGAGCAGCAGCGCCGCGCCGAGAAGACGGCGTCGATGTGGTTCCTCATCGCCTTCCTCGCCGGGATCGGCTTCTTCGTGGCCTACTTCGCCTTCCCGCCGAACGGCGAGGGCGAGCCGGCCATCGCCGACCCGCAGATCGGCCAGTACTCCAACATGGCGCTGGGCGGCACGCTCGCCCTGGCCCTGTTCGGCATCGGCGCCGGGATGACCGTGTGGGCGCGGTGGATCATGCCGCACTACGAGGTCTCCACGCCCTACGACGACCTGTCCTCCTCTTCCGAGGAGAAGGGCTCCTTCGGCGACTTCTTCATGCGGAGCGCCGACGAGAGCGGCTTCACCAAGCGGCCGCTGCTGCGCCGCACCCTGCTGCTGTCCATGGTGCCGCTGGGCCTGGCGCCCATCGTGCTGCTGCGCGACACCGGGCCGCTGCCCGGCGACAAGCTCAAGCACACGCTCTGGGAGGACGGCCTGCGGATGGTCGTCGAGGGCACCAACAAGCCGATCAAGGAGGCCGACCTCGCCGAGGACGGCGCCATGATCACCGCCTTCCCGCTGGTCGAGGGCGAGGGCGGCGAGCACGGCGGCGAGGCCCAGCACCTGAGCCTGAACGACCAGGCCAAGACGGTGGTCCTGCTGATCAAGATCCCCGAGGGCGACTTCAAGCCCGGGATGACCGAGCAGCAGATGAACTGGACGCACAACGGGATCGTGGCCTACTCCAAGATCTGCACGCACGTGGGCTGCCCCGCCGCGCTGTACGAGCGGGGGAGCCACCGCATCCTGTGCCCGTGCCACCAGTCGACCTTCGACGCCGCCGACGGCGCCAAGGTGGTCTTCGGGCCGGCGCACCGCCCGCTGCCCCAGCTGCCGATCGGTGTGGACGACGAGGGGTACCTCATCGCCAAGGGCGACTTCTCCGAAGCGGTCGGCCCCACGTTCTGGGACGCGGAGAAGGGGGACTAGCCGATGAGCACCACGACGCAGGCGCCCAAGGCGCTGCGCGGCGTCGGCAACTGGATCGACGACCGCTTCCACCTGGCCAAGACCGGTGAGAAGAACCTGCGCAAGGTCTTCCCCAACCACTGGTCGTTCATGCTGGGCGAGATCGCGCTCTACTCGTTCATCATCCTGCTGGTCACGGGCGTCTTCCTGACCCTGTGGTTCAACCCCAGCATGGCCCACACCACCTACGAGGGCTCCTACCAGCGCCTCAACGGGGTGCAGATGAGCGAGGCCTACGAATCCACGCTGCGCATCGACTTCGACGTGCGCGGGGGCTTCCTCGTGCGGCAGATCCACCACTGGGCGGCGCTGATCTTCGTCGCCTCGCTGGTGGCGCACATGCTGCGGGTGTTCTTCACCGGCGCCTTCCGCAAGCCGCGCGAGATCAACTGGCTGATCGGGGTGGGCATCTTCACCCTGGCCATGCTGGAGGGCCTGTTCGGGTACTCGCTCCCGGACGACCTGCCCTCCGGCATGGGCGTGCGCATCCTGCAGGGCGTCATGCTCTCCCTGCCGGTGGTCGGGACCTACGTCTCGATGTTCCTGTTCGGCGGGGAGTTCCCCGGCGAGGACATCATCCCCCGGCTGTACATGCTGCACATCCTGCTGATCCCGGGGATCCTGCTGGCGCTCATCGCGGCGCACTTCATGATCCTGTGGCACCAGAAGCACACCCAGTACCCGGGGACCGGGCGCTCGGAGAAGAAGGTCGTCGGCACGCCGATGTTCCCGGGCTTCGCCGTCAAGGCGGGCGGGTTCTTCTTCTTCGTGTTCGCCGTCATCGTCGGGCTGAGCGCGTTCGTGCAGATCAACCCGATCCACCTGTTCGGGCCCTTCACGCCCACGGCCATCACCTCGGGCCTGCAGCCCGACTGGTACATGGGCTTCATGGAGGGGTCGCTGCGCATCTTCCCGAACTGGCTGGACTTCCAGGTCTTCGGGTACGCGGTGCCGATCGGCGTGCTGGTGCCGGGCCTGGTGATCCCGGGGATCATCTTCGGCGGGCTGGCGGCCTGGCCGTTCCTGGAGCAGTGGATCACCGGGGACAAGCGGGTGCACAACGTCGCCGACCGTCCGCGCAACGCGCCGGTGCGCACCGCGGTGGGCGTGGCCGGGGTCGTGTTCTACGGCATCCTGTGGCTGGCGGGCGCGAACGACATCCTGTCGCACACGTTCTCCATCAGCCTGTACTGGACGACGTACTTCTTCCGCGTCACCGCCATCGTCGGGCCGATCATCGGCTTCATCGTCGCCAAGCGCATCTGCCTGGGCCTGCAGCGCCGGGACCTGGAGACGCTGGAGCACGGCTACGAGAGCGGCACCATCCAGCAGCTCCCCAGCGGTGAGTTCATCGAGGTGCACAAGGAGTCCTCGCAGGACACCGTGCACGTCCTGGAGAGCAAGACCGCGGTGGACCGGATCGACGACGAGGCGATCGCCTCGGTGGAGGAGTCCGAGTCCGACGGTGTGGAGGCCCCGGCCGCGCGCGGCCTCAAGGGCAGGCTCCGCGCCAAGCTGGCGCACTGGTACACGAAGGACAACGTGTCCTTCGAGGGGGTGGAGGCCCACACCGGCCACCACCTGCACCACGGCGCGGGCCACGAGGAGCACGAGGAGATGGCGGGCAGCCACTAGCCCCCGGTTCCGATCCGGCTCTGAGGCCCGGCCCCCGACGCGCTCGGGGGCCGGGCCTCGTTCGTGTGCGGGGGTCCTCTCCCCGCTCTCCCCGCCTCCCCCTCGCCGCCCCCCTGTCGGCGTTGATCTCGGGAGAAACGCCCCTACAACCGCCGTTTTAGCGTCGATTTCCCCGAGATCAACGACGGGTGGGCGGGAGGCATGCGCCGCCCGGCGGTCTGGGGCGGATTCCGGACGGGCCTCATTCGCTTTCTGCGCGCTCCGGTCCCCCGGAGCCGAGCCCCTGTTGCCGCAGACATGCGAAAGGCCCCTCACGGCTCCGTGAGGGGCCTTCTCGGGGTCGGCGGCCGCGGAGGACGCCGGCGGGCCGGGGCGGGGCGGGTCCCGCTAGTCCTGCGGGTCGCCGTGGACCTCCCCGGGCGTGCCGGTGTCGTCGGTCTTGTCCGGCTCCCCGGTCTCGCTCTTGGCCAGCCAGTCCTCCCAGGACAGCTCCCAGTACGACCAGCCGTTGTCCCACTCGACCTGGCGGTCGGTCCCGGTGACCTCCAGCGGGTCGCCCATGTAGGAGTTCTCGTAGAACCACTTGGCGTCCGAGGTCGCCATGTTCGGGCAGCCGTGGCTCAGGTTGGCCTCGCCGAGCGAGTTGTTCCACGGCGCGGCGTGCGTGAACTCGCCGCTGTTGGAGAAGCGGACCGCGTAGTCCACGTCCAGCTTGTAGCCCTCCGGGCTGTCGACCGGCACGCCCACCGTGGAGGAGTCCATGACCAGGTTGGCGTACTTCTCCATGGTCAGGTGGCTGCCGCTGGTGGTGGTGTAGGCGCGGGTGTCGGCCCGGCCGACGCTGGTCGGGAAGTCCTTGATCTCCTCGCCGTCGCGCTCGACCACCATCCGGTGGCTCTTGGCGTCGATCGTGGTCCGCTGGTCGCGGCCGACCTCGAACTCCAGCCGGTGGTTCTCCACCCCGTAGGTGCCGCCCCCGGCGTCCACCCCGGCCAGGCGCATGTTCACCGACACCTTCTGGTTCGGCTTCCAGTACTCCTTGGGGCGGAAGACCGCGGTCTGGTCGTCCAGCCAGGCCCAGGAGCCCTCGTTGGGCTCCTCGGAGACGACCTCCATGGAGTTCTCCACCCGGGACTTGTTCTCCACCGGGAGGTCGAAGTTGACGATGACCGGCATGCCCACGCCGACGACGTCCCCGCTGGAGGGGAAGTTGGACTCCAGCTCCAGGGCGTTGCCCTGCTCGGCGTCGGCCGTGGAGAACTGGGCGGCGAACTCCTTCTCCTCGCCGTCGGCGTTCTCGGCCACCGCCTCGACCTTGACGTCGGTGCCGGGCCTGAGGTTCCAGTCGCTGGTCCAGGTGGCGCCGTCGTCGCTGAGGGTGCCGGTCACGGTGTCGGCCTCGGAGGCGCCGTCCTCCCCGCCGCCGTCCTGCTCCCCCGTCTGGGCGTCCTCGGACGCCCCGCCCTCGGGCTGCGACTGGGTGACCGTCACGTCGGTCACCTTGCCGCCCTCGGCCTCCACGGTCAGCGGGACGTCGGGGCGCACACCGGTGGCCCCGTCGCCGGGCGTGATCACCACGTCCACGGCATCGGCGGCCGACTCCGACCCGGACGGGTCGGCGGTGGAGCCCGTGCAGGCCGACGCGAGGAGCAGCGCCGCACCGGCGGCCAGACCCGCGCCGACGCCGCGCGCCGTCGGCTTCACTGTGAGCTTCACTGAGTGCGCCCTCCTGACGTCCGCACGGCGGGGCCCGTCCCCACCGCACCCGGGGAGACGCCTGTGCGGGCGGAAAGGTTCCGCCCCGCGCCCTCCTGGGCTCCGATCCGGACGGATACCGCCAATGGGTATGAACGTCCCGAAATAATACCCCGGCCGGCCCGCCGTCCCCACACAGGTGGGGGGCGGACCGGCCGGGGCCGTGTCGCGCGGACCGGACCGGTCCGCCGCCGCGCGGGCTAGTGCTGGAACTCCTTGCGGTAGTACTCGAACACCCACCCGATCGCGGTGAGGATGATGGCGAAGCCGCCGATGAACACCATCCACCAGCCGATCGCCACGCCGACGGCGGTGAAGGCCACCGCCATCGCCACGAACAGCGGCCACCAGCTGTGCGGGCTGAAGAACCCGTACTCGCCGGCGTTCTCGGCGATGTCGCCGTCCAGCCGGTCCTCGGGGGCCAGCCCGTGGTGCTTCTCACTGCGGCGCGCGGCCTGCCAGAGCCAGAAGCCGACCATCCAGCCGAAGCCGATGGACACGATCAGCGCCACGGTCCCGGTCCACTCGATGTGGCCCTCGGCCGCCCAGGCCCAGTAGGCGTACAGCGCCGCCGCCAGGCCGAAGAAGGTCGAGACGCCCATAAACAGATATGCCTGCATCTTCATGGTGTCGACGCCCTACTTCTCGGAGGTGGCGGCCGCCGGGACGGCACCGGGGGCGGCCGCGTGCGGGTGGTTCAGGTCGAAGGCGGGGCGCTCGGACCGGATCCGCGGCAGCGACGTGAAGTTGTGCCGCGGCGGCGGGCAGGACGTCGCCCACTCGAGCGAGCAGCCGTAGCCCCACGGGTCGTCCACCTCGACCTTGGTGCCGTTCTTGTGGGTGGTCCACACGTTCCAGAAGAAGATCAGCGTGGAGGCGCCCAGCACGAACGCGCCGACCGAGGAGATCTGGTTCAGCTGGGTGAACCCGTCGGTGGGCAGGTAGTCGGCGTAGCGCCGGGGGAACCCGGCCGCGCCCAGCCAGTGCTGCACCAGGAAGGTGGCGTGGAAGCCGAAGAACAGCAGCCAGAAGTGGGCCACGGCCAGCTTCTCGTTGAGCATCTTCCCGGTGAACTTGGGCCACCAGAAGTAGAACCCGGCGAACATCGCGAAGACCACGGTGCCGAAGACGACGTAGTGGAAGTGGGCCACCACGAAGTAGGAGTCGGTGACGTGGAAGTCGATGGGCGGGGAGGCCAGCAGCACACCGGTCAGGCCGCCGAACAGGAAGGTCACCATGAAGCCGATGGTGAACAGCATCGGGGAGGCCATGACCAGCTGGCCGCGCCACATCGTGCCGATCCAGTTGAAGAACTTCACACCGGTCGGGACCGCGATGAGGAAGGTCATGAACGAGAAGAACGGCAGCAGCACGGCGCCGGTCGGGAACATGTGGTGCGCCCACACGGTGACCGACAGCCCGGCGATGGCGATGGTGGCGCCCACCAGGCTCTTGTAGCCGAAGATCGGCTTGCGGCTGAAGACCGGGAGGATCTCGGTGGCGATGCCGAAGAACGGCAGCGCGATGATGTAGACCTCGGGGTGGCCGAAGAACCAGAACAGGTGCTGCCACAGGATGGCGCCGCCGTGCTCGGGGTTGAACACCTGGGTGCCGACCATGCGGTCGGCGCCCAGCGCGATCAGCGCCGCGGTCAGGACCGGGAACGCGATCAGCACCAGCACGCTGGTGAGCATCGAGTTCCAGGTGAAGATCGGCATGCGGAACATCGTCATGCCCGGCGCGCGCATGCACAGGCCGGTGGTGATGAAGTTGACCGCACCGAGGATGGTGCCCAGACCGGAGACGGCCAGGCCCAGGATCCACAGGTCGCCGCCCAGGCCCGGGGAGCGGACCGCGTCGGACAGCGGGGTGTAGGCGAACCAGCCGAAGCTGGCCGCGCCGCCCGGGGTGAGGAAGCCGCCGACCGCGATCAGCGACCCGAACAGGTACAGGTAGTACCCGAACAGGTTGATCCGGGGGAAGGCCACGTCGGGCGCCCCGATCTGCAGCGGCATGATGATGTTGGAGAAGCCCACGAACAGCGGCGTCGCGAACATGAGCAGCATGATCGTGCCGTGCATCGTGAACATCTGGTTGAACTGCTCGGAGGACATCACCTGCAGGCCGGGGTAGAACAGCTCGGCGCGCATGAGCAGCGCCAGGATGCCTCCGAAGATGAAGAACCCGAACGAGGTGATCAGGTACATGTACCCGATGACCTTGTGGTCGGTGGAGGTCAACCAGCTGACGATGATCGACCCCTTGCGGGTCGGTGCGGGCCGCTGAGCGGTCCCCGCGGTCGGTGTCGCCGTCGCCATCAGCGGCCAGCCTCCTCGTCCTCGGACTCCTCGTCGCGCGCGGCGGCGTCGCCGTCCTGCCCGCCCTCCGAGGCCTCCTGGCCCTGGGCCTCCTCGTCGGCGCCTGCGGCGCCGGAGTCCCCGGCCTGCTCGCCCTCGCCCTGGGCCTCGGCGTCGCCCTGCGGCTCGCCGCCCTCGGCGCCCGCCTCGGCCCCGGCCTCCTCGGCGGCGGCCTGCTCGGCCTGCTCCGCCTCGGCGGCCTCCTGCTGCTCGGCGTACCAGGCGTCGTACTCCTCGGGCTCCATGACCTCCACCTGGAACAGCATCCGGGTGTGGTCGGCGCCGCAGAGCTCGGCGCAGCGGCCCATGTAGGTGCCGGCCGTGCCCTCGTTGACCTTGACCTGGAACTCGTTGTCGTGGCCCGGGACGACGTCCATCTTGAAGGCGAACGCCGGGATCCAGAAGGAGTGGATCACGTCCGGGGAGTGCAGGTCGAAGTGGACGACGTCGCCCTCGCGCAGGACCAGGGTGGGCATCTGGTCCGGGGTGCCGACCTCGGAGAAGAGGATCTCGGGTTCGGCGTCCTCGTCGCCGCCGGCGGCCTCGGCCGCCTCGGCCTTGGACTGGTCCAGGTAGTTGAACTCCCAGCTCCACTGGAACGCGACGACCTCGACGTTGGCGTCGGCCTGCTCGTCGGTCTCCAGCAGGTAGGTCTGGTCGCGCGCCGTGAAGTAGAAGAGCACGGCGATGACCACGATCGGGAGGACGGTGTAGAGCGCCTCGATCGGCATGTTGTACCGCACCTGCGGCGGCAGCTGCTCGGAGCGCTTGCGGTGGAAGATGATCGACCAGACGATCAGCCCCCACACGAGGAGACCGACCGCGAACGCCGCCACCCACGAGCCCTGCCACAGCGCGAGCACGCGCTGCCCCTGCTCGGTGATCGGCTCCGGCACACCCAAACGAGTGAACTCGTTCGACGCGCACCCGGTCGCGGCCAGTCCCAACGCGGCGAGCACGGCGCCACGTGGTGCCCATCGGCGCACTGCCTCGCGCCGATTCCTATGGCGGGTCGGACTCACGGATTGCCTTCCCAGCGGTGATGCCCGCGTCTGCTGCGCGGGCGGTCGTCTATCCGAAGCTTGTCAGGGGGAACATTATCGCGAACCGCCCGCTGCGCCGTTCACGGGTGTGCCTGGTCAGCGTGTTGCTCGACACCCCTTTCACGGAGCGGGCGGCCCGGGTCCGGCCGGCGGGCCGGAGCGGTGTCCCCGTCCCGCTCGGGCCGCCCCCCTCAGGGGGCTCCCGGGCGGGCTAAGGCGAGAGTATCGCTGCTTTTACAGCACCCTTAACCGGGTGCCCGTTAGCCGTGGGCGCGGGTAAAGATCAGGATACGGAGCAGGACGAGCAGGCGATGGAGGAGCCGCCCGTGGGGGAGCAGCCGCTGGTGACCGTGGAGGCGGTCGGGCGCAAGTGCCCGATCCCGATCATCATGCTCGCGGAGCGCATCCGCGAGGTGCCGATCGGCTCCGTGATCGCCGTGACCGCCGACGATCCCGCCGCATCGTCCGACATCCCCGCGTGGTGCCGGATGAAGCTGCAGGAGTTCGTGGCCGAGGTTCCGCTGGAGCGCGGGAGCGCCTTCCACATCCGGCGGACGTACTGAGCCGGCCCGCGCGTGCGCCCGCCGCCGTGTCCCCGCCGTGACCATCGTGATGTTGGTCCGATCGGCGGGACGCGGGGCCGGGCGCCCGCGCGGGCCGGGAAAAGGCGCGGGGGCCGCGCCCCGGACGAACCGG
>NZ_JAQFWQ010000108.1 GCF_027706725.1 Nocardiopsis endophytica
GGGGGTGCGGCGCCCGCCGACCCCGAGGCGTTCGGCGAGGCCCCCGCGCAGCAGCAGTGGGGGACGGCGCCCGCGGCCGGGGACGAGGAGTACGGCTCCGGCCCCGCCCACGCGCCCGGTGCGTGGGGGGCGGAAGGTGCCCGCGGCCCCTCCTTCGAGGGGACGCAGGCGATGCCGGCCGTCGGCCGGGACGATCCGCTGGGCCCGCCCGGGGAGTACGGCGGGCCGGAGCGGTTCGACGGCCCCGATGCCTTCGGCGGCCCCGAGCGGCCCGCTCCCGGCCGTCCGGGCCCAGACGGTCCGGAGCCCGGTCCGTGGAGCGGCGACCAGCAGTGGGGCGACCAGTGGGGGCGGCAGCAGGCCCCCGCGCCCGGCGGCTGGGAGCCGGAGGGTCCGGCCACTCAGCAGTGGGGCGCCGCCCCGGAGCAGGGGTACGCCGACCAGGGCTATGCCGACCAGGGATACGGCGACCGGGGGTACGCCGACCAGGGCTACGACGACCGGTACGACGAGCAGTACGGGGACCGGTACGACGACGGCTACGGCGGCCACGACGGCGGCCCCCAGGGCGGGGACGCCCAGGGGCGGCGCGGCCGGCGGGACCGGGTCGCCGAGGACTTCCCCGGCTTCGAGGACCGGCCGCCCGGCGGCAACGCCGGGGACGACTACCCGGGCTACGACAGCATCGACGACGTGTGGGCCGAGCCGGACACCGGCGCCGCCGCCGCGATGTGGCTCGGCGTCATCGGCCTGATCCCCGTCATCGGCCTGTTCACGTCGGTGGCCGCGGTCATCGTCGGCCCGCGCGCGGTGCGCCGCATCCGCTCCTCGCACGGGGAGTTCGAGGGCGAGGGCCAGGCGCGCACCGGGACGATCCTGGGCTGGGTCGGCCTGGGGCTGTTCGTCGTGGAGGCGATCGCCGCGGCGGCCTACTTCCTGGTCCTGTAGGGCGCGGCCCGGAGGCGGACGGGGCCCGGGTACGGACACGGTCCGGCCTGGGCCCCTCGCATGTCCGGGGCCGGCGGCGGGCAGCGGTTCCGGAAAAGGTTCGCGGCGGCGGTGCCCGCGCGGGGTGCGGTCACGGAGGCCACGAACACCTCCGGAACGGGCGCTACGCACGGTGATCTGCGTCGCATCGGCGCGCTGTGGCGCGGAACGCGCCGCCGCGGCCCGATAATGCGCGCGAGCACTGCCCGGGGGTCGTTACACTGGGAAGCGACCTACGGCTGATATGAGGTCCGAGGAACAGCGGTACCCAGGGGGCCGAACCCGTTTTGACCGGGCACAACCCCTTCGGTACCCTTGCACTTCGTGCCCGTGAGCCAACGGGTCACAGCGCGTGCGCTCGTCGCGCCGCCCTTCGGGGCCGGTCGCGAGTCCGGCGCCGCGTGACACCTCCTCCCATGACATTCGACCGCCAGGTCGGGCGTATTCGGTGTCGGCCGTCCGCGGGACAGAGCCCGACACGCCCGGATGCGGGGGTCGGGGGGAACGGGAAATCCAGCAGGTCGATAGCGACAAGGCTACGAGAACCGGCGTAGGTCACGAGGAAGACGGAGACGCGGTGCCCACCATCCAGCAGCTGGTCCGCAAGGGCCGACAGGACAAGGTCGCAAAGAACAAGACCCCGGCGCTGAAGGGGAGTCCGCAGCGTCGTGGTGTGTGCACGCGTGTTTACACCACTACGCCCAAGAAGCCGAACTCCGCGCTGCGCAAGGTCGCCCGTGTGAAGCTGAGCAGCGGGATCGAGGTCACGGCCTACATCCCCGGCATCGGCCACAACCTGCAGGAGCACTCCATCGTGCTCGTGCGCGGCGGCCGTGTGAAGGACCTGCCGGGTGTCCGCTACCGGATCGTCCGCGGTTCGCTCGACACGCAGGGCGTCCGTAACCGCAAGCAGGCGCGCAGCCGTTACGGCGCTAAGAAGGAGAAGTAAGCATGCCGCGCAAGGGCCCGGCGCCGAAGCGCCAGCTGATCACCGACCCGGTCTACGGATCGCCGCTCGTCACCGCACTGATCAACAAGGTGCTGCTGGACGGCAAGCGCTCCCTCGCCCAGAACATCGTCTACGGGGCGCTCGAGGGCGCGCGCGAGAAGACCGGTCAGGACCCCCTGGTCGTCCTCAAGCGCGGGCTCGACAACGTCAAGCCCTCCCTGGAGGTCCGCAGCCGCCGCGTCGGCGGCGCGACCTACCAGGTCCCGGTCGAGGTCCGCGCCTCCCGGAGCACCACCCTCGCCCTGCGCTGGCTGGTGACCTACTCGCGCCAGCGCCGCGAGAAGACCATGACCGAGCGCCTGATGAACGAGCTGGTCGACGCGAGCAACGGCCTCGGCGCCAGCGTCAAGCGGCGCGAGGACACGCACAAGATGGCGGAGTCCAACAAGGCCTTCGCTCACTACCGCTGGTAACCCCCGCGGGCTACTCGATACCTGAGACCGAGAGAGACGAGCCACATGGCTACCACCGCTCTTGACCTTGCCAAGGTCCGCAACATCGGGATCATGGCTCATATCGACGCGGGCAAGACCACGACGACTGAGCGGATCCTCTTCTACACCGGTGTGACCCACAAGGTGGGCGAGGTCCACGACGGCGCCGCCACGATGGACTGGATGAAGGAGGAGCAGCAGAGGGGCATCACGATCACCTCTGCCGCCACCACCACCCACTGGAACGACTACACCATCAACATCATCGACACGCCCGGCCACGTGGACTTCACGTCCGAGGTCGAGCGGTCGCTGCGTGTTCTGGACGGCGCGGTCGCGGTCTTCGACGCCAAGGAGGGCGTGGAGCCGCAGTCGGAGCAGGTCTGGCGCCAGGCCGACCGGTACGAGGTGCCGCGCATCTGCTTCGTCAACAAGATGGACAAGATCGGCGCGGAGTTCCAGCGCTGCGTGGACATGATCCGCGAGCGCCTGAACGCCAACCCGATGGCGATCCAGCTGCCGATCGGCGCCGAGTCGGACTTCAAGGGCGTCATCGACCTGGTCAAGATGAAGGCCTACATCTGGAGCGACGAGGCCAAGCTCGGCGAGGCCTACGACACCGTCGACATCCCGGCCGAGTACGCCGACGCGGCCCGCGAGGCGCGCGACACCATGATCGAGACGCTGGCCGAGGCCGACGACGAGATCATGGAGCTCTACCTGGAGGGCGGCGAGCCCACCGAGGAGCAGATCGTCCCCGCGATCCGCCGCGCCACCATCGCCGGCACCGCCATCCCGGTCACCTGCGGCTCGGCGTTCAAGAACAAGGGCGTGCAGCCGCTGCTCGACGCGGTGGTCGCCTATCTGCCCGCGCCGGCCGACATCAGCGCGATCCAGGGCCACGACCCCAAGGACGAGTCCGAGGAGCGGTCGCTCTCCCGCAAGCCCAGCCAGGAGGAGCCCTTCTCCGCGCTGGTCTTCAAGATCATGAGCGACCCGCACCTGGGCAAGCTGACCTACATCCGGGTCTACTCGGGCGTCCTGGAGGCCGGGACCCAGGTCCAGAACAGCCTCAAGGGCCGCAAGGAGCGCATCGGCAAGATCTACCGGATGCACTCCAACAAGCGCGAGGAGATCCAGAGCGTCGGCGCCGGCGACATCGTCGCCGTCATGGGGCTCAAGGACACCACCACCGGTGAGACCCTGTGCGACCCGGGCAACCCGATCGTGCTGGAGTCCATGACCTTCCCGGTCCCGGTGATCGAGGTCGCGATCGAGCCCAAGACCAAGAGCGACCAGGAGAAGCTCTCCCTGGCCATCCAGCGGCTCTCCGAAGAGGACCCGACCTTCCAGGTCAAGACCGACGAGGAGACCGGCCAGACCATCGTGTCGGGCATGGGCGAGCTCCAGCTCGAGGTCCAGGTGAACCGCCTTCGGGACGAGTTCAAGGTCGAGGCCAACATCGGCAAGCCGCAGGTGGCCTACCGCGAGACCGTCCGCAAGAAGGTCGAGAAGGTCGAGTACACCCACAAGAAGCAGACGGGCGGCTCGGGCCAGTTCGGCCGCGTCATCATCGACCTGGAGCCGCTCGCGGCCGACGGCGATGGTGACAGCGGCGGTTACGAGTTCGTCAACAACATCACCGGCGGCCGCATCCCGCGGGAGTACATCCCCTCGGTCGACGCGGGCTGCCAGGAGGCCGCCGAGTTCGGCGTCCTCGCCGGGTACCCGATCGTCGGGGTCAAGGTGACCCTGCGGGACGGCCAGTACCACGACGTGGACTCCTCCGAGCTCGCCTTCAAGGTGGCCGGCTCCATGGCGTTCAAGGAGGCCGCCCGCAAGGCGAAGCCGGTCATCCTGGAGCCCGTCATGGCCGTGGAGGTCACGACGCCCGAGGAGTACATGGGCGACGTGGTCGGCGACCTGAACAGCCGCCGCGGTCAGATCCAGTCGATGGAGGAGCGCGGCGGGAGCCGGGTCGTCAAGGCCCAGGTGCCCCTGTCGGAGATGTTCGGCTACGTGGGCGACCTGCGCAGTCGGACGCAGGGCCGGGCCAACTTCACCATGGTCTTCGACTCCTACGCCGAGGTCCCCTCGAGCGTGCAGGAAGAGATCGTGGCCAAGGCCCGCGGTGAATAGCCGCGAACTCGTAACCAGTCAGCCAGCAACCCTGTACGTCTAGGAGAGATCCAGTGGCGAAGGCAAAGTTCGACCGGAGCAAGCCGCACGTCAACATCGGCACCATCGGCCACATTGACCACGGCAAGACCACGCTGACCGCGGCCATCACCAAGGTCCTGCACGACGCGTACCCGGAGCTGAACCCGTTCACGCCCTTCGAGGACATCGACAACGCCCCCGAGGAGCGCGAGCGCGGCATCACCATCTCCGTCGCGCACGTTGAGTACCAGACCCAGGCCCGCCACTACGCGCACGTGGACTGCCCCGGCCACGCCGACTACGTGAAGAACATGATCACGGGTGCGGCGCAGATGGACGGCGCCATCCTGGTCGTCGCCGCCACCGACGGCCCGATGCCGCAGACCAAGGAGCACGTGCTCCTGGCCCGCCAGGTCGGCGTCCCCTACATCGTCGTCGCCCTGAACAAGGCCGACATGGTCGACGACGAGGAGATCTTCGAGCTCGTCGAGATGGAGATCCGGGAGCTGCTCAGCGAGTACGAGTTCCCCGGCGACGACGTCCCGGTCGTCAAGGTCTCCGCGCTCAAGGCCCTCGAGGGCGACGCCGAGTGGGGCAACTCCGTCCTCGAGCTGATGAACGCCGTGGACGAGAACATCCCCGAGCCCGAGCGCGACACCGACAAGCCGTTCCTGATGCCGATCGAGGACGTCTTCTCGATCACCGGCCGCGGGACCGTGGTCACCGGCCGCATCGAGCGCGGTGTCATCAACGTCAACGAGACCGTGGACATCGTCGGCATCAAGGAAGAGAAGCAGACCACCACGGTCACCGGCGTCGAGATGTTCCGCAAGCTGCTCGACCAGGGCCAGGCCGGCGACAACGTCGGTCTGCTGCTGCGCGGCACCAAGCGCGAGGACGTGGAGCGCGGCCAGGTCGTCATCAAGCCGGGCACCACCACCCCGCACACCGAGTTCGAGGGCCAGGTCGTCATCCTGTCCAAGGACGAGGGCGGCCGCCACACCCCGTTCTTCAACAACTACCGGCCCCAGTTCTACTTCCGCACCACCGACGTCACCGGCGTCGTCACGCTGCCGGAGGGCACCGAGATGGTCATGCCGGGCGACAGCACCGGCATGACGGTCCAGCTGATCCAGCCGGTCGCGATGGAGGAGGGCCTGAAGTTCGCCATCCGCGAGGGTGGCCGGACCGTGGGCGCCGGTCGCGTCACCAAGATCCTCAAGTAGGACGACCGTATGCGGCGGTCGGGCCGCCGAACGGCCGCCCGGCCGCCGCACCATGAACGACGTCATCGGGCTCTGTAGCGGTGATGCACCTCAGGGGACAGCCCTGCAGCGGTTTCTCAGGTGAATAGAGCCACACAACGACAGGGCGCCCCCTGACGGGGCCCGGGCCGGCTCGCCGGCTCCGCGCCTCTACGGACACTGAAGCGAAGGACGAAAAGGCCACCATGGCGGGACAGAAGATCCGCATTCGGCTCAAGGCCTATGACCACGAGGTCATCGACAGCTCGGCTCGCAAGATCGTCGAGACCGTGACGCGGACCGGCGCGCAGGTCGCTGGCCCGGTGCCGTTGCCGACGGAGAAGAACGTTTACTGCGTCATCCGCTCCCCGCACAAGTACAAGGACTCGCGGGAGCACTTCGAGATGCGCACGCACAAGCGGCTGATCGACATCATCGACCCGACGCCGAAGACCGTCGACTCGCTCATGCGTCTCGACCTCCCGGCCGGCGTCGACATCGAGATCAAGCTTTAAGGGACGCACAGACATGGCCACCAAGCAGATCAAGGGAGTCCTGGGCGAGAAGCTCGGCATGACCCAGGTCTTCGACGAGCAGGGCAGGATCGTGCCCGTGACCGTCCTGAAGGCCGGCCCGTGCGTCGTGACGCGCGTTCGGACTCCGGAGACCGACGGCTACTCCGCCGTCCAGCTCGGCTACGGCAAGGTCAACCCGCGCAAGGTGAACAAGCCCTTGGGCGACTACCTGCGCAAGCACGACCTGACGCCGCGCCGCCACTACGTCGAGGTCCGCACCACCGACGCCACCGAGTACACCCTCGGCCAGGAGCTGACCGCCTCCGACTTCGAGACCGGCCAGGTCGTCGACGTCACCGGGCGCAGCAAGGGCAAGGGCTTCGCCGGTGTCATGAAGCGCCACGGCTTCCGCGGCCTGAAGGCCTCGCACGGTGCCCACAAGGTGCACCGCGCCCCGGGCGCCATCGGCGGCTGCGCCACGCCCGGCCGCGTGTTCAAGGGCATGCGGATGGCCGGCCGGATGGGCAACAACCGGACGACCGTGCAGAACCTCAAGGTCCAGTCGGTCGACGCGGAGAAGGGCCTCATCCTGGTCAAGGGTGCGGTGCCCGGGCCCAACGGCGGCCTGGTGCTGGTCCGCACGGCCGCGAAGGGGGAGAACTGATTATGGCGACGATCGAGGTCAAGGGCCCCGACGGCGCCGCCGGCCGGAGCGTCGAGCTCCCTGAGGCGATCTTCGACCAGCAGGCGAACATCCCGCTGATGCACCAGGTCGTGAACGCGCAGCTGGCCGCGGCCCGGCAGGGGACCCACGCCACCAAGACCCGCGGCATGGTCCGCGGCGGCGGCAAGAAGCCCTACCGGCAGAAGGGGACCGGCCGCGCCCGCCAGGGCTCGACCCGTGCGCCCCAGTTCACCGGCGGCGGCACGGTGCACGGCCCGCAGCCGCGCGACTACGCCCAGCGGACCCCGAAGAAGATGAAGGCCGCCGCGCTGCGCGGCGCCCTGTCGGACCGGGCCCGCAACGGGCGGGTGCACGTGATCACCGAGTTCGTCTCCGACGAGGTGACCGCCCAGCGCACCCGGACCGCGCTGAAGGCCCTGCGCCAGGTCACCGAGTCCGACAAGGTGCTCGTGGTCCTGGACCGCAACGACGAGACCAACCGCCTCGCGCTGCGCAACCTCGCCGAGGTGCACATCCTCGACGCGGACCAGGTGAACACCTACGACGTCCTCGACGCCGACGACGTGGTCTTCACCGAGCGCGGGTACGAGGAGTTCCTGGCGCACGCTTCGGGTGCCTCGCAGGCCCAGAAGCCGGAGGAGGACGAGAAGTGAGGATCCCCGACCCTCGGGACATCATCATCGAGCCGGTGATCTCCGAGAAGAGCTACGGGCTGCAGGACCAGAACCAGTACACGTTCATCGTGCGCCCGGACGCCAACAAGACGCAGATCAAGATCGCGATCGAGAAGATCTTCGAAGTGAAGGTCACCGGCGTGAACACGATCAACCGTCCCGGCAAGCGCAAGCGCACCCGCTTCGGGTTCGGCAAGCGCCCGGACACCAAGCGCGCGATCGTGCGGGTCGCCGACGGCGACCGGATCGACATCTTCGGGGTCTGATCCGCCGCAGCCGCGGCCGTACACCGCTTCAACCAGCAATACGCAAAGGAATGCGCGAAGAAGATGGGCATTCGTAAGTACAAGCCGACGACGCCGGGTCGTCGCGGCTCCAGCGTGAGCGACTTCGTCGAGATCACGCGCTCGGAGCCGGAGAAGTCCCTGGTGCGTCCGCTCCACTCCAAGGGCGGCCGCAACGGCCACGGCCGTATCACCACGCGCCACCAGGGCGGCGGCCACAAGCGCGCCTACCGTGTCATCGACTTCCGTCGGCACGACAAGGACGGCGTGCCCGCGAAGGTCGCGCACATCGAGTACGACCCGAACCGCACCGCCCGCATCGCCCTGCTGCACTACGTGGACGGCGAGAAGCGCTACATCCTGGCGCCCGCCGGCCTGAAGCAGGGCGACCGGGTCGAGAACGGCCCCGGGTCCGACATCAAGCCCGGCAACTGCCTCCCGCTGCGCAACATCCCCACGGGTACGTTCGTGCACGCGGTCGAGCTCAAGCCGGGCGGCGGCGCCAAGCTGGGCCGCTCCGCCGGTTCGCAGATCCAGCTGCTGGCCAAGGAGGGCGACTACGCCACCCTGCGCATGCCCTCCGGGGAGATGCGCATGGTGGAGGTCACCTGCCGCGCCTCCGTCGGACAGGTCGGCAACGCCGAGCAGTCCAACATCAACTGGGGCAAGGCCGGCCGCATGCGCTGGAAGGGCCGCCGGCCCACCGTGCGCGGTGTGGTGATGAACCCGGTCGACCACCCCCACGGCGGTGGTGAGGGCCGCACCTCCGGCGGCCGCCACCCGGTCAACCCCGCCGGTAAGAAGGAAGGCCGGACCCGCCGGAAGAACAAGGCCAGCGACAAGTACATCGTGCGGCGTCGGCGCAGCGGCAAGAAGAAGCGGTAAGGAGCACGTCTGATGCCACGTAGCCTTAAGAAGGGCCCCTTCGTGGACCACCACCTGGCCAAGAAGGTGGAGGACCAGAACGAGAAGGGCACCAAGAACGTCATCAAGACGTGGTCGCGGCGCTCCATGGTGATCCCGGAGATGATCGGGCACACCATCGCCGTGCACGACGGCCGCAAGCACGTCCCGGTCTTCATCTCCGAGGCGATGATCGGCCACAAGCTCGGCGAGTTCGCTCCCACGCGCACTTTCCGGAGCCACGTCAAGGAAGACCGCCGTAGCCGCCGTTAGCGGTTGCAACGATCGACAAGGACCATGTTCCCCACGGTGAGTGGGGAGGAGATTTCCGTGAGCGAGGAAAAAGCGATGGGAACGAGGGCACAGGCGCGGTTCGTCCGCGTCACGCCCCGCAAGGCCCGCCGTGTGGTGGACCTTATTCGCGGGTTGCCCGCTGACGAGGCACAGGCGGTCCTCCGGTTCGCCCCGCAGTCGGCGAGCGAGCCGGTGGGCAAGGTGCTGGCGAGCGCGATCGCCAACGCCGAGCACAACGACAAGCTGGACCGCGAGAACCTGGTCGTGGGGCGTGCATGGGTGGACGAGGGCCCGACCCTGAAGCGGATCCGTCCGCGGGGCTTCGGACGCGCTTTCCGGGTCACCAAGCGCACGAGCCACATCACCGTGGTCGTGGAGCCCAGTGAGACCAAGGAAAGGACCCGATAGTGGGCCAGAAGATCAACCCGCACGGGTTCCGGCTCGGGGTCACTACTGACTACAAGACCCGCTGGTACGCCGAGAAGCAGTACAAGGACTACGTCAAGGAAGACGTGGCCATCCGCCGCATGCTCAACCGGGGCATGGAGCGGGCCGGCATCAGCAAGGTCGAGATCGAGCGGACCCGCGACCGCGTCCGTGTGGACATCCACACCGCCCGTCCGGGCATCGTCATCGGCCGCCGCGGCGCCGAGGCCGACCGCCTGCGCGGCAACCTGGAGAAGCTGACCGGCAAGCAGGTCCAGCTCAACATCCTCGAGGTGAAGAGCCCGGAGACCGACGCCCAGCTGGTCGCCCAGGGTGTGGCCGAGCAGCTCGCCAGCCGCGTGGCGTTCCGCCGCGCGATGCGCAAGGCGATGCAGAGCGCCTCCAAGAGCGGCGCCAAGGGCATCCGCATCCAGTGCAGCGGCCGTCTCGGCGGCGCCGAGATGTCGCGCTCGGAGTTCTACCGCGAGGGCCGTGTGCCGCTGCACACGCTGCGCGCCGACATCGACTACGGGTTCTTCGAGGCCCGCACCACGTTCGGCCGCATCGGCGTGAAGGTCTGGATCTACAAGGGCGACGCCCCGGCCAGCCGCGCCGAGCGCGAGGCCCAGCAGGCCGCCCAGCGCGCTCCGGGCGGGGGCGGCGGACAGCGCCGCGAGCGTCCGGGCCGCCGCCGCCGCGGCGGACAGGGCGCCGGCCAGGGCCAGCAGGCCGAGGCCAAGTCCAGCGCGCCCGCCGAGGCGAGCGCGGGCGCGGAGAAGTCCGGGAACGAGGGGAGCTGACCGATGCTCATTCCCCGGAAGGTCAAGTACCGCAAGCAGCACCACCCGGACCTGCGCGGCCGCGCCAAGGGTGGGACGACGGTCAACTTCGGTGAGTACGGCATCCAGGCGCTGGACGCCGCCTACGTCACCAACCGGCAGATCGAGGCCGCTCGTATCGCCATGACCCGCCACATCAAGCGCGGCGGCAAGGTGTGGATCAACATCTTCCCGGACCGCCCGCTGACCAAGAAGCCCGCCGAGACCCGCATGGGTTCCGGCAAGGGCTCGCCCGAGTGGTGG
The DNA here is from genome assembly GCF_027706725.1 of Nocardiopsis endophytica. Lineage (GTDB taxonomy): Bacteria > Actinomycetota > Actinomycetes > Streptosporangiales > Streptosporangiaceae > Nocardiopsis_A > Nocardiopsis_A endophytica. The sequence goes on from NZ_JAQFWQ010000108.1 coordinate 10,698, forward strand.
GTCGCCCCGGTCAAGCCGGGCCGTGTGATGTTCGAGCTGTCCGGCGTGCCGGAGCCGGTGGCCAAGGAGGCCATGCGTCGGGCCATGCACAAGCTCCCGATGCGGTGCAAGTTCGTGAAGCGGGAGGTGTGGGAGTAATGGCGAAGACCCCGACCGCCCAGGAGCTTCGCGGCCAGTCCCAGGAGGACCTGGTCGGCAAGCTCAAGGAGGCGAAGGAAGAGCTGTTCAACCTGCGCTTCCAGGCTGCCACCGGGCAGCTCGACAACAACGGCCGACTGCGCACCGTCAAGCGCGAGATCGCGCGGATCTACACGGTCCTGCGCGAGCACGAGCTGGGCATCATGCCGCTGGCCGAGTCGGCTGAGAAGACGAAGGAAGCAGCCGAATGAGCGAGATCGACGAGCGGACCGCTCGCAACTACCGCAAGGTGCGCGAGGGCTACGTCGTCAGCGACAAGATGTCGAAGACCGTGGTCGTCGAGGTTGAGGACCGCGTCAAGCACGCGCTGTACGGCAAGGTCATCCGCCGCACCACCAAGTACAAGGCCCACGACGAGAACGAGATCTGCGGCGTCGGCGACCGGGTCCGGATGATGGAGACCCGCCCGCTGTCGGCGACCAAGCGCTGGCGCGTCGTGGAGATCCTGGAGAAGGCTAAGTAAACCCCTGCCTCGGCGGCCGGTTGGTGGAGATCGGCCGCCCAAGGGGTGAGACCACCTAGCAGTGCGGGCAGTGCGCCCGCGCTCACATATCAGGAGCAGACGTGATTCAGCAGGAGTCGCGACTCAAGGTCGCCGACAACACGGGGGCCAAGGAGATCTTGACCATCCGTGTCCTCGGTGGCTCGGGTCGGCGCTACGCGGGCATCGGCGACACCATCGTGGCGACGGTGAAGGACGCCCTTCCCGGCGCAGGCGTGAAGAAGGGCGATGTCGTCAAGGCTGTCATCGTGCGCACCGTCAAGGAGCGCCGCCGGCCCGACGGCTCCTACATCCGCTTCGATGAGAACGCCGCCGTGCTCATCAAGGACGGTGGGGACCCGCGGGGCACCCGCATCTTCGGTCCGGTCGGACGCGAGCTGCGGGACAACAAGTTCATGCGCATCATCTCGCTAGCGCCGGAGGTGCTCTAGGCGATGAAGATCAAGAAGGACGACGAGGTCATCGTCATCGCCGGCAAGGACAAGGGTGCCACCGGGAAGGTCATCAAGGCCCTTCCCAAGGAGCAGCGTGTCGTCGTCGAGGGCGTCAACCTCATCAAGAAGCACAGGAAGGCGAACCCGGCGAGCGGCCAGCAGGGCGAGGTCGTCACGCAGGAGGCGCCGATCCACGTGAGCAACGTCGCCCTCGCCGAGGACGGCAAGGCCACCCGGGTCGGCTACCGCTTCACCGATGACGGCAAGAAGGTTCGCGTCTCGCGCCGTACCGGTAAGGACATCTGATGACGGTCACCAACGACACCGAGGCTCCGGCGATGCCTCGCCTCAAGGAGAAGTACCGCTCCGAGATCATGCCGGGGCTGCGCGAGGAGTTCGGGATCGCCAACGTCATGCAGATCCCCGGCCTGACCAAGGTCGTGGTGAACATGGGTGTGGGCGAGGCCGCGCGCGACGCCAAGCTGATCCAGGGCGCCGTCGCCGACCTGTCGGCGATCACCGGCCAGAAGCCCAAGATCAGCCGGGCCAAGAAGTCCATCGCGCAGTTCAAGCTGCGCGAGGGCCAGCCGATCGGCGCCAGCGTGACGCTGCGCGGCGACCGCATGTGGGAGTTCCTGGACCGCCTGGTCTCCCTCGCGCTGCCGCGCATCCGGGACTTCCGCGGGCTCAACCCGAACCAGTTCGACGGCAAGGGCAACTACACCTTCGGCCTCACCGAGCAGGTCATGTTCCACGAGGTCGACCCGGACAAGGTCGACCGCCAGCGGGGCATGGACATCACGGTCGTGACCAGTGCGACCACGGACGACCAGGGGCGCAGCCTGCTCAAGCGTCTCGGGTTCCCCTTCAAGGAAGCCTGAGGGAGGCGACCATGGCAAAGAAGGCGCTGATCGCCAAGGCGAACAGGAAGCAGAAGTTCGCCGTCCGCGCGTATACTCGTTGCTCGCGGTGCGGACGTCCGCGCGCCGTCTTCCGCAAGTTCGGCCTGTGCCGCATCTGCTTCCGCGAGATGGCGCACAAGGGCGAGCTGCCGGGTATCGCCAAGTCGAGCTGGTAGCGGCCACCGGACCGGGTGCGACCCGGCCGGCCGGAGCGGATCGCGGAGCCGCCGCGCCGCCCCCCTGAACACACGGGCGCGGGCGGGCGCGGCGACCACCACGTGACAACGATGGAGAGAATCAGGGCACTGCCACCGGTGCGTCCGGTGGGGTGCCCGTGACCACGCCGTAGGTCCTAGAGGGATCCCGGAGACGGGGAACGGGCGGGAAGGGACCCGCCCGTCCTTGGGGAAACCGCGGTGAGGAAGGGCCAGTCGGCCATGACGATGACCGACCCGATCGCAGACATGCTCACGCGTCTGCGCAATGCGAATTCGGCGCACCACGACACCGTGTCGATGCCGTATTCCAAGATCAAGGCGCACATCGCCGAGATCCTCCAGCAGGAGGGCTACGTCCAGGGCTGGCGCGTCGAAGAGGCGCAGGTCGGCAAGTCCCTGGAGGTGGAGCTGAAGTACGGCCCCACCCGGGAGCGCTCGATCGCCGGCATCCGGCGCGTGTCCAAGCCGGGCCTGCGCGTCTACGCCAAGAAGGACAACCTTCCGCGCGTCCTGGGCGGCCTCGGCACCGCCATCATCTCGACGTCCGGTGGCCTGATGACCGACAAGCAGGCCAAGAAGAACGGCGTGGGCGGCGAAGTCCTCGCCTACGTCTGGTAGAGGGAGAGATTTCAGCATGTCGCGTATCGGTCGACTGCCGATCTCGGTCCCCAAGGGCGTCGAAGTCACGATTGACGGGCAAGACGTCACTGTCAAGGGGCCGAAGGGCACTCTGCACCACACCGTTACCGACCCGATCACGGTCGAGCTGGGCGAGGGCGTCATCACCCTGGCCCGCCCCGACGACCACCCGGAGAACCGGTCGCTGCACGGTCTGAACCGCGCGCTGCTGGCCAATCTGGTCGAGGGCGTCTCCCAGGGCTACAGCAAGACCCTGGAGATCCACGGGGTCGGCTACCGCGTCCAGGCCAAGGGCTCCAACCTGGAGTTCTCCCTGGGCTACAGCCACCCGGTCGTGATCGAGCCGCCGGAGGGCATCACCTTCCGGGTGGAGAAGCCGACCCTGCTGCACGTCGAGGGCATCGACAAGCAGCTGGTGGGCCAGGTCGCCGCCAACATCCGCGGTCTGCGCCGTCCCGACCCGTACAAGAAGAAGGGCGTGCGGTACAAGGGCGAGCAGATCCGCTCGAAGGCCGGAAAGGCTGGTAAGTAAGCATGGCGAAGAGCACGACCGCGGTCCGCAAGGGCACGGCCGCGCGCACTGCTTCGCGTGCGCGGCGGCACCTGCGGGTCCGCAAGAAGATCACCGGCACCCCGGCGCGGCCGCGCCTGGTCGTCACCCGCTCCTCCAAGCACATGGTCGCCCAGATCGTGGACGACACCCGGGGGCACACCCTGGTCGCCGCCTCCACCATCGAGGCCGGGCTGCGCGCCCAGGAGGGCACGAAGTCCGAGAAGTCGCAGAAGGTCGGCGAGCTGCTCGCGCAGCGCGCCAAGGACGCCGGCATCTCCGCCGTCGTCTTCGACCGCGGCGGCAACCGCTACCACGGCCGCATCGCCGCCCTCGCCGAGGGTGCGCGGTCCGGCGGGCTGGAGTTCTGATCCGATGAACCCGGTCCACAGCAAGAACACCGACGGGAAGAGGAACCACTGATGGCTGCAGCTCCGCGGCGCGGCGCCGGTGGCGAGCGGCGTGACCGCCGCGACGATCGCCGCGGCGGCGCCGCAGACAAGGGTGTCTCCTACATCGAGAAGGTCGTGACCATCAACCGGGTCGCCAAGGTCGTCAAGGGCGGCCGGCGGTTCAGCTTCACCGCGCTGGTCGTCGTCGGCGACGGCAACGGCATGGTGGGCGTGGGTTACGGCAAGGCCAAGGAAGTTCCGGCCGCCATCGCCAAGGGCGTGGAGGAGGCGAAGAAGAACTTCTTCCGCGTCCCCCGCATCCAGGGCACGATCACCCACCAGGTCCAGGGCGAGGACGCGGCCGGCATCGTGCTGCTGCGCCCGGCCGCCCCGGGTACCGGTGTGATCGCCGGCGGTCCGGTCCGCGCGGTGCTGGAGTGCGCCGGCGTGCACGACGTGCTCAGCAAGTCGCTCGGCTCCTCCAACGCGCTCAACATCGTCAAGGCGACCGTGGCCGCGCTGAAGGGCCTGGGCCGTCCCGAGGAGATCGCGGCGCGCCGCGGCCTGCCGATCGAGGACGTCGCCCCGGCCGCCATGCTGCGCGCCCGTGCGGAAGCGAAGGCGGGTGCCTGACCATGGCGAAGCTGAAGATCACCCAGGTGCGGTCGAAGATCGGCGGCACGAAGAAGCAGCACGAGAACCTGCGCTCCCTCGGCCTCGGTAAGATCGGCCGCTCGGTCGTCCGTCCGGACGGTCCGCAGGTCCGCGGGCAGGTCGGCGTCGTGGCGCACCTCGTGACGGTCGAGGAGGTCAGCGAATGAGCGACAACGCCCCCGGCGAGCTGCTCAAGCTCCACCACCTGCGCCCGGCCCCGGGCAGCAACAAGTCCAAGATCCGCAAGGGTCGCGGCGAGGCCTCCAAGGGCAAGACCGCCGGCCGCGGGACCAAGGGCACCAAGGCCCGCTCCACGGTCCCCGTCGGCTTCGAGGGCGGCCAGATGCCCCTGATCCGGCGGCTGCCGAAGCTCAAGGGCTTCAGCAACGCCAAGTTCCGCACCCAGTACCAGGTCGTGAACCTGGACCGGATCGCGGAGCTGTTCCCCGAGGGGGGCGAGGTCACCGTCGAGGCCCTGGCCGCCAAGGGCGCGGTTCGCAAGAACCAGCCCGTGAAGGTCCTGGGCACCGGTGAGATCTCGGTGGCCGTCCAGGTGAGCGCGAACGCGTTCTCCGGCTCGGCCAAGGAGAAGATCGCCGCCGCCGGTGGTTCCACCACCGAGCTGTAGGCGTCGATCGGATCCGCCGGAAGCCATGCGGGGGCGTCGGCCGGCCAGTCCCACCCACGGGTGGGCGCCGGGCGGCGCCCCCGCGTGCTACCCGGGCCGGACGGCCCAGACGGTCCCCCTTACCAGGACGATCCGTGTCCGGACCCGAAGGGCTGTTACAGTGCCTTACTGCCTGACGCCTAACTGCTTGACCGATGACTCCAGGGTTCCGGGGCCGCCCCCGGTGCCGCCGCTCTACGACGATTCAGGATCGGCCGCGATGTCTCGAACCGGTTCCGCCGCCGAAGCCGCGCAGGAGGAGACGTGCTAGGTGCGTTCGTCCGTGCGTTCCGCACGCCCGACCTGCGTAACAAGCTGCTGTTCACCATTTTCATCCTGACCATCTTCCGGCTGGGCTCGGTCATCCCGGCGCCGGGGATCGATTCCGCGGCGATCAGAGAGCAGCTGGAGTCGGTGCAGGCCGCCGACGAGTCGGGGATCTACTCGCTGATCAACCTGTTCAGCGGCGGGGCCCTGCTGCAGCTGGCGGTCTTCGCGCTGGGCATCATGCCCTACATCACCGCGAGCATCATCATCAACCTGCTCACGGTGGTGATCCCGCGCCTGGAGGCCCTGAAGAAGGAGGGCCAGGCCGGGCAGGCGAAGATCACCCAGTACACCCGGTACCTCACCCTCGCGCTGGCCGTCCTGCAGTCGACCAGCTTCATCGCGATGGCGCGCAGCGGGCAGCTGTTCCAGGGCCGCATCCCGGTGCACACCTACATGCCCAACGACGACCTGCTGACCCTGATCACCATGGTCTTCACCATGACCGCGGGCACCGCGGTGATCATGTGGTTCGGTGAGCTGATCACCGAGCGGGGCGTGGGCAACGGCATGTCCCTGCTGATCTTCACCCAGGTCATCGCGATGTTCCCGTCCTCCATCGGGACCATCTGGCAGGAGCAGGACACCTGGGTGTTCGTGCTCATCTGCGTGGCGGGCCTGGTCCTGATCGCCGGCGTGGTCTTCATCGAGCAGGCCCAGCGCCGCATCCCCGTGCACTACGCCAAGCGCATGGTGGGCCGCCGCATGTTCGGCGGCAGCTCCACCTACATCCCGCTGAAGGTGAACCAGGCCGGCATCATCCCGGTCATCTTCGCCTCCTCGCTGCTGTACCTCCCGCAGCTGGCCATCGGCCTGTTCGGGCAGGACTCCGACAACCCCGTTGTGAACTTTCTCAACGAGTACTTCGTGACCGGCACGCACCCGGTCTACATGGCGACCTTCTTCGTCATGATCGTGGGCTTCGCGTTCTTCTACGTGGCCATCACGTTCAACCCCGCCGAGGTCGCCGACAACATGAAGAAGTACGGTGGGTTCATCCCGGGTATCCGGCCCGGGCGTCCGACCGCGGAGTACCTGGAGTACGTGCTCAACCGGCTGACGACCCCCGGATCGCTGTACCTCGGGTTCATCGCTCTGCTGCCGATGGTGGCGATGGGCGCCTCCGGGGCGACCCAGAACTTCCCGTTCGGCGGCACGAGCATCCTGATCATGGTCGGTGTCGGGCTGGACACGGTGAAGCAGATCGAGTCTCACCTCCAGCAGCGGAACTACGAAGGTTTCTTGCGATAGTGCGTGCCGTACTTGTCGGGCCGCCGGGTGCCGGAAAAGGCACCCAGGCCCAGATCCTGGCGTCAGAGTTGTCCATCCCCAAGGTGTCCACGGGCGACATCTTCCGGGCCAACGTGAGCGGCGGTACCGAGCTCGGCCGGACGGCCAAGAGCTACATGGACCGCGGTGACCTCGTCCCCGACGAGGTCACCAACGAGATGGTGCGGGGTCGGCTCGCCGAGGAGGACGCCCGGGAGGGGTTCCTGCTCGACGGCTTCCCGCGCAACGTGCCCCAGGCCGAGACGCTGGACTCCATGCTCAAGGACATGGGGACCGCGCTGGACGCGGTGCTGGAGCTCAAGGTGGACGAGGAGGAGGTCGTCAAGCGCCTCTCCGGCCGCCGCTCCTGCCGCCAGTGCGGCCGCGTCTACCACGTCGACTACGACCCGCCCAAGGCGGCCGGGGTGTGCGACGCCTGCGGCGGTGAGCTCTACCAGCGCGACGACGACCGCGAAGAGGTCATCCGCCACCGGCTGGAGGTCTACCGGGAGCAGACCGAGCCGCTGGTGGCCTACTACCGGGACAAGGGCGTGCTGGTGGCCATCGGCGCCACCGGCGCCGTGGAGGACGTCACGGCCCGCGCGATCGCCGCGCTGAGGTCGGGCGCCTGATGTTCCGCAAGCCCAAGCCGGACATCCAGATCAAGACGCCGGAGCAGATCCGCAGCATGCGGGAGGCCGGCAAGGTCGTGGCGCGCGCCCTGGACGCGGTGCGCGCCGCGGCCGCCCCCGGGCTGAGCACGCTCGACCTGGACGCCGTCGCCGAAGAGGTGATCCGCGGGGCGGGCGCCGTCCCGTCGTTCAAGGGCTACCGGCCCATCCCGAGCGAGCCGGGCTTCCCCGGCTCGATCTGCGCCTCGGTCAACGAGGAGGTCGTGCACGGCATCCCGCGGGCCTCCAAGGTGCTCGCCGAGGGCGACGTCGTCTCGGTGGACTGCGGGGCGATCCTCGACGGGTGGCACGGCGACTCGGCCGTGACCATCCCGGTGGGCGCGGTCTCGGCCGAGGACACCGCGATGATGGACGTGTGCCGCGAGGCCATGTGGCGCGGGATCGCCGAGCTGCGGCCCGGGCGGCGCCTGGGCGACATCGGACACGCCATCGACTCCTACATCGGCTCCCAGGGCTCCTACGGCAATGTCCAGGAGTACGGCGGGCACGGCATCGGCACCGAGATGCACATGGAGCCGCACGTGCTCAACCACGGCAAGCCGGGCAAGGGCCTGCGCCTGGAGGAGGGCATGTGCCTGGCCATCGAGCCGATGGCGACCCGGGGCACCCGGCACGTGGCGGTGCTGGAGGACGAGTGGACGGTGGTCACCCGCGACGGCGGCCGCGCGGCCCACTTCGAGCACACGGTCGCGGTGACCGCCGAGGGCCCGATGGTGCTGACCGCCCGTGAGGACGACCGGGCGGAGTTGGAGAAGAGGGCGTTCCCCGACCCGGGATGGTGACCCCGGCAGCGCAGTAGGATCGGTCCCATCCGGCGATACCGCGAGGGCGGGAGCCAGTGAGGGAGGGCCACGTGTCCGAGGACGCCCCGGAGACCGGACCGGGGGACCCCGAACGGGACCGCGCGGCCCGGCTCCTGCAGGACCACTTCGCCCAGGGGCGGCTGGGCGGCGGCGAGTTCAGCTCCCGCCTGGAGCGCGTCTACAAGGCCGCGAGCCTGCGGGACCTGGAGGCGGCCGTGGCCGACCTGCCCTCCTCGCCCGCACCGCCGGAGCCCGCCGACCGGCCCGCGCCCCCGGTCCCCGGGGGGCCGGGAATGCTGCGCGACCCCGCGCTGCTGATCCCCTGGGGGCTGTGGCTCGGCGTCAACACGCTGTGCTTCACCATCTGGCTGATCCTCTTCCTCACCGGCCAGGGCGACGGCTATCCGTGGTTCCTCTGGGTCCTCGGCCCATGGGGTATCGTGATGGTGTTCATCACACTCGGACTCGCCGCGGTCCACCGCGGCGGCGGTGGCGCGGCCCGCGGCTGACGCGGCGGACGCCCCGCTCGCGGAGCGCGTTAGACTGGTTGGGCCCACACTCGGGCCGTTGGGTCAGCGTGCCTTACTTCCGCATCCGCTGGTTTCCGCGCGTATGCTGTCGCGGTTGACCTGATCGTCAATGTCCGAATCAGCAGTGTGCCCGGCGCCCGCATGCGGGCGCCCGGCCGCCAGCCCCTGCCGTCGGCGGGGGAGATTCACGAAGCGTGGAGGATATGGCTAAGAAAGACGGCGCCATCGAGATCGAGGGCTCCGTTATCGAGTCCCTGCCCAACGCAATGTTCCGAGTGGAGCTCGACAACGGGCACAAGGTGCTTGCCCACATCAGCGGCAAGATGCGGATGCACTACATCCGCATTCTCCCCGACGACCGCGTCGTCGTGGAGCTGAGCCCGTACGACCTCACCCGCGGGCGCATCGTTTACCGCTACAAGTAAGGCCGCCCCGCACGGCCGCCCGGCGCGCGCCGGGCGGGCGGGACGGCTCGAGTTCGGAGACACCATGAAGGTCAAGCCGAGCGTCAAGAAGATCTGCGCGAAGTGCCGAGTGATCCGCCGCCACGGCCGGATCATGGTCATCTGCTCGGACCCGCGCCACAAGCAGCGCCAGGGCTAGTCCCCGGCGCCCGCCTCTTCTCGACGGCGACGAACACGAAGGACCTGCCTCGGTCCCCGCGGTGTGCGGGGACAACCCCCGGTCGGAGGCCGGGGCGCTCGTCAGGGCGGCGAGCGGAAATGGGGCGGGTGAGACCTCCGCGAACACGAAGGAGTACGCCCTTATGGCACGCCTCGCAGGCGTCGACCTCCCCCGCGACAAGCGGGTGGAGATCGCCCTCACCTACGTTTTCGGGATCGGCCGGACCCGTGCCGCCGAGATCCTGAAGAGCACCGGTGTCAACCCCGACACCCGCGTCCACGAGCTCTCCGAGGACGAGCTGGTCAAGATCCGCGACTGGGTCGACGCCAACTACCAGGTCGAAGGCGACCTGCGGCGCGAGGTCCAGGCCGACATCCGCCGCAAGATGGAGATCGGCTGCTACCAGGGCATCCGGCACCGCCGCGGCCTGCCGGTGCACGGTCAGCGCACGCAGACCAACGCCCGGACCCGCAAGGGCAAGAAGAAGACCGTGGCCGGCAAGAAGAAGCCGAAGAAGTAGTCCGTCCGGACCTCGACCACAGGGTCCGGCACTCCGACGGACCGACGATCTTGGGAGTAATCAGGTATGCCGCCTAAGGGCCGCCAGCAGGGCGCCGCGCGCAAGGTGCGCCGCAAGGAAAAGAAGAACATCGTCCACGGGCATGCTCACATCAAGAGCACGTTCAACAACACCATCGTGAGCATCACCGACCCGACGGGCGCGGTGATCTCGTGGGCGAGCTCCGGGCAGGTCGGCTTCAAGGGGTCGCGCAAGTCCACCCCGTTCGCCGCCCAGATGGCCGCCGAGGCCGCCGCCCGCCGTGCCCAGGAGCACGGGGTGCGCAAGGTGGACGTCTTCGTCAAGGGTCCCGGCTCCGGCCGCGAGACCGCCATCCGCTCGCTCCAGGCCACCGGCCTGGAGGTGGGCTCCATCCAGGACGTCACGCCGGTTCCGCACAACGGCTGCCGTCCGCCCAAGCGCCGCCGGGTCTGACCCCGGCGCGCGCCGCCGCGCGCCCGGCCGGATCCGGCCGGGGGGAATGCGGGTAGGTAGTTGTCAGGTCCCGTGTCCGCGGGGCCGTCCAGTGGCCGTCATATAGCGGGCGGCCGTGGGAAAGGAACACCGGAATGCTCATCGCCCAGCGTCCGACGCTCTCGGAGGAGAGCCTGTCGGAGCTCCGCTCCAAGTTCGTCATCGAGCCCCTGGAGCCGGGCTTCGGCTACACCATCGGCAACTCGCTCCGCCGGACCCTGCTGTCCTCGATCCCCGGTGCCGCTGTCACCAGCATCCGCATCGAGGGCGTCGAGCACGAGTTCACCACCGTGCCCGGCGTCAAGGAGGACGTCACCGAGATCATCCTGAACCTCAAGGGGCTGGTCGTCTCCTCCGAGCACGACGAGCCGGTTCTGATGTACCTGCGCAAGCAGGGGCCCGGTGTGGTGACCGCCGCGGACATCGCGCCGCCGGCGGGGGTCGAGGTGCACAACCCCGACCTGCACATCGCCACGCTGAACAGCAAGGGCAAGCTGGAGATGGAGCTGACGGTCGAGCGCGGCCGCGGGTACGTCTCGGCGACCCAGAACAAGCAGCCCGGCCAGGAGATCGGCCGTATCCCGATCGACTCCATCTACTCGCCGGTGCTGCGGGTCACCTACAAGGTCGAGGCCACCCGCGTCGAGCAGCGCACCGACTTCGACCGGCTCATCCTGGACGTCGAGACCAAGCCGAGCATCCGGCCCCGCGACGCCGTGGCCAGCGCCGGCAAGACGCTGGTGGAGCTGTTCGGGCTGGCGCGCGAGCTCAACGTCGACGCCGAGGGCATCGACATGGGCCCCTCGCCCACGGACGCCGCCCTGGCCGCGGACCTGGCGCTGCCGATCGAGGACCTCAACCTCACGGTGCGTTCCTACAACTGCCTCAAGCGCGAGGGCATCCACACGGTGGGCGAGCTCGTCGCCCGCTCCGAGCAGGACCTCTTGGACATAAGGAACTTCGGTGCCAAGTCCATCGAAGAGGTCAAGCAGAAGCTCGTGGACATGGGCCTCTCGCTGAAGGACTCCCCGCCCGGGTTCGACCCGAGCAGCGCGGCCGACTCCTACGGTTCCGACGACGACGACCAGTCCTACGTCGAGACCGAGCAGTACTAGAAGACGTCGCCCCGAGGACCGCGGCCGTTCCACGGCCGCGGCCCGCACCACTAGGAGAAGTACACGATGCCCACGCCGACGAAGGGGCCTCGCCTGGGTTCCGGCCCGGCCCATGAGCGGCTCATGCTGGCGAACCTGGCGACCTCGCTGTTCCAGCACGGCCGCATCAAGACCACCGAGGCCAAGGCCAAGCGCCTGCGCCCCTACGCGGAGAAGCTCATCACCCTGGGCAAGCGCGGCGACCTGCACGCGCGCCGCCAGGTGCTGCGCACCATCCGCGACAAGGCGGTCGTGCACGAGCTGTTCACCGAGATCGGCCCGCGCTACGAGAACCGCGAGGGCGGCTACACCCGCATCACCAAGATCGGGCCGCGCAAGGGCGACAACGCCCCCATGGCCGTGATCGAGCTGGTGGAGGCCCTCAACCGCCCGGCCGCCAAGAAGGCCAAGGCCGAGGAGCCGAAGGCCGAGGAGGCCGCTCCCGCCGAGGACAAGGCGGAGGAGAAGGCCGAGGAGGCCCCCGAGGCCCCCGAGGCCGAGGCGGAGACCGCCGAGGACAAGAAGGACGGGGAGTAAGGGGACGCCCCTTGCCCGCCCGACCGCCGGTGCCCGGCCCCCTCAGGGGGCCGGGCACCGTTGTTTCACCCCCTTGGCGTTGATCTCGGGAGAACGGCCCCTAAAACTGCGCTTGTAGCGTCGTTTCGCCCGAGATCAACGACGGGAGAGAACCAGGACACAGAAGGGCCGACGATGATCCGCCTCCGCCTCGACCTCGCCTACGACGGTTCGGGCTTCTCCGGCTGGGCCGAGCAGCCCGACCGGCGCACCGTGCAGGGGGTGCTGCAGGAGGCACTGGCCCGTGTGCTGCGGATGCCCCCGGAGCGGGCCCAGCTGACCGTGGCGGGCCGCACCGACGCGGGCGTGCACGCCGGGGGACAGGTGGCCCACCTGGACGTGCCGGAGGAGGTCTGGGAGGCCGAGGGCGAGCGGGTGCTGCGCCGCCTGGCCGGGGTGCTCCCGCCGGACGTGCGGGTGCGCTCGGTGGCCCCGGCGCCGGAGGGGTTCGACGCCCGCTTCTCCGCGCTGTACCGGCGCTACGCCTACCGGGTGAGCGACGCGCCGTGGGGCGTGGAGCCGCTGTGGCGGCACCACGTGCTCTGGCACAAGCGGCCGCTGGACGTCGACCGGATGAACCTGGCCGCCGCGCAGCTGACCGGTGAGCACGACTTCGCCGCCTACTGCCGCAAGCGGGAGGGGGCGACGACGGTCCGCGAGCTGCTGCGCATGGAGTGGGTGCGCGAGGAGGAGCACCTGCTCGCCGGAACCGTGCAGGCGGACGCCTTCTGCCACAACATGGTGCGGGCGCTGGTCGGGGCGCTGCTGGCGGTGGGGGACGGGCGCCGGGGCACCGGCTGGCCGGCCGAGGTGCTCCGGGCGGGCGTGCGCGACTCGGCCGTCCACGTGGTGGCCCCGCACGGGCTGAGCCTGGAGGAGGTCGCCTACCCCGACCCGGAGCTGCTTGCGGCCCGCGCGCGGGCCACCAGGCGGGTGCGCACCCTGGAACGCTGATCCCCCTGGCGATGATCTCGACA
>NZ_JAQFWQ010000109.1 GCF_027706725.1 Nocardiopsis endophytica
ACCCGCGACCCTCACCTTGGCAAGGTGATGCTCTACCAGCTGAGCCACGTCCGCGCGCTTCCGGCCTCGTTCCCTCCGGCTTCCCGGTGGGCCCTCCGCCGTGCTGCGTTTAGAACTTTAGCGGAATCTCCGCAGGTGGCAAATCGGCGGCCGCACAGGGTTTCCGGTCCCGTCAGGCGTGTCCGGGCCACCGTCCGGCGGCGGGCGGGCCGTGAAGGGGGGAGACGGGTCTTATGTCCAGATCCGTCGCCGGTTACCCTCGCCAGTGACGCGGTGTCCTGTCCGCCTCGCGGCCCCGGCCGGCGGTCGGCGCGGGTTCGTCGGTCACGCCTGGGATGCGCAGGGCGGGTCGCCGCGCCGCGCGCGGCCCTGCGCGGATATACAGGGACGCGTGTGGACACACAGCGGATGCGGCGGCACAGGGGTGGCGATGGCCCGGCGCGAAGGCGCTACGGCGGCGTGGGACCGAGCGCGCGCCGCGGCACGCGAGCTCGGCGAGCGGACGGGCCCGAGCGCGCCCCGCCGGGTGCCCCTCGCCGAGGCCCTGGGCGCCACACTCGCCGCCGACCTGCCCGCCCTCGTCGGCATCCCCGACTGCGACACCTCCGCCATGGACGGCTACGCGGTCTGCGGACCCGGGCCGTGGCGGGTCACCGGCCGCGTGCTGGCGGGCGCGGCGCCGACCGCCGACGCCCTCGCGCCCGGGACCGCCGTCGAGATCGCGACCGGCGCGCCCGTCCCGCCCGGGACCACCTCGGTCCTGCCCTATGAGCACGCCCGGGAGGAGGGCGGCGGCGCGGTGTCCGGGGAGACCGAGCCCGACCGGCACGTCCGCCGTGCCGGTGAGGACACCCGCCCCGGCGACGTCGTCCTCAAGCAGGGCGCCCCCGTCACCCCCGCCGTCCTGGGACTGGCCGCGTCGCTCGGCCACGACGCCCTCCGCGTACGCCGCCCCGTCCTCGCCGTCCTGGTCACCGGCGACGAGGTGGTGCGCACAGGCGTCCCCGGCCCCGGGCGCGTGCGCGACGCCATCGGTCCCATGCTGCCCGGCCTGGCCGACTGGGCGGGCGCCCGCGCCGAGCCCCCCGTCTTCCTGGGCGACGTCCGCGAGGGCCTGGCCGACGCGCTGCGCTCGGCCGCCGGGTCCGGCCCGGACGCCGTCGCCGTGTGCGGCGCCTCCTCCAAGGGCCCGGCCGACCACCTGCGCTCCGCCCTGGGCGACCTGGGGGCCGAGACGGTCGTGGACGGGGTCGCCTGCCGCCCCGGCCACCCCCAGCTCCTCGCCCGCCTGCCGGACGGTCCCGCCGTGGTGGGCCTGCCCGGGAACCCGGGGGCGGCGCTGGTCGCCGCAGTGACGCTGCTCGCGCCGCTGCTGTCCGCGCTCGCCGGGCGGCCGGATCCGGCCGCCGCGGCGCCGGGCCGGGCCGAGCTGTCGGCGCCGGTCCGCCCCCACCCCGTGGACACGCGCCTGGTCGCGGTCCGTCTCACCGGGTCCGCCGCCGAGCCCGTCGGACACGACCGACCAGGGAGCCTGCGCTCCCCGGCCGCCGCCGACGGCTACGCGGTGATCCCCCCGGGCTGGTCCGGGCCGCTCGCCGAGATCGTCCGGCTGCCGCGCTGAGCCCGGCCGCCGCGGCGCCGCGCGACGGGAGGGATCGGTCCCGCCGACCCGCGCACGGAACGGTCCGACACTAGACTTGCGGGGCGCGAGGCGCCGAGGAGCGCGCCCCGTCCGGCCCGACCGCCACCGCCTCGACCACAGACGGAAACCGAATGACGATGGCCTCACGCCCGCTCGACAAGAACCTGCTCCCGACCCCGGTGCGCCGCCCCGTTCCGCTGCGCGAGAGCGTGTACGAGACGCTGCTCGAACTGATCACCCTGCGGCGGCTCCCTCCGGGACAGCACCTGGTCGAGAACGAGCTCGCCGAGCGGCTGGGGGTGTCGCGCCAGCCCATCCGGGAGGCCCTGCAGCGGCTCAGCAACGAGGGCTGGGTCGACCTGCGCCCGGGGTACGGCGCGTTCGTGCACCGGCCCAGCGGGGACGAGGCCGAGCAGCTGCTGGCGGTGCGCGGGCTGCTGGAGAGCGAGTCGGCCCGGCTGGCCGCCGGGAACGCCGGCGACGAGGGCCTCGCCGACCTCCGGAGGCTGTGCGCGGCCGGGGAGAAGGGACTGGAGCGCGGCGACACCGAGGAGATGGTGGCGCTCAACGCCGACCTGCACCGGCGCATCACCGAGCTGTCGGGCAACGAGGTCCTCGCCGACCTCGCGGGACAGGTCGCGCGGCGGGTCCGCTGGTACCACGGGCTGGTGGCGGCGCAGCGCGGCGGCGACTCCTGGGAGGAGCACGCGCGCATCATCGACGCCATCGCGGCCGGGGACGGCGAGGAGGCGGCCCGCCTGATGCGCGAGCACACGGACGCGACCCGCAGGATGTACCACGAGCAGGCGGCGGCGACCGAAGACGGGGAGTCGGGAGACGGGGGAGAGGGCCAGGGGCGGCAGGAGTAGGGGCTCCACCTGCTGTGCCGTCCACCCGGGCCGGGAGGAACCCGCCGTCTGGGGGCGGAGGACCGTCCGGCACGCGTCGTCGCCCCTGAGCGCCCCGCACCAACCGGAGGCCCGGCCCCGCCGCCTCCCGCTGTCGGAAAAGGCGTGCGAATCGGCCGGAATGTCTGGCGCAGACCGGCCCGGCACAGCAGAATGTGTGATCGGTCTCTCTTTCTCGGGACCGGCGGGCGCGTCGCGCTGAACCCCGCGTGGTCGGCCACCCCGCGTCCGTTCCGCGCCGGGGCCGGGCAACCCCTGGGTCCGGCTCCGGCGCCACGCCCCCGGAGGAGCGCGGATGCTGATTCGCCAGCTCGAGTACCTGGCCGCCCTGGACCGCGAGCGCCACTTCGCCCGTGCGGCCAGCGCCTGCCACGTGTCCCAGCCCGCCCTGTCCGCCGCCCTGCGCAAGCTGGAGGCCGAACTCGACATCCGCATCGTGCGGCGCGGCCACCGCTTCGAGGGCTTCACCCCCGAGGGCGAGCGGGTGCTGCGCTGGGCCTACCGCATCCTCGCCGAGCGCGACCTGCTCGACGCCGAGGTCGGCGCCATGCGCAAGGGCCGCACCGGGCGGCTGCGCATCGGCGTGCTGCCCTCCGCCGCGGCCGCCGTGGCCCACCTGACCGCCCCGTTCGGCACCCGCCACCCGCGGGTGCGGCTGAGCGTGCGCGCCCTGCCCGCCGAGGACATCGCCCGCGGGCTCGCCGACGGCAGCCTCGACTGCGGGGTCGCCCACCTGGGCGCCACCCCCGGGCGGAGCCTCGGGTCGGCGGTGCGCCTCTACGGCGAGCGCGGTGTGGTGCTCGCCTGCCCCGGGCGCTTCACCGGCCGGGCCTCGGTCGCCTGGGAGGAGCTGGCCGGTGTCCCCCTGTGCGGTCTGACCTGCGACGGCGGTGCCCTGCGCGCGATGGAGGCGGCGCTGGCCGAGCACGGCGGACGCCCCAGCGTGCAGGTGGAGACCGACGCCCTGCCCGCCCTGTACACCCACGTCGCCGAAGGCGACTGGTGCGGCGTGGTGGCCCACTCGTGGCTGTGCTCGGCGCCGCCCCCGCCGGGTGTGCGCGTGCTGCCGGTGGCCGGGGCCGAGCGGGTGCGCGAGGTGGGGATCGTCGTCCCCGAGCGGGCGCCCGAACCGGTGCTGGCCCGGGAGTTCGCCGCCTTCGCGCGCACCGTGCCGCTGCAGGAGGTGCTGGACGCCGCGCTCCCGCCCGGCCCGGGCGCCCCCATGCACGCGGCGCCCGGAGGGTATGAGCCCCGGGCGCCGCGCGGACATCAGGCGTCGGCCGACTCCGCCTCCGGCGCGGAGGTGGGCCCCGCCGCCGGGGTGCGGTCGCGGCGCAGCAGCAGCCCCGCCTGAACCGCCGCGGCGACCACGATCACGGTGGCGATCGCGCTGGTCAGGTGCATGCCGTCGAGGAAGGCCGACTGCGCCGCGCCGAGCAGCGCCGCCCCCGCCTCGCCGGGCAGCCCGTGCGCGGCGCTGACCGCCCCGCCCAGCGTCTCGCGGGCGGCGTCCATCGCCTCCCCGGGCACCGAGGCCACGTCGTCCAGCCGGAACCGGTAGGCCGCGGTGAGCACGCTGCCCAGCAGCGCCACGCCCAGGGCCCCGCCCAGCTCGTAGGCGGTCTCGGAGATCGCCGAGGCGGCGCCGGCGCGGGCCGGGGGAGCGGCGGTCAGGATGGCGTCGTTGGTCAGCGTCTCGGCCAGGCCGATGCCGGTGCCGATGAGCAGGAACGCCACCGCGATCAGCGCGGCGCCGCCCTCCAGCGGCGCCTGGGTGACCAGGACGAACCCGGTGGCGATCAGCGCCAGGCCGAGCACCAGCACCGTGCCCAGGCTCAGCCGGCGGGCCAGCGACACCGCC
Organism: Nocardiopsis endophytica; assembly: GCF_027706725.1. Taxonomy (GTDB): domain Bacteria; phylum Actinomycetota; class Actinomycetes; order Streptosporangiales; family Streptosporangiaceae; genus Nocardiopsis_A; species Nocardiopsis_A endophytica. The sequence continues at coordinate 4,412 of NZ_JAQFWQ010000109.1, forward strand.
ACGAAGCTCGCCGCCACCGACACCGCCAGCCCCGGCACCAGCACCAGCCCGGCGGTGACCGGGCTCATGCCGAGCACGAGCTGGAGGTACTGGGTGAGGAAGAACAACGAGGCGACCAGTGAGAACACGATCATCAGGTTGGTGGCGACCGCGACGCTGAACCGGCGCACCGCGAACAGGCGGACGTCGATCAGCGGGTGCGGCAGCCGGAGCTGGCGCCGGACGAACAGCGCGCCCAGGGCCAGCCCCGCCGCCAGCGCGGCGGCCGGGACGGGGGCCCACCCGTACTCGGCGAGCTTCTTCACCCCGTAGACGGCGGGCAGCATGGCCGCCATCGACAGCAGCACGCTGACCGGGTCCAGGCGCCCGGGATTCGGGTCCTTCGACTCGCCGACCAGCAGCGGCAGCGCCACCAGCAGGACCGCCATCACCGGCAGGTTGATGAGGAACACCGACCCCCAGTGGTAGTGCTCCAGCAGCCAGCCGCCGAGGATCGGCCCGAGCGCGCTGCCGGCGGAGAACCCGGAGGCCCAGATGGCGATGGCCAGGAGCCGCTGCCGGTCGTCGGTGAACAGGTTGCGCAGCAGGGACAGGGTCGACGGCATCAGCGTGGCCCCGGCCATGCCGAGCAGGGCGCGGGCGGCGATGAGTATTTCGGGTGTGGGCGCGAAGGCCGCGGCGAGTGAGGCGAGGCCGAAGCCCAGGGCGCCGATCATCAGCAGGCGCCGCCGGCCGATGCGGTCGCCCAGCGACCCCATGGTGATGAGCAGCCCGGCCAGCACGAAGCCGTAGATGTCGACGATCCAGAGGAGCTGGCCGCCGGTGGGGCGCAGGTCCTCGGTGAGGTAGGGCACGGCGAAGCCGAGCACCGTCATGTCGACGGCGATGAGCAGGACCGGCAGCACGAGCACGGCCAGCCCGGCCCATTCGCGGGCGCCGGCCTTCGCGGGGCGTGCGGCCGGGGTGTCGTCGGGCCTGTTGTCGGGCCCGGCAACGGCGGAAGTCATGGTCCCTCTACTTCGTCTGCGTCGTGGTGGGCGGCGCCGGGGCCTGCGCGGGGCGCGGCCGGACCGGGCGCCGGGCGTCTGTGGAACGACCCGGTCATCCCATGTATTCCGGTCGGCGGTGCCGCGCCCGGGCCGCCGGGAAGGCGGCGTGCGGCCCCCTGTGGGGCGGGGCCGCCGGTCGGCACTCCGGTCGCCATTGTGAACCGTCCAGACGGTACAGTACCGTCCAGCCGGTACAGTGTCAAAGGTGAGTACCGGCACAACGCGCGACCGGATCCTGGACGCGCTCGAAGGCATCCTGATCGACGAGGGCGTGTCCACCGTGACGCTGGAGTCCGTGGCCGCCGCCGCGGGCGTCTCCAAGGGCGGGCTCCTCTACCACTTCCCCTCCAAGGCCGAGCTGATGGCCGGGCTGATCCGGCGCCTGGCCGACCGGGCCGAGGAGGAGTTCCGCGAGGCGGGGAGCAGCGGCGAGGGGGTGGTCCGCACCTTCCTGCGCACCTCGCAGCCCGCGTCCAAGCACGAGGCGGAGCTGTACTGGTCGATCATCGCCGCGCTGCGCAGCAAGGAGGTGATGACCGACGAGACGCGCGACCTGGTCCGCTACTTCTTCGAGGAGTGGTCGCGGCTGCTCCACGAGGAGCTGGACGACCCGGTGCTGGCCGAGACCATCCGCCTGGTCGGCGACGGGCTGTACCTGTCCTCCATCGCCGGACTGGCCCAGCCCGACCCCGGCACGCTGCGCCAGGTGATGGACCGCCTCATCGACCAGGCCGACCGCGCGAAGCGCACGCCCCCGGACGGCGGGTGACCCGCGGCCGGTGACCACCTGAGGCAGGAGCGTCCCAGAGCCCCGTTCAGGACCGCCGGCACTACTCCTCCCGCGGCCCCGGCCGTAATGTCGGTGCCCCCGCTCGGCGCACCTGTGAAGGGGAGGCGGCCGTGCCCGACCGACGCGAGCGATCACCCTGGCTCCCGCCGCGGTGGTTCATCCACCTCTTCTGGAGGGGCCACCGCGCCCTGTACCGGCTCACCCGGGGCCGGACCGGGCTGTGGCCCCCGAAACCCGGCTCATGGGGCACTCTGCGCCTGACCACCGTCGGGCGCCGCACCGGGCGGCGGCGGAGCGTCATCCTCGGCTACGTCGCCGACGGCCCGAACCTGGTGACGCTCGCGATGAACGGCTGGGGCGCCCCTGAGCCCGCATGGTGGCTGAATCTCCGGGCCCACCCCGAGGCCGAAGCCGAGGTGCCCGACGGACAGGGCCGCGTCCGGCACCGCCGCGTCCGCGCCCACGCGGCCACGGGTGAGGAGAGGGCGCGACTGTGGGACCGGTGGCGCGAGGTACAGGGCGATCTCGACGCCCACGCTCTCCGCCGCCCCGGCGGGACCGCCGTGGTGGTCCTGGCGCCCGCCACCGCCCCGCCGGACTGACGCCCCGAACACCCCTCCGCGCGCCGCCCCGCACGCCGCCGCCGGTCAGCTCGCCCAGCTTTCCCAGCCGGTTCAGGACCGTGTTCCGATGGCAGTACGGGGGTGCGCACCGGGCTACTCCAGGAGCGCGTCCAGGGATCGGTGACCGCCCTGGCCATGCCCGATCCGGTGGCTGCGGGGCCTCCCGCCCCGCCCCCGCGCGCGGCCCGTCAGGGGGCCAGGCCCGAACGGCCCACCCATACCGCCAGCTGGGTCCGGTCCCGCAGGCCGAGTTTGCGCAGGATGCTGGACACGTGGTTCTTCACCGTCCCCTCGGTGATGAACAGCCGCCGGGCGATCTGCCGGTTGGTCGCCCCGCCGCCGACCAGGCGGGCCACCTCGGCCTCGCGTTCGGACAGGCCCTCCCCCACCGGGCGGTCCCCCAGGGGCGCCCCGCCGTCCGGCTCCGGGGCGCCTCCGGCCTCCGGCGGGGCCGACCGCAGCCCCGCCACCAGGCGTTCGGCCGCCGCGCCGCCCAGCACGGTCTCCCCGCGCGCGGCCCGCAGCACCGCCGACACCAGCTCGTCCGGGGGCGTGTCCTTCAACAGGTAGCCCTTGGCCCCGGCGCGCAGCCCGCCGAAGATGAACGCGTCGTCGTCGAAGGTGGTCAGCACCACCGGTGCCACCGCCGGGTGCTCGCGCGCCATCCGGGCGACCAGCTCCACACCGTCCATGCGCGGCATGCGGGCGTCGACCAGGGCGACGTCCGGGTAGGCGCCGGTGCCGGCCGCGCCCGCCAGCACCTCCAAGGCCTCCACGCCGTCCGCCGCCTCGCCGACGACGTCCACGGCGTCCTCGATCTCCAGCAGCTTGGCCAGCCCCTGGCGCATGAGCACCTGGTCGTCGACGAGCAGGACGCGGGCGGGTCCGGTCATGCCGGTGCCTCCGCCCCGACCCCCGCGGGCTCCGCCGGCCGCGGCCGGGACGGGAGCACCGCCCGAAGGGCGAACCCGCCCCCGCCGCGCGGACCGGCCTCCAGGGTGCCGCCGACCGCCTCGACCCGCTCGCGCAGCCCCGCGATCCCGAATCCGCCCGCACCCGCCGGAACGCCGTCCGCGGCCCCGTGCCCGTCGTCGACCACCGAGGCCGCGACCCCCTCCGGGCCGCACTCCAGCGCCACGTCGATCGTGCGCGCCCCGGAGTGCCGCACGGCGTTGGTCAATCCCTCCTGGACCACGCGGTAGCAGACCAGTTCGGCCTCCTCTCCCAGGTCGGGCCAGTCGCCGACGCAGGTGGAGCGCACCCGTGCGCCGTTGGAGCCGGCCTCCCCGCCGCCCCCGGAGAAGGCCTCGGCCAGCGCACGCACGGCCTCGGGCCCCGCCTTGCCCTCCAGTTGCAGCGGGCGCAGCGCGCGCACCCAGCGGCGCGTGTCGGCCAGGGCCTCCTGCGCCAGCCGCTTGGCGTCGGCGACCTCCTGCCAGGCCGCCTCGGGCTTGGCGGTGCGGAAGCGCTCGGCGTTCGACAGCCCGATGTTCAGCACCGTCAGGTAGTGCCCGACGGAGTCGTGCATCTCGCGCGCCATCCGCGCGCGCTCCTCGGCGATGGTGAGCTCCCTGACCCTGTCGGCGTAGCGGCGGAGTTCGGAGTGCGCCTCTTCGAGCTCGGCGAGCACCTGCCGGGTCTCCCGGGTGCGCTGCTGCGCGGCGATGAGCGCGGTGAAGGCCATGACGCTCAGCAGGCCGAAGAAGACGACGACCGAGCCTTCGAACAGGCCGGTGGCGATCTGGGCCGGGGGGAGCACGTGGACTCCGACGGCGGCGGTGCTCAGGAGCGCGGTGCAGGCGAGGGCCGCCCGGGGGCCGAGGACGGTGACGACGTTGCCGATGGCCGCGAACACCATGATCTGCACGAGGAGGCCGCCCGACCCGGCCATGAGGACCGCGGTGCACAGGAAGAAGAGGAGTGACAGCACCTGCGGGCGCCGCCCCGGCGCGCCCGGCGTCCAGCTCAGGAAGGGCCACAGCAGGGCTGTCGGTACCAGGGCGGCGAGGAAGGCCGCGTTGAGAACCTCGTTCGCGAGGCCCTGTTCGGGGAGCGGAACGGTGAACAGGACCGCCGTCGTGACGATGGTCCCGGCGTAGGCGCCCCAGAACGCGGCGTGCAGCAGCAGGGGAGCGCGCGTGCCGGACAGCGACACCCAGCGCGCGACGTCCCTTCCGCCCCCGCCCTTCGGGTGTGCAGAGTCCGTTGCCGTGCTCATGGCTCGAAGCTAGCAGCGGGCCCTTCTCCTGAGCGGTTCCGCCGGGTCATGCCCGGGTCACCTCCTGAACCATGACCGTGGTCATGCCCGGAGGGCGGGTCGCGGACAGGACCGTCATCGGTCCCGCGCGCGATGTGCCGGGGCGCCCGCCGGGCCTAGCGTCCCGGGCATGTCCTCCATCAATGAATCCCTGCGCCCGACGCCGGACGGCGCACACCCCGGAACACATCCCGGAACACCGACCGGCACCACGGGCGACGCCTTCGTCCGCGCAGGCGCCTCCGGCGCGCGGGTCACGCACCCGCTCGCCACGATCCCGTTGACCCAATTGCTCTACCTGCTGGGCACCGGGCCCGCACTCCTCCTGGGGCTCCCCGCCGTCATGCGCGCCGCCGAGGGCGCGGGCCAGGGGGCGACCATCGCCCTGGGCATCGTGCTTCAGCTCCTCATGCTCATCGGCCCGTACGCGGCGCTGTGGCTGTGGCTGCGGTACTACGAGCGGCGCTCGTTCTTCGCCTCGACGGGGCTCGGGTTCCGCTGGAAGTCGCTCACCGGCCTGCTCTGGGGCATGGCCCTGGCCGTCGCCTACATCGCCGGGTGGATCGGGATCGCCCTGGCCGTGGGGACGGCGCAGGTGGAGGGGGTGTGGTCGTTCGACCCGGAGGGCCCCCTGGTCGTCGGCCTGGTGGTCCTGTACATGCTGGCCGTCCGCGTGGTCATGATCGGCATCGAGGAGCAGCTCTTCCGCGGGTGGATGCTCCAGGCCGTCGCCCTGCGCTGGGGCAGGACGGCGGGCGTGCTGCTGTCCTCGGTCTTCTTCTCCCTGTTCCACTTCACCTTCGTCGGGTTCTACCTGGCCGGCGGCGAGCCCCACCGGGCCCACTGGGTCCTGATGCTCAACATCTTCCTGTGGGCGGTCCTGGCCGCGCTGGTCACGCTGCGCACCGGGAACCTGTGGGCGGCCATCGGATTCCACGCCGCCGCGCTGATCCTGCCCTCGGCCCTGTTCACCGTGGCCGTGCCGCCCGGAGGGGAGGGCGTTCCGGCCTGGTTCCCGCTGGACGAGGCCGTCGGCGCGGTCATCGTCTACCTGCCCGAGCCGAGCCTGTACACGGGCGGGGTCGGCTTCGCGGGCCTGTTCGAGGGGCTGCCCGCGACGGCCGTGCTCGCCGTGATGATCCCCCTGGCGTGGTGGTGGCTGCGGCGCGGCGAGGCCCACGAGGCCGCGGACCGCGCCGCGGCGGATCACTCGTCGTCGTAGGAGACCGCCGTCGTCCGCTGCGCGCGGACCCGCACCAGCACCCCGGGCGGGCGGTGGTACGCGTCGTCGGGGGCGGGCCCCGATCCGGTGTCCGTTCCGGACGGCGCCGCCCCGTACCGGGCCCCGATCCGCTCGGTCCAGCTCCGCACCGCCTCCGGGTCCTCGTCCAGCTCGGCGGTGCCGCGCACCGCGACGAAGGCGAAGGGCTGCTCCTGGAGGTCCACGCAGACGGCGACCCGCGGGTCGCGGCGCAGGACGCGCGCCTTGACCGAGTCGGCGGGGGTGGTGAACAGCAGGTCGTCGCCGTCGAGGAGGAACCACACCGGGCTCACGTGCGGTTCCCCGCTCTTCAGCGTGACGGACACCTTCGCCGTGCGGGTGCCTTCGGACAGGAACGCTCTGCGCTCTTCGGCGGTCATCGATCGCGACATGCCCTGATCCTCGCGGTGGGACCCGCGTACCGGAACCCCGGGGCGCCGGGATGGAGATCACCGCCCTCCGGGGGAATTCAGACGCGCATCTCGAAGACCTGGACCGCGGTCGTGCCGACCGGGACCCGTTCGGTGGGGGTGAAGCCCTGCCGCTCGTAGTAGGCGATGAGGGCGCCGTCGCCCCCGGCCCAGCAGTCCACCCTCAGCAGGGCGACCCCGCGCTCGCGCGCCTGGTCGCGGGCGAACCCCAGCAGCCGCGCGCCGACCCCGCGGCCGGTGAAGGCGCGCGCGGTGACCAGCAGCCCCACGTACAGCTCCGGCTCGGGGGCGGGGTCGACGTAGGGCTCGGGCACCGGGGACAGGGCGAGCGCCCCGGCCGGCTCCCCGCCGATCTCGGCCATCCACAGCCCGTCGGCCTTGTCCTCGATCCGCCGCACCCGCTCGGGGAACTCCGACCAGGGCTGCGACCCCCACTGCCCCTCCCGCCCCCGGGCGGTGAGCCATTCGACGGCACCGTCGAGCATGGCGAGCACCGACGGGACGTCATCGGGGCCGCCCTTCCTGATCCGCATGGGCTCCTCCTTCCGCCGCCCCGCACGGGGCGGCGGAAGGAATCCGACCACATCCGGGCTCAGACCGCGACGGCGTCCTCACCCGGGGCGCTGCGCATCGTCGGCAGGCCCAGGTCGGAGCAGAGCCGTCCGAGCGTCTCGTCGTGCCGGAAGTCGGTGATGTGGATGCCCCGCACCCCGGGCTGGGCGAGGGCGGTTCGGGCCAGTTCGAGCGACACCTCGTAGGAGGCCTCGCGCTCGTCGGGGGCCTTCTCCACGCGTTCGATCACGTCCTGGGGGATGCTGATCCCCGGCACCTGGGTGTCCATGAACCGCAGCGCGCGTGCGCCCTTCACCAGCGCGATGGTGGGGAGCAGGGCCGCCGCCGGGGTGACGCCCTCGGCCTCGGCCCGCTCGCAGAACGCGCTGAGCCGTTCGGGCCGGTAGCAGATCTGCAGCTGCAGGAACCGCGCCCCGGCCTCGACCTTCTTCAGCGCGCGCGTGGCGCGCTCGTGGAACGGCGGCGCCCCGGGGTTCTCCACCGCCCCGATGAGCAGCGGGGGAGCGGGGGACAGGGGCCGTCCGGACAGGTAGCTGCCGCCGGCCATGGCCGCGGCCGTGCGCACCAGCTGCGGCCCGTCGAGGTCGAAGACCCGGCGGGCCTCAGGCTCGTCCCCGGCGGTGACGTCGTCGCCGGTCATGCAGCACACGGTGGTGACGCCGTGCAGGGCCGCCCCGGCGATGTCGGCCTGGGCCGCCAGCCGGTTCTTGTCCCGGCAGGCGACCTGGAGAATGGGCTCCAGCCCCAGCCGCCGCACCGCGATCGCGATCGCGACGTTGGAGGCGTGGGCGTGCGCGGCCGGGTTGTCGGTGGCGTTGACGGCGTCCACGTAGGGCGCCAGGCGGGCGGCGTGCGCGGCGACGGCCTCCAGGCCGCCCCCGTCGACCGCCGGGAACTCGGCGGTGACCGCCGGCCGGTGCGGCACCGGCGCGGTCAGCAGCTCGGCCAGGCTCAACGGGGCACCTCCACTGCGGCGGGTCCGGTCGGGGCGGCCTCGGAGGCCTCGGTGGCCTCCGCCGCCGCACTCCACCCCTCGGGCAGCACGCGGTCGCGGCCGGTGGCCAGGTTGGCCCAGGACGAGGTGCCCTGGAGCCGGTTGTCGACGGGCGGGCGCAGCTCGTCGATGCCCTCGCCCAGGCGGCCGGGCAGGCGCCGGGCGCGCCCGTAGGCCTTGAGCCAGACGCAGGTCATCGAGGGGTCGACCTCGCACGACCCGTCCTCGCGCACGCCCCCGCAGGGGCCGTTGCGCAGGGTCTTGGGGCAGGTCATGGGACAGGTGAAGCCGGTGGAGTGCAGCACGCAGGCGCCGCACATCCGGCAGTCCCACACCGGCTTCTTCACGGCGTGCTCGATGGTGGCGAGAAGTGGGGCCATGGGTCCGCCTCGGTTCCGTGCGGAGGTGTTCCGACCGCGGTCGACGCCTCTGACGTGACTGTTGCGCTATGTGCAACTATTCTCATATGAGGGAACGTGATCGGCTGGTTACAGCGTAAGATCGGCCGATTCGTTGCGTCAATGGATTGCCGTTGCGACACACGGAACTTACGCGGCGTTGCGGCGCTTGACAGTGGCGCCGCTCACAGGCGACCGTGAGTTGCGCATGGCGATCCTCGTTGCGCATCGGAGTGGTTGGAGGCCCTGAATGGCCGTGAACGAGAACCCGGAGATCCTGCTGTACCCGCGGATCAGGAAGTCGCCGTTCTTCTATGCCTCGCGCAGGCACGGCGTCGCCAAGTACAGCGTGTACAACCACACCTACCACCCGCGCCACTACGGCGACCCCGTCGCCGAGTACTGGCACCTGGTCAACGGCGTGACCCTGTGGGACGTCGGCGTGGAGCGCCAGATCGAGATCACCGGGCCCGACGCCTTCGCGTTCACCAACATGCTCGTCCCGCGCGACCTGAACAAGTGCGCCGTGGGACAGTGCAAGTACGTCTTCATCACCGCGCCCGACGGCGGGATCATCAACGACCCGGTGCTGCTGCGCCTGGGCGAGAACCACTTCTGGCTGTCCCTGGCCGACAGCGACGTGCTGCTGTGGGCGCAGGGCCTGGCCTACAACTCCGGGATGGACGTGACCATCCGGGAGGCCGACGTGGGCCCGGTGCAGGTGCAGGGCCCCAAGTCGCGCGAGGTCATGGTCGACCTGTTCGGCCCCGAGGTCATGGACGTCCCCTACTACTACTGCCGCGAGTTCGAGCTCGACGGCATGCAGGTGGTGGTCTCGCGCACCGGCTACACCTCCGAGCTGGGCTTCGAGATCTACCTCAAGGAGGCCTCCCGCGACGGCGTCCGGCTCTGGGACACCGTGCTCCAGGCCGGGGAGCCGCACGGCATCCAGGTCATCGGCCCCTGCCACCTGCGCCGCATCGAGGGCGGCATCCTCGCCTGGGGCAGCGACATCGGCCTGGACACCAACCCCTTCGAGGTCGGCTACGGCTACGAGGTGAGCTGGATGGTCGACCTGGACCAGGAGGCCGACTTCGTCGGCAAGGAGGCGCTCACCCGCGTCCGCGACAACGGCATCTCCCGCAAGCTCGTCGGCGTGGAGATCGGCGGAGAGCCGCTGGGCACCTACAACGACGGGTCGATGATCGACGTGTTCCCCGTGCACGAGCCCGGCTCCTCCGGCGCGCCGGTCGGCAAGGTCACCTCGGCCTGCCACTCGCCGCGGCTGGAGCGCAACATCGGCTTCGCCATGGTCCCCATCCACCTGGCCACCCTGGGCACCGAGCTGTCGGTGCACCGGCCCGGCGGGCAGGTCCCCGCCGTGGTGGTGGAGAAGCCCTTCGTCGACCCCAAGAAGATGCTGCCCAAGCAGGACCTGCGGCGCCTGGCGGCGACGTCCTGAGGCGGGGCGGCGCGGGGGCGCCGGAATCCGCCCGGCGCCCCCGCCGCCCGCCCCTTGACACCTCCGGCAGCTCGATCAAGGCTGTTGCGTAGACCGCACTTGGTTGCGCACATGGGAACCCGCCGAACCGGGCGCACACGTGAACACCGATGGCGAAGGCAGGCCGCCATGCCCGCTCTCCCGCACACCCAGCGAACCGTTCCCAGGATCGTCGTCATCGGCGCCGGGATCGTCGGCTGCGCCGTGGCCGACGAGCTCACCGCACGCGGGTGCACCGACGTCACCGTCGTCGACCAGGGCGACCTCTACCGCACCGGCGGGTCGACCTCGCACGCCCCCGGCCTGGTCTTCCAGACCAACGGCGCCAAGGTGATGACCGACTTCGCCCGCTACACCGCCGACAAGTACCGGGGGCTGCGCGTCGACGGCCGCCCCTGCTTCTCCCCGGTCGGCGGCCTGGAGCTGGCCGCCACCCCCGAGCGCCTCGACGAGCTGCACCGCCGCTGCGGCTGGGCCCGCTCCTGGGGGCTGCGCGCCGCGGTCGTCGGGCCGGGGGACTGCGCCCAGGCCCACCCGCTGGTCGAGGCCGACCGCGTGCTCGGCGGCCTGCTCACGCCCGACGACGGGCTGGCCGACGCGCTGGGCGCCGCCCGCGCCCAGGCCGAGGCCGCGGTGATGCGCGGCGCCCGCTTCCTGCCCCGCCACGAGGTCACCGGGATCGAGACCCGCGGTGACGGCGCCCCCTCCGGCCGCCGGGTCTCCGCCGTGCTGACCGACCAGGGGCGGCTGCCCGCCGACGCCGTCGTGCTCTGCGCCGGCATGTGGGGGCCGCGCGTGGCGGCCATGGCCGGGGAGGCGCTGCCGCTGACCCCGCTGGCCCACCAGTTCGGCTGGACCGGGCCCACCGCCGCGCTGGCCGCCAACGGCGGCGGCGACGCCGCGCCCCACCCCATCCTGCGCTACCAGGAGCGGGACCTGTACTACCGCGAGCGCGGCGACCGGGTCGGCGTGGGCTACTACGGCCACCGGCCGATGCCGGTCGCCCCCGACGCCATCGGCACCCCCGCCACCACGCCGGACCTGCCGATGCCCTCCATGCACCCGTTCACCCCCGAGGACTTCGCCCCCGCCTGGAACGACACGCTCGGCCTGCTGCCCGCCCTGGCCGACACCAAGGTGGAGGAGGGGTTCAACGGGCTGTTCTCCTTCACCCCCGACACCATGCCGCTGATCGGGGAGTTCGCCCGCACCGCCGGCCTGTGGTCGGCCGAGGCGGTGTGGATCACCCACTCGGCCGGTGTGGCGCGCGCCGTCGCCGAGCTCATCGCCGACGGCGCCTCCACCTTCGACCTGCACGCCTGCGACATCAACCGGTTCCAGCCGCACCACCTGGCCCCCTCCTACGTCCTGGAGCGCGGCTGCCAGAACTTCATCGAGGTCTACGACGCCCTCCACCCGCAGCAGCCCATGGAGCGCCCCCGGCCGCTGCGCGTCGCCCCCTTCCACCGGCGGGAGCAGGAGCTCGGCGCCTTCTTCCTGGAGGCCAACGGGTGGGAGCGCCCCTACTACTACGAGGACAACACCGCCCTGGAAGGCGCCGAGGACGCGCCCCGCCCCGGCCCCTGGGCCGCGCGCTACTGGTCGCCCGCCATCGCCGCCGAAGCGCGCGCCACCCGCGAACGCGTCGCGCTGTACGACATGTCGTCGCTGATGCGCCTGGAGGTCTCCGGGCCCGGCGCCGCCGACTACCTCGACCGGATGACCACCTGCCGCGCCCACCGCGAGCCCGGCGCGGTGAGCTACTGCCTCATGCTCGACGAGCGCGGCCGCCTGCTCGGCGACATCACCGTCGCCCGCATCGAGGAGGACCTCTTCCAGCTCGGCGTGAACAGCCGCCTGGACCTGGCGCGCCTCGCCCGCAACGCGCCCCCCGGTGTGGCCGTCCGCGACCTCACCCCCGAGACCGCCTGCATCGGGGTGTGGGGGCCGCGCGCCCGGGACCTGGTCCAGCCCCTCGCCGACCACGACCTGACCAACGACGGGCTGCGCTACTTCCACTGCGCCCGCATGCACGTGGGCGAGGTGCCGGTGACCGCCATGCGCGTCTCCTACGTCGGCGAACTCGGCTGGGAGCTGTACACCACCCCGGACCTGGGGCTGCGGCTGTGGGACACGCTCTGGGAGGCCGGACGCGGCCACGGCCTGGCGGCGGCCGGGCGCGGCGCCTTCGACGCCCTGCGCCTGGAGAAGGGCTACCGGGCCTTCGGCGCCGACATGACCGACGAGCACGACCCCTACGAGGCCGGGGTCGGCTTCGCCCTCCGCCTCAGGACCAAGGGCGACTTCGTCGGCCGCGCCGCCGTGGAGCGCCTGGACCCCGAGGCCCCGGCGCGGAGGCTGACCTGCCTGAACACCGGTACGCCGGAGAACACGGTGATGGGCTCCGAACCGGTGCACCTGCCCGGCGCGCCGACCGCCGCCGGGTACGTGACCAGCGCCGCCTACGGGTACACGCTGGGCCACGGGATCGCCTACGCCTGGCTCCCCGCCGAGCTCGCCGAACCCGGCACCCGCCTGGAGATCGACTACTTCGGCAGGCGCATCCCCGCCGAGGCCGCCGCAGAGCCCCTGTTCGACCCCGGGATGGAGAGGGTGAGGGCCTGATGCCCGCGCTCCCGGCCGCCGTGCCGCCCGCCCCGCCGCCGCGCGGGCGCCTGTGGCGCTCGCCCGAGCCCCGGCCCGCCTACGACGTGCTGGTCGTCGGCTCCGGCGGGCACGGCCTGGCCACCGCCTACTACCTGGCCGCCGAGCACGGCATCGCCGATGTGGCGGTGCTGGAGCGCGGCTGGCTGGCCGGCGGCAACATGGCCCGCAACACCGCCATCATCCGCTCCAACTACCTGTGGGACGCCAGCGCCGGGATCTACGAGCACGCCCTGCGGCTGTGGGAGGGCCTGGAGGACGCCCTCGGCCGCGACCTGCACTTCAGCCAGCGCGGGGTGCTCAACCTGGCGCACTCCACCCACGACGTGCGCGAATCGGTGCGGCGGGTCAACGCCAACCGGCTCAACGGGATCGACGCCGAGTGGCTGGGCCCCGAGGAGGTCGCCAAGCTCGTCCCCGTCCTGGACACCGGCCCGCACACCCGCCACCCCGTGCTGGGCGCCACCTACCAGCCGCGCGCGGGCATCGCCGACCACGACCTGGTCGCCTGGGGGTTCGCCGCCGAGGCCGACCGGCTCGGGGTCGACCTGGTGCAGGGCTGCGAGGTGACCGGCTTCCTGCGCTCGGGCGACAGGGTGCGGGGGGTGCGCACCACCCGCGGCGACATCGCCGCCGGGGCGGTGGCCCTGTGCGCGGCCGGGCGCACCAGCGTGCTCACCGAGACCCTGGGGCTGCGCCTGCCGCTGCAGAGCCACCCCCTGCAGGCGCTGGTCACCCCGCTGCTGGAGCCGGTGCTGGACACCGTGGTCATGTCGAACGCCGTGCACGTCTACGTCAGTCAGGCCCCCAAGGGCGAACTGGTGCTGGGCGCGGGCATCGACGGCTACAACGGCTACGGGCAGCGCGGGTCGCCGCGCACGGTGGAAGACCAGATCGCCGCCGCGATCGAGCTCTACCCGGTGTTCGCGCACGCCGAGGTGCTGCGCACCTGGGCGGGAACCGTCGACGTGGCCCCGGACGCCTCGCCGGTCATCGGGCCCACCCCCTTCGAGGGGCTGTACGTCAACTGCGGGTGGGGCACCGGGGGGTACAAGGCGACGCCCGGCGTGGGGCACGTCCTCGCCGACACCGTCGCCAACGGGCGCCCGCACCCGCTGGCCGAACCCTTCGGCCTGGAGCGCTTCACCACCGGGGCGCTCGTGGACGAGCACGGGGCCGCCGCCGTGGCCCACTGACCGGACCGTTCCAGACCGTCCCAGACCGTTCCGCGACCCGAGGCAGCAGGGAGGCCGACCGCGATGCTCCTCATCCCGTGCCCCTGGTGCGGCCCGCGCGACGAGCGCGAGTTCCGGTACGGCGGGCAGGCGCACATCGCCTACCCGGCCGACCCGGCCGCGCTCGACGACCGGGACTGGGCCGACTACCTGTTCGTGCGCGACAACCCGGCGGGGCGGTACGCCGAGCGCTGGTTCCACGCCTCGGGCTGCAGGGCCTGGTGCGACGTGGAGCGCGACACCGTCGACTACACGATCACGGGTTCGTGCGGGACCGGGGCGCACCCGGCGGGCGGACCCGACGAGGGGCCCTGCACGTCGCCGTACTGCGTGCGGCGCGCCGTGCCCAGCGGAGGAGGCGCACGATGAGCTGGTGTGGGACCGGGACGACCGGGACAGGGGCCGGGGCCGCCGGGGAGTACCTCGCGCGCCGCGAGTGGTGCGGGATTCCGGACCTGGACGGGGACCCGGCCGAGGCGCTCCTGGGAAGGAGGGCGCCCGGCGCGGGGCGGGCCGCTGAGAGCGGCGGTCCCGCCCAGCGCATCCGCGACCGCCGCAGGCGCCGGAACGCCGAGGAGGACCGGCGATGACCGGGCGCCGCACCGGGGCGGGACCGGCCCCCGACACCTGGATCGCCTTCGACGGCGAGGAGGTCCCCGCCGTCACCGGGGAACCCGTCTCCGCCGCCCTGCTGGCGGCCGGGGTGCGCACCGTCTGCCGCGGCATCCGCACCGGACGGCCGCGCGGCGTCGTGGGCATCGGCACCGGAGAGCCCGGGGCCCAGGTCCGCACCGACGGGCCCGACCCGCGCCCGATGGCCCCCGCCACCCGCGTGGAGGCCCGCGAAGGCCTGCGCGTGTCCGGCCTCGCCGGGTACGGCCGCCTGCCCGAGCAGGCGCCCGCCCGGGGCGGCGACGCCCGCTGGGCCCACTGCGACGTCCTCGTCGTCGGCGCGGGCCCCGCCGGCCTCGCCGCCGCCGACGCCGCCCGCGCCGAAGGGGCGCGCGTCATCATCGCCGACGAGGCCCCCGAGCCCGGCGGCGACGCACGGGGCGGCGGCCGCGACGCCTGGGCCGCGGCCACCTGGCAGGCCCTGGTCCGGGCCCCCGACGTCCGCGCCCTCGCGCGCACCACCGTCACCGGCCACTACGACCACGGCGAGCACGCCGCGCTGGAGCGGAGGGGCCGCTCCGACCTGCTCTGGCGCATCCGCGCCCGGCGCACCGTGCTGGCCTGCGGCTCCACCGAGCGCCCCTTCGCCTTCCAGGACGACGACCTGCCCGGGGTCATGCTCGCCGGGGCGGCCGCCGCCTACGTGCGCCGCCACGGCGTCCTGCCGGGGGAGCGGGCCGTCGTCGCCGGGTGCCACGACGGGGCGCTGTGGGCCGCCGCCGCCCTGCACGACGGCGGCGCCCGGATCGAGGCGGTGGCCGACGCCCGGCCCCGTGCCGGGGCGGCCGCCCGCGAGGCCCTGCGGCGGCGGGGCGTCGAGGTGCGCACCGGGACGTCCGTGCTCCGCGCCGAGGCCGGGGCCGACGGCGGCGTCGCGGCCGCGCTGCTGGTGTCCGTCGGCCCGGACGGGACCGCCCGCGGGGAGCCCGAGCGCGTCCCCTGCGACCTGCTCGCCGTCTCCGGCGGGTACGACCCTGCGGCGCCGCTCGCCGTCCAGGCGGGCGCCCGCCTGCGCTGGTCCGCCCCGCACGCGGCCTTCCTGCCCGAGGGCCTGCCGCCGACCACCGTGTGCGTCGGCGCGGCGGCGGGCACCCGGGACGCCGAGGCCGCCGTGGAGGAGGGCATCGCGGCGGGCGCGGCCGCGGCGCGGGCGGCACTCGGCCCGCCCGTCGCGCCGCCCGACCCCGTGCACACCGGGCCGCAGGGCCCACTCGCGGGGGCGCCGGGCGGCGGCCTGCCCGAGGTCATGCGCTCGCGCGGGGAGTCGGCCCAGGGACACGGCGCCCAAGGGGTCGGCCCCCATGAGGACGGCACCGGGGCCGCCCCGCTCGACCTGTGGAGCGGGCCGGACGAGCCCCTGGACCCCGCCTCGTCGGAGCCCGTCGCGCCGCCCATGGCCCTGTTCTGCGTCACCGGCCCAGAGACCGACGCGGCGCGGGTCTACGTGGACCTCCAGCGCGACGCCGCGCTGTCCGACATCCGCGCCGCCGTCGACGCCGGAATGGACTCCATCGAGCTCATCAAGCGCCACACCACCATCGGCACCGGCCCCGACCAGGGGCGCACCTGCGGCACCGTCGCCTCCGGCATCACGGCGCACCTGCTCGGGCGCACCATGGACGGGGTCGGCGGGACCACACCCCGCCCGCCGTACGCGCCCGTCCCCTTCACCGCCCTGGCCGGACGCGCGCGCGGGGAGCTCATCGACCCGCTGCGCCGGACGCCCATGCAGCCCTGGCACGAGGCGCACGGCGCCGTGTACGAGGACGTCGGCCAATGGCGCCGCGCACGGTACTACCCGCAGGGACAGGAGGACATGCACGCGGCCGTGCTGCGCGAGTGCACCGCCGCCCGGACCGGCGTCGCCGCCCTGGACGCCTCCACCCTCGGCAAGATCATCGTGGCCGGGCGCGACGCGGGAACGTTCCTCGACCGCCTCTACACCGGCAACCTGTCGACCCTCAAACCGGGGCGGTGCCGCTACGGGCTGCTGTGCACCGCCGACGGCATGGTCCTCGACGACGGCGTCATCGCCCGCCTGCCCGACGGGGCGTACCTGGTGAGCACCACCAGCGGCAACGCGGAGACCGTCCTGGACCACATGGAGGAGTGGTCCCAGACCGAGTGGCCCGAGCTGTGCGTGCACATCTTCAACGCCACCGACGCCTGGGCCGTCGTGAGCCTCGTCGGACCGCGCTCCCGGGACGTCATGCGGCGGCTGGCCCCCGGCATGGACGTCTCCCAGGAGGCGTTCCGCTTCATGGACCTCACGGAGGGCGAGGTCGCCGGGGTCCGCGCGCGCGTGCTGCGGGTGAGCTTCACCGGCGAGCTGACCTTCGAGGTCAACGTGCCCTCCTGGTACGGGCTCGCGGTGTGGGAGGCGGCCATGGACGCCGGCGCCGCCTTCGGCATCACCCCCTACGGCACCGAGACCATGCACGTGCTGAGGGCCGAGAAGGGCTTCATCGTCGTCGGGCACGAGACCGACGGCAGCGTCACCCCTCTGGACCTCGGTATGGACTGGGCCCTGTCGCGCACCAAGGACTTCGTCGGCAAGCGCTCCCTGAGCCGCCCCGACACCGCGCGCGGGGACCGGCCCCAGCTCGTCGGCCTCCTGCCCGAGGACCCGGGGACCGTCCTGGCCGAAGGGGCGCAGCTCATCGGCGAGGACCCCGGGCCCGGCCCGCCCCGGGCGCGCTCACAGGGGTGGGTGACCTCCTCCTACGACAGCGCCGCGCTGGGGCGCTCGTTCGCGCTCGGGCTGCTGCGCTCGGGCCGCGCGCGCCACGGCGAGGTGGTGCACGCCGTGCACCTCGACACCGCAGTACCCGTCCGGGTCGCCGACCCGGTGTTCTACGACAGGGAAGGGAGCCGCAAGGATGGCTGAACCCGCTGTCCCGCGCCGGCGCAGCCCGGCCGAGGGCCTCCTGGAGGGCTCGCACCTGCGCGAGCTGTCGTTCCTCGCCCAGGCCGAGCTGCGCGTGGACGCCGAGGAGGCCGACGCGGCCTCCCGCATGGCCGAGCAGTTCCTCGGCTGCCCCCTGCCCGGGCCCGGGCGCGCCACCGGGCACGGCACCCCCTACGTCCTGTGGAGTGGCCCCGGGCGGTACCTGGTCGTGGACTCCGAGGCGACGGGGCGGGGCCTGTGCGCGGGGCTCAGCGCGGCGCTGGGAGGCGAGTACGGGCGGCTGTGCGCGGCCGTGGCCGACCTTTCGGCCCAGCGCACCGTACTGGAGCTGAGCGGCCCGGACGCCGAGGAGGTGCTGGCCCGCGGCTGCCCGATGGACCTGCACCCGCGCGAGTTCGGCACCGGCTCCTACGCCCAGACGGTCATCGGCAAGGCGGCGGTGGGGCTGCACCGCACCGGCGCGCCCGGCCCGTCGGGCGGCGCCACCGCCTTCCGCATCCTGGTGCGGGCGTCGTTCGCGGAGTACCTGGCCCGCCTCCTCACCGACGCGGCCGCCGACGTCCGGGGCACGCGCGCGGGGGCGGTGGTGTGAAAGGGGGGCGTGGGGAACCTTGGGAGGCGTTGGGGGGAGCGGGTGCCGTGGGGAGGCAGAGGGGGCGTGTGAAGCCCGTGCAGAATCGCCTGACCTGGCACGACGCTCTGCCCAGGGCGCCTGTTCCGGGAAGTTCGAGGACACGGCGTTATCGTGGTGTGCATGGCTTCCAACGACCACCGCGCAGGAAAGAGTCAGACGACGACGGACACGGACCGGTTCGGGCGGGGGTCGGGCGGTGAGGCGGAACCGGCCAGGACAGCGGCAGGGAAGGACGGTGCTCCCGTGCAGTCGGTGGATCGCGCCATCACGGTGCTGGAGATCCTGGCCCAGCACCGAGAGGCCGGAGTGACCGAGATCGCCGCGGAGCTGGGCGTGCACAAGTCCACCGCATTCCGACTGGTCGGAGCGTTGGAGCGGCGCGGGCTGGTGGAACAGCCCGGGCTGCGCGGCAAGTACCAGCTGGGGTTCGGGATCATCCGGCTGGCCGGCACCATGGCGGCCGGGCTGGACCTGACCCAGCAGAGCCGCCGGGTCTGCGAGGACCTGGCCTCCGACCTGGGGGAGACGGTCAACATCGCGATCCCGAGCGGGGACATGGTCGTCAACATCGACCAGGTCCGCGGCTCCTCGGCGGTGGTCAGCCAGAACTGGATCGGGCGGCAGAACCCCCTGCACTCCACGTCCAGCGGCAAGGTGCTGCTGGCCCACATGCGCCCGAGCGACCAGCGCCGCGTCCTGCGCGGGCGGCTGGAGGAGCTGACCCCGCAGACCGTGACCGACCCCGAGGAGCTGCGCGCCGAGTTCGAGGACATCGTGGAGCGCGGCTTCGCCACCGCGACCGAGGAGCTGGAGGTCGGCCTGAACGCCGTGGCCGCCCCCATCCGCGGTCTGACGGGCGAGGTGATCGCCGCCATCAGCGCCTCGGGCCCCTCCTACCGGATGGAGGAGGACAAGCTCGACGCGATCGGCGAGACGGTGGCCAAGGCGGGCATGGAGATCTCCACCCGGATGGGCCACATGGAGACCGCCGAGTGACCGCCCGCCCGTCCCCGCCCCCGCCCGAGTCCCCCGACCCCCTGAGG
>NZ_JAQFWQ010000110.1 GCF_027706725.1 Nocardiopsis endophytica
GTGGGCCCGCCAAGCAGCAGCGACCATGCACCCACGGACGGTGGGGATAGAACCCCAACCCCAACCGCCTGAACGCCGACCAAGGAAAACCGGCCACTCTCCCCAGCACGCACCACCGCCTACTCCGGTGACCACCCGCGCCCCGGCGCCCGGGTCATGGGGATGGGGCTTCGGCGGGGGTCGCCTTTGGGAAGGTCAGCCGCATCAGGGTTCCCCCGCCTTCCGGGCGTTCGGCCGTCGCCTTCGCCCCTGATGCCTCCGCGACCTGGGCGACGATCGCCAGGCCCAGACCCGATCCCGGGAGGGACCGCGCCGACGGGGCCCGGTAGAAGCGGTCGAAAACGTACGGCAGGTCCTCTTCCGGGATGCCCGGTCCGTGGTCGCGGACGGTCAGTTCGGCGCCGCCGGTGCCGGTGCGCCCGAGGCGCACCTCGACCGGCCGCCCCTCCGGGGCGAACTTCGCCGCGTTGTCGAGCAGGTTCCCCACCGCGCGGGTGATGCGGTCGGGCACCGCCTCCACCAGGACCGGTTCGAGGTCGGTGCCGAACCGCGCCCGCGGCCGGTCCCGCCGCTGGGCCCGCACGCAGTGCCGCACGACCTCGTCCAGCCTCACCGGCTCCGGCGCGCGGTCCTCGCGCTCCCCCCGGGCCAGCTCGATCAGGTCGTTCACCAGGCCCGTCATCTCCACCGACTGGGCCCGCAGCGTCCGCACCACCTGGTCGCGCCGGTCCGGCGGCAGGTCGCGGGCCAGCAGGTCGATGTTGGTGCGCAGCCCGGTCAGCGGCGTCCGCAGCTCATGCGATGCGTCCGCGACCAGCCGGCGCTGGGCCGCCGCCGACGCCTCCAGCTCGGCGAGCATCTGGTTGAAGCTGCCCGCCAGCCGGGCCAGCTCGTCGCCGCCCTCCAGGTCGATGCGGTGCCGCGGGTCGCGGGTGGCGGCGATGGTCTCCGCCGTGCGGGTCAGCCGTTCCACCGGGCGCAGCCCCGTGCGCGCCACCGCGTACCCGAGCGCCGCCGCCAGCGCGACGCCGGCCGCGCCCGCCGCCGCCAGCCGCACCCCCGTCTCGCGCACCGACTCGCGCACCCCGTCGGCGCGCACCGACACCTGCACCGCGCGCCCGTCCCCCAGCGGCGCCACGTACCCGCGGACGGGGATGTCCCCGATCCCCGACTCGGTGAAGAACGGCCCCGCCTCCCCGCGCGCCACGGCGAACGCCCGCTGCGGCACCCACGGGGTGTCGTCGGCCTGCGGCGGGTCGACCGTGCCGTCGGGGCCGATGAGCTGCACGCAGCTCGGCGCGGTCAGGTAGACGCACTCCCCCGAGCCCAGCCACTCGGCGTCCCCCAACTGGCGCTCCACCCGCACGGCCTCGCGTTTGAGGCTCAGGTCGAGCGACTCGGTGAGCTGGTGGCGGACGATCACGAAGGCGACCGCGGTCCCGGCGACGACGGCGGCCGCCACCGCGGCGGCGGTCACGGCCGCCAGCCGCACCCGCAGCGGCCAGCGCCCCCAGAAGCCGCGCTCAGCCACCGGAGCGGTCCTCCAGCACGTACCCCGCGCCGCGCACCGTGTGCACCAGCCGGGGCTCGCCCTCCGCCTCCAGTTTCCTGCGCAGGTAGCCGATGTACACGTCGAGCGAGTTCGACGCGGGCCCGAAGTCGTACCCCCACACCCGGTCGGCGATCACCGGGCGCGGCACCACCCGGCCGGCGTTCTGCAGCAGCACATCCAGCAGGGCGAACTCGGTGCGGGTGAGCTCGATCGGCCGCTCCCCGCGCCAGACCCTGCCGCCTCCGGGCTCGGCCGTCAGGTCGCCGTAGGACAGCGGCCGCCCGGCGTCGGGGTGGGCCCGGCGCAGCAGCGCCCGCAGCCGCGCCAGCAGCTCGTCCAGGTCGAAGGGTTTGACCAGGTAGTCGTCGGCGCCCGCGTCCAGCCCCTCGACCCGGTCGCTGACCGCGTCGCGGGCGGTGAGCACCAGCACCGGGGTGCGGTCGCCGCGGTCGCGCAGCCGAGCGCACATGGTGATGCCGTCCATGAACGGCATGAGCAGGTCCAGCACGATCGCGTCCGGGGGCCAGGCGCGCACCGCCTCCAGCCCGGTGGCGCCGTCGGTGGCGCGCCGCACCTCGTAGCCCTCGATCTCCAGCGCTCCGGCGACGGCGTCGCGCACGGCGGGCTCGTCCTCGACCACCAGCACCCGCGCCCCGCCGGGGCCTGCTCCTCGACTCACCCCACCGAAGCTACTCGGCCGCGACCTGCCAGGACACGCACCGCCGGGTTTTCTCAGAGATCTCTTAAGACCCTCGCGGACAGGCGGGCGGTGCGCGCTGGTGTTGTTCTCGGGGAAGTCGGGCTTATCGTGTCCGTTTTAACCCCGAGTTCCCCGAGATCAACGCGGAGCACACCCGCCTGTCCGCGCGCCTTCTCAAGGGTGGTGAGGGGGCGTTCTCATGTACTTCTTAACTCCAGGGGCCAGACTCCCTCCCGGACCGTTTTCCGGTGCGGGGTGTCCGCGGGGGTGGCCCCCGCGCCGGGATCCGGTCGAGGGGCGCCGCCCCCTACCCCACCCCCTGTCCTCCCCCTACCGGTGGGCCGCCGTTGACGAGGGCGCCCCGCCCCTGCGAGCGTCGCCGCCGAAGCGCCGCGGACCGCCACGGGCCGCGGCCGGAGTCGGAGGAGCGGCGATGCCCGACCAGATGTCACCGGCCGACCAGTTCTCGGCCCTCGCCCCGGAGTACGACCGCACGCAGGAGCTTCCGTTCGTGCGGTACCTGGAGACGCCGGGCGTGCTCCCGGCGGTCGGGGACGTCACCGGGTGCTCCGTGCTCGACGTGGGATGCGGCAGCGGACTCTACACACGCCTGCTCAAGCGGTCGGGCGCCCGCCGCGTCGTGGGCCTGGACCGGTCGGCGGGGATGGTCGACCACGCCCGCGCGGTGGAGCGCGACGCGCCGCTCGGGGTGGAGTACGTCCTGCGCGACGCCGCCGATACCGCCGGTCTGGGCCCCTTCGACCTGGTGTTCGGCGCCTACGTGCTGCCCTACGCCCGCACCTTCGACCAGCTGCGCGCCATGTGCGCCGGCCTGGCGGACGCCCTCGTCCCGGGCGGGCGGCTGGTCACCCTCGTCGCCAACGAGGACTTCAGCGACGAGCCCGGCTGGTACGCGCCCTACGGTCTGGGCCTGCGCAGCCGGGACGGGCGCGGCGACGGCGCTCCGCTGGTGCTGACGGTCGCCGACGGCGACGAGTCGTTCAGCGTGGAGGCCTACCACTGGCGCGAGGAGACCTACGCCCGCGCGCTCCGCGAGGCCGGGTTCTCGGCTCCCGAGTGGAGCGACCTGCGCCCCTCCGAGGAGGGGCTGCGCCTCTTCGGCGAGGACCACTGGCGGGCCTACCTCACCCGCCCGCACGCCCGCATCGTCTCCTGCACGAAGGTCTGAGCAATGCGGCTGAGCGTGGTGCTGCCGGGAACCGGACCGCTCCGGGACGAGCTCGCCCTGGCCGAGGCGGCCGAGGAGGCGGGGCTGGACGGGGTCTGGTGCGCCGAGCACGTCGGGCTGTCCGACGCGGTCGCCCCCGCCGCCGCGGTGCTCTCCCGCACGGCCTCGGTGGAGGTGGGCCTGGTCGGCCTCACCCCGCAGGCCCGGCACCCGGGGGTGACCGCCATGGAGGCGTCCTCACTGGCCGAGCTCGCGCCGGGCCGGGTCCGCCTGGCGGTGGGCACCGGGGTGCCCGAGCTGATGGCCCGGATCGGCGCGGACCTGCCGCGCCCCCGCTCGGCGGCCCGCGACCTCCTGCGCGACCTGCGCGCGTGCCTGGCCGGGGAGCGCGTGCACGGCGGGCACGCCGGACCCGGCGGATGGTCCTTCGACGGCTATCGGACGGCACGGGCGGCGCGCGCCTCCCGCGCCGACACGCCCCCTCCGCCCGTCGACCTGTGCGCGGTCCGCCCGCGCATGGTGGAGCTGGCCGCCACCGACGCGGACGGGCTGTCCCTGAGCGCCGGGGCGTCCCGCGAATACCTGCGCACGACCTTCGAGGCGGCCACCGGCCACCTGGAGCGGGCCGGCCGCGACCGTGCGGGCTTCCGCGTCTGGGCGGTGGCCGCGGTGTCCGTCGGCCCGGACCGGCGGGCGGCCGCCGAACACCTGGCACCGGTGCTGGCGGACCTGCTGCCGCCCCCGGTCGCCGGGGTGCTCGCCGCGGACGCGCTCGCCCCCGGCCGCGACGCCCCGGGGCCGGAGGCCGCCGGACGGCTGGCCTTCTGCGGGTCCTACGCCGACATCCCCCGCCTGGTGGAGGAGTACCGCGCCACCGGCATCGACGAGCTGGCCCTGTGCTGGCTCGACGGCCCGGACGGCGCCACCCCGCAGGAGCGCGCGCGGGTGCTCGCCGAGACCCGCGCCGCCGTGGGGTGAGGGACGCGTCCGCCGGAATGGTGTGGTCTCCGACTGACCAGGTCGGCCCGGCGGCGGGGCCCAACTGGGCCCCGCCCCCTCACAGCCGGTGGTGCACCCACACGTTGGGCTCGACGTAGACGGCCTGGTCCGCCGCCGTGTCGGCGACGACCGGCACCAGGCCGCCGGGCACCTCCACCGGGCCGTCGGCGTCGAACGGCAGCCCGGTCCACTCCCGCCACTGGGCGAGGCCTCCCCCGATGGTCATCGACGCCGGGCACACCCCCGCGATCCGCGCCCCCAGCCGCACGTGCAGCCGGAGCCAGGGGTCCTCGGGCAGCCCGTCGCCGCGCACCCGTGCCGCGTAGTCCGCGAGGCCGACGCCGGATCCGGGCTCCTTGCCGGTGGGCCGCACCGGCGCGGCCATGTCGCGGTGCCCCAGGTCCCGCATCCGTCCCCGCACCGCGTCGATCATGCGCGCCGCGACCCCGCGCCCGCGCATCCCGTCGACGACGGCCGCCTCCAGGAGGCACACCGCCGGGGACGCGGCCCCGTCCCCGGCGAACGCGGCCCCGGCCGCCAGGGCGAGCGCCCCGTCCCAGCCGTTGGCGGGAAGGGACCCCGGGTCGCCGTCCCACGGGAACGGCACCGCCTCGGCCCGGGCCACGACCCGGCCGTCGCCGTCGATCAGCACCGTCTGGTACTCGGGGTGGCGCTCGAAGATCCACCCGGCCATGGCCAGCATCGGCGAGCGCAGTACGAACTCCGTCCACGCGGTGGGCATCCCCACCGCCTCGCCGATCAGGTCCGGGCGCTCCGCGAGGGAGACGGCGCGCAGGTCCACCGCCGTGTGCGTCCTGCTCATCCGGCCAGCCTCCGTGCCTCGCGCTCGTCCGCGGGCAGCGGACCGGTGTCCTGCGCCCGCTCCTCCAGGAGTTCCAGGTAGTCGGCGCGGGGGAGGGTGCGGGCGCCGATCAGCCCGCCCAGCGCCGCCTCCTGCTGCATGTCGACGGCGAAGCCGCCCGCCTCCGCGAAGCGCGCCGCCAGGTCGAACAGGGCGACCTTGGACGCCCCGGGGCGGCGGTGGAACATCGAGTCGGCGGTGAACACCCCGCCCACCCGGGACCCGAAGACGCCGCCGACGAGCTCGCCGCCCTCCCAGACCTCCACGCTGTGCGCGCGGCCCTCCCGGTGCAGCCGCTCCAGGGACGCGGCCAGGCCGTCGGTGAGCCAGCGGGGCTCGCGCCCGGCCGCGCACTCCCCGACCACCCGCGTGAAGCACGCGTCGGCCGTCGTCGTCCAGGCCAGCTTGTTGCGCAGGGCCTGGCGCATGCTCCGGCTCACCCGGATCGCGCCGGCCTCGACGATCGCCCGCGGATCCGGCGAGCACCACGCCACCGCGTAGGGGTCGCCCTCGCCGAGCAGCCGCACCTCGCCCGCCTCCACCCGGTCGGCGAAGAAGGCCTCGTTGAACAGGGCCTGCTCCTCGGTCGGGGCGGGAAAGGGGTACAGGCCCGCGCGCTGGGCGTCGGCGATGCTCTGCGGGCTGATGTCGGCGCAGAACGCCACGGGCCCCCCGGCCGGGGCGCCGGACAGGTCGATCTCCTTCCAGCGGGACATCACGCACCCCCGAGGAAGCCGATGGAGGTGAGGTGGGCGATGTAGGAGTCGAGCATCGGCCCGTCCACCGGTGGGACGGCGATCCCCGACCCCTGGAGCGCCTTCTCCACGTTGTTCCTGGTGAACACTGGGAAGGTCGTCTCCAGGTACATCTCCGCCACGCTCATCTCCCCCGTCGCGCACCGGTCCACGAACAGGGGGACGAACGGCGCCATCGGGTGGCCGGGGTGATCGACCGCCAACCCGACCAGCTCCTCGATCCACTCCTCCCACGGCACCTCGTCGACCCGGTGCCCGTGGGCGCGCAGCCGCTCGGCGAGCAGGGAGATGTTCGCCTTCCCGGGATTGGTGAGGTGGTAGACCTCGCCGCGCGGCGGGACGGTGCGGGCGATGTGCGCCAGCGCCGCCGCGTAGCGGTCGGCCGGCGTGGAGTCCAGGGGCAGCTCGGCGACCGGGCTCTTGCCGGTGTCCACGATGAACCTCTTGACGGCGCACATCTCCGTCGCCGTGTTCCAGGCGCCCGAGACGGTGTCGCCGGAGATGTCCGCGGCCCGGAAGACCGCCACGGGCAGCCCCGCCCGCGCCGCGTGCTGCAGCATGCGCTCGGCGACCCACTTGCTCTCCACGTAGCCGACCGACAGGTGGTCGGGGTGGGCGAGCGGCGTCTCCTCGGTGACGTGCCGCACCCCGGCGGTGCCGTACCCGGACACGACCGCCATGGTGGACACGTAGAAGACGGGGATGTTGCGGTGGCGCGCGGCCAGGCGCACGATCTCCCGGGTGCCCTCGACGTTGGCGGCGCGCAGCCGCGAGTAGGGGTAGACGAAGTTGACCTCGCCGCCCGGGTGGTGGACCGCGTCGACGGTCCGCGCCAGCCGGTCGAAGTCCTCTTCGGACAGCCCCAGCCGGGGCTCGGCCAGGTCGCCGGGGAGGGGGACGATGCGCTCGGCCACCCCCGGGGCCGCCAGGTCGTCGGGGAAGTAGGCGCGCGCGTTGGCCCGGATGCGCTCCAGCGCGTGCTCCTCGCCGTCGGCGCGCACCAGGCAGTGCACCCGGGCGCCGGTGGTGTTCAGCAGTTCGCGGAGCAGGTGGGCGCCGAGGAACCCGGTGGCCCCCGTGAGCAGGACCTCCCGCGGGTCGTCGCGGCGCGGGGCCGGCCCCTCCGGGTCGGTCCGGATCTCCACGCCGGGTTCGGCCTCGGCC
This sequence comes from Nocardiopsis endophytica, assembly GCF_027706725.1. GTDB lineage: Bacteria > Actinomycetota > Actinomycetes > Streptosporangiales > Streptosporangiaceae > Nocardiopsis_A > Nocardiopsis_A endophytica. The sequence continues at coordinate 7,222 of NZ_JAQFWQ010000110.1, forward strand.
TCGAACTCCTCCTCGGTGAGCCGCGGCCCGCCGTCGAGCGTCCCGGCGCGCGCCCGGCGCACGGCGTCGGCGAACGCGCGGAGCGTCGGCTCCTGCAGGAGCACGCGGATGAGCGGGCGCACCTGGGTGATGGGCACCGAGAACGCGGCGCGGACCTTGGCCGTGAGCTCGGAGGCGAGGATCGAGTCGCCGCCCAGCGCGAAGAAGTCGGAGTCCGGCCCGACCTCGTCCACGCCCAGCACCTGGCTCCAGAGCCGGGCCATGCCGCGCTCGAACCCCCCGGCGCCGTCCCCCGCCGCCAGGGCCGTGCCGGCTCCGGGCTCCGCCCCGGGCTCCGCCTCGGGCAGGCGCGCCCTGTCGATCTTGCCGCTGGCGTGCAGCGGCAGGGCGTCCAGGCGGACGAACACCTCCGGCACCATGTGCGCGGGCAGGGTGCGGCCGAGTTCCGCCCGGAGCGCCGGCTCGGCCTCCTCGGCGCCGGGCGCCCCGGGCGCGGGCGTGTAATAGGCGGCCAGGACGGTGCGGCCGCCGCGTTCGACCGTCCGCACCGCGCCGGCCTCCACCGGGGCGCAGGCGCCCAGCGCGGCCTCGACCTCGCCGGGCTCCACGCGGAAGCCCCGGATCTTGACCTGCCGGTCGGCGCGGCCGGTGATCTCCAGGTCCCCGTCGGCGTTGACGCGCCCCAGGTCACCGGTGCGGTACAGGCGGGCCGCCGAACCGGGGGCGGCGTCCGGGTCGCGGACGAAGCGCTCCGCGGTCTGCTCGGGGCGCCCGGCGTAGCCGCGCGCGACCCCGGCGCCGCCGATGCAGACCTCGCCGGTCTCCCCCCGGGGCACCGGGCGCAGGTCCGGGCCGAGCACCCGCACCTCGGTGCCGGGCAGCGCCCGGCCGACCGGGGCCGCCGCCCCGGGCCGCAGGTCGGCCCCGGTGATGGTCTTCACGCAGGTGGTGATGGTCGTCTCGGTCAGCCCGTAGGCGTTGACCAGGCGCACCCCGGGCAGCAGCCGCAGCGAGCGCATGCAGTCGTCGGCCGGGACCGCCTCCCCGCCGACGATGGACAGGCGCAGCGACGGGGGCGCCGGGACGCCCGCCTCCAGCGCATCGAGCACGCGCCGCCAGTACACGGGGGTCAGGTCCATGACGGTCGCGCCGTGCGCGGCCAGCCGCACGGGCATCTCGCTGGGGGCCCACACAGTGTCGGGAAGGATCAGGGCCGCCCCGCTCACCAGGGCGACCGCCATCTGCTCGATGGAGGTGTCGAAGGAGAGCGCGCCGAACTGCAGCACCCGGTCGTCGGGGCCGATCCCGTAGGCGTGGGCCGCGACGGCGCCCAGGTGGGCCAGGGACCGGTGCTCGACCTGGACGGCCTTGGGCTCCCCGGTCGACCCGGAGGTGGAGACCAGGTAGGCGAGGTCGTCCGGCCCCGGGGGCCGCAGGGCCTGCGGGGTGGAGGGCGCGTCGCCCGTGGCGGGGACCCGGGGGAGGGCCCACACCCCCTCCGGCGGGGCCGCGGGGCCGGTGACGACGGCCGCGCACCCGGCCTCCCGGGCGAGCAGTTCCACCCGTGCGCCCGGGGTGTCGTACTCCACCGGGAGGTACACCGCGCCCGCCTTGAGGATGCCGAGGAAGGCGGCCACGCTCTCCACGCCGCGCTCCAGGAGGGACATCACCACCGCGCCCCGCCCGGCGCCGATCCCTGCCAGCCGCGCGGCCAGCCGGTCGGACTCCTCGTCGAGCTCCCGGTAGGTCACCTGCCGGTCCCCGCGGATCAGGGCGATCGCGCCGGGCCGCTCCCGGGCCCGGCGGCGGAACGCCTCGGGGACCGTCTCGCGGTCCTGGGACGCCTCTCGCCCAGGGGGTATATCGTCGCTGTTCACGTCCGCCTCCTGGATCCTCGGACCCGCCGGTCGCGGGCCGCACCACCGGATGCCATGCAACGGCCGCGGACCGCTCTTCGGGGACCCCTACCGCTCCCCTATCCGGCGGCAGGCCTGTGGGCCCCGCCCCCTACCGCCGCGCGCCCCGACCGCGACCGTGGCCTCATCCGGCCACTTGCGCGGAGGGGGCGCCGCCGCACGGCGACCGCCCGTCCTGGGCTTTCTCCCCGAACGGCGTTCGGGCGGCGGGAGGCCGACGGCTCCGGCCGCGCGGACCTCGGGGGCCGGGGACGCACAGGGGGCATGGTCGTGGGCCCGGGGGCGGCCGGGAGATCACCTCCCTCGGGGCGGGGCAAGCCTGCGCGGGGTCGAGGATCAGGTGGACCCCCGAGGCGGGCGCGCGGCTCTGGGGCGGGCGCGCACTCAGGGTTAGCATTCGGCACGGACGGAGAGCGGCACCGTCCGCATCCGTGACCGACCGACACCGCGCGCCGCCGCATCGGAGGGTGCAGACCGATGGAGCCGGAGTCGACCGAACGCGCGCGCGAACTGGAGGAGCTCATCGGCCTCCTCCAGGAGTGCGAGCGCGGGGCCGGGCGGATCGCCATGGTGATGGGGCCGCCCGGTTTCGGCAAGACCCGACTGCTGAACGCCTTCGCCGCGAGGGTCGCCGGCGCGGGCGTGCCGCTGGTGACGGTGTCCTGCACACGCGCCGACCGCGCGGTGGACCTGGGCGCGGTGCGCCAGATCGCCCACGGGCTCGGCCGCGACCGGGACGCGCCCTGCCTCCTCGGCCCCGAAGCGGCCCACCTGACCTGGGAGGCACTGGCGGCGCGCGCCGCCGACCGCGGCGCGCTGGTGGTCGTGATCGACGACGCGCAGCACGCCGATCCCCGGTCGCTGGAGGTGATCGACCACATCGCGCACCGGCTGCGCGGCAGCCGGATCCTGCTGGTGCCCGCGGTCGGCGAGTCCCCGGGCGGCGGCCGCGTCCTGGCGGACCTGGAGCACCACCCGCTGTGCCGCAGGCTCCGGCTCGCCCCGATCACGGTCGACGAGGCGGCGCGGATCGGTGCACGGGTGCTGGGCGCGCCGATCGGGGCGGCCGACGCCGAGCGCGTGCACCGGACCGGAGGCGGCAGCCCGCTGCTCACCCAGTCACTGCTGGAGGACATGCGGGACGCCGGCGCCCCGGGGGCGGCACCGCGCACCTACGCCGCCTCGGTGGCGGTGCTGTTGCACCGGCTCGGCGATGGCCCGGTGCGCGCCGCACGCGCCTCCGCGGCGCTGGGCCGCGCCTCGGGACCGGCCGCGGTGGCGGAGCTGCTCGGCGTCGACGTCCCCGCCGCCGACCGCACGCTGGGCCTGCTGGACCGGGCGGGCCTGACGGAGGAGGGCGTGCTGCGCCACCCGGCGGCGCGCGACGCCGTGCGCGAGGGGATGGACCCGCGGGAGCGGTGCGTGCTGGACACCCGGGCCGCGCACCTGCTGCACCGTGTCGGCGCGCCCGCGGCGGACGTGGCCGAGGTCCTGCTGTCCGGCGCCGACACGGGCGCCGACTGGGTCCCCGGCCTGCTCCGGGAGGCGGCCGACCACGCGCTGGCCGCCGGCGACCCGAGGCGGGCCGCCCGGTACCTGCGCACCGCGGCCGACCTGGACGGGGACGTCGGAACCCTGCTGGCCCTGGCCCGTGCCGAATGGAGGTCCAGCCCGGCCGCCGCGGCGGCGGTGCCGCCGCCCCGCCCGCTCCGGGGCCGGACGCTGCCGCCCGAGGACCTGGGGTGGCTCGTGGAACTGGCGCTCTGGCACGGGGACCGGGCGCGGGCGGACGAGGCCCACCGGGCGCTGGAGAAGGCGGCGCGCGGGGGCGCGGAGGCCGCCCGCGTGCTGGGCGCCGTGCGGCTGTGGACGGCGGCCACCCACCCGGATGCCGCGCTGAACGGCGATGGCGACGGCGACGGCACGTGCGGCGCGGTCGCCGCGCTCGCCGGGCTCCTGCGCTCGGGGGAGGTCGCCGGGGGCGCCGACCGCACGGCCCGCCTGCTGCGCTCCGAGCCGCTCGACACCGCGTCCGCCGCCGAGGTCGAGGCGGCCGTGACCGCGCTGGTCCACGCCGAGCGGGAGGAGGAGGCGGAGGAGCTGGCCCGGGGGCTGCAGGAGCGGGCGGAGCGGCGGGGGTCGGCGACGTGGACATCGGTCCTGGGGGCGCTGCGGGCCCGGGCCGCCTGCCGCCGGGGCGACCTCCCGGAGGCGGTCCGGTTCGCCCAGGAGAGCCTGGAGCGGGTGCCGCCGCGCGGTCTGGGCGTGTTCGCGGCGGTCCCGCTCGCCGCGCTCGTGGCGGCCCACACGGGGCGCGGCCAGCTGGAGGAGGCCGAGCGCTGCCTGTACCACCCGCTCGCCCCGACGGCCCTGCGGACCCGGTACGGGCTGGACTACCTGGCCGCGCGGGGCGCCTTCGGGCTGGCGGCCGGGCGGCCCCGGGCGGCGCTGGAGGACTTCCGGGCCTGCGGGGAGCGGATGCGGGCCTGGCGGATGGACACGCCCGCGCTGCTGCCCTGGCGGACCGGGGCCGCCGAGGCGCTGGCGGCGCTGGGCGACCGGGAGGGCGCCCGGGCGCTCATCGAGGAGCAGCGCGCCCTGCCCGCCCCCCGCTCCGCGCGGGTGCGCGCCGGAGAGCTGGCGGTGCTCGCCGAGACCCGGGAGGTGCACCTGCGGCCGCCCCTCCTACGGGAGGCGGTGGACCTGCTCCGGGACGACGGGGCCGCACTGGACCAGAGCCGCGCGCTGGCGCGGCTCGCCCTGGCACTGTCGGCCCTCGGGGAGTCCGACCGCGCCCGGGCCTTCGCCGAGCAGGCCGACCGCCTCGCCGAGCGCTGCGGGGCCGTGCCGGTGCGCCGTTCCGTGGCGGACGTGCTGCGGGGACCGGAGACGCCGGGGGTGTCAGGGGAGGTCCCCGACGCCGACGGCCTGAGCCCGACCGAGCGCCGGGTGGCCGCCCTCGCGGCGCTGGGGTACACCAACCGCGAGATCTCCCGCAAGGCGCATGTCACGGTGAGCACGGTGGAACAGCACCTCACCCGGGCCTACCGCAAGCTCGGCGTCCGCGGCCGGGCGGAGCTGTCCCCCGCGCTGACCACGGTGCGGCCCGCGCCGCACCACGCGGCCGGGACCGCCGAGCGGGCGCCCTCCCCGTTGTTGATCTCGGGAGAATCGACGCTAAAACCGCGCTTTTAGGGGCGTTTTTCCCGAGATCAACGGGAACTCCGGACAGGGCCTAGAGGACCGCCGAGCGCCATGCCTCCTCGTCGGCCGCCAGGAGGCGGTCGCGGACCGCGCGCGGCGGCGGGGGCGCGGTGTCGCCGGGCGCCTTCAGGCACGCCGCCGCCATCAGGTGGCCGAGCCGCAGCCGGTCCCGCACCGGCAGGCCCCTGAGCAGCCCGGACAGGAACCCCGCCGCGAAGGCGTCCCCCGCCCCCACCGGTTCGACGATCGCGGTCTTCAGCGCCGGCACGCGCGCCGCCCCCTCCTCCGAGAAGCACACCGCGTCCGCCTCGGCGTCCTTGACCACCAGCAGCGGCACCCCGGGCAGCAGGCCGCGCACCTCCTCGGCCCCGCGCGCGCCCCACAGGCGGGCCGCCTCGTCGGCGCCGACGAACACCGCGTCCGCCCGCGCCGCCAGCCGGAGCAGGTGCGGCGCCGCGCGCTCCGCGCTCCACAGCGCGGGCCGGTGGTTGACGTCGAAGGAGACCAGCGGCCCGCCGCGGGGCCGGTCCGGGGCCAGCAGCCGGTCCGCGAGCGCCGCGCACCCCGCCGACAGGGCCGGGGTGATGCCGGAGACGTGCACCAGGCGCGCCCCGTCCGGCAGCCGGGTGTGCGGCCCCATGGCCGACGCGGCCGACCCGGCCCGGTAGTAGTGCACCCGGCTCCCGGCCGGGTCGGGGTCCTTGAGGTACACCCCGGTGGGCCGGTCGGGGTCGATCTCCACGGCGGAGGTGTCCACCCCCCGCGCCCGCAGCTCGGCGGCGACCACCCGACCGAACGGGTCGTCGCCCCGCCGTCCGGCCCAGGCGGCGCGGTGGCCGAGCGCGGCCAGTCCGGTGGCGGTGTTGGCCTCGGCGCCGCCCGCGCCGACCGCGAGGTCTCCCCCGCGGTCGGCGGGCGCGCCGTCGGCCGGGGCCAGCACGGCCATGGTCTCCCCGACGCACACGGCCTCGGGACCGCCCGTCCGCCCCACCCGCGCCCCTTCCGCCTGTCTGACCTGCGCACGCGTGACTCCGCGATGCGGAATGCCCACCCTAGCGGCGGGGCGGAGCCGCTTTCCACGGCTCGGGGCGAGGGCGCCGCGCTGCACAACGCGGAAGGGCGGATCCTACCGGCCCGGGCCGCTCCGGCCCCGCTGGGCCGGCTCGACTGGGCGGGCTCCACTGGGCGGGCTCCACTGGGCGGGTTCCGCTCAGCCGACTCTGCGGATTCCGGCGATGTTGTCGGCGTAGTGGCCGGCCAGCCGCACGACCTGGACGGTCTTTCCGGAGCTGGGCGCGTGCACCATGCGCCCGTCGCCCAGGTGGATGCCCACGTGCGAGGGGCCGGAGTAGAAGAAGACCAGGTCGCCGCGGGCGGCGTTCGCGCGGGACACCGGCGTGCCCTGGCGGTACTGGTCGTAGGTGGTGCGGGGGAGGGAGCGCCCCGCCTTTCCGTAGGCCCACTTCACGAGCCCGGAGCAGTCGAAGGAGTCCGGTCCGCCTCCGCCGTACCGGTACGGCTTGCCGACCTGGTCGAGCGCGTGCTCGACGGCGTTTCGGGCGACCGTGGAGGCGGGGGCCGCGGGGGCCGCGACCGCCTCGGCCACGCCGAGGGCGAGCAGCGCGGATAAGAGGACCGCCGCCCGGGCGAGCCGACTCGGCCGCCGACCGGCACTTCGGTGGGTGATTATTTCGTAACTCAGAGTAGTTGTGCTGGGCATGGGTTCCCCCCGTCGTTCCGCGCCCCGTCGGGGCGGGTCCGGTTCCCGGCCCGCCCCCGAGGGCACGGGCCGCACGGTTCCCCACCGAAGCACACGGCGCCCCTGGTTACGGAGCACTCTTAATTCACCGGCGTGTCGTCCTGAACTCCTGGCCATGATCGCGCAATGCGGATTCGACCCGGCGGCGGCCACGGCAAAGCGCCCCCCCCCCGCCCGCCACGGAACCTCCACCCCTTGACCTCAAGTGCGCTTGAGGTTCCAGAGTGGGCGCCATGGACGAGAAGCAGCGGCAGGAGATCCGCGACCTGATCGCCGAGCTGACCCGCCTGTGGGTCGCGCACGACATGGACGCCTGGGGCGCCTGCTTCACGGAGGACGCGGACTTCGTCACCCATCGCGGCCTGTGGTGGCGCACCCGCCGGGAGAACGTCGAAGGCCACAAGGACGTCCCCGCCTCCGTCATCGCGCAGAAGTCCGCCTACACGCAGGAGATCGTGAGCATCCAGGCGATCACCCCGGACACCGCCCTCGTCCACACCGTGTGGACGTGGCCCGGCCACCGCCTGCCCGGCGGCCGCCCGCCCGAGGACCGGAGCGGCCTGATCACCCTCGTCCTGGTCCGCCGCGGCGGCTCATGGCTGATCCGCGCCGCGCACAACACGCGCACGAACGGGACGGACGACTCCGCACCGCAGCGGCGGGGGACCGCCCCGGCCTCCGCGGGACGCCCCCTACCCCCCGCCTTCCCCGCCCCCTGAGCGCACCCGCCCGGGCGCCGCGTCGGAGAGGCAGGCGCCGATGACCGCCGTCAGGTGGTCCACCAGCCGGTCCGGCTCCAGCTCGTTCAGCGAGGCCGCGCCCTCGATGCGCCGCACCAGGCCGACCCCCAGGATCACCGACGCCACCAGCGACGCGCGCGCCCGCGCCTCCGGACCGCCGATCACCTCCGCCAGCGGGCCGATCACCGCGTTCTTCAGCCGCTCCTCGTGCACCGACTTCAGGTCCGGGTCCCCGGCCGAGTGCTCCAGCGCCCGCGCCAGCGGGGTCCCCCCGGCCAGGGTGCGGTGCACGACGTGCTCGGCGAGCCGCCGCGGCAGCCCCTCCCGGTCGCCCTCGACGATGCCGGGGAAGGCCGCCTCCTCGGCGATCACCTCGGCCAGCAGGCCGCGCTTGGCGCCGAAGTAGCGGTTGATCAGCGCGACGTTCACGCCCGCGTGCGCGGCGATGCGGCGCGAGGAGACCTTCGCGTAGCCCTCGCTGGTGAACAGTTCGCGCGCGCTGTCCAGGATGCGCTGGCGCGTCGCCTCCCGGTCGCGCGCCCGCCCGGCGCACCCGCCGTCCTCCGGCCGCTCCATCGGTGTCGTGCTCCCCGTCGTGCCTCGGGTCCGTGGCTCTCATCGTCGCACGTCGCCCCGGTCCCCCCGGACGCCCGGCTTGACAAGTCAACACTGTTTACTTATACCGGAGGGGAGAATCGGACCTCCCCTCACCCGCACCAGGACCGCCGCAGGGCGGTCCCTGAGGCGTGCCCGCGCACGCCGCGCGCGGCGGCGGGGTGGGCCCGGCACGGACGAGCGTCGAGGGGGAGAACGCGTGGCGGAGCGGGCGATCACCGACCGGTCGGACCAGGGGGCACAGGGGCGCCCGGACCCGGCCGCGGCGGGGGACGGCGGCGACGGGCGGGACGGCCCACCCGGCCCCCGCTACACCCGGCGGCAGGTGGTCGAGATCCTCGCGGGCCTGATGCTCGCGATGCTGACCTCGATGCTCACCACCTCCATCGTGGGCACCGCGCTGCCCACGATCGTCGGCGAGCTGGGCGGCCAGGACAAGCTCTCCTGGGTGGCCAGCGCCACCCTGCTCACCATGACCGCCTCCACCCCGCTGTGGGGCAAGCTCTCCGACATCTGGGGCCGCAAGCTGCTGTTCCAGACGGCGCTGGTGATCTTCATCGGCTCCTCGGTCGCCGCCGGGTTCGCCCAGGACATGTCCTGGCTCATCGGCGCCCGCTTCGTGCAGGGCATCGGCGCCGGCGGCCTGGCCACCCTGCCGCAGGTCATCCTCGGCGACGTGGTCGAGCCCCGCGAGCGCGGACGCTACGCCGGGTTCCTCGGCGCGGTCTTCGGCGTCTCCACCGTCGCCGGGCCGCTGCTCGGCGGGTTCCTGGTGGACAGCCCGCTCGGCTGGCGCTGGTGCTTCTTCATCACCGTCCCGGTGGCCGCGGCCGCCTTCATCACCATCCAGCGGCTGCTGCGGCTGCCCAAGCGCCCGCACGGCGGCGCCCCCGTCGACTGGAGGGGCGCCTCGTGCATCGTCGGCGCCGCCGGGCTGGCCATGCTGGTGCTGAGCCTGGGCGGCAAGGAGTTCGACTGGAACTCCGCCCCCACCTACCTGATGTCGGCCGGGGCGCTGGTCCTCGCCGGGCTCGCCGTGGCCGCCGAGCGCCGCGCCGCCGACCCGATCCTGCCGCCGCGCCTGTTCGCCGACCGCACGTTCCTGTTCTCGGCCGCCGCCTCGATGTGCGTGGGCATGGCGATGTTCGGGGTGATGATCTACTTCCCGCAGTACCTGCAGATCGTCAAGGGGATGAGCCCCACCGCCTCGGGCCTGATGACGCTGCCCATGGTGCTGGGCCTGCTCACCGCCTCGGTCTCGTCCGGGTTCCTGGTCAGCCGCACCGGGCGGTGGAAGCGGTACCCGGTCGCCGGGATGGTGCTCATCCTGGCGGGCTTCGGCGTGCTCTCGACCCTGGAGACCGGCTCATCGCTGGTCCTGGTCGGCGCCGGCGTCGCGCTGATCGGGCTGGGCCTGGGCCTGTCCATGCAGATCCTCATCCTCGCCGTGCAGAACGCGCTGCCCCGCTCCGACATGGCCGCGGCGACCTCGGCGGTGTCGTTCTTCCGCAACCTGGGCGGCGCGTTCGGGGTCGCGGTCTTCGGCGCGGTGATGACCGAGCGGCTCCACTCCGAGCTGGAGGCCATGGCCCGGTCCGCCGCGAAGGCCGCGGCCGCGAGCGAGGCCCAGGGGCTCCCCGCGCCCGAGATGCCGCACCTGTCGGAGAAGGCACTGGGGTCGCCGGACGCCATCCACGCGCTGCCCGCCGTTGTTCAGGACGGGGTCATCGAGGCCTTCAACACCGCCATGCACCAGGTGTTCATCCTGGGCATGCCGATCGCGGCCGTCGGGTTCGTCCTGGTGCTGTTCCTGCGGCAGGCCCCGCTGCGCTCCGGGACCCGGTAGCCCCGGCCAAGGGGCGGCTACAGGTGGCGGCGGAAGCCCTGGGCCGAGTCGTCGAAGCCGAGGGCGCGGTAGAAGCCCTGCGCCCCCTGGCGCCCCTCGTGGGAGAGCAGCTCCACCTTGTAGCAGCCCGCGCGGGAGGCCCGGTCCAAGGCGTCCTCCATCAGGGCGCGGCCCACCCCCGAGCGCCGGCACGCGGGGTCGACCACGACGTTGTCGACGATCGCCCACGGCTGGGCGTCGTGGGTCAGGCCCGCGACGACCATCAGGTCGAGCGTGCCGATGATCTGCCCGCGGCGCTCGGCCACCAGCACCGAGCGGTCGGGGTCGCCCTCCATCCGGGTCCAGGCGCGCACGGCGGCCGAGGACATGCGGACGGTGCCCCCCTGCGCGGGCCGCCCGTCGCCGAGTTCGCGCAGGAGCCGCAGGATGGCGCCCAGGTCCGACCGAATGGCCGTGCGGATCATCATGGCTCAGGCATGGTAGCCGACCGGGGGCGACACATCCGACGTCACCCCGCATACCGGGACGAACGAGGCCGGGGCCGGGGCGTGCGCCCGGCCCCGGCCCGACATGTTCCAACCCGGGCGATGCGCCCTAAGGCTTGATGATGCGGACCCCCTCGCCCTGCTCGGCGTCCTGCTGCGGCTTCTGCGGAGCCGCGGCCGGGCGCTGGTGCACGGCGGTGGCGCCGGGGTCGGCCTGGCCGGGCTGCCCCTGCGGCTGCTGGTTCTGCTGGTTCGGCCGGGCCTGCTGCGGACCGGTGCCCGGCTGGGCCTGCTGGGCGGGCTGGGCGGGCTGCTGGGCCGCCGCGGCCTCCGGCGGGGCCGGCACGTTGTAGCGGGCGCCCTGCGGGGACGCCTGCGGCGCCGCAGGGCGCTGCTGGCCCTGCGCGGCCTGCCGGTTCTGCGGCTGCTGCTGCCCCTGGGGACGGGCGGCCTGTTGCGCCGTCACGGGGTCGATCTTGACGGTGGCCTCATCGGGGGCCTGCTGGTTCTGCGGGCCCTGGTGGTTCTGCCGGCCCTGCTGCTGCCCCTGCTGCCCCTGCTGCGGACCGGTGCCCTGCTGCTGGGCCGCCCCCTGCTGGGGGCCGGTCTGCGGCGCGGCCGCGGGCGCGGCCTTCTCCTCCGGCGCGGCGGCCTGCTCCGGCTTCGCCTCGGGCTTGGCGGGCTGCGCCTTGGCGGCTTCGGGCTTGGCCGCCTGGGCCGGCGCCCCGGCCTTGGCCTGCGGCTCGGCCTTCGCCTTGGCCGCACCGCCCTGCTCGGCCGCGCCGCCCTTGGCCTTCGGCTCGGCCTCGGCCTCCTCCGGGGCGTCCGGCTCCAGCGGGCCCGCGTTCTTCTCGGCCTGCAGCAGCTCGGCGAGGGTCTGGTGCATGTCGCCGAGGCGGCGCACCGCCTCGCCGTGGGTGGCGGTCAGGGTGGCCAGGCGGCGGTCGGCGGTGTCGTTGATCCTCTTGGCCCGGGCCTCGGCGTCGCCGACCTTGCGCTCGGCGTCCTTCTCGGCCTGGGAGCGGATCTGCTCGGCCTCCTGCTTGGCGGTGGCGACCAGGTCGTTGGCCTCGGACCGGGCGCTGGAGAGCACCCGCTCGGCGTGCTCGTCGGCGTCCTTGCGGGCCTTGGCCGCGTCCTCCTCGGCCTTGGAGCGGATGCCGGCGACCTCCTCGTCGATCTGCGCCCGCTTCTCCTTGGCCTCCTCCTCGGCTATCCGCAGGATGGTGGCCATGCGCTCGCTGATCTGCTCGTGCTCGGGCTTGACCGCGGCCCTCTCCTTGGCCTCGGCCAGCTCCCGGCGGAGCTGCTCCAGCTCGTCGTGGGCCCGGGCCAGCCGCTCCTGCAGATCCCGGATGTGGTTGTGGTTGCGCACCACGAAGTCGTCGACCTGGCGCTTGTCGTAGCCCTTGCGGGCGCTCGGGAACGCCTCCTCGCGCAGGAGGTTCGACACGATGTCTGAGTTCTGCTCGTTCATGTCCTAATCAACCGGGTTGGCGGCATGTCGGGGAAGGGGTGACCCGCCCCCTGTGCCCATCTTGCCCATAACGCCCTGATCACGCATCAGCGACATTCAAATCTCACACAACGGAGCGTCACCGCAAGACGGGGGCAGGGTGCGGGTCGTATGCGAAGCGTGGCCTTGCGAACACCAAGAGGCGACCACGGTAGCCGCCGGTACCAGCGCGTCTCAATAGCCGGGCCCGACAGGTCTCCGTGCTCACCGCCCGCCGCGTTACTAAGGTATTCGCGATCGGCGCCGCGCGGGGCCGGAGCCCGGGATCGGCCCGAGGCGCGCGCCTGGGAGGGAGATCGCGATGGTGGAGCCGACCCGTCCGTTGGTGGGTGAGGCGCCGTTCGGCGCGCCCGCGGTGCACGAGGAGGCGTGGATCGCACCGGGCGCCGTGGTCGTGGGGCGCGTGCGCATCGGCGCGCACAGCAGCATCTGGTACGGCGCGGTGGTGCGGGCCGACACCGAGGACATCTCCATCGGCGAGCGCTGCAACGTGCAGGACCAGTGCGGCCTGCACTCCGACCCCGGCGAGCCCGCCGTCCTGGAGGACCGGGTCAGCCTCGGCCACCAGGCGATGGTGCACGGCGCGGTGGTCGAGGAGGGCGCGCTGGTCGGGATCGGCGCGCGCGTGCTCGGCGGCGCCCGGGTGGGCGCGGGGGCGCTGGTGGCCGCGGGCGCCCTGGTGCCGCCGGGTAAGACGGTGCCCCCGGGGACGCTCTGGGCGGGGGTGCCCGGCAAGGTCGTCCGCGAGCTCACCGACGAGGACCGCGCGGTGTTCGCCGAGACGCCGGAGAAGTACGCGCGCTACGCCGGGATGCACCGCGAGGTGGTCTGGCGCTAGGCCCCCTCCGTTGTTGATCTCGGGGAAATCGACGCTAAAACCGCGCCGGTAGCGTCGTTTCTCCCGAGATCATCGGGGGTCCGGCGGGGGGCATCGCCCCCGGTGACTAGGGCGTGAATGGTCCTTCCGGGTCATGCGGCGCGAGGCTACCCGGACGTAGCCTGTGGGACACTGCTGGGCCCCCGGGAGGTGCGCGCATGGAACCCCACGTCGACGCGCGCCTGCAGGACGGGGAGGCCCTGGAGGAGATCGAGCTCTACGCCGACGTCCTCATCGCCGCGGCCGGGTCCGAGCGGCCGCTCAGCACCGACGAGCTCGACCGCGTGCTGGGCGTGCGCCCGCGCGCCCAGCACCACCGGAACGAGCGCGGGGGCGGTGCCCCCGGGCGCTCCCGCCCGGTCGCACCGCCCCCGTTGGAGCGTCCCTAGCCGGCGTTCTCCTTCTCCGGCTCGGCCTGCCCGCCGGGGCCGCCGTCCCCGCCCTTGATCGAGCGCAGCAGGAGCTGGGAGACGTCGACGACCTCCAGGCTCTCCTTGGCCTCGCCCTTGGACTTCTTCTCGTTGATCGCGTCCCCGAGCATCACCTGGCAGAAGGGGCACGCGGTGGAGACGGTGTCCGGGTTCGTGGTCAGCGCCTCGTCCACCCGCTCGGTGTTGATGCGCTTGCCGAGCTTCTCCTCCATCCACATGCGCGCGCCGCCGGCGCCGCAGCAGAAGCCGCGCTCCTTGTGGCGGTGCATCTCCTGGGTCCTGATCCCCGGCACCTGGGCCATGATCTCCCGCGGCGGGGTGTAGACCTTGTTGTGCCGCCCCAGGAAGCAGGGGTCGTGGTAGGTGATGTTCTCCTCGATCGGCGCGACCGGGGTCAGGCGCCCGTCCTCGACCAGCTTGGCGAGCAGCTGGCTGTGGTGCACCACCTCGTACTCGCCGCCGAGCTGCGGGTACTCGTTGCCCAGGGTGTTGAAGCAGTGCGGGCAGCTCGCCACGATCCTCGTGGCGCCGATCCCGTTGAGCGTCTCCACGTTCTGCTGGGCGAGCATCTGGAAGACGTACTCCATGCCCAGGCGGCGGGCCGGGTCGCCGGTGCAGGCCTCCATGCCGCCGAGCACGGCGAACTTGACGCCGGCGGTGTGCAGCAGCTCGGCGATGGCCTTGGTGGTCTTCTTGGCGCGGTCCTCAAGGGCGCCGGCGCAGCCGACCCAGAACAGGTACTCGGTGCCCTCGGGCAGGGCGTCCTCGACGACCGGCACCTCGAAGTCGACCTCGGAGATCCAGTCGAGGCGCTTGTCCTCGGCCATCCCCCACGGGTTGCCCTTGTTCTCCAGGTTCTTGAGCAGGGTGTTGGCCTCGGAGGGGAAGTTCGACTCGATCATCACCTGGTAGCGGCGCATGTCGAGGATGTGGTCGATGTGCTCGATGTCGACCGGGCACTGCTCGACGCAGGCGCCGCAGTTGGTGCAGGACCACAGGACGTCGGGGTCGATGACCCCGCCCTCCTCCTCGGTGCCCACCAGCGGCTTCTCCAGCAGGGCGAGCACGTCGGTGCCGGCGTGCGCCGCGTCCTCCTTGGCCTTCTCCTCCAGAACCTCGGGGGTCAGGCCCTGCATGAGGTAGGGGGCCTTGGCGTAGGCGTGCTCCCGCAGGTCCATGACCAGCTTCTTGGGCGAGAGCGGCTTGCCGGTGTTCCAGGCGGGGCACTGCGACTGGCACCGGCCGCACTCGGTGCAGGTGGTGAAGTCGAGCAGGCCCTTCCAGGTGAAGTCCTCGACCTTGCCGACGCCGAACGGGTCCTCGTCGGGGTCGGCCTCCTCGAAGTCGAGGGGCTTCTCTCCGGTCCTGTCCATCATCGGCTTGGCCGCGCCGAGCGCGGGCGTGCCGTCGGTGTTGCGCTTGAAGTAGATGTTGACCGGCGCGGTGAACCGGTGCCAGCCCACGCCCATGGTCAGCACCAGCGCCAGCACCATGAAGAAGATCCAGGAGATGATCAGCTTGAACGCGGCGACCAGGGCCAGGCCGGGTTCGCTGGGCGGCAGGACCGCGCCCAGGGCGTGCGAGACCGGGGTGGCCCACACCGGGAACGGGAAGTCGCCCATGGCGACCTTGAAGCCGCGGATCACGAAGATGCTGACCAGCAGGGCGAAGATGTAGGCCTCGACGTAGTAGGCCTGCCAGCTGCGGGAGTTGGCGAAGCGCGAGGCGCGGCCCAGGCGCCCGGGGTTCTTGACCTGGCGGTAGATCGCCAGGCCGACGATGCCCACCAGGCTGAACGCGGCGATGACCTCGATCGCCAGGCCGTACACGGTCCAGTCGTGGATCAGCGGCAGGTGGAAGTGCGGGTCCCACACCTCGCCGTGGGCCTCGGCCACGGTGAACACCAGCAGCGGGAACGAGACCATGACGAACCAGTGCGCCACGCCGATCCAGCGCCACTTGAGCATGCGCGTGTGGCCCAGCGACTCGATGAGCGTGGTCGTCAATCGCCTCCCGATGGGCCCCTTGCGGTCCTTCTCGATCGGCCGGCCGACGCCCACGGTCCGCACCATTTGGCGGATGCCAAAGGCGAACATGGCGACCCCGACCACGGCGAAGAGGGTCGTCACGACCCCCAGAACGATGTAGAGCATCGCCCGCGGCCTCCCAATCCTGCTGTCGTGGTGCACGCCCGGCGCGCCACACACCGGGTCCCCATACATGTTACTAGCGAGTAATGGCGCCGGGGGCACCGCCCCGCCCGCACCGGCCCACCCCCGGGGGCGCGGGCCCCCGGTGGCCAATGATCCACCAAAACATCCCGGCACCGGGAACAAGCGCACCGGCCCCCGCGTTATACGGACCGGCGTCGAACTTGAGTCGGGCTGACTCAAGTGATTTGACAGTCGACGGAGGACGAAGCAAACTTTCGCCCGTAAGACTCAACTTTGACGGAGGACGTACTCATGGCACGTGCGGTCGGTATCGACCTGGGAACGACCAACTCGGTCGTCTCGG
>NZ_JAQFWQ010000111.1 GCF_027706725.1 Nocardiopsis endophytica
GGGGAACTCGGGGTTAAACCGGACACGATAAGCCCGGCTTCCCCGAGATCAACACGGGGTCCGCCCGCCTGTCCGTACGGCGCCGCCTACAGCGTCGGCAGGTACCGCTGCAGCTCGTACGGGGTGACCTGGCGGCGGTAGGACTGCCACTCGGCCTTCTTGTTCCGCAGGAAGAAGTCGAAGACGTGCTCGCCGAGCGTCTCGGCGACCAGCTCGCTGCCCTCCATCGCGCGGATGGCCTCGTCCAGGCTCTGCGGCAGCGGCGCGATGCCCATCGCCCGCCGCTCGGCGTCGGTCAGCGCCCACACGTCGTCCTCGGCGCCGGGCGGCAGCTCGTAGCCCTCCTCGATGCCCTTCAGCCCGGCCGCCAGGATCAGCGCGTAGGCCAGGTAGGGGTTGCACGAGGTGTCCAGCGACCGGAACTCGATCCGGCTGGAGTTGCTCTTGGTGGGCTTGTACATCGGCACCCGCACCAGCGCCGACCGGTTGTTGTGCCCCCAGCACACGTACGCGGGCGCCTCGCCGCCGGCCCCGGCCGACGCCGCGGCGTTGTCCCACAGCCGCTTGTAGGAGTTCACCCACTGATTGCACACCGCGGTGATCTCCGAGGCGTGCCGCAGCAGCCCGGCGATGAACCCGCGCCCCACCTTCGACAGGTGGTACTCGGCGCCCGGCTCGTGGAAGGCGTTGCGCTCGCCCTCGAACAGCGACATGTGCGTGTGCATGCCCGAGCCCGGGAACTCGGTGAAGGGCTTGGGCATGAAGGTGGCGTAGACGCCCTGCTCCATCGCCACCTCCTTCATCACCAGCCGGAACGTCATGATGTTGTCGGCGGTGGTCAGCGCGTCGGCGTAGCGCAGGTCGATCTCCTGCTGGCCCGGGCCGCCCTCGTGGTGGCTGAACTCCACCGAGATGCCCATGGCCTCCAGCATGTTGATCGCGTTGCGCCGGAAGTCGTGCGCGCTGTTGTGCGGCGTGTGGTCGAAGTAGCCGCCCGAGTCGTTGGGCTCGGGGAACTCCCCGGGCTCGGGCATCTTCTTCAGCAGGTAGAACTCGATCTCGGGGTGGGTGTAGAAGGTGAAGCCCAGGTCCGAGGCCTTGGCGAGCTGGCGCTTGAGCACGTGCCGCGGGTCGGCGTAGCTGGGGCTGCCGTCGGGCATGAGGATGTCGCAGTACATCCGGGCGGTGCCGTGCGGCTCGTTGCGCCAGGGCAGCACCTGGAAGGTGGACGGGTCCGGCTGGGCGAGCATGTCGGCCTCGTGCACGCGCGCGAAGCCCTCGATGGCCGAGCCGTCGAACCCGATCCCCTCGGTGAAGGCCGCCTCCAGCTCGGCGGGCGCCACCGCCACCGACTTCAGGTACCCGAGCACATCGGTGAACCACAGCCGGACGAACCGGATGTCGCGCTCCTCCAGGGTCCGGAGCACGAACTCCTGCTGTCGATTCACGGGTTCACCTTCCTCTGTCGTACATCGGGGCGCGGACGTGGCGGTCCGGGGATTCGGACCTACACCCAGTCTGCCCACCTCAGGTTTCCGGCGCATTAACGCAGGTGGGTCGCGAGGGCCCCCTCAGGCCCGCGTCCGAATTATCACAGCTGTGCGGGGGTGTGCGCCCGGCCGCCGGCGCCCGCCCCGGTTACCCTCGATGGCGTGGCACAGCTCAGAATCGCGATGGCGCAGGTCAACCCGGTCGTCGGCGACTTGGAGGGCAACTGCGCGATGGCCGCCGACCAGGTCCGGCGGGCGGCGGGGGCCGGGGCGCACCTGGTCGTGTTCCCGGAGATGGTCGTCACCGGCTACCCGGTGGAGGACCTGGCGCTGCGCAACTCCTTCGTGTCGGCCTCCATCAAGGCCACCCACGCCCTGGCCGAGCGGCTGGCCGCCGACGGCCTGGGCGACCTGCCGGTGGTGGCGGGCTTCCTGAGCCGCCGCGAGGGCGTCGGCGCGCGCTTCGGCCAGCCCGCGGGGGCCCCGCAGAACTCCACCGCCCTGCTCCACCAGGGCCGGGTGGCGCTCACCTCCGCCAAGTACCACCTGCCCAACTACGGCGTGTTCGACGAGTTCCGCAACTTCGTGCCCGGCGACGCGCTGCCGGTGGTGCGGGTGCGCGGCGTCGACGTGGCCATCGCCGTCTGCGAGGACCTGTGGCAGGAGGGCGGCCCGGTCACCGCCGTGCGCGCGGCTCGCGCCGGGATGCTCATCACCCTCAACGGGTCGCCGTACGAGCGCAACAAGGACGACGTGCGCCTGGAGCTGTGCCAGCGCCGCGCGCGCGAGATCGGCGCCGCCGTGGGATACGTGAACATGGCCGGGGGACAGGACGAGCTGATCTTCGAGGGCGACTCGCTCATCGTCGACGCCGAGGGCGACCTGGTCGCGCGGGCGCCGCAGTTCGAGGAGGCGCTGCTCGTGACCGACCTGCGCCTGCCCGACGCCCCGGTGCCCGCGCCGGACGTCCGGGAGGCCGATGGCATCCGCATCGTCCGGTACACCGCGTCGTCGGCCCCGGCGGAGCCCTACACGCCCGCGGAGCCGGTGCTCACCCCGCGCCCCGACCCCGTGTCGGACGTCGGGGAGGTCTACCAGGCCCTGGTCGTCGGGCTGCGCGACTACGTGCGCAAGAACGGGTTCGCGAGCGCGCTGGTGGCGCTGTCCGGCGGCATCGACTCGGCGCTCACGGCCACCATCGCCGTCGACGCCCTGGGCGCGGATCGGGTGCACGGGCTGCTGCTGCCCAGCCGCTACTCCAGCGAGCACTCGCTGGCCGACGCCGAGGACCTGGTCGAGCGGCAGGGCATCACCGGGCGCACGGTCCCCATCCAGCCGATGGTGGACGCCTTCGCCGAGGGCGCGGCCGGGACCGGCGTCGAGCTGGTGGGCCTGGCCGCGGAGAACCTTCAGGCGCGGGTGCGCGGCACGCTGCTGATGGCGCTGTCCAACCAGGAGGGCCACCTGGTGCTGGCCCCGGGCAACAAGAGCGAGCTGGCCACCGGCTACTCCACGCTCTACGGGGACTCGGTGGGCGGCTACGCGCCCATCAAGGACTGCTGGAAGACGCTGGTGTGGGAGCTGGCGCGGTGGCGGAACGCGGAGGCGGCCAGGCGGGGGGAGGTGCCGCCGGTCCCGGAGAACTCGATCGCCAAGGCGCCCAGCGCCGAGCTGCGGCCCGAGCAGCTCGACAGCGACTCGCTGCCGGACTACACGGTGCTCGACGCGCTGCTCGACGCCTACATCGGCACCGACCGGGGGTACGGGGAGCTGGTCACCGCCGGGTACGAGCCGGAGCTGGTGGAGCGGGTGATCCGGCTGGTGGACCGGGCCGAGTACAAGCGCCGCCAGTACCCGCCCGGGCCCAAGATCAGCTCCCGCAACCTCAGCCGCGACCGGCGCGTGCCCATCACCAACCGCTGGACCCCCTGAGGCACCCCGCCCACCCCCGATGATCTCGACGAAAGTGCTGTCATTCCGGCGATTTTGACAGCACTTTCGTCGAGATCATCGTCGGGAGGGGACAGGGGGAGGGGGCCCAGAGGACAGGAGGGTCTTCCCTCGGCGGTGTCTGTCCGGGTGGGCCCAGCGGGTCTAGTCTCACGGCACACCTCGGAGGGGCGGAGGCGCCGATCGGGCGGCCGGTATCCCCCGTACCCCGCGGGCGCCGGAGCGGGCCCCCTCCGAGCGGTCCGGCGTGGACCGAGAGGGTACGACCATGGTCGCTCGAACCCCCGAACGCATCGTGCAGGACATGAGCGAGCGGCGGGGCCGCGGGGCCAAGCTCCGCGCCAAGCTGGAGAAGAACCGGGACCGCAACTGGCTGCTGGCCCTGACGACCCACTCCTTCGGCAAGTTCGCCGAGAAGCAGCGGTTGTCCGACCTGGAGAAGACGCTGGTGAACGCGTTCCTGGAGAACGGGTACAGCGAGGACGAGCTGCGGGCGCTGGGGGAGGCGTCCGAGCTGATGCCGCAGAACGTGCGCCAGGACGTCTACCCGGGGCGCTTCGCCAGGCTGGACGTCAAGTCCTCCTACTCCTTCGACGACCTGCGCAAGGACGCCCCGGACATCGTGCGGGCGACGCTGGCGATGCCCAACGTCACCACGGTCGACGCGGACGAGGTGCACCGGGACCAGGTGGCGGCGCGGGACCTGCCGCGGCTGAACCGGCGGACCGTGGCCGAGCACGGGGCCGAGGTGCTGGTGGTGCAGTCGGCCGGCGCGAGCGCCGAGGCCGCGCCGGCCGGGCTCTTCACCATCAAGGCGACCGAGTTCCGGTGCCACGACGAGACCGGGGCCGACTTCTGGGGGTCGGACGAGCCGTACTGGATCTTCGCGACGCTGGCCCAGGGCACCACGGTCACCACGAAGAGCCGGACCTTCGGCGACGTGGACTCCGGTGACCGGCGCTCGTTCGGGGCCGCGGACGGGAACATCTGGGGGCCCAACGGCGGGGCGCAGCGGTTCCCGGAGGGGCAGATCGGGACGATGATCCAGCTGTGGGAGCACGACCACGGCGACCCGGAGAAGATCAGGAAGGGCGTGGCGGCGGCCTTCGCGGCGGCGGCGGGCGTGCTGGCGGCCTCGGGCGTGGCGGCGTGGATCGGCGCGGTCGTGGCGGGCGTGGGCGCCGTGGTGCACGAGCTGCTGGCGTTCCTGGACGACGACCTGGTGGGGGAGCAGACGTTCGTGTTCGACACGACGACGCTGGCCAAGCAGGTGCGCAACGTCGGGGACACGCGGGTCATGACCCGCAGGTTCACCGACGGGGACGGGGACTACACGCTGACGATCGTGACGACCCGTACGGGCAACTGATGGAGTAGCCCGACCACGGCACCGGCGGCGTACAGGGGGTGCGCCGCCGGTGCTCTCGGTTTCAGATCACAGCTGACCGTCGGCGGCGGCGGTGATGAAGGCGTGCCACTCGCTGGCGGGGACGGCCAGGAGGGCCTGGTCGCGGTTCTGGGTGTCGCGCATGAGCGTCTGTTCGCCTTCGGCGACCTCGACGCAGTTGGCGCCCTCACCGCTATACGTGCTCTTGTGCCACTCGCGCATTGAATTCTTCCTTCATCTTCTCTAGCTGCCGGATCGTCTCCGTCTGCGACAGGGCCTGCATCTGCAGGTCGGAGAAGTATCCGAGTAGCTTCGTGACCTGCGGTGCCGACACTACTACTTCGCCGAACTGGTGTTCGGCGTGCCCGACCATTCGTCCGTCCGGCACTCGGACAACGCGGAACGAACCCGCCAGACCGGGTCGATCCCATGCCTCGGCTGGTATCAACGCCACTTGAATATGGGGCTGAGACGCCAGGTGGAGGAGGTGGCCCACGGCGTCCGCCTGAACCATCGGGGAGCGTACCACCCGGCGTACCGCGGATTCCTCGATAACCACCCAGATCCGCACGTCTTCGTGAAGCTTGGTGATTCGTTCCGTTCGAACGGCGACAAGTTCTTCCGTGCTCGGGTCCCGGCGAAGGATCTCTCGCGCATACGTCTCGGACTGGAGCAGTCCAGGGATCAGCATCGCGGCGTATTCCCTGATCTCCACTGCCTCGCGCTCCACGTTGATGAAGCTTCGCCAGCGGTCGGGCAGGGCTCCGTTGGAGGACAGGTCGGCCCAGAGCGCAGCGAGCGCGCCGCCGGTGGAGAGGGCGTCATCGAGGCGGGCGATCTGTTCTCCGTCAGGTCGCCGGGTCCCCCTCTCCCAAGCCGACACGGTGGACGGCTGATAGCCCACACCTTTGGCGAGATCGTGCTGCCTTTTCCCGGCGAGTTGTCGAAGCCGTCGTAATTCCGCTCCCCAGCGTGCGGTTCCCGGTTCTGCTTCGTCGTTCATGCTCGACAGGATCGCACGCGGATTGCGTCGGCTCGACGTGATCGACAAAAGGTGTACGGGGATGTAGCGATCGAGACAGGTGAGGGCCGGTAGAGCAACGATGAGACCACCGACCGACAACCCCGGATGGTGGTCGAAATGAGGCGAATTCAACGCAGCCGTCGCGTTCGTCCCTACGTATTCCCTACGAGGTGGTTCCGGTGCCGATGAAGAAGACGGTGACCGCACCCCACCTCTCGCCGGCGGGCACCGTGTGCGTCTTCGTCCCCGACGACGTCCCGCCGCGCGGCATCCTCTACGGCGCCACCCGGCGCGTCCCGCTCACCGGACCCCTGTTCGCCTACCGGCTCCGCCCGGACGGCGCCGTCGTCGACACCTGGATGGTGGCCGACGACGGCACGCTGCTCAGCACCGGGTGGATGGACCCGCGCGGCTACCGTGAGGCCATCGCCTACGACATGGTCCATCACCTGGGCTGGGCGCGTACCGTCATCGTCCTGCCGTAGACGTGTCCGCCTACGCCATTCCCATCTCCCGGGCGCGCGCCCCCGCGGTGGCCCGGTTCGGGACGTCGAGCTTGTTCAGGATGTTCGACACGTGCACGCTCGCCGTCTTCGGGGTGATGAACAGCTCCTCGGCGATGCCCGCATTGCTCATCCCCCGCCCCAGCAGGCGCAGCACCTCGGCCTCGCGCCGGGTCAACCCCTTCGGCAGAGGCGGCGGCGCGGTCCCCGCCCCCTCGGCCAGCGCCACCCCGGCCCTGCGTGCCAGGTCCTCCGCCCGATGCCGTACCGGACGCAGCCCGCACGCGTCCGCCAGCTCCACCGCCTCCCGCAGCGCCTCAGCGGCCCTCCCGCGCCGCTCCCCGCCCGCGGCCACCGCCTGCTCGGCGAAGTTCACCAGCGCGTCCGCCAGGGCCGGGCGCATCGGCAGCGGCTTCCACCGCTCGACCGCCTCGGCCCACAGGTCGGCCACCTCCTCCGCCGGCCGCCCGTCGACCCCCGCCAGGCGGGCGGCCACCGTGGCCTGCCGCGCCTGGAGCACCGGCCCGCGCAGCGGCACCCGCCCGGTCGCCTCGACGACCCGCTCGTACAGCTCCGGCAGCGGGTCGGGCCACTCGCCGGAGGCGGCCGACGCCTGCAACAGCGCCGCGAAGAGGTCCAACAGCTGCCACCCGTACCCGGGGCCGGCCTCCAGCTCGGCCGACTGCAGCACGTCCACCGCCGTCTCGGCGGCCTTCCGTATGTCGCCCTCCCGGCGCAGCAGCTCCACCTGGGCGGCGATGGCCAGCTGCACAATGTGCAGCTGCTTCTGCGGCTGCGGGCCGATCGGCGGGACGCGGCCCGCCGCCGCACGCGCCCGCTCCATGTCCCCCTTGGCGATCGCGGACTGCATCGCCTCCGACTCCAAGAACACGCGCAGCTTGGGCGAGGGCGACAGCGACAGCCCCTCGGCCACCCACCGCTCGGCCTCGTCCAGGTCGCCCGTCTCCACGTACGTCTCGGCCAGGTTCGACGCGGCGAACGGGGTGCTTACGCTCATCAGCCCCATCCCCCGCACCCGGTCGATCGACTGCAGCAGCAGCTCCACCGCCTCACCGTGCAGCCCGAACTCGCGCAGGTAGTGGGCCAGGATCGCCAGGGCCGTGGTCTCGATGGCGGGCTCGCCCAGCTCCCGGGCCAGGGCCGCGCCCTCCTCCATGGCCTTGCGGCCGCCCACGAAGTCGTCGGTGTTGAACAGCGCCGAGCCGACCGTCACCAGGGCGTCTGCCTCCGCGCACCGGTCGCCCTCGGCGACCGCGCGGTCGAGCGCCCCCTGGGCCAGGTCGAGGCGGGTCACCCGGCCCTCCTGGGCGCCGACCAGGTGGCGCAGCGCGGAGATCTCCGACGGGTCCAGGTCGGGGCGGCGCATACAGCCGCGGGCCAGCAGCGACAGCGCCATCGAGTACCCGGGCGCGTCGAGCGGGTAGATCTCCAGGGCCGAGAGCAGGTCGTCCATGCCGCGGCCGTCCGCGCAGTCCAACCGGGCCTGGGCGCGGCGGCGCAGCAGCAGCGCGCGGCGCCCCATCACCTCGGCGCCGCCCTCTTCCGGCAGCTCCGCCAGGCCCTCGTCGCACAGCTCGATGGCGCGCATGGGGTCGCCGCTCTCCATCGCGGAGGCGGCCGCGCGGCCCAGCACGTCCACGCGGTCGGCGCCTTCGGTCCGGTCGGCGGCGTCGGGCACCCGGTCCCACAGCTCCAGGACGCGCTCCAGCATCCGCTGCTCTTCGGGGTAGGCAAGCTTCTCGCCCGCGTACACCGCCGCCCACCAGGCGGCGCTCAGCGAACGCGGCAGGTCGTGCGCGGCCCGGTAGTGGTGGGCCTGCTCGGCGGCCAGGCGGTAGGAGGGGACCACGTCGGGCACCGCGTCCAGGGCCTCGGCGTAGGCCAAGTGCAGGCGGGTGTGGCGGCCGGGCAGCAGGTCGTCGTGGACGGCCTCGCGCAGCAGGGCGTGCCGGAAGCGGTAGCCGGTGTCGGTGACCCGCAGGATGTTGGCGTCGACGGCGCTGCGCAGAGCGGTGTCGAGGTCGCCGTGGGGCAGGCCGCTCACCCGGGCGATCAGCTCGTGCTCGACCTGGCCGCCGCTGACGGCGCCGACCGCGGCGGTGCGCACGACGTCGGCGGCGGGGTCGTCCAGCCGGCGCAGGGCGGACAGCAGCAGCTCGCGCGGGCGGTCGGGCACGGGGGAGTCCATGAAGCCGGGCTGCTCGGCCAGGGACTCCACGAACAGGGGGTTGCCCTGGGAGCGCGCGTGCAGGGCGGCGGCCTCGGCGGGGGACAGCTCGGAGCCGCGCAGCGCTGCGGCGAGGCGCGCGGACTCCTCGGAGGTGAGGGGGCTCAGGTCGATGCGCTCGACTTCGAGCAGGCGCTCCAGCTCGGGGAGCAGGCGGCGCAGGGGGTGGTCGCGGTGCAGCTCGTCGGTGCGGAAGGTGGCCACCAGCTGCACGGGGGCGGTGTCCAGGCTGCGCACCAGGAACACCAGCAGGTCGCGGGTGGAGGCGTCGGCCCAGTGCAGGTCCTCCAGGACCACGGTCAGGCCCTCGTCTCCGGCGGCGTGCACCAGGGCGAGCAGGATCTGCTGGAAGAGCAGGCCGCGTGCGTTGCGGCGCTCGTCGGGGGCGGGGCCGAGCTCGGGGAGCAGGCGCGGCAGTTCGCCGCCGCCGCCCGCGGCCTCGGCGAGGGCGGGGCCCAGATCGCGGTAGAGCTGGCGCAGCACCGCGACGAAGGGGGCGAAGGGGAGGCCGTCCACGCCGAGCTCGAAACAGCCGCCCACGACCAGGCGGCCCGGGACGGGGGCGCCGGCCCGGACGCCGGTGTCGGGCCGGCCGTTGGTCCGGCCGTCGGCACGTCCGTAGGCGCCGCCGCCGAGGCGGGCGCCGAACTCGGCGAGCAGCCTCGACTTGCCCACCCCGGCCTCTCCGCCGATCAGGATGGTCCCGGCGCGGCCCTCCCGCGTGCGTCGGGCGTGGGCCAGGAGGCGGTCGACATCGCCGGACCGGCCGACGAAGACGGGGGCGGTGTCGCGGGGGGACATCCCGAGGCTGGACATGACGTCCATTATGGGGTCGGACACGGACATCGCGCCGTTCCTTTTCTCACGCTCCGAGACGGGCGGGGCCGCCGTGGTGCGGGGCCCGGTTCCCGGCCTCGGCGGGCCGGGAACCGGGCTCACCGGCGGCTCTCGGCGGACTCGGAGGAGACGCGCGGGCGCGGCATCCAGGAGTCGGCGGCGCCGGCCCTGCCGAGGAAGCCGATCAGGGCCTCCAGGCGGGTGGCCGGGTTGCCGCCGCCGGGGCCGTGCCCGGAGGGGGCGTCGACCTCGGGCCGGACGGCGCGGGCCTCGCGCTCGAAGTCGGCGATGCGCTCGCGGGCTACGGCGGCGGTCATGTCGGGGTGCATCATCGTGGTCCCTCCCGTGCGGGTCGGTCCGTCCGGCCCGCTGTGGGTCTAAGACTCGTTCTAAGGCGGGGGGTCGGACATCGGGCGGATGCCTTAAATCGGTGGTCCGGGGCGTGTCCGGGACCACACGGGCGCCTAAGAGGGCGCGATCGGCGCCTTATGGGCGTGTCGCCGAACGTGTCCGGGGCATCGCGGGTAGTTGTCGAGTCCGGAGTCCGGTGAGCCGGACACGGGATGCTCTCCGGGGGGAGCGATGGGTGTGGCCCGTTCACGAATGCGCCGATGGGTTCCGGCCGCGGCCGCGGCGGTCCTGCTGTCCGGGGCGGGAGCGGGCCCCGCCCTCGCCGACGGCGAGGACTCCAAGGACGCCGGTGCCACCACAGGACCCACAGGGCCCAAGGACACCGGGGGCGGCGTCCCCGCCCTGTCCATCGAGGTGACCGACGGGCTGGACGGCATCGAGCCGGGGGACGTCACCGAGTACTCGGTCACGCTGCGCAACGACGGCGAGGAGAAGGTCGAGGGCGTCTTCCTCTCCCAGGGGCTCCCGCCGGAGATGGAGCTGGTGGAGACCGACGGCGAACGGTACGACAAGCCCGGCGGCGCGCTGGAGGACCTGGCCGTGTGGACCGTGGACCTGAAGCCGGGGGAGAGCACGACCGGCCGCACGAAGGCGCGCCTGTCCGACCCGGGTGAGAAGGTGTGGAGGGTCGCGGCCACCGCGTGCGCGCAGGAGAGCGAGGACAGCCCGCCGGTGGTGTGCGCGACCGACGCCAACGTCATCCCGCGGCCGCCCGAGCCGTCCGCGTCCCCGGCCGCGGCGGCAGCGGCGGCGACCGCGACGGAGTCGGCCCCCGCCCTGGGCAGGACCGGGGGCGCGATCCTGGCGGGCCTGGTCGTGGGGGCCGGACTGGTCTACTTTCTCTGGCGCTGGCGGAGGGCCTGAGAACCCGCTCAGGGCCCCCACGGACCCGCCCGAACGGGCGGAAGGGACAGGGTGCCATGAAGTACACCACCACGATCGAGATCGCCCTGCCGAGAGAGAAGGCGGCCCAGCTGCTCGCCGACCCGGCGCACCTGCCGAAATGGCTGCGGGGATTGGTGGTGCACGAGCCGCTGAGCGGGGAGCACGGGCAGGTCGGTACGAAGTCGCGGGTCGTGCTGGAGTCGGGGGGTCGGGAGATGGAGGCCACCGAGACGGTCACGCGCCGGGAGCCGGCGGACCTGCACGGGATCCCGAAGGAGAGCGTCGTCCGCTTCGAGCGCGAGATCGCCGCAGCGGGCATGTGGAGCGTCGTGCGCGACCGGCTGACCGAGGTCGGTCCGGAGACGACGCTCTGGGAGAGCGAGAGCGAGTACCGCTTCAGCGGCCTGATGATGCGGCTGGTGGGGCTTCTGATGTCCGGAGCCTTCCGCAAGCAGGCGCAACAGCACATGCAGGACTTCAAGGACTTCGCCGAACAGGGCAAGGACGTCCGCGAAGCCGGGAGCTGACCCGCGGCCGACCTGCGGCCGCCCCCCGCCCCGGCCGCCCCCTGCCGATCCGCCGCTGACCCACGGCCGGTGAACGAGGCGTGGTCCACGGGCCGCGGGGCACCGGAAAAACCGATGGCCCGACCGTCGGGGATCCCGGCAGAGTGCCCGCATGATCGAAGAGACCGAGAAGGCCGCCTTCATCGAGGACGGGTTCATCCGGATCGAGGGGGCGTTCTCCCGGGAGCTGGCGGACCGCTGCCGCGACATCATCTGGCGGGACCTGGGGGCCGACCCCGGCGACCCGGCGACCTGGCCCTCCCCGGTGGCGGCGCGTCCGTACTACACGGAGGAGCCGTTCGTCGCGGCGGCCAACACCGACCGCCTGCACGAGGCGTTCGACGCCCTCGTCGGTCCCGGGCGCTGGGAGCCGTTGACCGTCCTGGGCGGCTTCGTCATCCGGTTCCCCGGCGGCGAGACCGCCGTCGTCGACGGGTGGCACGTCGACGTGAGCTTCCCGGGCCCCGACTCCGTCCCCGGCGACTACATGACCTGGCGGGCGAACGTCCGGTCCAAGGACCGTGCGCTGCTGATGTTCTTCCTGCTGTCCGACGTGGGCGAGGAGGACGCGCCGACGCGCATGCGGGTCGGGTCCCACAAGGACGTCGCGCGGGTCCTCGAACCGGAGGGCGAGGAGGGCCTGGACGCCCGGGAGCTGGCCCGCCGTGCGGACGAGGCGAGCGCGCACCGCCCCGTGGCTCTGGCGACGGGCAAGGCGGGCGACGTGATCCTGTGCCACCCGTTCCTGGTGCACGCCGGCCAACCGCACTCGGGCACTGTGCCGCGTTTCCTGGGCCAGCCGAAGCTCGGCCCAGCGGGCCCGATGCGCCTTGAGGGCGATGAGGCGGAACTCTCCGCAGTGGAGACCGCCATCAGGAGCGCCCTGGTGCCGCCCGCCGACGAGGCCTGAGCCCGACACACGCCAGGGTCGCGGTTCAGTGTCCACCCCACGAAGGGATCGAGGAGTACGACCCGTGGGCGGGGTACGACGAGTGAGGTCCGCCCGGGGCGGTCCCGCCCCGGAACCGGAGACCGGTGTCAGAGGTCGGCGAGGACCTGGTCGATCAGCTCCTCGGCCCATTCCGGCGTCGGATCGCCGGGGGCGAAGAAGACCCGGAACACGATCGGCGCGGTCACCCGGTCGGTGACCGTGTCGGCGTCGGGGTGGGGCTCGCCGCGCTCGGCGGCGCGGTCGAGGATGGCGCGGATCTTGACCTGGCAGTACCGGTTGCACTGCTCGGAGTTCTCCTCGCCTTCGCTGGCGACGAGGTCGCGCACGTACTCCCGCCCTGGTGACGAGGAGATCTCCTCCAGGTACTGGCGTGCCCACGCCTTGAGGTCGGTGTCCAGGGCGCCGGTGTCGTCCGGAGGGTCGTCCGGGCGCATGCGCTCCCGGGCGACGTCGGCCAGCAGCTCCTGGAGCGTCCCCCAGCGGCGGTACACGGTCGACGGCGTCACCCCCGCGCGCTGGGCGACGAGCGGCACGCTCAGCTCGGAGCGCGACCGCTCGCGCTGCAGGTCGCGGACGGCATCGTGCACGGCCTGCTGCACGCGGGCGCTGCGGCCGCCGGTGCGGGTTCCCTGGATCGGACTCACCCCTTCAGATTAACGCCAACTCTTTGCTTTTAGGTCCGCGGAAGGTGTGTGCCCACGGCGACCCGGTGCGCCCCGCCGATGTCCGACGCCCGGTGTCGGCGCGTCCCCGTGCTCCGTCCTGTCTGTCCGGGAGTCCCCCTCAGGGTTAAAGCAAAGTCTTTGCGTTAGCGCGGGGAGGGGGTGTAGCGTCCTAAACGCAAAATCTTAGCTTTAGTTCTGGGGGACACCCATGCCCACGACCGCCGTGCGCTCCGCACCGCCCCGCCGCGGGGCGGCGGGCGCGACCGCCGCCGCGTTACTCGCCGCCACCCTGGTCACCTTCCTCGGCGCCTCCGCCGCGCCCACCCCGCTCTACGCGCTGTACCAGGAGGCCTGGGGGATGGCCTCCAGCACCACCACCGTCGTCTTCGGCGTCTACGCGCTGGGCCTGCTGGCGTCCCTGCTGGTCGTCGGTCGGCTGTCCGACCACGTCGGCCGCCGCCCGGTGCTCCTGGGCGCCATCGTCCTGGAGATCGTCTCCGTCGCCGTCTTCCTGGTCGCGGGCGACCTGACCGCACTGATCGCGGCGCGGGTGCTGCAAGGGCTGGCGACCGGCGCCGCCACCGCCGTCATCGGTGCGGCCCTCCTCGACGTCGTCCCCGCCACCGGGCCGATCATCACCGGCGCGGCCCCCGTGGCCGGCATGGGGCTGGGCGCGCTCGGCTCCGGTGCCCTGGTGCAGTTCGCGCCCGCGCCCATGAGGCTGGTCTATGTCGTGCTGATCGTCCTGCTGCTGGTCGAAGCGGTCGGGGTCGCGCGGATGGCCGAGACCGCCGAGCGCCGCCCGGGGGCGGTCGCCTCGCTCCGCCCGACGGTCAGCGTCCCGGCGCAGGCGCGGCGCGCCATGCTGGTCGCCGCGCCCATCGACATCGCGGTGTGGGCGCTCGGGGGCTTCCTGATGTCCCTGGGACCCGCGCTGACCACGCAGGTGACGGGCTCGCACGCGCCGATGGCGGGAGGAGCGACGGTCTTCGCGCTGACCGGCGCGGGCGCCCTGGCGATCGTCGGGCTGCGCACCGTCCCTGCGCTCCGGGTCATGCTCATCGGCGCGCCGACCCTGGCCGCGGGGATCGTCGTCCTCCTGGCGGGGGCGCAGTTCGGGTCGGCGGTGCTCTTCTTCGCCGGTGCGGTGGTGTCCGGGGTCGGCTGGGGCGCCGGGTTCCAAGGGGCCCTGCGCACGGTCGTGCCGCTGGCCGGGCCGAACGAGCGGGCCGGGCTGATGTCGGCGTTCTACGTGCTGAGCTACCTGGCCCTGTGCCTGCCCGCCATCGCCGCGGGCGTCGCGACCGACCGGTTCGGCCTGACCGCGGTGACCGACGTGTACGGCGCGGCGCTCATCGTCCTGGCGGCGCTGGCGATGGCCGGGACCCTGGCCATGAGCCGCGCGCGGACCGCGGCCGCGGCGGGCCGGGCGGACTGACCTCCGGCACGCGGGCGCCTCTGTCGTGTCCGGCCCGGCTCAGTCCTCCGCCATGTCCACCACGACCCAGTCCCCGGCGTGCTGGGCGACGGTGCACGTGTAGTCCCGGTGCTCCGCCCCGCCCGAGCGGTAATCGATGTCGACGCTGCCGACGACCTCGAAGTCCCAGTACGGGCCGGAGTCCGTCTCACCTTGGGACGTCAGGGTGACCTCGGGAGAGGCGTCGAACTCGGTGTCGGCCGGGGACTCCAGGTAGCGCTGGATGTGGTCCTCGCACTCGGCCGCGGCGTTCTCGGGGGTGGGGTCCGAGGCGCCGCACGCGCCGAGGGCCGGTGCGGCCAGGAGGAGGACGGGGACGAGGCGGGCGGGGTGCATGGGGCTCCGATCAGGGGATGTTCGACCAGAGCATAGACGTCCGACGTCTGCCTCCGGTTGTCCCCGGTCCGGGATCAGCCCTCCAGCTTCATCCCCCAGATGCCGAGCAGGAGCAGCAGGAAGTCGAACAGGAAGAACGCCGCCCCGAGCCAGAAGCCCCACAGCGCCAGGCCGCGCCCGCGCAGCCCTTGGGTGTGGGTGAAGCGCAGCGCGAGCGCCCCGGTGATCACTGCCGCGGCGGGCATGATCAGGAACAGCCCGAACAGCGGGGTGCTCAGGACGGCGAGCACACCGAGGATGAGGGCGCCGACGGCGGACGAGGACAGGCGCGGGCGGGGCCCCGCGTACGGGGGGTTGTACAAGGCGGCTCTCCACGGGGGGTGATGGGGATGGGGATCCCCGAGATTATTAGGGGCGGCGCACTGCGCGGGAACGCGCGCGGTGCGGGGGGGAGGGGGCAAGGTATCCCGGAGAGGGGACAAAGAGTCCGGAGGCGAGGAGTCCGGAGGAGGGGGCGACGTGCCCGACACGGCACTGGCCGAGGTGATGGCGGAGCTCGCGGCGCTCGACGACCCGAGGGCGCGCGAGGTGAACGCCAGACACGGCGACGACCACGGGGTGAACCTCACGCGCCTGCGCGAGGTGGCCAAACGGCTCAAGACGCAGCAGGACCTCGCCCGGGGCCTCTGGGCGACCGGAGACTCGGCGGCGCGGCTGCTGGCGACGCTGGTCTGCCGCCCGAAGGCGTTCGAGCGCGATGAGCTCGACGCGATGCTGCGCGAGGCGCGCACGCCGAAGGTGCAGGACTGGCTCATGAACTACGTGGTGAAGAAGAGCCCGCACCGGGAGGACCTGCGCGTCGCCTGGTCCGCCGACCCGGACCCGGTGGTCGCTAGTGCAGGGTGGGCGCTGACCGCCGACCGCGTGGCGAAGAAGCCGGACGGGCTGGACCTGGGCGGGCTGCTGGACACGGTCGAGGCGGAGATGAAGGACGCGCCGGAGAGGCTCCAGTGGGCGATGAACACGTGCCTGGCGCAGATCGGCATCGGCCACGAGGAGTACCGGGCCCGGGCGATCGACATCGGCGAACGGTTGGAGGTCCTGAAGGACTACCCGACTTCGCCTGGCTGCACGTCCCCGTACGCCCCCACCTGGATCAACGAAATGGTCCGCCGCCAAGAAGAGAAACAGGCCAAGGCGTAGGAACCCGGCCCCGGACGGCCGTCGATCGCGCGGGCCCTGCCGTTCGCATCGCGTTCGCGGGTTTACTGGTACACACCTGTCCGGACCGACCGACGGCGGTGGCGATGAGGACTCACCGGGTGGCTCCTCTTTCAGGAGTGGCAATCCTCGCCCTTGTCGCGGCCTGTGGCGGTCCGGGTGATGTCGTGAGCAGCGCTGATCGCCCTGTGGGGAGCGGCGGGGGCGAGTCGGACAAGGTACAGGTGTCCGGCCGAGTGTTCGACGCACACGGGGAACCCGTCCAGGGGGTCGCCATTGAGCGGGAGTACACCGGTGATGAACTGATCCATATCGAGGAGTACGGGGTCGTCAGCGGGGCGGACGGCGGATGGTCGCTCAGTCTGGAGCCCGGGGAGTGGGACATCACCGGCGTTCGGCAGGAGGAGGAGACGTCGACGGAACACGTCGTCGCCGAAGGAGAGAGCGTCGAAGGCGTCGACCTGTACTTCCCATGAGCCGGGGAGCGTGTCAGACGGCCAATACCTGATCAGGGGTGTCGAGCCAGACCTCCTGGCGGCCGTCGGGGTGGACGGTGAGGCCGAGGCGGTCGCGGCCGGGGCGTCCGGCCCGTTCCCATACCGTGCGTGCTGCGGCGACCTCGGCCCACAGGTCCCGGGGGCCGCGTGTCCTGGTCTCATACGGCCCGGGTCCCGGCTCGTATTCCCCGAGTGCCCACGACCCCGATCCGTCCCGGTCGACCACGTATACCGTGGCCTCCCCGGCCGCTGATGCATGATCCTCGGCGGCCTCATAGGAGGCGTAGCCGAGGCCGGGGACGAGGTGTCCCAAGACCACCTGCCAACCGGGGTGCCTGTCGGCCACCCATCGTGGATTGGTTCGTGTGGAGCCGGTGCGTGCGGCCGGATCGTCCTCGTCCACCAAGGAACGCGCCGACACCGCGGCAGGGCGGTGGTCCCGCAGGACCATGAAGGCGGCGTCCCCGACCAGCCGTCCGTGCGCCTCCCCGTTCGCGCCGACGACCATCCGCAGCAGGCTGGAGGAGGCGAATCCGGGACCGGGCGCCCACGGCGTGACGATCCGCCCGCCCGGTCGGGTCTGCTCGATCCATGCCGAGGGAATCTCGCGGACGGCGACGGTGGAGATCAGGTGGTCGAAGGGTGTGGCGCCCGGTGCGCCGGCCGCGCCGTCGCCGATGATCAGGGTCGGTTTGTAGCCCAGCGCCTCAAGGGCGCGGGCAGCCTGCCACGCGACACCCGGGTCCACTTCGACAGAGGTGACGTTCGCATCGCCCAGGCGCTCGCACAGCAGGGCGGTGTTGTAGCCACTCCCTGTGCCGATCTCCAGCACCGTCTGGCCGTCGGCGGCGTCCAGCTCTTGGAGCATGCGCACCACGAGTGAGGGCTGGGAGAGCGAGCTGGACGGCCTGCCGCCCGCATCCATCACGCTGCCATCATCGACCTGGGTCACCAGGGAGACGTCCTGGCGCATCCACCGCTGCACGTCGGGGTCCGTGCGGGGGTAGGGGCGGTACGTGCCGTCCCCTTCGCAGTCGGCCCAGACGGTTTCGGGTACGAAGGCGTCGCGATCGACCGCCAGAAGCGCGTGGTGCCACGCCGGGTCCTGCACAGCGCCTTTGGCGGTGAGGACCCGGGCGATGGCTGCGCCGGGGGGCGGGGTCACTGGCCGGACCCCTGGCCGTCGCCGGACTGGGGCGGCACGCCTTCACTGCCGTGCTTACTGCCCTTGTCGCCGTCGGTGTCACTGCCTCGGCCGGAGTCAGTGGGCTTGTCCTCGTTGCCGTGCTTTCCCAAAGCGGTGTCCTCCCAGGTGGCAGTGGCTCTGTGATCACGGTAACCCGGTGGTCGCGCGGGGTCACCGTGTTCGGCCGCATGCGGTCGGCGGCGTGCGCTTGACATCGTGTCCGGGGTAAACAACGCCCACGGGAGCGGAGCCGTCCGCCACCGGCGCCGACGCACCCCGACCCCCGTCCCCGCCACCGAGGAGGCCGCCGTGGCCCTGTACGTGTGCTCGCTCATCAACAACGACGAGCAGTCCATCCCGCCGGACAGCTACGAGCTGCTGAAGTTCCCCTACGCCGGCGAGTCCTACGACCCCTGGGAGATGCACCCCGAGGACCAGCCCGACGGCGCGCGCTCCGGCTACCCCGACGACCGGTCGGCCCTGATCTGGCCCGCGGTCGACGGGTGGGGGACGCTGACCGCGATGGTCCACTGGGAGGACGGGGGCTACACCGAGGTCCGCGACCAGTACATCCGCGACCCGCTGGACCTGGGCAGCGGCCCGGACACCACCTGCACCGAGCACGAGGCGCACAACCCCGGCGGCCAGTACCGGGCCAAGCACCACGCCCTGTTCGTCCACCCGGGCACCCCGCTCGCGATCCGGGTCCGCCACAACGCCGACTCGGCGAAGAGGGTCATTCACTGCCAACTGAAGCTGGCCATCGAGGACGACGTGGCCACGCCGTGACGACCGATGGCCGCACCACTTGCCGGGACACCATGCCCCGTGGCGAACGGCCGGTGAACCGTCGGCCGGAACCGCCCGGAACGCACCGCACCGGCCTGCGCCGGCCGGTCCGGTGGACCGTGCCCGACCTGCGACGAACGCCACCGGAGAGGCGCGACCGCGGGTCGCATGGCGCATCCGGGGCACACTACACACTGTAGTAGCGTCTGGGGCATGGCATTCGTTCACTCGCTTCTCCTCTTCCTCCACCTCCTCGGCATGGCCGGGATCATCGCCGGTTTCCTGATGCAGGTCGCCACGGACAGCGCCAAGGCGCCCAAGGCGATCCTGCACAGCTCCCTGCTGCAGCTGGTCACCGGCCTCATCCTGGTCGGGCTCGCGGAGATGGGCGGCGGCGCCGTCGACCACATCAAGATCGCCGTCAAGCTCGTCGTCGCGCTCGCCGTGGTCGTCGTCGCCATCCTGAACGTGCGCAAGCCCGCCACCAAGCTGGGCGTCACGGCCGGTGCGCTCGCGATCGTCAACGTCGCGGTCGCGGTCTTCTGGGTCTGAGGCGCGGGGCATAGGGCCTGAGGCCCGACGGCGCCCGGGGCGGCCACAGCGGGGCGGGTTCCGCGTCCCGGCCCGCGTCCACTGGGCCCACCGCAGGCGGCCGGACCTCCACCGGACCGCTACCGGACCTCCAGGCGGCCCGCACCCCACCGGGGTGCGGGCCGCCCGTCGTCTCACCCCGGTTCCCCGGCCGCCGTCCCCAGCCGGAAAAATCACGTGCCCCAACGCCACCGCATCCGGGATCGTGGCATCGCACACCGCCACGGGGGAGGGCCCATGGAACCGATCTCGCTTCAGACCCGCCTCATCCAGGCGACCGGCCGCGTCCCGTCCCGCCCCGACGCCCCCTCCGGTGACGGATCGGCCATCGCCCGGCAGATGGACGCCGTCCTGCTCACCGTGGGCTTCGCCTGCGCACGCGACCTCCTGGAGCACGTGTCGGCCATGGAGCCCGGCGCCGCGTTCGACACCGCGGCCGACGTGCTGGCCGCCGCGCGCCACCAGGTCGGCGACCACGTCGCGCACAACGTCTACTTCATCGACTTCCCGGAGAACGTGCCCGACACCCTGGACTTCTGGGCCGCGTGCATCGCCGACGCGCTCGTCGGCCCCGACGGCGAGGAGATCGCCGTCGAGGACCTCTTCCCGGACGGCGCCCCCGGCCCGGTCTCCCTGACGGACCTGCCGGCGTACGGCCGCTACCAGCACACCTACGCCGACCTCCTCGCCCGCCACGAGGCCCTCATCGCCTCGTCGGAGGACCGGGTCACCGTGCTGCGCCTGGGCGGCCCCCTGGAGGAGGAGGCCCACCGCCTCTACCTGGACATGGCGGCCTCGCCCGTTCCCCACTCCGACGACGGCCGCGACCTGTTCGCCGCCCTGGCCGCCCACTGCGCCGACCGGGAACAGCCCGAGACGGTCCCCGTCAGGGAGAACCGCGCCCTCATCAACCGCGCGCACCTGGAACTCGGGCGGGCCCCGCAGGTCGACACCGTTACCGACGTGCTGCGCCTGGCCTGCGCCCTGTCCGACGGGGACGTCACCCTCGCCGTGCCGACCCGGTTCACCTCGCCGCGCCGCCGCGACCGCCGCGCGCTCCTGGCCGCCCTCGACCGGGTCGTCGCCGACGCCCCCGCCAAGCTCGGCGACGTCAACCGGCACGCGAACCGGTGGAAGCGGCTGGGGGAGCGGCTGCATCCGCACGAGTACCCCGAGTTCCCGCACGCCCGGGAGGTGTTCGCCGTGGCGCGCGGGGAGCGGCGGGCACCCTCCCTGGAGGCGCGCATCGAGGCGGCCTTCACCGAGGGGGACCTCGATGGGGCGCTGCGCCTGCTGTCCGTGTCGCCGGGGATGCTGGTGCGCTCGCTCGACCGGCTGCTCCGCCTCGCCGGCCCCGAGCGGGTCGACGCCGTCACCGGCGCCCTGGCCGAAGCCGCGCCGTCGGTGGCCGGACGGGTGCTGCTGAGCGCCCGGGCGCACCTGGACCCCGCACGCCGCCACTCCGCGCCCCGCGTGTTCGCCAACCGGAGCCGGCGCGCGTGGGTGGTCCCGGACACCCGGGCACCGCTGGGGCACGGCACGCTCACCGACGCCGTCCGCCCGCTCGACGACGAGATCGCCGCGCGGCTGCCCGCCGCCGAGCGCGTGCTGGTCGACCCGGCGGTGCTGAAGGTCGCCCTGCCCACCACCGGCGCGCCCGGCCGCACCGACGGAATGGGCGTGCTGCCGCGCGGTTCCACCACGGTTGTCGACGGGGAGCGGCTGCGGTTCTTCGTCTACTGGCGGCAGGCCCGCCTGACCACCGACCTCGACCTGTCGGTGCAACTCCTGCAGAAGGACTTCACCTACTACGGGCACCTGTCCTGGACCAATCTGGTGGGCAACGGCGGCAAGCACTCCGGCGACATCGTCGAGGCGCCGGAGGGCGCCACCGAGATGATCGACCTCGACCTGTCCCGGGTCGGCGCCGCCCACTACGTCGTCCCCCAGGTCGACCTCTACGACGGAGAGGGGCTCGACGAGCTGGCCGAGGTCTTCTTCGGGTACATGACGCGCGGTGCCGACCGCAAGGGGCGGCCGTTCGAGCCGCGCACCGTGCGCATGAAGTCCGACCTGTCGGGGACCGGGCGGGTGGCGCTGCCGCTGGTGTTCGCGCGCGGGGGCACCCGGAAGAAGCCCCGCTGGCGGGCGCGGTGGACGCACCTCTCGCTGACGGGGGAGCCGAGGTTCAACCAGGTGGAGGCCAACAGCCTCAGCACCGGGCTGCTGGCGCGCGGGATCATGGAGCGCCCGTACGTCACGGTCGCCCAGGCGGTCGAGCTGATGCGCGGCCGCGGGGCGAAGGTGGAGGAGTACGAGGGGCAGCGCGGGGGCCGCGGGACCGTCTTCATCGGTCTGGAGCGCCCGGAGCGGCTGCGGGAGGACGTGGAGGCGTTCACCCCGGACCGGCTGGGAAATCTGCTTTCGCACTGACCGGGGCCTGGGCTAGGCTCACCCGCGTGAGGCCATGGCGGAGCTTCCTTCTCCTCTCCTTGTAATGGTTTAGCGCCGCCCCTTTCCTCACATCGCGATCCGGGAGGCCCGGCGCCGAGGCGTCGGGCCTCTGGTGTTCCACGGGGTCTCCGCGCCCGTCGGGCAATGGACCCCGGGGCGGGGCCGGAGATCGGAGGTCGGACATGGGGCGTCAGCGGGCCCATCGGCGGTCGCAAGAGCGGTGCCCCCACGACGGGACGCCCCGACCGTACTCGCCCCGGTACCCCCGGGCCCTGTGCGGCGAGTGCGCCGCCCGCGCGACCGACCTGGCCGGACGCCCGGTCCGGATGGGGAACACCCACCTGAGCGGAGGGTTCCAGGCGGTCCACGCCGACGACGGGTCCCCCTGCCCCCAGGTCACCGACGACGGCCGCGTGCTGATCGACGGCATCGAGTACCGGGCCGACGAGGCCCGCTTCGGAGGCATCGTCATCCAGCCGGACCCGTGAGGAGGCATGGTGGAGGCGGCGCGCCGGAGGTTCCACGCACGCCGTCGAGGAGGCCGCCGCTCCCCGCAGCGCTGTCGGCCGTGGGGCGCGTGCGGGGTCACCGGCGAGGGCGGCGACGGGACGAGCGGGGCGGTTCCCTGGCCGTGCCTGCCGACCGTGTGACCGTTGGCGGCCCGGGTGGCCGGCTGGGCAGGTACCCCGCTCACGGGCCCCGGCCGGGCGGCGGGTCGACCGAGCGCAGTGATGAGGGCGGCGACGAGGACGGGTCGGCGGCCCATGCCGCAGCGCCGTCGGCCGTCGGGAGATCGGCGGTCCGGGAACTCCCGCGGCCGGGTGGGCGTGTGGTCGCCCGAGCTCATGGCGGCCGTCGGCCCGGTGCGCCTATCCGGCGATGATCTCGACAAAGGTGCTGTCATTCCACCAGTTTTGACAGCACCTTTGTCGAGATCATCGCCAAGGGAGCGGGCGAGGGGGTGCGGGGGCATCCAGCGTCGTGAAACCGACGCTTTTAGGCTGATCAGGCGTCGGTTTCACGACACAGGATGCCCGACCCCCTCAACTGTCGCCCGTTATGCCTGGTATGCGCCGCCCGTGCGGCCCTCTCCGCGTTGATCTCGGGGAACTCGGGGTTAAACCGGACACGATAAGCCCGACTTCCCCGAGA
>NZ_JAQFWQ010000112.1 GCF_027706725.1 Nocardiopsis endophytica
GCGACCATGCACCCACGGACGGTGGGGATAGAACCCCAACCCCAACCGCCTGAACACCGACCAAGGAAGACCGGCAACTCTCACCAAGCACCCGTCGCCGCCGTCAACGGTGACCACGCACACGCCCGGTACACGACAGCGCTGCCGTGGGGGCCGCCTCCGGAGGCGGAGTCGGCGGATCGGCCACCCGCCGGTCGGCCCCTTCCGGGGGTCGGCCATCGCCGGATTCATCCCACGTCAGGGCGGGGAACCGGGCATACCTGCACAGACGTGACCGGATTGACACCGCCTACCCCGGGAATAATCGGGCGCGGACCGTTATTGTTCCTATTCGTGACGAACCTGTGGGGCCTGACCGAGCGACGGCACGTCGACCTGTGCCGCGTCGCCAGCCAGGCGTGTCGATGACCGCCTGAGCCGATCCGCCGAGACTCCGCCGATCGACCTCTCGTCCCGCCCCTGCGCGCCCGCCGCGCGGTGTCCTTTCGGGCCGTGGCACACGTGATCCCGCGATCCCCGTGATCCACGGCACCGCCCCCGGAACCGCCCACCGCGCAGGCCGACCCCTTTCGTCCGCCCGCCGACCCCGACGCCACCCGCGCCCGTCGGCTCTGCCCTGACCCAGGAGCCATCCCGTGCTATCCGCGCTCAGACGCATCCCCCGTGTCCCCTTCGCCTTCCAGGTGCTCGCCGCCCTCGTGCTGGGCATCGCCCTCGGCGTGGCCGCCCTCCAGCTCGGCGGCGACGCCGACAACCCGAACTGGCTGGCGGTCACCCTCGACACCATCGGCAGCACCTTCGTCACGCTGCTGAAGGCGATCGTCCCGCCGCTGATCCTGCTGGCCGTGATCTCCTCGATCGCGCAGCTCCGCAACGTCTCCAACGCCGCCCGCCTGGCCGGACAGACGCTGCTGTGGTTCGCGATCACCGCGCTCATCGCGGTCGCGATCGGCATCGGCCTGGGCTCGGTCATCCGCCCCGGCCTGAACAGCGGCGTGGACGCCTCCGCCGCCGAGGACCCCTCCACGCACGGCTCGTGGATGGCGTTCCTGGAGAGCATGGTCCCGCAGAACTTCCTGGGGCTGACCGCCTCCACCGAGGGCGGGATCACCGACGGGAACCTGGACCTGACGACCGGGCTCACCTTCAACGCGCTGCAGCTGATCGTCATCGCCATCGCGATCGGCGTCGCCGCCGTGAAGACCGGCAAGGCCGCCGAGCCGTTCCTGGCCTTCACCGAGTCCGCGCTGCAGATCGTGCTCAAGGTCCTGTGGTGGATCATCCGCCTGGCCCCGATCGGCACCCTGGGCCTGCTGGGCAACGCGGTCTACAGCTACGGCTGGACCACCATCGGCGCCCTGGGCACCTTCACCCTGGCGATCTACCTGGGCCTGGCCATCGTGGTGTTCGTCGTCTACCCGGTGCTGGCCCGGGTGCACGGGCTGTCCATCGCCAAGTTCTTCTCCGGCGTGTGGCCCGCCGTGCAGCTCGGCTTCGTCTCCCGCTCCTCGATGGGCACCATGCCGGTGACCCAGCGGGTGGCCGAGACCAACTTCGGGGTGCCGCGCCACTACGCCTCCTTCGCCGTGCCGTTCGGCGCCACCACCAAGATGGACGGCTGCGCCGCGATCTACCCGGCGATCTCGGCGATCTTCGTCGCCCAGTTCTTCGGCGTGGACCTGTCGATCACCGACTACCTGCTGATCGTGTTCGTCTCGGTGATCGGCTCGGCGGCCACCGCCGGCACCACCGGCGCGACCGTGATGCTCACCCTGACGCTGTCCACCGTCGGCCTGCCGCTGGAGGGCGTCGGCCTGCTGCTGGCCGTCGACCCGATCCTGGACATGGGCCGCACCGCCACCAACGTGGCCGGGCAGGCGCTCGTCCCGGCGATCGTCGCCAAGCGCGAGAGGATCCTCGACACCGAGCGCTACAACGCCCCGCGCGGCCTGGGCGGCTTCGTCGCCGACGACTTCGTCTCCGCCGCCGAGAGGGAGGCGGCCGAGGGCGAGTCGGCCGGGCGCGAGGACGCCGCCGACGGCTCCGGGGAGGGCGTCTACGAGAAGGTGCCCGCACGGGACTGACCCGCGCGACCCGCCGCGCCCACGGGCGGCCCGCCGAACGGCGGGCCGCCCGTAGTCTTTCCCACAGGGACGGGTCTCCCCTCCGGGAACCGGCGGCCCACGCCGTTCGTCCTTACGGAATGAGGGAGGCGAGAGGAACGACATGTTGCGCCGATCAGTAGTACCGGCCCTGCTCGCGGCGGGCCTCAGCGTCGCTGTCGCGGCCCCGGCCGCCGCCGACGCCCCGGAGGCGGGCGACGCCGCACAGGACCTCAAGTCCGACCACTTCTACATCGACCCGAGCATCTCCGATGCCGTCCCCGCGGACCAACAGGACATCATGGCCTCCGCGGCGGAGGACGCCGAGAGCGAGTCCCCCGTCTACCTGGTGATGCTGCCCGGGGAGAGCTTCGACTCCCAGGTGGCCCTCGACGCCTACATGGACGACCTGATGGGGGACGTCGGCGACGGGGTCTACGCCGGATTCATGGGCGACGGGGCGAACAACTTCTTCCTGGACTCGCCGAACCTGGAACAGAGCGAGCTGAACCAGATCCGCGACAACGTCATCGCCTCCGACCCCGGCACCGAGGTCGACACCCTGGCCGCGGTCCCCGACGCGGTGGCCGAGCAGGAGGGCGACGCCGCCGCCTCGGGCATGTTCGGCGCCGCGTTCCTGGGCCTCCTGGTCCTCGCGGTGGCGGGCGGCGGCTACTTCATCTACAGCTCCCGCAAGAAGCGCGCGGCCGAGAAGGCCAAGGAGCTGGCCGAGATCAAGCAGATGGCCCAGGAGGACGTCGTCCGGCTCGGCGAGGACATCGCCCGGCTGGAGATCGACCTGTCCCAGGTGGACGAGGCCACCCGCACCGACTACTCCCACGCCATGGACTCCTACGACCGGGCCAAGGCCACGCTGGACGGCATCCGCGAGCCGCAGGACATCCAGCAGGTCACCAACGCGCTGGAGGACGGCCGCTACTACATGGTCGCCACCCGGGCCCGGATGAACGGCGACCCGGTGCCCGACCGGCGCCAGCCCTGCTTCTTCAACCCCCAGCACGGCCCCTCCGAGCAGGACGTGCAGTGGGCGCCCCCGGGCGGCGCGGTGCGCGCGGTCCCGGCCTGCGCGGTGTGCACCAGGGCCGTGCTCGCCGGGCACGACCCGGACGTGCGCCTGGTCGAGGTGGACGGCGAGCGCCGCCCCTACTACGACGCGGGCCCGGCCTACGCCCCCTACGCGGGCGGCTACTTCGGCATGAGCATGATGATGGGCATGTTCTCCGGCATGATGATGGGCTCGATGATGGGGTCCATGATGGGCGCCGGGATGATGGGCGCCGGCGACATGGGCGGCGGTGACATGGGCGGCGGCGAGGACTTCGGCGGAGGCGACTTCGGCGGGGACTTCGGCGGCGACATGGACTTCGGGGGCTTCGACTTCTAGCCCCGGTCCAACGCGCTCCCCGGAACGCGCTCCTCAGAACGCACAAGGGCCCACGGCGAACGCCGTGGGCCCTTCCCAGTGGCCGCCCTCTGCGCCCCCTACTCCGGGGACGCCTGCATCAGCGAGCGCGCCGCCTCGGTGACGCTGCCCGACAGCGACGGGTAGACCGCGAAGGTGTGGGCGATCTCGTCCACCGTCAGCCGCTGCTGCACCGCGATGGACACCCCCAGGATCAGCTCGCTCGCGCGCGGGCCGACGATCACCCCGCCCAGCACGATGCCCGTGTGCCGGCGGCAGATCAGCTTGACGAAGCCGTCCTTGCTGCCGCCCATCTTCGCCCGCGGGTTGGTGTCCAGCGGCAGGTTCACGATGCGCGCGTCCACCTTGCCGCTGCGCACGTCCTCCTCGGTCGCCCCCACCGACGCCAGCTCGGGGTTGGTGAACACGGTCGCCGCGACCGTGGACAGCTTCAGCGGGGACACCGCCTCGCCCAGCGCGTGCCACATGGCGATGCGCCCCTGCATGGCGGCCACCGAGGCGAGCATGTTCACCCCGGTGCAGTCCCCGGCCGCGTACACGCCCGGGGTGGAGGTGCGCGAGACCCGGTCGACCTGCACGAAGCCGCCGCCGTCCAGGCGCACCCCGATCTCCTCCAGGCCGATCCCGGCCGTGTTGGGGATCATCCCGACCGTCATCAGGCAGTGGCTGCCCTCCACGGTCCGCCCGTCGGAGAGGGTGACCAGCACGCCGTCGCCGGTGTTGACGACCGACTCGGCGCGGGTGTTGCCGAGCACCTGCATGCCCCGGCGGCGGAACACGCCCTCCAGCACCTCGGCGGCGTCGGCGTCCTGGGTGGGCATCACCCGGTCGCGCGAGGAGACCAGGGTGACCTCGGCGCCCAGGCCGGTGTAGGCGTTGGCGAACTCGGCCCCGGTGACGCCCGACCCCACCACGACCAGGTGCTCGGGCATCTCCTCCAGGTCGTACAGGTGGCGCCAGGTGAGGATGCGCTCGCCGTCGGGGCGGGCGGTGGGCAGCTCGCGCGGGTGGGCGCCGGTGGCCACCAGCACCACGTCGGCCCGCAGCCGCTCCTCGCCGACGGCGACGATGCGCGGGTCGACCAGGCGGGCCTCGCCGGCGACGATGCGCACGCCCTCCTTCTGCAGCCGGGCGGAGGTGTCCTCGGACTGGGCCCGCGCCAGCCGCTTGACCCGGGCGTTGACCGCGGCCAGGTCCACGCCGACCTTGCACTCGTCGCCGGCGTTGATGGTCAGGCCGAGCCGCCCGGCGTCCTTGACGTAGGTCGACCGGACCGACGTGGCGATCATCGTCTTGGAGGGGACGCAGTCGGTCAGGACGCACGCGCCGCCGACGCCGTCGCGCTCCACCACGGTCACGTCCGCGCCCAACTGGGTGGCGACCAGGGCCGCCTCGTACCCGCCGGGGCCGCCCCCGATGATCACGACCTTCGTCACGTCTGTTCCACTCCTTCGCGGCGCCTGGGCGCGGGGCACCGGTCCGGCGCCGCTCGGCCTCTCGCCCGGATGTCTGCTCGCCTGTCGCCCCTCCATTGTCCGCCATGGTCAGGGGCGGATTCTCCCCGGCTCCCCTCCCCGGCGCGCCCGGCGGCCCACCGGGCGCCGCGCCGCCCGCTCCGGACACCGCGCCCGCCGTCCGCGATACACACCCCGGCGTTGCGCTCAGTAACAAAACGGAAGCACA
This sequence comes from Nocardiopsis endophytica, assembly GCF_027706725.1. Taxonomy (GTDB): domain Bacteria; phylum Actinomycetota; class Actinomycetes; order Streptosporangiales; family Streptosporangiaceae; genus Nocardiopsis_A; species Nocardiopsis_A endophytica. The sequence goes on from NZ_JAQFWQ010000112.1 coordinate 5,230, forward strand.
GGGGTACGCTCCGGAGATGTGAGCGAATCCACGCAAGACCGCCCCGTGGTCACGACGGCCGACGCGAAGGAGCAGGCCGCCGCGGCGGCGAAGGAACTGAAGTCCCGCACCGGCGCCGACGGCTACGACGCGCTCGTCGTGCTCGGCTCGGGCTGGACCGACGTGGCGGACCACCTGGGGACGCCCGACATCGAGCTGGACGCCGCCGAGCTGCCGGGGTTCGCCGCGCCGACCGCGCCGGGCCACTCGGGGCGGCTGCGCAGCCTGTGGGTGGGGGCCAAGCGGGTCGCCGTGCTCTGCGGCCGCGTGCACCTGGGCGAGGCGCACGACCCGATGGCGGTGGTGCACCCGGTGCGCACCGTCATCGCCGCGGGCGCCCCGGTCGTGCTGCTCACCGGCTCGGCGGGGTCGCTGCGCACCGACTACGCGGTGGGCGAGCCCATCCTGGTGCGCGACCACATCAACCTGACCGGCGCCTCGCCGCTGACCGGGCCGGACTTCACCGACCTGTCCCGGGCGTACTCGGCGCGGCTGCGGGGCATCGCCGCCGACGCCGACCCCTCGCTGGCCGAGGGGGTGTACGCGGAGGTCACCGGGCCGGAGCTGATGACCCCGGCCGAGCTGGGCATGCTCCGCGCCTCCGGCGCCGACCTGGTGGGGCGCTCGCTGGCGCTGGAGACGATCGCCGCGGTCGAGATGGAGGCCGAGGTGATGGGCCTGGCGACGGTGAGCAACGACGCGGTGGGCGGGGTGTTCGAGCCCTTCGACCCGGACGCCGCCCTGGAGGCGGTGCGCCGCCACACCCAGCGGCTGGGCGAGCTGCTGAACACCGTGCTGATGCGGGCCTAGAAGCGGCACCGGAGCAGAAAAGGCCGGGAGGGGCGCCGCTCCCCTCCGCGCTGGGGAACGGCGCCCCTCCCGTCGGAGGGTGCCTGCTGTGGGCCCGCCGGGGGCCGTCGGCGCTGCGTGGCGAGCAGCATCCCGAGGCCGGGGATGACGACGCGTCCGACCGCCTCGGCGGGACCCATGTGCACCGATCGCGCAGGGGTGCGGGTGGCGATCCGCACCGCCGCGCGATCCCGCTATTCAGTTGACCCGCGGTGCCCGGGAGGGGCGGAGGGGCGCCGGGGTTCCGCGCGATCCCCGGAGCCCCGCCCGTTCTCCTTAGGCATGCCTTACCTAATCAGGTGCGCGGCGCCCCGTCAAGTCCCCCGCCGAACACGAGAAAAGGGGAGCCCCGCAGGGCTCCCCTTGTGCACGGGTCGGCGGCGCCTCGGCCGGCTTCAGACGAGCAGGGCGACCACCGCGAGGATGACGAGCGGGACGGCGAGCGCCGCCACCGCGTCCGGCGACACCACGGTGACCACGCCGCCGCTGCCCGGCGCGTCGGCTCCACCGTCGGCGCCCGAGGGCTCCGAGGGCTTCGAGGGCCGCGCCTTGCGGCGCTCGGCGATCTCGCGCAGGCGCTTGGCGTGCAGCTCGGCGGGGCGCAGGTCGCGGGGGTCGGACTCGGCGATCGGGTCGGCGTCGGAGTAGCCGCCCGCCCGGCGCAGGTTCTCCCGGACCTTGGAGCGCTTGGTCTCGCGCAGGGCCCACGAGCGCACGACGGTCCCGCCCGCGTGGACGCGCACCACGTCGGTGACGTCGGCCCAGGTGAACGCGGACCAGGGGACGAGGGTCTCGCGCAGGGGGTTGACCACCCGCACGCCCTCCTCCCCCGGGACGATCCGGGGGCGCAGCCACATCACGTAGGCGCCGCCGACGGTCAGCAGCAGGACCCCGGCGGCGATGAGGGACGCCGCGTCGGAGCCGTTGACCGCCAGATCGAGCAGCAAGAGCGCGGCGATGCCGATCCAGATCCAGGAAAGGACCCGCGGCAGCGTCGCGGTCAGGGGTTTTCCGTCTTCTCCCACACGACCAGTCTTACCGCATGGCGGGACCGGGGCGGCCCGGCGCCGACCGCGCCGCGCCTACATCAGCGCGGCGTCCCCCAGCGCGCCGTCGTCCGCCGCGGAAGGCGCCCCCGGGCGCGCGCCCTCCCACAGGGCCGTCAGCGCCGCCGACACGAACACCCGCACCCCGGTCCCGATCGCGCGCTCGTCCACGTCGAAGGTGCCCCGGTGCAGGTCCAGCATCGGCCCGGTCGCGTCCGGCGGGTGGGTGCCCAGCCGCGCCAGCGCCCCCGGCACGTGCTCCAGGTACCACGCGAAGTCCTCGCCGCCCAGGCTCTGCGCGGTGGAGGCCACCGCCTCGGGCCCCAGCGCCTGGCCGACCGCGTCGCGCAGCATGCGCACGCTCTCCGCCTCGTTCACCGTCGGCGGCACGCCCCGCCGGTAGTCCACCTCGGCGGTGGCCCGGTAGCCGCCGACCACCGACTCCACCAACTCCTTGACGATGTCCGGCGCCGCGTGCCACGCGTCGTCGTCCAGGCAGCGCACCGTGCCCTCGGCCACCGCGTCGTCCGGGATGACGTTGGGCGCCGACCCGGCGCTCACCCGCCCCCACACCAGGCTGAACCCGGCCCGCGGGTCCACCCGGCGCGACAGCGCCGCCGGGAGCTCGGTGACCACCTTGCCCAGCGCGTACACCAGGTCGCTGGTGAGGTGGGGCCGGGCGGTGTGCCCGCCCGGCCCCGACAGCCGCACCGCCAGCTGGTCGCAGGCGGCGGTGATCGGGCCGACCCGCAGCCCCACCTGCCCGCACAGCAGGCGCGGGTCGCAGTGCAGGGCGAAGATCCGGTCCACCCCCTCCAGCGCCCCGGCCTCGATCACCGCGCGGGCGCCGCCCGGCAGCTCCTCGGCCGGCTGGAACAGCAGCCGCACCCGGCCGGGCAGGGCGCCGGCCCGGGCCTGCTGGGCGAGGAACAGCCCCGCCCCCAGCAGCGCGGTGGTGTGCACGTCGTGCCCGCAGGCGTGCGCCGCGCCGGGCACGGTGGACCGGTAGGGGACGTCGGTCTTCTCGTCGGTCATCGGCAGCGCGTCGATGTCGCCGCGCAGCGCCACCGTGGGCCCCGTGCCGGAACCGATGTCGCACACCAGCCCGGTGCCGTCCGGGAGCCGGACGGGCTCCAGCCCGGCCGAGCGCAGCCGCTCCTCCACCCGCTGGGTGGTCCGGGTCTCGGCGAACGCCAGCTCGGGGTGCATGTGCAGGTCCCGCCGGAACTCGACGAGCCCGCGTTCGCCGCGCGCGAGAAACGCGGCCATCTGGTCCGGCAGATCACGTCCCTGCATGCGTGGGCCCCTTGTCGTCGTCGGTCGTGGATCGTCGTGGGTGGTCGCGCCGTGCTACCCGCCGCCGGGGGTCCCGGTGCGGAACTCCTCGGCGAGCGCGTCCACGACGTCGTTGAGGGTGCCCCCCTCGCGCACGATCGCGCGCTGCCGCTCATAGGAGGCGCCCTTGTCGAGCACTTCGGAGACCGCGTCCAGCTCCTCGGCGCAGCCCAGGCGCGCGGCCACCGGTCCGAGCTCGCGCACGAGCTCGTACAGGTCGTCCCTGAGCGGGACGGTGGACCCGCGCCCGTCGGTGATCACGCGCGCGTCCAGCCCGTACCGGGTGGCGCGCCACTTGTTGTCGGTGACCACCCATGCGGGCGGGCGGGGCAGCCCGTAGCCCCGGTCGATCTGCTGGTCGAACAGGCGGACGAGGCTCTGCGAGAGGGCGGCGGCCATGCCGACCTCGCGCAGGGTGGGGATCCCGTCGAACATCCGGATCTCGATGGTGCCGTAGTCCGGGTGCGGGCGGACGTCCCACCAGACTTCCTTGATACTGGCGATGGTACCGGCGCGCAGGAGTGTCTCCATGTATTCCTCGAAAGCCGTCCAGTCGTCCAGCAGCGGCGGCGGTCCGGAGGTGGGCAGCGCGCCGAAGACGATCGACCGGGACGAGGCCAGCCCGGTGTCGTGGCCGCTCCAGTAGGGGCTGGAGGCGGTCAGCGCCAGGAAGTGCGGCAGGTACCCGGCCAGGGCGTTGACGATGGGCACCGCCTTCTCCTTGGACCGCACCCCCACGTGGACGTGCACGCCGAAGGTGAGGATGCGCCGGGCCAGCCACTGCATCTGCTCGATCAGCTCGCCGTACCGCTGCACCGGGGCCAGGGTCTGGTCGCGCCAGTCGTCGACCGGGTGGGTGCCCGCGCACATCGCGGCCGCCTTGCGGGGCTCCAGGACGGCCCGCAGGCGGTCGGCGCTGCCCTGGAGGTCGGCCATGGCCTCCTCCACGGTCTCGCACACCCCGGTCACCACCTCCACGGTGCACTGCATGAGCTCGTGCCGCAGCGGGGGGCGCCCCGGGCCGCGGCTCAGGTCGGGCAGGTCGGCCAGCACCTGCTGCGCCTCCTGGCGCAGGTGGCGGGTGCGGACGTCGACGAGCTGGAGTTCCCACTCCACGCCCAGGGTGGTCCGGTCAGAGGCGTTGAAGTCGATGGCCACGGGCAACCTCCGAGCAGGGGTCCGGCCGGCGCGCTCGCCGGCGCAGTCGCACCTTCGCCCCCGGGGCCGCGGATCCGCAACCCGGCGGCGGGCCCACCCGTCACTTCAACGGTACTCGCCCGGCACCCTGCGGGTCCGGCGTATCCACAACACCGCCGCGGCGGCGGCCGCGGCGCCCGCGGCCGCCGCCGGGGCGAGCGCCCTCAGCCGGAGCAGCAGCGCGCGGCGCCGGGTCAGGGCGCGCGAGCGGGCCAGCGCCTCGGCGGTGGGCCGGGCCGGGAGCACGGCGGCCCCGTGCACGCCGTCGGCGGGGCGGACCCTGCTGCGGCCGGGTTCGGCCGGGTCCAGCCCCACCGGCAGGTCGAGCGGGACGGCCCCCTGGTAGGGCGGCGGGACCGGGAGCCAGGTGGCGGTCCAGGCGGCGGCGAACATGACGGCGCGCAGCACGATGTTCATCCACACCAGCAGCCCGACCAGGACCGCGAAGGAGGCGTAGACCGGGTTGTTCAGGGTCCCGGCGATCAGCAGCGCGCCCGCCGCCTTGAGCACCTCGAAGGCGGCCGCGGCCAGCAGCGCGCCGCGCCACAGCATCCGCCAGGGGCGGCGGGTGCCGGACAGCCGGGAGAAGACCACCAGGAAGATGAGGGTGTCGGCGGCGACGGCGATGGCCACCGCCAGCAGGCGGGTGGCGGCCACCGCGGCCACCGAGCCGTCCAGGTCCACCCAGGCCAGCGCCCAGCGGGTGGCCGCCTGGGAGACGCTGGTGAGCGCCACCGAGGCCAGCAGGGCGGTGCCCAGCACCGCCGTCACCGCCGTGTCCTGGAGCTTGGCCAGCACGACGTTCGGACCCTCGGAGGGGTTCTTCAGCCAGATGCGGTGCAGGGCCGCGCGCAGCTGCCCGATGGCGCCCAGCCCGGCGTAGAGCAGGCCCAGCAGGCCGATGACGGAGGCGCCGGTGCGGGCCTGCGCGATCTCGTCGATGGGCAGCTCCGCCGACAGCCCGGGCAGCAGCTCGCCGACGGCGGTGTCGAGGTAGTCGCGGGCGTCGGGGCTGAACTCGGCGACGTACCCGACGACGGCGAAGGCCAGGGCGATCAGCGGGAAGAAGGACAGGAAGGCGAAGTAGGTGACCGAGGCGGCCAGGCGGCTGCCGTCCTGGTCGGAGTAGCGCTCGGCGGCCCGCACGAGGTGGTCGAACCACGGGAGCCGGCGGCGCAGCCCCCAATAGGTGTCCATGCCGCGCTGCTTCAGGTGCCGCGCCTCGTCCTTGACCCGCCCCACTCCGCTGATCGCCGCCCCACCTCCCGGAACGTCCGCAATGGTGGACCGAGCGTAGCCGGAGCGGCGCGAGACGCGGAAGCGGGCCACGCTCACGGCACAATGAAGCGCTGTGAAGCTCTTCAGACGCCTGCTGCGTGGCCGGGACCACACGCCCGGGGTCCCGGAGTGGCCGGTGGCCGACCGTGTCACCACCGGTGCTCTCACGGCCGCCTTCGCCGACGTGTACGGGACCGCGCCCGAGGGCGTGCGCTTCGCCCCCGGGCGGGTCGCGCTCATGGGGGACCCGGGGGCCGAGGACACCCCCGTCCTCCTCGCCGCCCTCCCCTGGGGCGTCCACCTCGCGTGGGCGCCCGCCGGGGACGGCGCCGTGGAGCTGCGCCACGCCCGCGACCCGGGCACGCCGCTGCCGCTCCCCGCGCCCCTGGCCGATGCGCCGGGCGCCGGCCCGGCCGCCGGAGCGCGCCTGCTCATCGACACCGACCTGCCCGCCCCGGCCGCCCTGGGCGGGCAGGAGGCCCTGGAGGAGGCGCTGCGCCCCGCCCTGGGCGCCGGGGACGCCGCCCTGCCCTTCACCGAGGGCACCGCCCTGCGCCGCGACCCGCGCACCGGGCGCACCCGCGCCTTCCCGTTCGACATCGAGGCAGCGGGGCTGCGGCTGCTCATCGCCGACACCCGCTCCGCTCCCCCGGCGCCGCTCTCCCGCCGCCGGGCCGAGTGCGCCCGCGCCGCGGCCCGCCTCGGCGTGTCCTCCCTGCGCGAGGTGGAGGACCTGGCGGCGGCCCTGCGGCGGCTGCGCGACCCGGTGCTGCGCGGCCGTGTGCGGCACGCCGTCACCGAGGACAACCGGCTCAGCGCCGTCGCGGGCCTCATGCGCGCCGGGGCGCTCGGCGACATCGGCGCGGTGCTCACCGCCTCCCACCTGTCCGTCCGCGACCATTTCGGGATGTCCACCCCCGAACTGGACCTGGCGGTGGAGCGGGCCGTAGGCTCTGGCGCGCGAGGCGCCCGGATGACCGGCGGCTCCGGCGGCTGCGCGGTCGCACTGGTACCCGCCGAGCGCGCCGGGACGGTCGCAGAGGCCGTCCGCGCCGCACTGGAGGAGCGCTCCCCCCTGATCCGCACCGCCCTCCCGTCCGCGGGCGCCCGCCGGCTGCCGTAGACCGGACGCAGGAGACGGAGGGAACCCATGCCCCGACCCAGGCCCGCGCTCAGCGCGCTCACGGCGCTCGCCCTGCTCACCGGGGGCGGCGTGCTCACTGCGGCCGCGCCCGCCTCCGCAGCGGGCTACAACGGCGCCTGCGGCTCGGGCTACAAGGTGGTCAACTCCGCCGACCTCCCGGGCGGCGCGGGCACCGTGTTCCTGACCTACAACGGGTCCTCCGGCAAGAACTGCGCGGTCACCGTCCGGGCCTCCAAGGGCGCGGCGAAGCCGATGGACGTGCAGCTCGCCCTGGCCTCGAAGCCGGGGTCGGCGGTGCTGGACACCGGCGACTTCACCGAGTACGCGGGGCCGGTGCGGCTGGACGCGCAGGGCGAGTGCGTGACCTGGAGCGGGATCATCGGCGGCCAGGCCGCCGGGAAGGCCCGCACCAACTGCGGCTGACCGCGGCCGACCGCGGTTGACACGAACGAGGGTGAGATCCGTCATACCGGGGCGCCGGGACCGAACCGGAATACGATCGGCCGCGTCGGTACAGGCGAGAGGCGAACGACGGGAACGGGCGAACTGAACGATGGTCCACGGCCGAGACGACGACTCACAGCGCACCGGGGTCTTCCGGCGCTCCGACTCCGGTGGCTACGACGAGATCGAGAAGATGTACCGCCCCGAGCGGCGGTCCTCCTCGGGCTCGGCCGGGTCCACCCGCCGCATACCGCCGGTGCGCGACGACGACGAGGGGCGCAAGCGCAAGGACCTGCCCCCGGGCCGGGTCTATGACGGCACCGGCGCCGCGCGCAGGAAGCGGCGGACGCGGGAGAGGGGCCGCAGGCGCGCACTGAGGATCGCCGGCGCGGTGCTGGCCCTGCTGATCGTGGCGCCGCTGGTGTTCGCCGTCGGGTTCTACATCTGGGCCAACGGGCGGCTCGTGCGCGTCGAGGCGATGCCGGCCGCCGACGGGCGCCCGGAGGAGCAGCCCGGCACCACCTACATGGTGGTCGGCTCGGACAGCCGCAAGGACCTCAGCGACGACCAGCTGCAGGACCTGCGCACCGGCCGCGCCGAGGGCAAGCGCACCGACACGATCATGGTGGTGTACGTGCCCGAGGACGGGCGCCCCTCCATCATCAGCGTGCCGCGCGACTCCTACGTGGACATCCCCGGCATCGGCCAGAACAAGATCAACGCCGCCTTCTCCGAGGAGCTGGGCGGTGGGCCGAGCACCCTCATCGAGTCGTTCGAGCAGGCCTCCGGGGTGCGGATCGACCACTACGTGGAGATCGGCCTCGGCGGGTTCGTCGACATCGTGGACGCGGTCGGCGGGGTGGAGATGTGCCCCGAGGAGGCGATGGAGGACCCCAAGGCCGGGCTGGACATCGAGGCCGGGTGCCAGGAGATGGACGGCGCCACCGCGCTCGGGTACGTGCGCACCCGCGCCACGGCCCGCGCCGACCTGGACCGCATCCAGCGCCAGCGGGAGTTCTTCAGCGCCCTGATCGCCAAGGCGACCGACACCTCGACGCTGGCCAACCCGTTCCGCTCGGTCCCGCTGGTGCGGGAGGGCACCGAGACCTTCGAGGTGGACGAGGGCGACTCGCTGATGGACCTGGGCGGCATGGCGATGGCGATGCGCGAGGACCCCACCACCACCTCGGTCCCAGTCGGGTCGACGCCGACGCTGAACGTGGGCAGCGTGGTGATGTGGGACGAGACCGCCTCGGAGACGATGTTCGAGGCGATGCGCCAGGGCGAGGAGATCCCCGAGGACGTCCTGCGGGACTGAGGCCGCAGACACGGGCCCGAAGACACATGGCAAAGGCGAAGGGCCCACCGCCCGGAGGCGGTGGGCCCTTCTGGTGACGTTCCGCACCGCGCGCGCCTACCCCCCAGCGGGCGCACGGCCGGCACGTCGGCCTGCGGTGTCCGGGCGTGGCCGCTTCCGGCCGCCCGAACACTCATAACTCTACGCAATACTCGCAAACTTCGCGAACGGTACGACTGTGGCCTTCGCCGCACCCGGACGGGGAACCCCGCAGGTCCATCCTGGCAGCGGCCCGGCTCCCGCGCAGGCGGAACGCGCAAGCGGCCCCGCCGGCTTCCCGGCGGGGCCGCTCCGGCGCCCTCGGCGGGCCCAGTGGGCCCAGCGGCCTCAGGCCAGGCGCTTCTGCAGGTTCTCGTCCAGCGCGGCGAGGAACTGCTCGGTGGTCAGCCACTCCTGGTCGCCGCCCACCAGCAGCGCCAGGTCCTTGGTCATCTGCCCGCCCTCGACGGTGTCGATGACCACGCGCTCCAGCGTGTTGGCGAACTCGGTGACCTTCGGGGTGGAGTCCAGCTTGCCGCGGTGCTCCAGGCCCCGCGTCCAGGCGAAGATGGACGCGATCGGGTTGGTGGAGGTCGGCTTGCCCTGCTGGTGCTGGCGGAAGTGCCGGGTGACCGTGCCGTGCGCGGCCTCGGCCTCCACGGTCCGGCCGTCGGCGGTGCGCAGCACCGAGGTCATCAGGCCCAGCGAGCCGAAGCCCTGGGCGACCGTGTCGGACTGCACGTCGCCGTCGTAGTTCTTGCAGGCCCAGACGTAGCCGCCCTCCCACTTGAGCGCGGCGGCGACCATGTCGTCGATCAGCCGGTGCTCGTAGGTCAGGCCCGCGGCCTCGAACTTCTCCTTGAACTCGGTGTCGTAGATCTCCTGGAACACGTCCTTGAACATGCCGTCGTAGGCCTTGAGGATCGTGTTCTTGGTGGACATGTACACCGGGTAGCCGCGGTCCAGGCCGTAGTTGAGGCTGGCGCGCGCGAAGTCCTCGATGGACCTGCGGTAGTTGTACATGCCCATCGCGACGCCGCCGCCCTCGGGGAAGCGCGCGACCTCCATCTCGACGGGCTCGCCGCCCTCGTCGGGCGTGTAGGTGATGGTCACCGTGCCGGGGCCGGGGACCTTGAAGTCGCTGGCCTTGTACTGGTCGCCGTGGGCGTGGCGGCCGATGATGATCGGCTGCGTCCACCCCGGCACCAGGCGCGGGACGTTCTGGCAGATGATCGGCTCACGGAAGACGACGCCGCCCAGGATGTTGCGGATGGTGCCGTTGGGCGAGCGCCACATCTTCTTCAGGCCGAACTCCTCGACCCGGGCCTCGTCGGGGGTGATGGTGGCGCACTTGACGCCGACGCCGTGCTCCTTGATGGCGTTGGCCGCGTCGACGGTGATCTGGTCGTCGGTGCGGTCGCGCTCCTCGATGCCCAGGTCGTAGTACTTCAGGTCGACGTCCAGGTAGGGCAGGATCAGGCGGTCCTTGATGAAGGACCAGATGATCCGGGTCATCTCGTCGCCGTCGAGCTCTACTACGGGGTTCTCAACCTTGATCTTGGCCATGGCTGTGTGGCTGTCCCTTCGTGTCGGCTGGCCGTCGCGCGGCAAAGGGCGTCGCGGTGGCCGGCGGCCCCGCCGAACTCTACGCGATATCTCGATATCAAGCTTATTAGACGCTCACGAGCTCAGGGCGGGCGCCACCCACGCCAGCACCACCAGCGCCCCGGCCAGCGCGAGGGCGGTCGCGATGTCGAACCAGCGCCCGCGCACCGCCAGCATGCCGACGCGGTCCTCGGGCAGCACATGGCGCAGCAGCGCCGCCAGCAGCAGCGCCCCGGCGATGATCGCGGGGCCGCGCTTGAAGTAGGCCGCCGCCACCACCACGATGCCCGCGGCCATGGTGGCCAGCACCAGGAAGTAGGGGACCTGGGCGAGCCACCCCGGGGGCTCGGGGCCCTGCGCGTCCTCGCCGTGCCCGGACGGGCCCGGCTCCTCCTCGGCTGCGACCGCTGCCTCCACCGAATTCCGGCTCACCGAATACCTCACGCTCCAACGCACCGATCGCGGGGACTGCGCACGGGACGGCGCCCCGGGTGGCGCACTCCGGCCACCGGCCGCGGCGGCATGACCGAAACCCGGAGGAGACGTGGGGCCACGGGCGAGCGAACCGTCAATGAACACCCATCGCGACTGGCCACCGCGGAACCAGTCTAGTGAGTCGCCCCACGCGGACGTCCCACGCCGCACCGTATCGGGCCCGGGACGGTGCGGCGCCCCCTCGTCCCGATCTCCGGCGAAGGGCGTAAACCTCCCGCGATAGGTGTCTAACGGGGGAGTAAGCGCGTAGAACCGACAGGCCCCGGGTAACCAACCAGGAGACGAGTGCCACGGTGAGCGAGGACAGCCCCCCATGAACCCCACTCAGCAAGTCAACCGCGCACCGTCCCAACGGCCACGCCCCACAACGGGAGGAAGAACCGTGGACGGGCCCTACATCAGGGTCGAGGAGACCGGGGACGTCTGCCGCGTGACCGCCGAGGTGACCACGGTCGGCCGCGGTGAGGGCGCCGACATCCGCCTCTCCGACCCCAGCGTCTCCCAGCTGCACGCCGAACTGGTGCGCCGCGGCCCCTACGTCTACGTCGTCGACCTCGGCCTGTCGCGCAACGGCACCCGGGTCAACGGCCGCCCCATCGCCCGGCGCGTCCTGGAGGAGGGCGACGTCGTCAGCTTCGGATCGGCCCGCTGCAAGATCGGCGGGCTGCCCCGCGAGGACCTGCACCCCGACGTCGAGCTGCGCCGCGGCGCGGCCCCCGAGCTCACCCGCCGCGAGCTGGACGTGCTGACCTCCCTGTGCCGCCCGGCCCTGTCCGACGAGGCGTTCGTCTCCCCCGCGACCGCCCGCGAGATCGCCGAGGACCTGGTCGTCACTGAGGCGGCGGTCAAGCAGCACCTGCTCCGCCTCTACCAGAAGTTCCGCATCCCCGAGGGGCCCAACCGCCGCACGCGGCTGGCCAACGAGGTCGTCGCCCTGGGCCTGGTGCGGCCCATGCCCGCGGGCGACCGCGAACGCAAGGCGGGCTGAGCGCGCCGGGGCCCACGGCCCCGGCGCACCCGCAGAACCCGTGGCGCCCTAGGCGATCCCGGCCGCACGCTCGGCGGCCTCGACCACGTTGACCAGCAGCATCGCCCGGGTCATCGGGCCCACGCCGCCCGGGTTCGGGGAGACGTACCCGGCCGTGTCCCACACGTCGGCGGCCACGTCCCCGGCGATCCCCTGGTCGGTGCGGCTGACGCCCACGTCCAGCACGGCCGCCCCCGGCTTGACCATGTCACCGGTGACCAGCCCCGGCTTCCCCGCCGCGGCCACCACCACGTCGGCCCGGCGGGTGTGCGCCGCCAGGTCCCGGGTGCCGGTGTGGCACAGCGTCACCGTCGCGTTCTCCGAGCGCCGGGTGAGCAGCAGCCCCAGCGGGCGGCCCACGGTCACCCCGCGGCCCACCACCACGACCTCGGCGCCGTCCAGCCCCACCCCGTACCGGGTGAGCAGGTCGATGATGCCGCGCGGGGTGCACGGCAGCGGGGCCTGCTCCATCAGCACCAGGCGGCCCAGATTCGCCGGCTGCAGCCCGTCGGCGTCCTTGGCCGGATCGATGAGTCCGAGCACCCGGTTCTCGTCCAGCCCCTTGGGCAGGGGGAGCTGCACGATGTAGCCGGTGCACGCCGGGTCGGCGTTGAGCTCGGCCACCGCCGCCTCCACCTCGGCCTGGGTGGCGGTGGCGGGCAGGTCGCGGCGGATGCTCGCGATGCCCACCTCGGCGCAGTCCCGGTGCTTGCCCGCCACGTAGGAGTGGCTGCCCGGGTCGTCCCCCACCAGGACCGTTCCCAGCCCCGGCTGGACCCCCTTCTCCTTCAGGGCGGCCACCCGCCCGGCCAGTTCCGCCCGGATCTTCGCGGCGGTGGCCTTTCCGTCCAGCACCTGTGCGCTCATCGCGTCGCCTCCGTTCCCCCGTCGAGGGGGTTCTCAGTGGAAGAAGTGCCGCGTGCCGGTGAAGTACATCGTCACGCCGTGCCGTTCGGCGGCGGCCGCGACCTCGTCGTCGCGCACCGACCCGCCCGGCTGGACGACGGCCCGCACGCCGGCCTCGGCCAGCGCCTCCAGGCCGTCGGGGAAGGGGAAGAAGGCGTCGCTGGCGGCCACCGAGCCGCCCACCCTCTCCTCCCCCGCCCGGGACACCGCCAGCCTCACCGAGTCCACCCGGTTCACCTGGCCCATCCCCACGCCGACCGTGGCCCGGTCGGCGGCCAGCAGGATCGCGTTGGACTTGACCGCCCGCACCGCCCGCCAGGCGAACGCCAGGTCCGCCAGGGTCGCGGCGTCGGCCGGGGCGCCGGTGCGCAGCTCCCAGCCGTCCGGGGTGTCCCCGGGGGCGTCCAGCGCGTCGGCCGACTGCAGCAGCAGCCCGCCGCTGATCTGCCGCGCCTCGGGCCGCGCGGCGCGGTCCGGGGCGGCCACCGCCAGCAGCCGCACGTTCTTCTTGCGGGTGAGCAGCTCCAGCGCCCCCTCCTCGAACCCGGGGGCGGCCACCACCTCGGTGAAGATGTCGGCGAGCTGCCCGGCCATGGCGGCGGTCACCGGGCGGTTGACCGCCACCACCCCGCCGAAGGCCGACAGCGGGTCGCAGGCGTGCGCCTTGCGGTGCGCCTCGGCGATGTCGGCGCCCAGCGCGATGCCGCACGGGTTGGCGTGCTTGATGATCGCCGTGCACGGCTCGTCGAAGTCGTAGGCGGCCCGCAGCGCCGCGTCGGCGTCGACGTAGTTGTTGTAGGACATCTCCTTGCCGTGCAGCTGCTCGGCCCCGGCCAGCCCCGGCCCCGCCGGGTCGTCGGTGACGTACAGCGCCGCCCGCTGGTGCGGGTTCTCCCCGTAGCGCAGGGTGGCCGCGCGCTCGTAGGCCACCGCGTGGACGTCCGGCCAGCCGGTGGCCTCCGCCGTGCCGTCCGGGGCGTAGGACTCGGCGAACCAGGAGGCCACCGCCGCGTCGTAGGCCGCGGTGTGGGCGAAGGCCCGGGCGGCCAGCCGCCTGCGCGCGCCCTCCTCGAAACCGTCGGCGCGCACCGCCTCCAGCACCTCGCCGTAGCGGTCCGGGTCGACCACCACCGCCACGCTCGCGTGGTTCTTGGCCGCCGCCCGCACCATCGACGGTCCGCCGATGTCGATCTTCTCGATGCACTCCTGGGGGGAGGCGCCCGAGGCGACCGTCTCGGAGAACGGGTAGAGGTTGACCACCACCAGGTCGAAGGGGGCCACCCCCATCTCCTCCAGCGCGGCCCGGTGCTCGGGGCGGCGCCGGTCGGCCAGCAGGCCCGCGTGCACCCTGGGGTGCAGCGTCTTGACCCGCCCGTCCAGGCACTCGGGGAAGCCGGTCACGTCCTCCACCGGGACCACCGGCACCCCGGCCGCGGCCAGGCGGGCCGCCGTCGAGCCGGTGGAGACGATCTCCACCCCCGCCGCGGCCAGGCCCGAGCCCAGCTCCTCCAGCCCCGTCTTGTCGTAAACGCTGATCAGCGCGCGCCGAATGGACTGCCGCGTCACCGGTTCTCCTCCGCTCGTTCGTTGCCGGCCGCACCGGGCCGCACCTGCCGCCCCTCCGCGAGCCGGCCCTCCCGGACCAGCCGGCCCACCGTCTCCACCAGCAGCCGGGACTCCACCGCCTTGATCCGCGCGTGCAGCGACGCCTCGTCGTCGCCGGGCTCGACCCGCACCGCCACCTGGTCGATGATCGGTCCGGTGTCCACCCCCTCGTCGACGAAGTGCACCGTGGACCCGGTGACCCGCACCCCGTGGGCCAGGGCGTCGCGCACCGCGTGCGCGCCCGGGAACGACGGCAGCAGCGCGGGGTGCAGGTTGACCACCGGCGCCACGTCGAGCACCTCCCGGCCCAGGATGCGCATGAAGCCGGCCGAGACCACCAGGTCGGGCCGGTAGGAGGCGATGCGCGCGGCCAGGTCCGCGTTCCAGGCGGCGCGCTCCCCGCCGCCCCGGAAGGGCTCGGTGAACACCGGCACGCCGGCCTTCTCGGCCACCGCCAGCCCCGCCGCGTTCTCTCTGTCCGATCCGACCGCGACGACCGCGGCCCCGTATCCGGGGTCCTCCGCCGCTTCGAGGAGCGCGGCCATGTTGCTCCCCGTCCCGGAGATGAGGACGACTACTCGCGCCGACAGTGTGGTTCCTCCTCAGGGGATCGCGGGTCCGCCCCTGCCCGGGGTCGCGTTGGGAACGCGCAGCATCCGGGCACTGGTTGCGAAGAGGGCGGAACGGACGGGAGGGCACCGCGCTCCCGTTCGGCCCAACCTTATCCTCCCAGCCCGCGGGCCGAGGGACCGGGGCCGTGAGCGCGCCGCTCCTCCGGTAGCGTCTGTACCGGCGCCTCCCCCGAGCCGCCCACCGAGGAAAGGACCCGCGTTGACCGACCAGTCCCCGCAGCCGCACGCCGACGGGCAGCCTCCCACCGTGGAGAAGGGCGGCCTGTGGGGGGTCTTCCTGTCCGCCGCCGGGCTGATGCTGCCCCCCTTCGGCGTGCTGCTGTCGCTGCTCGGCATCCACCAGGGGCGCAAGGCCCGCAGGGCGGCCCGGGAGAACAGCGGCCACGCCCCGGGCGCGGTGCTGAGCATGGTGCTGGGCTGGATCGGCGTGCTGTTCTCGGCGGCGGCCATCGCCGGATACATCGTCTTCTGGGACGAGTACACCGCCTACCAGGAGTGCTCGGCCCGGGCGCTGACGGTCAGCACGCAGGAGCAGTGCGACGCCGCCTGGAGGTCGGCGGTCTCCGAGCGCGCGGGCATCCCCGAGGACGAGGTGCCCTCCCTCGGCGGCTCGGCGTAGCCCCCGCCCCCACCCCTAGCGGCCCCTAGCGGCTCGACTCCTCGACCGGGGCCTCGTCCGGCCCGGCCTCGTAGGTGATGCCGAACAGCTCCTCGGGGTCGTCCTCCTCGGCCCCGGCCGCGCCGCGCCGCCTGCGCAGCCGCGGCAGCCGGGGCATCCGGAACCGGCGGCGGCGCCCGGCCGGCCGCTCCTCGGGACGTTCTTCGGGCCGGTCCTCCGGCCGCTCCTCCGGCTCCTCCCCGGCGTCCTCCGTGTCCCCTATGCCCCCTGTGTCCCCGGCGGGGCCGGCGTCCGCGCCCTCCTCGGGCTCCTCCCGCACCCGCTCGGCGGCGAGCCTGCGGAAGTGCCGCCAGTTGGCAAGCCAGGCCGCGATCGCCGCCGCCAGGCCCACCTCCAGGGCGGTGATCAGCCCGACCTGCCACGCCGAGGGGCCCACATCGGCCAGCCGGTCCGCCCCGATCGGCCCACCCGCCATCAGCGACAGCGCGGTGAACACCAGGCCGGTGGCGACCCCGCAGACGAACCCCCACAGGGGCGCCGCCTCCCCCACCACGGTGGGCGCGCTGCGCTGGGTGAGCACCCCGCCCAGCGCACCGGCGGCGAACGGGGCGGCCAGCGCCGCCAGGGACGCCACCGGGGCCGCGCCGTTGTCCGGCAGCGCCGCCAGCATCGGGAAGGCCGGGAGCGGCCCGACCGCCACCCCGGTGGGGGCGACCATGGTGCCGGTGCCCACCGCGAAGCCCGGCCCCACCGCGTAGGCGGTGCCGAACACCACCGCGTTGGGCAGGTAGGCGAGCTGCGCCAGGACGAGCAGGGTGCCGCCGACCGCGCCCGGCCCCAGCTCGCGGGTGATGGCCGCGGCGTCGCCCGCCCCGAACGCAAGGCCGCAGGCGAACAGCACCGCCCCGGCGCCCAGCAGCACCGCGGTGGCGCCGGAGGTCCCGGCCAGCAGCGAGCGCGGGCGGTCGGGCATCAGCTCCAGCATCCGGCGCATCGGGATGCCCTTGTCGTGGAGCTGCTGGCGGAGCACGCCCAGCCCCCCGGCGACGAACGCCAGCGAGAACCCGGCCACCAGCGCCTGCACCACGCTGGGGCGGATCACCTCGGTCTGGGCCACCAGCGCGAGCGTGCCCGACACGGCCGCGTACGGCCCGGCCAGGGCCACGGCTGCGCGGAACATGTGGCGCAGCCGGGGCAGCTCGCTGGTGCGCGCCAGCCAGCGCCCCGACCGGTACAGCAGCGCACCGGGCAGCACCACCAGGCCCAGCGGCAGCATCATCACCTCGCCGCCGGGGATGCCGAAGCCGACCAGGTGGGCCACCAGCCACGCCTGCACGGCGGTGCGCACGACGTCGGCGACCTCCTCGCCGAAGGCGTCGTGCGGGGCGGCCACCCACCCGACGAGGGTGAGGGTCAGCAGGACGGCCAGGCCGACTCCGGCCGCCCAGGCGGCGGCCAGGCCGCCCGCGGTGTACAGCGGCCGGTGGTCGGTCCCGCGTCGTTCGGAGGGTTCCTTGGGCGCGCTCACCCCGCCCATGCTGCCAGCAGAAGGGGCCGGGAACGAGCGCGCCCCGCCCCGGGGTCCGGGGCGGGGCGGCGTGGGCCGGTCCGGGAACCGGCGCTAGAAGAGCTCACGCGCGAGCTTGGCCGTCTCGCTGGGGGTCTTGCCGACCTTCACGCCGGCCGCCTCCAGAGCCTCCTTCTT